>NZ_JALQDP010000001.1:0-672711 GCF_023631165.1 Caballeronia sp. AZ1_KS37 | reverse complement strand
ATCTGTCCCGCGCATTCGCCGAAGCCCACGCGATATCCCTCGCCCTGGCACCATCCGCGCAGGGTGATTTCATCGCCGTCCTGTAGAAACGCGCGCTCGCCGCCCTCTTCCAGCTTCACGGCAATAGATTGCGTTATTCGACTGAAAGCGAGCGACCATTCAAGCAACCCGAAGAAGCCGCGTCGCAGAATTCAACGAAGATTTACGGATCGCCTCGCCCTTCATTCGACGCAATTCGTTACCTTCTTTTTTTGACGACTTGAGCCGCTTGTCGCACGAAGCGGATCGACTGACGCGACGGACCACGAACAGCGCTACGAGAGGGCGGCGATGGCAAACGAAAATATGCAGCTGAGCGAGGCAGGCCGGGCCGAGCTGCGGACGCGGGAACACGCGGTCATGGCCTATTACAACGATCAAGCGAACAACTGCACCTTCGGCGTGGGCACGCTCGCACACACAGGGCTATGCACGGCCGAAGAACTGCGCCGCCCGGTTACGCCAGCTCAGGTCAATGCGCAGCTGGCTACGGGAGTCGGCCGAGCAGAAGCCCAGGTACGTAGAACCGTCACACAGCGAGAATTGACGCAGGCGCAATTCGATGAGCTTGTGAGCTACACCTACAATGTCGGCAATGCCGGTGCATTCGACGCACTGCGCTCGGCGAACCAGAACGATGATGCGGGCGTCGTGTCGCACATGAATCATCGCGTCTATATCCATCCGCGCGACGCTCGTGGGCGTCGACTTTCCGCAGTGCGGTCGAATGGTCTCGTAAACCGGCGTCGGCTGGAGACCGCCCCGTTCCAGCGACGGAGCGCACCGTGAGAAAACATTGCTTCTGGTTACTCTTGATGATGTCGGCCGCCGCGCGTGCCGATCAGACGCCGGCCGACGAGATCGCGGCCCGCAGCGGTCTGCCGGCCAGTGAAGTCGGCGCACTGCTAAACAATTGCGATTCAAGTCAGACCAGCATGAATTTCTGCGCGTGGCGCGACCAGATCGTCGCCGAGCGCGACCTGCAGCAGGTCGTGGAGAAGCAGATCGGCGAACATCCTGAGCGCAAGGCCGCACTCGAAGCGAAAATCGCGAATTGGAGAAAGGCCCGCGATGAATCGTGCGAAAAGTCAGCGCGCAGGGAATGGGGCAACGGGTCGATGCGGCCAGCGGCGCTTGCGATCTGCGCGACCGCGGCGACGAAGAAGATGACGAAGAAGCTATCCGCAAGCACGGGCGGTGCACCCTCTTAAGTGCGGCACGCGTTGCCGATTCATAGCCGAGTGCTCGAGCAACTCACACTCACGCTGCTCGATGTAATCCGTGTATTGCGTGAAGCGGCCCAATCGGGCCGCTCCGTCCTTCGTAATCGATCACCCGCGCGCCGGCAAAATCTGTCCCGCGCATTCGCCGAAGCCCACGCGATATCCCTCGCCCTGGCACCATCCGCGCAGGGTGATTTCATCGCCGTCCTGTAGAAACGCGCGCTCGCCGCCCTCTTCCAGCTTCACGGGCCGCTGGCCGTTCCAGGTGCTTTCGAGCAGGCTGCCGCACGAATCCGGCGTCGGCCCGCTTATCGTGCCCGATCCCATCAGATCGCCGACGCGCGTATTGCATCCGCCAACCGTGTGATGCGCGAGCTGCTGCGCCATCGACCAGTACATCAGCTTGAAGTTGGTGCGTGAAATGGTCGTCGGCGTGTGCGCGCCTTCCGGACGCAGCGTGACTTCCAGTTCGATATCGAACGCGTGATCGCCTTCGTGACGCAGATACGCGAGCGGTTGCGGATCCTGCGCGGGCGTCGCGGTGCGAAACGGTTCGAGCGCATCGAGCGTGACGATCCACGGCGAGATCGTCGTCGCGAAGCCCTTCGAGTTGAACGGGCCGAGCGGCACGTACTCCCATTGCTGGATATCGCGCGCGCTCCAGTCGTTGAGCAGCACCATGCCGAAGATATGCGCCTCCGCGTCCTCACACGCGATCGGCTCGCCGAGCGCATTGCCGCGCCCGATGATGAAGCCCGCCTCCAGTTCGATATCGAGCTTGCGGCACGCGCTGAAGATCGGGCGCTCTTCGTTCGGCAGCTTGATCTGACCGTTCGGGCGGCGCACGGGCGTGCCGCTCACGACCACCGACGACGCGCGCCCGTTATAGCCGACCGGCAATTCCGACCAGTTCGGCAGAAGCGCGTTCTTCGGATCGCGGAACATCGAGCCGACGTTCGTCGCGTGCTCCTTCGACGAATAAAAATCCGTGTAGCCAGGAATCTCGACCGGCAGATGCATCGTCGCATCGGAGCGCGGCACGAGCGCGCGGCGGCGCAAGGCTTCGTCGTCGCGCAACGTCGCATTGCCGTGCGCGAGCAACGCGGACAGCGCGATACGAACGCCTCGCCACGTCTCGCGTCCGAGCGCGATGAAGTCGTTCAGGCGCGATGCGTGGAACGTGCCGCGCGCATCGATCAGACGCGCGTCTGCGAGCACGG
Organism: Caballeronia sp. AZ1_KS37; assembly: GCF_023631165.1. Taxonomy (NCBI): domain Bacteria; kingdom Pseudomonadati; phylum Pseudomonadota; class Betaproteobacteria; order Burkholderiales; family Burkholderiaceae; genus Caballeronia; species Caballeronia sp. AZ1_KS37. The sequence goes on along the minus strand of NZ_JALQDP010000001.1, from coordinate 670,229 downwards.
CGAGATCGGCGATCCAGTCGCCTATCGCGACGCCCGCGCGCGGCTGCGCGTTCACCGCGTCGCTGAATATGCCGAACGGCAGGTTCTGAATCGGGAAGTCGCTCGCGGGATCGTTCGCGGATTGGATCCAGCTCTTCAAAGTGGGCGCGAGTGTGGCCTTCAGCGCGTCGTTCATCGTTGCTCCGGGTTGAAGTGTTTCGTGAGACCTTGCCAGCACTCGTAATAATTCGCCTGCAACTGCGCGGTTTCGAGCGCGAACTGAGTCGGCTTGATGAGCGTGCGCGTCTCGAACATGAAGGCCATCGTGGCGTCGACTTTCGCGGGCTTCGACGTATCGCTCTTCGATGCCTTCTCGAACGTTTCCGCATCCGGCCCGTGCCCCGACATGCAGTTGTGCAGGCTCGCGCCGCCGGGCACGAAGCCTTCGGCCTTCGCGTCGTAGACGCCGTGCACGAGTCCCATGAACTCGCTCGCGACATTGCGATGAAACCACGGCGGCCGGAACGTATCTTCCGCGGCGAGCCAGCGCGGCGGGAAGATCACGAAGTCGATGGAATCGACGCCCGGCGTGTCGCTCGGCGATTGAAGCACGAGAAAGATCGACGGATCCGGATGGTCGTAGCTGATCGAGCCGATGGTGTTGAAGTGGCGCAGATCGTACTTGTACGGCGCGTAATTGCCGTGCCACGCGACGACATCGAGCGGCGAATGACCGATGTCCGCGCGCCAAAGCACGCCGTTCATCTTCGTGACGAGTTCGAACCTGCCTTCGCGGTCTTCATACGCGGCGTTCGGCGTGAGGAAGTCGCGCGGATTCGCCAGCCCGTTCGAGCCGATCGGACCGAGATCGGGCAATTGCAGCAGCGCGCCGAAGTTTTCGCAGATGTAGCCGCGCGCTTCGCCATCGGGCAGCGTCACCGAAAAGCGCACGCCGCGCGGAATCACCGCGATTTCGTGCGGCTCGATATCGAGCTTGCCGAGTTCCGTGAAGATCGCGAGACGTCCCTGCTGCGGCACGATCAGCAATTCGCCGTCGGCGTTGTAGAAGAAGCGGTCCTGCATCGAGCGGTTCGCGGCGTAGAGATGGATCGCGCAACCGGACATCGATTCCGCGGCGCCGTTGCCGGCCATCGTCACCCAGCCGTCGATGAAATCGGTCGGCGCGGCGGGCATCGGCAGCGGATCCCAGCGCAACTGGTTCGGCGGCGTCGGCGGAACATCGGTGAAATTGGCCACGAGTTTCGCGCGCAGCATGTCGGCGGGAATGCGCGTGAACGGCTTGTGCACGGCCGCCGGACGTATCCGATAGAGCCACGAACGGCGATTGTGCGCGCGCGGCGCGGTGAACGCGGTGCCCGAAAGCTGCTCGGCGTACAGGCCGTAAGCGGCGCGTTGCGGCGAGTTGCGGCCGATCGGCAACGCGCCCGGCAGCGCCTCCGTGGCGAAGTCGTTGGCGAAACCCGATTGATAGTGCTGGTTCGCGTCCGTGTGCGTCTCGAACGTTGGCATGGTCGGAATCCTCGACGAAAAGTGCAACGGTTCAGGCGACGGCGCCGTGCGCGGCATGTCGTCGCTGCAATTTACGGATGGTAAAACCAATTACGATTAGTGAAATTCATCGTATACCCTTAATCGACGGGCCTCGCCGCGCATATCAATATGTGAATTTGGTGCTGGACGCGGCGTTGCGCGCTGATACCATCGACCATTCGAATGAAAATTGCCCGGTACGGCACGCCTCACGAACTCGACGCTCCATCCATGATCGCCCCGTCCCTGCCTGAACTCGTCGCCCGCGCCGCGGAACATCCGTTTCTTGGCGCGCATGTCGTGCTTGGCGAGAACGAGCACGCCGGTCAGGCGATCGCGCATTACCGCGATTTGTGCATTTCGAGCGCCTACGAGCCTATCTTCGATGTCGGCACGCACAGCTTTCCGCAGACTTTGAGCGCATCGCCGGAGAGCGCGGAGCGTTTCGGCGATGAACTCGGCGTGCAGGCGTTGACGCTCATTCAGGGCGATGCGCCGCGCGATCCGTTCGGACAACTGGAAGACGATCGCGAGCTGGTCGTGCTGGACCGGCTGTCGCGCGCGCTGCATGCGTTCAATTTCTTCGGGCCGCATCGGCCGGGGCTTTTGTTTCTGCGCGTGCATGAGCGGCTATTGAAGAGCGTGAAGTATGACCACGGACTGCACTTCTCTTCCGTGCTGATGGAGTTCGGGATGAACCCGTCGCGGGTGGTGATCGAATTGCCTGCGGCGGCGGTCGCGCACAAGACGTTTCTTGGGTATCTCACGAAGAGCTATCAGCATTACGGATTCAAGGTCGCGGGGAATCTGCCGAATGCCGGGCAGATCATGGCAGTGTCGGATATGGCGCGGCTCGATTTCATCAAGATGGATGCGGCGCAGGCTTTACGGGATTCGGTGGTGAAGCATCTCGTGGCGTATGCACATCGGTTGAGGATTCCGCTCATCTTTTCGAATGTCTGCGATGAGGCGCAGTTCAATGCGCTTCAGCAGTTCGATGTGCATTTCGTGCAAGGACCGGTGTTTGATGCGCATCCGAGTTTGCATGCGCGGTGACGTGTTTTTTTCGGGGTCTTGGTTGTCGTTGGATCCCGTATTCGTGTCGGTCTATTAGCACTGCCCCTGTGCGGGGCGGCACTCACTTTCTTTGCTGCTGCAAAGAAAGTAAGCAAAGAAAGCAGCTTCCGATACGCCCGCGGTCACACGCAATTTGGGTAGTCCTCTCGTCCATCGTGGGCTGCCTAAAGAGTGCCCTCAAACACCTAATCGGGCTTGGATCGCGCACGGTCCGTCTCATCGCACCACACGCCAAACGGGTTCAGCACCAAATAGCTCCGGCCCGCTTCGCGGCCGACCGGTCAATCGGGGAGGCACGCGCTTCGCTCCTAACATCTTTAGCACACTGCGCGCGCAAACCGATGGTTTCCCTTGCAGACCCAGCGGCAGCGCGTAGCGCTGTGCCGATGCTGTTTCGTGCTGAACCAGTGTCCTTGGAAAACTAGCTCGTCAGACCGTGCGCGATCCAAGCCCGATTAGGTGTTTGAGGGCACTCTTTAGGCGAGTGCCCCCTGTGACGAGAGGACTACCCAAATTGCGTGTGACCGCGGGCCTGAAAAGCTGCTTTCTTTGCCTACTTTCTTTGCAGCAGCAAAGAAAGTAGGTGCCGCCCCGCACAGGGGCAGTGCAAATAGACCGACGCGAAGACAGGATTTCATGAAGGCGCAGATCCACGCGCTGGGAAATCGGCTCGAACACTGCCCCCGATCCGAAGGCATCTGGCTCGCTTAGTGCCGAAAGCATCACCGCTACGGGTTATTCCCGATCTCCCGCTGCCGCATCGCTTGCTGCACTGCAACGGCGCTCGCGAGCGCTCCACCACTCGCCTTCCCAACGCTCAAAGGCGCGCGAATTGCGCCGCATTGCGGCAAACCCCACCCCACCTCGCGCCTTGACTTTCGCCGAACCGAATACGATCATTCGATCATCGAACGAGCAAATGTTCACTCAAACCGCCTTGACCGCCGCCGTCGTGGCGCCAAAGCGACCAGCCGCCCGCGAAGAACGGGCGCGCCGCCATTCAGAGGAAGAGACGACATGACGAACGAAGCCAACGTGATCCTGCACATCGGCGCCGGGTCTTTTCATCGCGCGCACCAGGCGTGGTATCTGCATCGACTGAACGAGTCGGGCGACAAAAGCTGGTCGCTCGCGGTCGGCAATATTCGCGGCGACATGAACGCCGTGCTCGATGCCCTCGCCGCGCAGAACGGCGAATACACGCTCGAAACGGTCACGCCGAAGGGCGAGCGCGAATACGAGACGATCCGCGCGATCAAAAAGGTCGTGCCGTGGTCCGCGGATCTCGCCGAACTCGTCGCCGTGGGCGCGGACCCGAAGACGAAGATCGTGTCGTTCACCGTCACCGAAGGTGGCTATTACCTCGACGAGCACGACAAGCTCGACACCGCGAACCCCGATCTCGCCGCCGACCTCAAGGGCGCAAAAACCACGATCTACGGCGCGCTCGCCGCGATCCTCGATGCGCGCATGAAGAATGGCGCGGGCCAGGTATCGCTGCAGAACTGCGACAACCTGCGCAGCAACGGCGACCGCTTCAAGGCGGGCATGCTCGAATTTCTCGAACGGCGCGGCGAGACCGCGCTGCGCGAGTGGATGATCGCGAACACGTCGTGTCCGAACGCGATGGTCGATCGCATCACGCCGCGCCCGACGCCCGACGTCGCCGAACGCGTGAAGGCCGCGACCGGCTTCGACGACAAAGCGCCCGTGATGGGAGAAAAGTTCATCCAGTGGGTGATCGAAGACAGCTTCATCGCCGGGCGGCCCGCGTGGGAGCAGGTCGGCGCGGAGATGGTCGAATCGGTGCATCCGTATGAGGAGGCGAAAATCCGCATCCTCAATGCGAGCCATAGCTGCATTGCGTGGGCGGGCACGCTCGTCGGGCTGCAATACATTCACGAAGGCACGCAGGACATGGAAATCCGCGCGCTCGCCGACGCCTACGTCACCGACGACGTGATTCCCTGCCTCACGCCGAGCCCGATCGATCTCGAGAAATATCGCGATGTCGTGCTCGACCGCTTCAGCAATCCGTACATCAAGGACACGAACCAGCGCGTCGCGGCGGATGGCTTCTCGAAGCTGCCGGGCTTCATCGCGCCGACGCTCTCGGAATGCTTCGCGCGCAAGGTCGATCCCGATTCGACCGCGATCCTGCCTGCGCTCTTCTTCCGCTTTCTCGAACGCTGGCACGAGGGCAAGCTGCCGTATGCGTATCAGGATGGCGTGATGGATCCGGAGGTGGCGCACGGCTTCTTCACGTCGCCCGATCCGGTCAAGGCCTTCACGAGCGACAAGCTCCTGTGGGGCAGCATGGCGCAGACCGAAGGCCTCGAACGCGTGATGCGCAGCGCGATTGCGAAAGTCGATGCATGGCTCGCCAATCGGCCGTAGGCGGCAAGCGGCCATAACCGGCCATAAGCGGCCATAAGCGCGCTGTTATCGCCGCGTTAATGGCATCGCGAAACTGCAAGCCGCGCCGCTCGGGTAATGTGCTCATGGCGCGGCGTCGCGCGTGGCGTTAAATTAGCGCCTCCCGCCGATATGGCGTCCCGCCTGGTTTCTGACCAAGTTCGATTCCGGCAACGACAAAGGGTCCGTTCATGTACTTAGGCATCGACCTCGGCACCTCCGAAGTGAAAGTGCTGCTGCTCGCGAGCGACGGCAGCGTCGTCGGCACGGCCGGCACGCCGTTCACCGTTTCGCGTCCGAAGCCGCGCTGGTCGGAGCAGAATCCGCTCGACTGGTGGGAAGGCACGCGCGCCGCGCTCTTCAAGCTGCGCGAGAAATTCCCCGATGAGTTCGCGCAGGTGCGCGGCATCGGTCTGTCCGGTCAGATGCACGGCGCCGTGCTGCTCGATTCGCAGGACAAGGTGCTGCGTCCCGCGATCCTGTGGAACGACATGCGCAGCGACAAGGAATGCGCCGAGCTCTACGAGCGCGCGCCGAACCTGCACGAGATCGCCGGCAATCTGGCGATGCCTGGCTTCACCGCGCCGAAGCTGCTCTGGGTCGCGCACAACGAACCCGATGTCTTCCGTCAGACCGCGTGCGTGCTGTTGCCGAAGGATTATCTGCGGATGCATCTGACGGGCACGAAAGTGTCCGATCCATCCGATGCCGCGGGCACGCTCTGGCTCGATGTCGCGCGCCGCGACTGGTCCGACGAGTTGCTTGCCGCGTGCAGCATGTCGCGCCGGCAGATGCCGTCGCTCGCGGAAGGCAGCGCGCCCTCGGGCACCTTGCGGCCCGAGCTCGCGCGCGAATTCGGCTTGCGCGAAGGCGTGATCGTCGCGGCGGGCGGCGGCGACAATGCCGCGAGCGCGGTGGGCATCGGCGCGACCGATCCGGGCGATGGTTTTCTGTCGCTGGGCACATCGGGTGTGCTGTGCGTCATCGGCGATCGCTTTCGGCCGAACCCGGCTTCGGCCGTCCACGCGTTCTGTCACGCGATTCCGGATCGGTGGCATCAGATGAGCGTGGTGCTGTCGGCGGCAAGCTGTTTGCGCTGGGTGTGCAAGCTGACATCGACGGATGAGCCGACGCTGCTCGCGGAAATCGAATCTTTGCCTGTCGATGTTTTGTCGTCTGCGCCGTTGTTTTTGCCGTATCTGAGTGGTGAGCGCACGCCGCACAACGATCCGTATGCGCAGGGCGTGTTCTTCGGCATGACGCACGCGACCGATCGCGCGTTGCTCGGCTATTCGGTGCTCGAAGGCGTGACGCTCTCCTTGACCGATGGCCTCGATGCGCTTCAATCCGCGGGCACGCAGGCGCGCGCGCTATCGATGCTCGGGGGCGGTGCACGTAGCGCGTATTGGGCGCAGATGTTCGCCGATGCCTTCGATACCCCGACGCGCACGCACGGCGGCGGCGAGACCGGCGCGGCGCTCGGCGCGGCACGGCTCGGGTGGCTTGCGGCGGGCGGCGATCCGGCGACGGTGCTCGCGAAGCCCGAGATCAAGCAGGAATTCACGCCGAATTCCGAACGGCATGCGTTGCTGCGGCAGCGGTTGAAGGGGTTTCGGGAGCTGTATCAGCATGTGAGGCCGTTGTTCGATTCGGCGCGGCCGCGGTTGGCTTGATTTTGTATTGGTATTGAGCTTCTATGAAGCGTGTGGGCGGTGCGGGGTTTGGCGCTTTTTTTCTCTTCGCCGGATCCCGTTTTCGTGTCGGTCTATTAGCGTTGCCCCTGTGCGGGGCGGCAGTCACTTTCTTTGCTGCTGCAAAGAAAGTAACCAAAGAAAGCAGCTCGACACGCCCGCGGTCACACGCAATTTGGGTAGTTCTCTCGTCCTCGGTGGCACTCGCCTAAGTGTCGCCCTCAAAGGACCAATCGGGCTTGGATCGCGCACGGTCTGACGAGCTGGTTTTAGATGGCCGCTGGTTCAGCACGAAAGAGCTTCGGCACAGCGCTACGCGCTGCCGTTGGGTATGCAAGGGAAACCAAAGGGCGGCGATTGCAGCGGGACGGAGACGTTAGTAGAGAAGCACGCGCGGACCCGATTGACCGGTCGGCCGCGAAGCGGGCCGGAGCTATTTGGTGCTGAACCAGTTTGGTGTGTGGTGCGATGAGACAGACCGTGCGCGAGCCAAGCCCGATGGGGCCTATGAGGGCACTCTTTAGGCAGCCCACGATGGACGAGAGGACTACCCAAATTGCGTGTGACCGCGGGCGTATCAGTAGCTGCTTTCTTTGCTTACTTTCTTTGCAGCAGCAAAGAAAGTGACTGCCGCCCCGCACAGGGGCAGTGCTAATAGACCGACACGTAATCAGGATTCCACGACAAACACCCTCGCCAGAAAGCGAAAATCAAAAACCAAGAACCGAAAACCAAACCCCCAGTGCCCAAATCCACTGAAAAACTCGATCTCGCAACGCGCGCAGCGTGGCTCTACTACGTCGCCGGCAACACCCAAAACGAGATCGCCGAAAAGCTCCAGATCTCGCGTCCGGTGGCGCAGCGCCTCGTCGCCTTCGCGGTCGAAAAAAACCTGATCCGCGTGCGCGTCGATCACCGCATCGCCGATTGTCTTTCGCTCGCCAAAGCGCTGAGCGACCGCTACGGCCTCGCGATGTGCGAAGTCGTGCCCATCGACGGCGATGCGCCCGAACAGGTCGACCGCAAGCTCGCCGTCGCCGGCGCGCAGGTCATGGAGCGCTATCTGCTCGAAGAAAAGCCGCTCGTCGTGTCGATCGGCAGCGGGCGCACGCTGAAAGCCTGCGTCGCGCAGATCGGACAGATCGACCGGCCGCAGCATCGTTTCGTGTCGATGGTCGGCGCAATCGCGCAGGACGGCTCGTCGAATCGTTACGACGTCGCGCAGCAGCTATCGGAAAAGACCGGCGGCAAGCACTTCATGCTGCCCGCGCCGCTCATGGCAGATAACGTCGCCGAGCGCGCGCAGTGGGTCAATCACCGGCTGTATCGCATCGTCGGCGAACTCGCGCAGAAGGCGGACGTGGCGTTCGTCGGCATCGGCAACGTGGGCGTGAATTGCCCGCTGCACGAGGACGGCTTCATCACGCGCGCGGAAGTCGATGAAATGATGTCGGCAGGCGCGGTCGCCGAATGGCTCGGCCTGCCGATCGATGCAGACGGCCGCCGCGTGCAATCGAAGACCGGCGCGCGCGCGACGAGCCTCGCGCTCGACTCGCCGCCCAAACGTCCGACCATCGGCTTCGCGGGCGGCGAGCGCAAGCGCGAAGCACTGGTCGCGGCGTTGAAGGGAAAGTGGCTGTCGGGGCTCGTCACCGATGAACTGTGCGCGAAGGCCGCGCTCGAAGCCTGACGGCTCAGAAGTCGATTTCCGCTTCCACTTCCTGTCCGATCTCCAGCGCAACGCCCTCGCCTTCCAGAACGATCGCGTTCTTGCCGAAGGTGAGCGCGCCGTCGAACTGGTCGCTGCCACGGTACGCGCTCATCGTGTCGAGCGGTTCGTGCGGCCATGCCGGGTTCGGCGCGCCCGTCGCCTGATCGATCGACGGAATCGGACAGCGCGTGCAGAGCTTCACGAGCCGCAATTGCGCATCGCCGATCCGCATTTCGCCGACGTAGTCCTCTTCGTAAGCATCGAGTCCACCGATCACGAGGTTCGGGCGGAAGCGATTCGCCGCGATGCCCGGCGCGCCTTTGGCCGACAGCCGCGCGTTGAGATCGTCGAGCGATGCCTGACCGACGACCAGCAACGGAAACTGATCCGCGAAACGCGTGTGCGTGGATTGCGGCGCGGTCCATTTATCGCTGACATCGCGGCGGGATGCCGGTGCGAATCGCGTGAGCCGCGCGGATACGCCGAGGAACGTGCTGAACCAGTGCGCGGCTTGTTCGCCCGCGTCGAGCGCATCGACGGTGTCGCGCCAGACGGTCGCGCGAATCGGCTTCGCATCGGCGAGCGCTTCGGCGCGCAAGGGCGTGCGCAGGGTCGGCATGCCGGGCGCGTCGATGACGAGATCATCGGCATCGAACGCGGTGCGGACCAGCGCCATGCGCGGATGCGAGCGTTGCGTGAACATGGCGCCGGCGGTGTCGATCACCATCCAGTGGCGGTCGTATTCGAGGCCGGTCTCGAAGAGCGTCGCGCGGCGCAGTGAAATGCCCGCGCAGGACTTGATCGGATAGACGAAGATTTCGTTCAGGACGGGCATGGCGGTATGGGGGTTCGGCGCCGGTCATCGGATGTGGCCGGTCGAAAGCCGAGATTATCGCGCATCGCCCGATACGGGTACGGTTTTACGACGCCCTCATCATCGCTGCGGCAAGTTCCAGCCCTAGCTTGTATTCGGGCGAACGCGGGCCGGCTTCGATGAGCGCATCGATCCTGTTCGTGTCGAGATTGGCATCGCCGGCGAAGAGCAGCCTGCGGATGGCGCCGATCGCCAGGCCGACTGTCTGATCGATGACGGGCGCGTCGAGTGCATCGTACGAAATCGTCGATGCGCTCATGTATTCCGGCGTTGCGAGGAACGGAACGACCAGCTGGCCGGACAGCCCGTCGAAGTGCAGCCAGTGCCTGAAAAGCATGTCGACCGGCACGGCCTGGTCTTCCGACGCTGAATACAGCGTACGAAGTTTCTGCTTTCCCTTCGGCGTGACAACGTACGCCGCCGCACAAAACGCGTAGGTTGCCCTCGCGTCGAACAAACTGACATTGTCGAAATAGTGACGGCCATCGCCGAGCAATTGCGGATTCGCGCGGCCGTTCATGCGCTTCTCCGCCTCCAGCAGCAGAAGGGACACGCGGTCGAATACGGGTGCGCAATCGAGGAACATCAGGTCGAGGTCGGGATTGTTGCCGATGTGCGCCGCGAGTATTTGATCGTTGATGAGCGTCGGAAAGAGCGGGCTCAGTTCCACGTCGTCTTCCAGCACGACGGTGGCGGTGTCGGCGGAGGAGTTGAGGATCACCCGTTCGTGCGATTGCCGACATGCCCAGACGCAGTTCTTGCCCGCGTTGTCGAACGGTCCTTGGGCGATGCCGTCAACCGCGGGGAAACGCACGATTCGATCCTGATAGCCGATGCTCGCCAGTTGCGTCTCCATCGACTTGCGCCGATCCTGACTCCGATCCAGATTGATGAAATAGCCGTCGAAACGCACTGCTTCTCCTTGTCGCGTCAGGTGCATAAATGTGCACGACATGCTAGCGGCTCGCTGTCGTGATTTGATTAGGAGGAAGCCGAGAGAAACAAGGTTTTGACGCGGATCATCGATTTGCAGGCAACTCAAATGATTAATCGATGCGCTGGTTCCTTTTGAGCGACATTGGGACGTAAGCTACGCGCCGACTTTATTCCTTCACTATTAGTAATGCCAAAAATATCAATCGTCGTTCCAACCTATAACACCTAATCGCATATCGTCGAAACGTTGAAATCGTTGCTCAATCAGGACGCCGACTTCGAAATCCTCGTTCTCGACGACGCCAGCACCGACGACACGCTCTCACTCGTTCGAAGCCTGAACGACGAGCGCATCCGCATCTTCCCGCTCGAGCACAATCAGGGCCGCCCTGCCAACGCCAATCGCGGTTTCGATCTGTGCCGGGGCGAATACATCGCGCGCATCGATCACGACGATCTGGCCGAACCGGGGCGTCTCCGAAAACAGGCAGATTTTCTCGATGCGAATCCGGATGTGACCGTGGTCGGCTCTCAGATCAGGCTCTCTGGCGACGAAGAATCCATAACCGACTTTCCGCTCGACGATGCGACCATCAAAGGCCGCTTTCTTCTCGGAGCGGCTTATCTAGCCAATCCGAGCACCATGTTCCGGCGCGCGTTCATTCAGAAACACGCTATCCGCTACGACCCGAATCTCGATATCGTCGATGCCCTGATCAAGCTGCACCGATCCGTAGGCGTTGCCATCTCCGATATCGATATGACTTGGGGCGCAAGCCGCGTCGAGCTAGAAGGCCGGTTGCTGGGAATGCTCAACGAAGTCGTAAAGGCCCGCGAGCAAGTCTATCCGCGCAGTCCGGAGCACATTGCGCTTTGCACCGAAGCCCTTTGGAAAGGTGTCAGGTCGAATAACGCGGCATAAAACGAAAAAGCGCGGTCCCGACGAACCGCGCCCGCAACACCCGAGGAACGCTCAAGCCGCCGTCGCGTGCTCCCGCAGCCACGAATCGACCACCTTGCGCGTAAACGCCTGCCCTTCCGCGTTGAACAGATGACAATGCTCAGGCGACGCGCCGAGCTTCAGCTTCTCGCCACGCGCGTGCTTCTCCAGCGGCGGAATGCGCGAGATCAATCCATCCGGCGCGACTTCGGTTTCCGCGTACAGATACGCCGCATCGCCGAGCGTCTCGACGGTCATCGCCGTCGCGGAGAGACCGTAATCGCCCGCTTCCGGCGAATTCGGCTGCAGATGCTCCGGACGAACGCCGACCGTCACCGCATCGCCCGGCTTCGCATTGCCCGGCAGCACGCCGACGAGTTGCGTCTCGCCCGTCGCGTACTTCACGAGGACGCCGTCGTTCTGCACCGCGGCGACGGTGCCCGACAAAAAGTTCATCTTCGGCGAGCCGATGAAGCCCGCCACGAACCGGTTCGCCGGCGCGTGATAAAGCGTGTTCGGCGTGCCGACCTGCTCGATGTTCCCCGCCGACAGCACCACGATCTTGTCCGCGAGCGTCATCGCTTCGACCTGATCGTGCGTCACGTAGATCATCGTCGTCTTGAGATCGTCGTGCAGGCGCGCGAATTCCAGGCGCATCTTCACGCGCAGCGCGGCGTCGAGGTTCGAGAGCGGCTCGTCGAAGAGGAACACCTTCGGCTTGCGCGTGATCGCGCGCCCGATCGCGACGCGCTGACGCTGGCCGCCCGAAAGCTGCTTGGGCTTCCGATCGAGCAGATGATCGATGTGCAGAATCTTCGCGGCGTTCTTCACGGCGGCGTCGATCGCGGGCTTCTTCTCGCCCGCGAGCTTGAGGCCGAACGCCATGTTGTCGTACAGCGTCATGTGCGGATAAAGCGCGTACGACTGGAACACCATCGCGATGCCGCGCTTCGCGGGCGCGAGCTCATTCACGCGCGCATTGTCGATCATCAGGTCGCCGCCGCTGATGTCTTCGAGGCCGGCGATCATCCGCATCAACGTCGACTTGCCGCAGCCCGACGGGCCCACGAACACGACGAACTCGCCGTCGTTGATATCGAGGTTGATGTTGCGCATCACCTCGGTTTCTTCATAACGCTTGCTGATGTTGCGCAGTGTCAGGCTAGCCATGGTGTGTGTCTCCAGTCTTCATTGGCGATGCGATCAAACGCCATCGCTATCTGAGTTCCAACGTCGCGTTCTGCAGCCATTGCTCGACGAGCGCAGGCAGTCGCGTCATGTCGTCGAATACCGCCTGCGCGCCCGCTTTTTCGAGCGCGCCGATCTGCCCTTCGGTCGCGTGTCCGCCGCCGATGAAGCCGAGCACCGGCATGCCCGCCGCGCGCGCCGCCGTCACGCCGGTCACGCTGTCTTCGACGACGAGGCAGCGCAGCGGATCGATGCGCATCGCGCGCGCCGCCGCGAGATACACGTCCGGCGCGGGCTTCGGATTCGCGACCATGTCCGCGCAGAAACGCCGCTCGCCGAAAAAGCGCAGCAGACCCGTGCGCTGCAGCACGGCATCGACATACGTCGAGAAGCTGTTGCTCGCGCACGCCTTCGTGAAGGGCACGGCCGCGAGCGCCTCGGCGATGCCCGGCACGGTCGGCGCCTGCATCGCCGCGGCTTCGACGGCCCGCCGGATGGCGACGACCTGATCGTGCGTCAGCGTCCGGTTCACCGTATCGGCGGCGCTGGCGAGCACGGCCTCGATGCGCAGGCCGAGCAGCGGCATCACGACCGGCTCGACATCGACGCCCGGCCACAGCGCCTGCAACTCGGCGACGAGCACGCGCGCCGCCACCGTTTCGCTGTCGATCAGCACGCCGTCGCAATCGCAGATCAGCAGGCGATCTTCGAGATTGGCGTCTCGGGATGGAGTGAGATTCACGAGTGCGTCCTCACTTCACCGCGCCAAACGTAAGGCCGCGCACCAGTTGCTTCTGCGAGACCCAGCCGACGATCAGAATCGGCGCGACCGCGAGCAACGAAGCCGCCGAGAGCTTGGCCCAGAACAAGCCTTCCGGACTCGAATACGACGCGATGAACACCGTCAGCGGCGCCGCGTTCGAGCTCGACAGGTTGATGCTCCAGAACGCCTCGTTCCACGACAGGATGATGAGCAAGAGCCCCGTCGATGCGAGACCGGGCAACGCCATCGGCATCAGCAGATAGACGATTTCCTGCCACGTCGTCGCGCCGTCGATGCGGCCCGCTTCCAGAATGTCCTTCGGCACTTCGTTGAAGTACGTGTAGGCCATCCATACGGCGATCGGCAGATTGATGAGCGTGTACACGATCACGAGGCCGGACACGGTATCGAGCAGGCCCGTGTTCTTCCACAGCAGATAGATCGGCACGAGCACGCCGACCGACGGCATCATCTTCGTCGACAGCATCCACAGCAGCACCGACTGCGTCTTCTTGGTCGGAAAGAAGGCCATCGCGTAGGCGCACGGCACGGCGAGGATCAGGCAGAGCACCGTGACGCCGACCGAGATCAGCACCGAATTCCACGCGAAACCGAAGTAATTGCTGCGCGCGAACACTTCGCGGAAGCTCTCCAGCGTCGGCGTGAAGAACAGCGACGACGAGTACGCCTGCTGCTCGGTCTTGAACGCGGTGATCGTCATCCAGAAGATCGGGAAGAACAGCAGGATCGACACGATCCACGCGACGATGCCAGGCACGATGTTCTTCGCATGGCCGAGCGCGGAAGTCCGCGGCGGAACATTGACCGATTGCGTGCTCATGACTCGTACTCCCCTTTGAGGTTCTTCGCGAGCATTCTCACGAGGAAGAACGCGACGATATTGGCGAGAATCACCGCGAGAATGCCGCCCGCCGATGCAAGGCCGACGTCGAACTGCTGCAGGCCGAGCGCGTAGATCAGGTACGACAGATTCGTCGTCGCGGTGCCGGGACCGCCGCCCGTCGTCGTATAGATTTCCGCGAAAATCGACAGCAGGAAGATGGTTTCCATCATCACGACCACGGCCACCGCGCGCTTCAAATGCGGCAGCGTGATGAAGAAGAACATCGCGAACGGACCCGCGCCGTCGATGCGCGCCGCTTCCTTCTGCTCCTGATCGAGCGACTGGATCGCCGTGAAGAGAATCAGGAAGGCGAACGGCAGCCACTGCCACGCGACGATCACGATGACCGCGAAAAGCGGATAGTCGGCGAACCAGTCGATCGGTTGCATGCCCATCGAGCGCATCAGGCTCGCGATCAGGCCGTACACCGGATGCAGGATCATGTTCTTCCAGATGAGCGCGGAGACCGTCGGCATCACGAAGAACGGCGCGATCACGAGCAGACGCGCGATGCCCTGTCCGAAGAACTTGCGATCGAACAGCACGGCAAGCAGCACGCCGCCTACGACCGTGATGACGAGCACCGACACGATCAGCGTCAGCGTATGTCCGATGGACGGCCCGAACGCGGGATCGGTGACGAGAAACTCGAAGTTATCGAAGCCCGCGAAACCTTTGACATCGGGATTCAGCAGGTTGTAGCGCGAAAACGAGAACCAGATCGTCATCGCGAGCGGAATGGCCATCCACAGGAAGAGCAGTCCGGTCGACGGCGAGATCAGCCATCGCACCGACTTCGCGCGGCGCTTGTCGCGTTCGGCGGCGGACTCCTCCAGATGATGATCGGTGATGGGGGGATTCAGTTGACTCATCGTGTCACCTCTCGATGATGCTTCCCGGGCCGCATCAGGCGACGCGGCCCGTTACCACAGGAATTACTTCTGATAGCCCGCTTGCTTCACGGCGCGATCCGCCGCGGCATTCGCGGCCTTCAACGCCTGATCGACGCTCGTCTGTCCGGCGACGACGCCCGCGATCGACTGGCCGACCACCGTGCCGAACGACTGGAACTCCGGAATGCCGACGAACTGGATGCCGCTATACGGCACCTTGTGCAGCGTCGCATCGTTCGGATCGGCGGTTTCGATCGCCTTCAGCACGAAGTCGCCGAAGGGCGCGGCCTGCTTGTACTCGGGGCGCGCGTAGGTCGACTTGCGCGTGCCCGGCGGCACCGATGCCCAGCCTTCGTCCTTGCCGACCATCTCGATGTATTCCTTCGACGTCGCCCACGCGGCGAACTTCTTCGCGGCTTCCTGCTGCTTCGACGTCTTCGGGATCGCGAGCGACCACGACCACAGCCAGTGCGAGCCCTTCGGCGTGACGGCGACGGGCGCGGCCGCGAAGCCGATCTTGTCCGACACCTGCGATTGCGACTTGTTGTAGAGCATGCCTGCCGCGACCGTCGCATCGATCCACATCGCGCACTTGCCGGACGACATCAGCGTGAGGTTCTCGTTGAAGCCGTTCGAGCTCGCTCCCGGCGGGCCGTCGTTCTTCAGCAGATCGGCGTAGAAGCCGACTGCCTTCTTCCATTCGGGCGTGTCGAGCTGCGCCTGCCACTTCTCGTTGAACCACTCGCCGCCGAACGTGTTCACGACCGTCGACACGTACGCCATGTTCTCGCCCCAGCCCGCCTTGCCGCGCAGGCAGATGCCGTACTGGCCTTTGGACTTGTCGGTGAGCTTGTCGGCGAACTGCTTGATCTGGTCGTAGGTCGGCTGATCGGGCATCTTCAGTCCCGCGGCCTGGAACAGATCCTTGCGGTAGTACGTCATCGAACTTTCGACGTAGAACGGCAGCGCATACAGCACGCCGCCCGACGAGAGGCCGTCACGCGCGGTCTTCACGACATCGTCGAGATCGTAGTTGGCGGGCAGGCCGGTCATCGGCGAGAGCCAGCCGCGCTTGCCCCACTGCGGTGCTTCGTACGTGCCGATGGTGATGACGTCGAACTGGCCGCTGTTGGTCGTGATGTCGGTCGTGGCGCGCTGGCGCAGCACGTTCTCTTCGAGAATCACCCATTTCAGCTGGATGTCCGGATTGGCCTTTTCGAACGCCGGCGCGAGCTTCTTCAGCTCGATCATGTCCGGATTGTTCAGCGTCGCGATGGTGATGGTCGTCGCGGCATGCCCCGACAGCGGCACGAGCGCGGCCGCTGCAAGCGCGACGGACAGCGCCGCGGTCGCGAACGGAGCGCGACGCGCGCGCGGTTGTGCTCGAACGATGCGTTGAGTGCGTTTCATTGAGTTCGTCTCCTTTTTGTTGGCACGGGCGCCGCGATGGTCTCGCTGCATGACGCAAGCGCCGTGGATGCCGCTGCCTGCTTTTGAGGGTGCGCGATCGTGGATCGCGTGGTTGCCGGGGTTATCCTTGTTGCCGCCCTTGCCTTCGCCGACTTGGCGCCATCGACTCGACGCCGTTTCACTATAGACGGTGCTTCCCGCGCTTCAAGCTGCGTGGCGCGCGTGCGGCGCGTCAGCTCATCCAGTTGCCGCCGTCGACATTGAGCGTCTGCGCGGTGATGTAATCCGAATCGGATGACGCCAGAAAGAGCGCCGCGCCCGTCAGATCGTCGGGCACGCCCATGCGTCCAAGCGGCACTTCTTCGCCGACGAGCCGTTTCTTCTCGCCGAGCGGACGATTCTCGTAACGCGCGAAGAGCGCGTCGACTTCCTTCCACATCGGTGTGTCGACGACGCCCGGCGCGATGCCGTTCACGTTGATGCGCTCTTTCGCGAGCGCGAGCGCCGCCGATTGCGTATAGCTGATGACCGCCGCCTTGGTCGCGCAGTAATGCGACACGAGCGCTTCGCCGCGCCGCCCGGCCTGCGATGACATATTGATGATCTTGCCGCCGCGCCCCTGCTCGACCATGCGCTGCGCGACCGCCTGCATCAGAAAGAACATCCCTTTGACGTTGACCGCGAAGAGGCGGTCATAGACGTCCCAGGATTCGTCGAGGATCGGGCGCATGTCGAAAAGCGCCGCGTTGTTGAAGAGAATGTCGATGCCGCCGAAACGTTCGACGGTGCGCGTCACGATGCGTGCGATGTCGTCGCGCTGCGTGACGTCGGCCTTCAGCGCGAGCACGCGGTCGGCCACGTCCGCGAAGCGCTGGGCCATGTCGTCTTCGTTCTTCACATCCACGACGACGACGTTCGCGCCTTCTTCCAGATAGCGCCGCGCAACTGCTTCGCCGATGCCGCTCGCGGCGCCCGTGATGATCGCGACCTTGTCTCTCAATCTCACCGATGTCTCCGATAGTTTTTTGTCCCTCGCGGCGAGCGAACGCTCCGCGAATGAACAATTGCTCTCTGTTTGATCGAATGATCGGCGCTGCGCGTGATCGTGTCAAGGTGTCAACACAGCTTTCGATGCTGCGACGCGCAAACATCGCAAAACCTCGGGAAAACCCCGTCCGGCAAGCGCGCGAGAGCAAAAGGCGTACCGCGGCCGCCGAAAATAAAGCGTGCGCGAATGTGCAACGGAACGTGATACGTTATATCATCGCCCAAACGTCCGACGAGCGGCCCTCGCTCGCGCTTCAACCTTTTGCAGCCACCTCTGCGTGGCCGATATCACATGACCGCATCCGTCGAAAACATGCTGGCGCGCGCCGAAGCGCTCGCTATCGAGCGCGGCGTCGCGCTGACGCCGCTGCGCCGTCAGGTCTACGAACTCGTGCTGAAGGCGCATAAGCCGATCGGCGCCTATGACCTCATCGACGCGATGGAGCCGCAACGCGGCGCGCGCGTGCCGCCGACCACGGTGTATCGCGCGCTGGAGTTTCTCGTCGATAACGGCTTCGTGCATCGCATCGAGTCGAAGAACGCGTTCATCGCGTGTTGCGATGCCGGCAAGCCTCACGAGAGCCAGTTCCTCATCTGCGACGAATGCGGCGCGACGCTCGAAATTCAGGGCCGCGAACTCGCATCGTCGCTGTCGGCGAGCCCGCCCGCGCACGGCTTTCAGGTGCATCACCAGGTCGTGGAGTTGAGCGGGCTGTGCGCCGATTGCCAGCGAAAGCATCGCGATGTCTGAATCGCCGCGTCTCAAGAACATCTCACTTGCAAGGAAATCGATGAAACTCGCGCACGTCCTGACCTGCTTCGCCCTCGCGCTCGGCTTTTGCAGCGCGGCATCGGCACAGACCGCGCGCGTGCCGGTCGTCGCGGCGGAGAACTTTTACGGCGACGTCATTCGCCAGCTCGGCGGCGATCATGTGCAGGTGACGAGCATCCTCAACAATCCGGACGAAGACCCGCATCTCTTCGAAGCCAGTCCCAAGACCGCGCGCGCGTTGCAGCACGCGGCGCTCGTCGTCTATAACGGCGCGGATTACGATCCGTGGATGGACAAGCTGCTCGCGGCATCCAAGAGCAATGGCAAGCGCACGGCGATCGTCGCGGCGAAGCTCGTCGGCAAGAAGGG
Organism: Caballeronia sp. AZ1_KS37; assembly: GCF_023631165.1. NCBI lineage: Bacteria > Pseudomonadati > Pseudomonadota > Betaproteobacteria > Burkholderiales > Burkholderiaceae > Caballeronia > Caballeronia sp. AZ1_KS37. The sequence continues at coordinate 651,709 of NZ_JALQDP010000001.1, read as the reverse complement.
CGGCGACAATCCGCACCTCTGGTACGACCCGGCGACGATGCCCGTCGTCGCGAAGGCGGTGAGCGCGTATCTCGTGAGCGCGGACCCGTCGCACAAGAGCGATTACGACGCGCGCCTCGCAGCGTTCCTCGATTCGATGAAACCGATCGACGCGACCGTCGCGCAGATGAAGTCGCATTACAAGGGCGTGCCCGTGACGGCGACCGAGCCGGTGTTCGGCTACATGGCCGATGCGATCGGCTTCGAGATGCGCAACCAGCGCTTCCAGCTCGCGTCGATGAACGAGACCGAGCCGAGTCCCGCCGACATCGCCGCGTTCGAGAAGGATCTGCGCGAGCGTCGCGTGCACGTGCTCATCTACAACAGCCAGGCGACGGGCGCGCTGACGAAGCGTCTGCTCGACATCGCGAAGGACGCGCATGTGCCGAGCATCAGCGTGACGGAGACTTTGCCCGCGAAGAAGACGTATCAGCAATGGATGCAGTCGCAGCTCGACTCGCTAGCGGGCGCCTTGCAAGGATGGCAGCGATGAATGCGACGATGCAGCCCGCGCTCGAAGTCGATCGCGTGACGCTCGCGCTCGGCGGGCGCGAGATTCTCAACGACGCGAGTTTCACGGTGAAGAACGGCGAGTTCATCGGCGTGCTCGGGCCGAACGGCGCGGGCAAGACCACGCTGATGCGCGCCCTGCTCGGACTCGTGCCTGTGAAGAGCGGGACGATTCGCGTGAATGGCGAAGCGGTCGTGCGCGGCAATCCGTCGATCGGCTATATGCCGCAGATACGCACGGGTCTCGCGAACCGGCGCGTGCTCGGCCGCGATTTCGTCGCGATGGCCGCGGATGGTCATCACTGGGGACTGCCGCATCGCAATGCCCGCATCCGTGCGGATGTCGAGCGCGTGCTGGAGCTCGTCGGCGCGCATCAGCTTGCTTCGCGTCCGTTGTCGGAGTTGTCGGGCGGCGAGCGCCAGCGTCTTTTGCTCGCGCAGTGTCTGCTCGGCAATCCGCGTCTGTTGCTGCTCGACGAGCCGCTGATCAGCCTCGATCCGCGGCATCAGACGGGGGTCGTCGAACTCGTGCGGCGCGTGCAGCGCGAGTTGAACATCACCGTGCTGTTCTCGGCGCACGAACTCAATCCGCTGCTCAATTCGCTCGACCGCGTGCTTTATCTCGGCAGCGGGCGCGCGGCGCTCGGCACTGTCGATGAAGTCATTTCGAAGCCGGTGCTCTCGCGTCTGTACGGCTCGCCCATCGACGTGATGCGCGTGAACGGCCGCATCTTCGTGATGTCGGGCGATGTCGAAATCGACAAGCTCGATCACGCGCACGAGGAAGGCGGAGAGCACGAGCATGAACACGATCACGGCCATGAGCACGATCACGGCCACAGCCACAGTCACGTCAAATAGAAAGCGCAATGTTCGAATACGACTTCATGGTGAATGCATTCGCGGCGTCAGGGATCGTCGCGGTGCTGTCGGGGATCGTCGGGTATTTTCTCGTGCTGCGCGGACAGACCTTCGCGGGTCACGCGCTATCGCACGTCGGCTTTACCGGCGCGACGGGCGCGGTGCTGCTCGGCATGCCGCCGCTCTGGGGGATGGTCGGATTCACGCTCGCGGCGGGCGTCGGGATGGGTGCGCTCGGCGAGCGGCTCTCGGGCCGCGATGTGGCCATCGGTGTGATTCTTTCTCTCTCGCTCGGGTTCGGGTTGCTGTTTCTGCACTTCTTCACCGCGTATGCGACTCAGGCTACTGCGCTTCTGTTCGGCAACGTGCTTGGCGTGAGTCATGACACGCTGGTCGTGCTTGCCGGGCTCGCTGTCGTCAGCCTCGGTGCGCTTGCGGTCATCATGCGGCCTTTGTTGTTTGCGTCCTTGCAGCCGGAGCTCGCGGAGGCCAAGGGCGTGTCGTTGCGGCTCGTCTCCGTGATGTTTCTCGCGATCACCGCGCTGGCAGTCGCGGCTTGCACGCAGATCGTCGGGGTGCTGCTCGTTTTTGCGTTGATGGTCGGGCCCGCGGCGGCGGCGCAGAACGTCACGACGCGATTGTCGTCAGGGCTCGTGCTTGCGGCGCTGTTTGCACTCGCACAGGCTTGGGTTGGGCTTACGCTCGCCTTCTATACCGATTGGCCTACTAGTTTCTGGATCACTATGCTGGCTGCGGTTGTTTATGGGGCGAGCCTGTTGGGAAAGCGGGGGAATTGATTTCTTCGCTGGAGCCCGGTTTCGTTGATTTCTTCGCCGGATCCAATGTTCATGTCGGCCTAATAGCACTGCCCCTGTGCGGGGCGGCAGTCACTTTCTTTGCCGTCGACCAGAGTTAGCGCTTTAGCGCTTACTCTGGTCCTGCGCAAAGAAAGGATTCGTCCGCGAGACGCTTCCGACCGCAGTTCGGAGCAGCATAGCCGACTCATCTGGATACCCGTGCGTGCGTTCCGACGATCTTTCAAAGAAAAAATCATGCACACAAGGCAGGATCATGCGCGAGGGCTTGGTTTCTCTGAGGGCATAGGCACTCTTCCACGAACTCTCGCGGGCGGTCAAAGAGCTTGCTACACGTGCTAGGGCCGGTACAGGTAGTGTGTTATGGTCAAGATTGCGTAGGGTAGCTTTGGAAAGTCCTTACGCTGGTTCACCATGATCCCCCCGTTAATGTACGCCTCCGCGAACAGGTTGACTTCATAGTGTGATCCCAGATTGTCCCGGTAAAAGCCCCTCGGCGCATCCCACTGGCAACAGGAGAACCGCAGGCGTTCCCATTTCGCCCAAGTACCGATCCAGTTATCGGTCGCATCGATATGTTTACCTTTGACGTGGTAAGTCGCTTCAAAACCAGGATCATTCGCATTGTTTCCTTCAATCGACCGGCACCCCACGAAAACAATTTCCGGTCGATCCCGTCCCATCTGCTTCAGAAAATCACCACACGCGAGCGGAGGCTCTGCCGTGTCATTGAATGAGGAGCTTGCATGAGTTACAACAGTCGGATCGCTATCCGCCCGCGCAATCGTTGCGAAGATCAAAATACTCAAACTTAACAGCTTCTTCATTTATCAACATCCAACAAAGCCACATACTTCCCGTCTGTATCCGGAAGCCGGTGCGAAATGAGGTAGTTATAGACCAAATTCCAGCGAACGATGTCATGCACGGTCACGCAACCCTCTGACAAGTGACCAATGTGCACGTATCGAGATGAGTTTCCGCGTCCGCCTTCAAGTTCGATGGGAAACCAGACATCGTTCGCTTTGATCCTTCCGGGATAACTATTTCGATATCCCTCGGTACTTACGTTCGCATGAGACCGATCTGGTGACATGATCCGGTGACGTCCCGAAGCGATCGGTGTGTATCCCTCATTCCAGACGCTATTGAGCGTGACTGTAATGGCCTCGCCTCCGACATTCAGCGTGGCCCATTGCTGCCGGAGTCGACCTTTGAACGGTGAGTCTTCTTTACCAAGAGTTCCGTACTTCACCGAGACCGTGTTCGTCGCAACGGTTGGCGGCGTCTTCTTGAAATGCGCTTTTGCGGCACTGCTTTTCATGCTTGCCAATTGACCAACGGCAATTGATCCATCTTGGATTCGGAAGTAGGTGCGCTCGCCATCATCCTTCACCAAAGCAACCTTCGTGTATTCGCAGAGGCTAACCCGGTCACGGGTAGCTTCAATGATTACGTCAATCCAGCCGTGTGTGTCGCCAGGCAAGCGTAGGTAGCGCGTCTCTACGGTCACCGCGTGCGTGCTCGCTTGATTGGCGTTAGTTTGTGCGCGGTGATTCCTCAAGAATTGGACATTCAATCCGGTCATCTCTATACCAAGAGTTCGATTTCGATTTGTAGGGGTGCATTCGTGCGAACGCGTACCGTCTCGCCTGCATCGCTCGTGATGCCCTCGTATGTCGCGCCGTCCGCTGACTTGATGCGAAAGCGTTGATGCGAAATTGGCTGGCCGTCCTCGTCCCGCAACACAATCAACTCGTCGAAGACAGAAGGAGCAATATCCGCTGGCGACGGCGCTCTCGTAGTTAGCGCGTGACCCTTGTCCCCGCCACTCCTTAGAAAGATGCCTGGATTTCTTCCCACGGCAACACGATTTTTACCGCACGGGCAAAGCACTATGTCGCCTTCGACGACCGCACAAAGGCCCTTTTCCTTTATGCCTAGACCGGTGCCATGAATTCTGTGCGCTCCGTTGCAGCTTCCGCACGTCGCTTGATCCTCGCTAAGAGCGACTTTCCGTCTGTCGTCGCTGATCGTCGATGAACCTGCGATGACGTAACCACCTGTGGTTGTTGGATCGCCCTCGCGTATCGCTGCTTTACGCATGGCTCAGCCTTGATCGGAGATTAAAAGGGAATCGTGGCCCGCAATTGACTCGCTGCCATTTATGGGTGTACCGAACGTTAAGCGCGGAGTTATTACGTTTCGATCTCGGTCGTTGAGCTTTAAGCCAACAAACGCGAACAGTGTATTAGCCCATATAGCGACTAGCCCCCTTTCGTCAGCAATGTTGGCTTCGTTTTCATCGCTATACGTGACCGATTTACCGATCGTCGACACTAGGTACGAACGTTCCTGCATATCTCTATCTAAGCCATTGATATGGATAACGAACTTACAGAGTTAAAAGCCAGATTGGAAGAGAACCCAGGTCATTTTGTGTTGACGAACCCGGAGCCTGCATTCTCGAACATATCGGCGCGCGAGCTTGTTTCACACCTGCGCAAACACTGTCGCATTCGATACGGGCCTGCTTTCAGGCAAACATATCTCCCGAGGCAAGCAACCCGGATTGTCGTCCGGCCGCGACAAGCCTGTATCGATCGGGGTCCGCTCTCCTCCAACGCCTTCAGCGGACCGGAACATCAAAAAACCTCACCGACACAAAACCCGCGCATGATGCGCGACATGCTCCCCGACGAAGGTAGAAATGAAGAAATACCCGTGGTCATAGCCTTCATGCCGCCGCACGATCAAACTGTGTCCGGCATCACGCGCATTGCGCTCCAAGACATCCGGATGCAACTGCTCGGCGAGAAACTGATCCGCCAGTCCCTGATCGATGAGAATCCCGCCTTCGAACCGAGCAGCCGCATCGCCGAGAATCAACTCGCTCGCATCGTACTGCGCCCACGCCGAACGATCATCGCCGAGATAGCCAGAAAACGCTTTCACGCCCCACGGACACTGCGACGGCGCCGCAATAGGCGCAAACGCCGACACACTCCGATAAAGATCCGGATTGCGCAACGCGAGCACGAGCGCCCCGTGCCCGCCCATCGAATGCCCGAAGATGCCGATACGATCCTCTCGCACCGGCAACTCCGCGAGAACTGTCTCGCGCAACTCCTGCGTCACATACGAGTACATGCGATAACGCCGCGCCCAAGGCTCGCGCGTTGCATCGACATAAAACCCCGCGCCGACGCCGAAATCCCACGAATCCGTCTCGCCCGGAATATCCGCGCCACGCGGCGAAGTATCCGGCGCAATCAGCGCGATGCCGTGCTCCGCCGCGTAACGTTGCGCGCCCGCCTTGATCGGGAACGTCTCTTCGGTGCAAGTCAGGCCGGCGAGATAAAACAACGCCGGCACCTTCGAAGAAGACGCGGCAGCAGGCAAAAAGACGGAAAAGCGCATCGGCAGGCCGATAGTCTGCGATTCATGCCGATAGATGCGCTGCACGCCATCGAAACAACGATGTTCTTCCACGAGTTCCAGCATCGCGTTTTCCTCGCTCAGTAGCTCAATAGATGACGACGGAACGAATCGACTCGCCCTTCTTCATCAGGTCGAAGCCGTCGTTGATCTGCTCCAGCTTCAGATGATGCGTGATCAGATCGTCGATGTTGATCTTGCCTTCCATGTACCAGTCGACGATCTTCGGCACATCCGTGCGGCCGCGCGCGCCGCCGAACGCCGAGCCCTTCCATTCGCGGCCCGTGACGAGTTGGAACGGACGCGTGCTGATTTCCTGCCCCGCCGCCGCCACGCCGATGATGAACGACTGGCCCCAGCCCTTGTGCGTGCATTCGAGCGCCTGACGCATGAGCGTGGTATTGCCGACGCATTCGAACGAATAATCCGCGCCGCCATCGGTCAATTGCACGATGTGATCGACGACGTTCTCCACTTCCTTCGGGTTGATGAAGTGCGTCATGCCGAACTTCTTCGCGAGCTCGACGCGGCCCGGATTGATATCGACGCCGATGATCTTGTCCGCGCCCACCATCTTCGCGCCCTGTATCACGTTCAGGCCGATGCCGCCCAGCCCGAATACGACGACATTCGCGCCCGCTTCCACCTTCGCCGAATACACGACCGCGCCGACGCCCGTCGTCACGCCGCAACCGATGTAGCAGATCTTGTCGAACGGCGCGTCCTCGCGCACTTTCGCCACCGCGATCTCCGGCACGACGATGTAATTCGAAAACGTCGACGTCCCCATGTAATGGAACAGCGGTTTGCCATCGAGCGAGAAGCGCGAAGTCGCATCGGGCATGAGGCCTTTGCCTTGCGTCGCGCGAATCTTCTGGCAGAGATTGGTCTTGCGCGACAGACAGAACTTGCACTCGCGGCATTCCGGTGTGTAGAGCGGAATGACGTGATCGCCTTTTCGCAACGTGCCGACGCCCGGCCCGACATCGACGACGACGCCCGCGCCTTCATGCCCGAGAATCGCGGGGAAAATGCCTTCCGGATCCGCGCCGGAGAGCGTGTAGTAATCGGTGTGGCAGATGCCCGTCGCCTTCACCTCGATCAGCACTTCACCCGCGCGCGGACCTTCGAGATCGACTTCTTCGATCGTCAACGGCTTGCCGGCTTCCCATGCGATTGCTGCTTTCGTTTTCATCGTCTGACTCCCAAGGTTGTGATTGTTTCAGCGCACGATATTCAGGACTTCGTAGCATGCGCCCATCGTGTGATAGTCCGTCTTGCCCGCCGGGCTTTTCTCGTCGCTGTACTGGCGATTGTCGCGCGTGAGAATGCGATACCACGCACCCCACTTGTGATCGACGAAATGCTCCCAGCTATAAGTCCACAGGCGGTCGTAATCGTTCCAGTAACGCGCGGCAAGCGCCGCGTCGCCATCGCGTTGCGCGCGATCCGCGAGCAGCGCGGCCGCCGCGAACGATTCCGCCTGAACCCAGAAATACTTGTCTTCGTCGTAGAACTTGCCTTCGGTGTCGAAGCCATAGACCATGCCGCCGTGCTCGTGATCCCACGACAATTGCAGCGCGCGATCGAACAGCTCGCGCGCACGCGTGACGTGCCACGCCTCCGGCCGATGACGATCCAGGATCAGCAGCAACTTCGCCCATTCCGTCTGATGCCCAGGCTGAAAGCCCCACGGCCTGAAAATATTGCTGCGATCGCCCTTGTTGTAGTCCCAGTCGATCGACCAGTCCGGCTTGTAGTGTTCCCACACGAGCCCGCCCGCGAGCGCGGCCTGCCGATTCACCATGTTGTCCGCGAGCAGCGCCGCGCGATCGAGATAGCGCGCTTCTCCGGTCGCTTCGAACGCGGCGAGCAGCGCTTCGCACGTATGCATGTTCGCGTTCTGCCCGCGATAGTCGGACACTTGCCAGTCCGCGCTCGCCTCATCCTTGTAAAGGCCGTGCTGCGCGTCCCAGAAGTGCGTCTCCATCAGATGCCAGGTTTCGTCGAGATACGCGCGCGCTTCGTCGAATCCGGCTTCGACCGCCTTCGCATACGCGAGCACGACGAACGCGAGGCCATAGCAATGATTCGTTGCATCCGTGACGTCGCGGCCGTTCAACGTCCACGCATAGCCGCCCGTCTGCGGATTGCGATGAACCTCGCGCAGATATTCGATGCCATGCGCCACGCCGCCGCGATATTCGTCGAGGCCGAAGTGCTTGTAGGCCATCGCATAGTTGAAGACGAAGCGGGTGCTCGACACGAGATGACGCGACGTGCGGTCGTAGATCGTGCCGTCGTTCTTGTAGAAGTGGTAGAAGCCGCCCGCCGGGTCCATGCAGTGCGGATGATAGAAGGTCATCGTGCGCAGCGCGTGATCGAGCAGGAACGCGCGCGAGCGGAAATCGGGATGTGACGGTGACGGTGCGGGCATGGCTGAGTTCGATGTTGTCGTGACGAAGCGAGCTTCAGTTACCGCTCATATGAAGCGTCGCTTCATACTCCCCGGCGCGCATGGCGTCGGGATCCAAGGTACGCAAGTTTAAGCGGACTCGCGCCCGATCGCGAACCAGTCTTCGGTGCGCCGGTACAGATCGATGAAACGGGCGAGCCGCTGATCGAGCGACGGATTCGGACGCGGCGTCGCGGCGAGCGTCGCCTTCGGTGCGAGCGAAGCGATATCGCCGATGCGCCACTGCCCCGCCGCGATGCCGCCGAGCAGCGCCGCGCCTCGCGTCGCCGCGTTCGGGCAATCGACGGCGCGCAGCTCGACGCGCAATGCATCGGCGAGCAACTGCCGCCAGCGCAGATCGACCGAGCCGCCCCCCGCGAGCAGCATCGCATCGAGCGGCGTGCCGTTGGCGCGAATCGCGTCGAGTCCCGCACGCAATGCGAATGCCACGCCCTCGAACGCGGCGCGCATCATCGTGCCGCGCGTGTCCTCGAGGCCGAGTCCGAGCCAGCCGCCGCGCGCGTTCGGGTTCATCCATGGTGAGCGTTCGCCGCTCAGATACGGCAGAAAACTCACCGATGCACTCGCCGACGCGGCGAAGGCGTCGTCGTAGGCGTCGGGCCACGATGCGTAACCGAGCCAGCCGCGCACCGCTTCCAGCGCGACGCCGACGTTCTGCATCGCCGCCATGCGATACCACGCGCCGTTGGCCGCGCGATACGTGTGCAGGCCGTGCACGGGCGCGGGCGCGTCGGCGCACATGACGACGATCTGCCCGCCGGTGCCGGTGGTGAGGAGCGCGTCGCCATCGGCGCAAAGGCCGCTGCCGAGCGCAGCGCACGGCGTATCGCCGGCGCCGACGGCCATCGGAATGCCCGCTTCGAGACCGAGCGCGGACGCCGACGCCGCAGACAACGCGCCGCCGACTTCATGCGATGCCGCGAGCGGCGCGAACCACGCGCGCGGCAAGCCGAGCCGGTCGATCAGCGCCTCGTCCCATTCGCCCGATGGCGCGGCGAGCGCGGTCGCGCACGCATCGGATGCATCGGTGACGAACGCGCCGCCGAGCTTCGCGCGCAGCCAGTCTTTCGGCTGCAAGGCCCAGCGCGTTTGCGCCGCGATCCGCGGTTCGTTCGATGCGAGCCAGCGCAGCAACGGCCCCGCCATGCCGGGCGCGACCGGATTCGGCTGCGGCTCGCGCCACGCGTCGAGCAGATCGCGGGCACGGGTGTCGGGCCACAGCATCGCGGGGCGAAGCGCGTGGCCATGCGCGTCGGTCAAAACGACGCCGTGCATCTGCCCCGAAAAGCCGATGCCGCGTACCGCTTGACGCTCGTTGGCGGGCAAACGCGATGCTGCGTCGACGAGCGCGCCATACCACGCATCGACGCTGGTTTCGGCCCAGCCGGGCTGCGCGCTCGTCACCGCGTACGCCGCACTCGACGACGCGATGTCGCGTCCGGCTTCATCGACGATCGCGAGCTTGAGGGAGCCCGTGCCGAGATCGATGCCTAAAAAACGCATGGGATTCCGAGTCTGAAAAGGCGTTAGGGAAAACGCGTAAAACGGGGGTTAACCCCGCCATCGCGCGATGAACGTGAAAAATGGACTATACGCGGGGCGTGATGCACATCATAACGACCGTCCGAAGATCGCGGCCTTCCGTCAGGCGACGAATTTCCCTTGATTTGCGTCAAACCCCTTGTGACAGGGCCGTTCGCACGTTTGCGCCGCTCGCGGCGCGCGAAACCCATATCGGCACGCGAACGCGACGTATAGCGCCGCGTGGTCTTGTTCATGGTTGCCGATGCACTTAACTTGGAGGCCATTCAAATGGAAGTAGACATAGGAGAGAGACATGGCTTTAAGTTCGGTGAACCCGTCGGTGCATCCGTGCGACGAACGGCTCCCCGCCGGTCAACTGCTGACGCTCGGCATCCAGCACGTTCTGGTGATGTACGCGGGCGCGGTGGCGGTGCCGCTGATCCTCGGCGCCGCGATGGGCCTGCCGAAAGATCAGGTCGCGTTTCTCATCAGCGCGGATCTGTTCTCGTGCGGCGTCGCCACGCTGATCCAGACGCTCGGCCTGTGGATCTTCGGCATTCGCCTGCCCGTCATCATGGGCTGCACCTTCGCCGCCGTCGGCCCGATGGTCGCGATCGGCACGAATCCTTCGCTCGGCATTCTCGACGTGTTCGGCGCGACCATCGCGGCGGGCGTGATCGGCATCGTCCTCGCGCCGATGATCGGCAAGCTCCTGCGCTTCTTCCCGCCGGTCGTGGTCGGCACGGTGATCGCGGTGATCGGCCTCTCGCTGATGGGCGTGGGCATCAACTGGGCGGCGGGCGGCATCGGCAATCCCGACTACGGCAATCCGGTCTTCCTGCTGCTGTCGCTCGTCGTGTTGTCGCTGATTCTGCTCATCAACAAGTTCGCGCGAGGTTTCATCGCGAATATTTCGGTGCTGCTCGGGATCGTCGTCGGCTTCGTGATCGCCGCGATGCTCGGCCGCGTCGACATGGACGGCGTCGCGCACGCGCCGTGGGTCGGCATCGTGCTGCCGTTCCACTTCGGCATGCCGCATTTCGATGCGCTCTCCGTCGCGACGATGGTCATCGTCATGTTCGTGACGTTCATCGAATCGACGGGCATGTTCCTCGCGGTCGGCGATCTCGTCGAGCGTCCGGTCGACCAGAAGGCGCTCGTGCGCGGCTTGCGTGTCGACGGTCTCGGCACGCTGATCGGCGGCATCTTCAACTCGTTCCCGCATACGTCGTTTTCGCAGAACGTCGGTTTGATCGGCGTGACGGGCGTGAAGAGCCGCTTCGTCTGCGCGACAGGCGGCGTGATTCTCGTCGTGCTCGGCCTCTTTCCGAAAATGGCGCAGGTGGTGGCGTCGGTGCCGCCGTTCGTGCTCGGCGGCGCGGGCATCGTGATGTTCGGCATGGTCGCGGCGAACGGCATCAAGACGCTGTCGCGCGTGGACTTCTCGAAGAATCAGCACAACCTGTTCATCGTCGCGGTGAGCGTCGGGATGGGCATGGTGCCGGTCGTCGCGCCGAAGTTCTTCACGCAACTGCCGCACGCGCTGGAGCCGATCCTTCACAGCGGGATTCTGCTGGCGTCGGTGTCGGCGGTGGTGTTGAACATCGTGTTCAACGGCGTGCGCAAGGAACGCGATGCCGAACGCGATGCGCGTGAAGCCGCGCATGAGTTCGAAGGCGCGGCCCATGCGGGCGACGCGCACTGAGGAGTTTGGGCTGTACTTGCGTTGAGCGCCGCGGCGGGAGCCGCGGCGTTTTTTTGTTTATCGAAGCGAGGGTCGCGCGTCAGCCCGCATCCGCCGCCCGCGGCGCATCGCCCGTCCGCTCGATCCACCCGCCTCCCAGCGCCTGATACAACGTCACGAGATTCGCCAACCGCTGCGTGCGCGCGGCAATCAGCGTCTGCTGCGCCGAATACAGATCCTGCTGCGCGGTCAGCACGCCGAGATAGCTGTCGACGCCCTGCTTGTATCGCAGCGTCGACAACTCCAGCCGGCGTTGCTGCGCGGCCGTATCGCGCACGAGCGCGGCGATCTGCTGATCGTAGGTGCCGCGCGCGGCGAGACCATCGGCGACATCCTTGAACGCGGATTGAATCGCCTTCTCGTAATTGGCGATCTCGATCTTCTTCTGGATATTCGCGTACTCGAGATTCGCGAACTGATCGCCGTAGATCGGCAAGGTGATGGTCGGCGCAAAGCTCCATCCCGCCGACCCCGCTTTGAACAGACCACCGAGCGTCGGGCTCAGTGTGCCGAGCATGCCGGTCAGCGAAATGTTGGGAAAGAACGCTGCGCGCGCCGCGCCGATGTTCGCATTCGCCGCGAGCAGATTCTGTTCGGCCTCCATGATGTCCGGCCGCCGCAGCAGCAAATCCGACGGCAGACCCGCAGGAATGTCCGCGAGCAGGTCTTGACCGTCGAGCGGCATGCCGCCCGGCAGATCGTCGGGCACCGGCTCGCCGAGCAGCAACACGAGCGCATTGACCGCCTGCGCCCGCGCGCGCTCCTGCGCCTGCAGATTCGCCGCCGCGCCTTCCATCACCGTTTGCGCCTGGCTCACGTCCAGCTCCGACGCGGCGCCGTTGTCGAATTGCAGCTTGACGATCCGGTAGGATTCGCTCGCGCTGGCCAGCGTCTGATGCGTCACCTTCAGCAGGTCGTCCGTCTGCAAGACCTGGAGGTACTGCACCGCCACTTGCGAGACGAGCGAAATCTCCGCAGCCTTGCGCGCATAGGCAGTCGCGAAATATTTCGCGAGCGCCTGATTCCGCATGCTCTGCACCCGGCCGAACAGGTCGATCTCCCACGACGCATTCAGGCCCACCGTGTAGGTATTCGAGATGGTCTGATTCAAGAACGACAGATTGTCGGGCTTGCGCGTTTTCGACTGCGCGCCCACGGCGGTGATGGACGGAAGCAGAAGCGTCGTGACGACCTGATACTGCGCCTGCGCGGCCTGCACGTTGAGCATCGCGACGCGCAAGTCACGGTTGTTCTTCAACGCGATGTCGATGAGCCGCTGCAAACGCGCATCGACGAAGAAATCGCGCCAGCCGATATCGGCCGCGGCCACGCCGTTCGCGCTGCGTGCGCCGTCCGGCGTCGCGACCGGCTGCGTCGCGTAGACGCCGTGCGCCGGAAAATTCGCCGACACCGGCGCGGCGGGGCGTTCGTACTTCGGCGCCATCGTGCAGCCGGTCGCCAGTACGGCGACGGCCATTGCAATCAAGGAAAGTCTACGCATGTCAGTGTCCTTCGTTGCCCTGTTGCGCGCGCCGCTGCGCTTCGTAACGCGCGAGCGCGGCATCCGTGTCCTCCTTGTCGCCGCCGAAACGCGAGCGCACCACGACGAAGAACATCGGCACCATGAAAATGGCGAGGAAAGTCGCGGTCACCATGCCGCCGATCACGCCCGTGCCGATCGCGTGCTGGCTGCCCGAGCCCGCGCCGTTGCTGATCGCGAGCGGCATCGTGCCGAGAATGAACGCGAGCGATGTCATGAGAATCGGACGCAGGCGCAGGCGCGCCGCTTCGAGCGCCGCTTCGATCGGCCCCATCTTTTGCGAGAGCTGCAGATCGCGGGCGAACTCGACGATCAGAATCGCGTTCTTCGCCGACAAGCCCACTGTCGTGAGCAAGCCGACCTGGAAGAACACGTCGTTCTCCAGTCCGCGCAGCGACACGGCGAGCAGTGCGCCGACCACGCCGAGCGGCACGACCATGATCACGGAGAAAGGAATCGACCAGCTCTCGTACAGCGCCGCGAGACACAGGAACACGACGAGGATCGAGATGCCGTAAAGAATCGGCGCCTGCGAGCCGGACTGGATCTGCTGATACGACAGCCCCGTCCATTCGTAGCCGATGCCCGCGGGCAGCTTCGCCGCGAGCGCTTCCATCGCGGCCATCGCCTCGCCGGTGGATTTGCCCGGCTTCGCGACACCCTGGATTTCGATCGACGACAGGCCGTTGTAGCGTTCGAGCTTGGGCGAGCCGTAGCTCCATTCGGTCGTCGCGAACGACGAGAACGGCACCATCGAGCCCGACGCGTTGCGCACGTACCAGCTGTTGATGTTCTCCGGCGACATGCGGAACGGCGCATCGCTCTGCATGTACACCTTCTTGATGCGGCTGTCCGTATCGAGGAAGTTGTTCACGTACTTCGACGCCCACGCGATCGAGAACGTCTGGTCGATGCTCGACGGATCGACGCCCTGCGCCAGCGCCTTCTGACGGTCGATGTTCACCTTGAACTGCGGCGCGTCGTTCAGGCCGTTCGGCCGGACCTGCGCGAGCGTCTCGTCCTTCGCGGCCATGCCGAGGAGCATCGCGCGCGCCTGCATCAGCTTTTCGTGGCCGAGACCGGCGCGATCCTGAAGTTCGAAGTCGAAGCCCGACGCCGTGCCCAGTTCCGGAATCGACGGCGGATTCACCGGAAACACGAGCGCGTTCTTGTAGCCCGCGAACGCGCCGTACGTGCGGCCCACCAGCGCTTGCACCTTCTCGTTGGCGCTCGTGCGCTGGGCGAAGTCCTTCAGCCGCACGAAGATGAGACCCGAGTTCTGGCCATGACCGGCAAAGCTGTAACCGTTCACGGTGAACACCGACTCGACGAGCGCGCTTTCCTTCTTCAGCAGATGGCCCGCGACATCGTCCAGCGCGCGCTGCGTCATCTCCTGCGTGGAGCCGGCGGGCGTCGCCACCAGCACGAACATCGTGCCCTGGTCTTCATCGGGCAGGAACGCCTTCGGCAAACGCGCGAACAACATGCCGACCGCCACGATGATCACCACATAGATGACGAGCCAGCGCCCCGAACGCCTGATGACATGCGCCACGCCGCCGTGATACTTCGCCTGGCTCTTCGCGAACGTGCGGTTGAACCAGCCGAAGAAGCCGGTCGTCTTTTCCGTGTGGCCTTCCGGGTGCGGCTTGAGCATCGTTGCGCACAGCGCAGGGGTGAGCACCATCGCGGTGAGCACCGAGAGACCCATCGCCGAGACGATCGTCAGCGAGAACTGGCGATAGATCGCGCCGACCGAGCCGCCCGTGAACGCCACCGGCACGAACACCGCCGCGAGCACGAGCGCCACGCCGACGAGCGCGCCGGTGATCTGACTCATCGCCTTCTTCGTGGCTTCCTTCGGCGACAGTCCCTCTTCGGTCATCACGCGCTCGACGTTTTCGACGACCACGATCGCGTCGTCCACCAGCAAGCCGATGGCGAGCACGAGCCCGAACATCGACAGCGTGTTGATGGAGAAGCCCGCCGCCGCCATGATCGCGAAGGTGCCGAGCAGCACGACCGGCACGGCGATGGTCGGAATGAGCGTCGCGCGCAGGTTCTGCAGGAACAGGTACATCACGAGGAACACCAGCACGATGGCCTCGATGAGCGTCTTGACGACGTCGGCGATCGACTGCTTCACGAACGGCGTGGTGTCGTACGGATACTTCACGACGAGACCGTGCGGGAAGAACTTCGCGAGCTCGTCGACTTTCGCGCGCACCAGATTCGCGGTGGCGAGCGCGTTCGCGCCGGTCGCGAGCTGAATGCCGAATCCGGCAGCCGGACGGCCGTTGTACTGCGTCTCGAAGTTGTAGTTCTCGCCGCCGAGACCGACGCGCGCCACGTCGCGGATACGCACCTGCGAGCCGTCCTGATTCACCTTCAGCAGCACGTTGCCGAACTGCTCCGGTGTGCGCAGCAGCGTCGCTTCGGTGATGGTCGCCTGCATCGACTGACCCGGCACCGCGGGCACGCCGCCGAGCTGGCCGCCCGCGACCTGCACGTTCTGCGAAGTCAGCGCGTTCTGCACGTCGACCGGCGTCAGGCTGAATTTGGTCAGCTTGTTCGGATCGAGCCAGATTCGCATCGCGTACTGCGAGCCGAAGAGCGTGACGGTGCCGACGCCGTTCAGCCGGCTGATCGGATCCTGCACGTGCGACGCCACGTAGTTCGCGAGGTCTTCGCGGCTCATGCTGCCGTCTTCGGACACGAACGCCAGCACGAGCAGGAAGCTGCTGCTCGACTTGGTCACGCTGATGCCGAGCTGCTGCACGACGGCCGGCAGATTGGGCGTGGCCAGTTGCAGCTTGTTCTGCACCTGAACCTGCGCGATGTCGGCATTGGTGCCGGCCGCGAACGTCAGCGTGACGGTGGCGGTGCCGCTGTCATCGGAGGTCGAGGACAGATACAGCAGATGGTCGAGACCGCTCATCTGCTGCTCGATCACCTGCGTGACGGTGTTTTCGACGGTCTGAGCGGATGCGCCCGGATAGTTCGCGGATATCTGGATCGCGGGCGGCGCGATGGTCGGATATTGCGCGACGGGCAGCGTCGTCACCGACGCGAGACCCGCGAGCATCAGAATGATGGCGATCACCCACGCGAAAATCGGGCGATCGATAAAGAACTTGGCCATGGACGTGTCTCCCGTCCTTACGCGCCGGAGGCGGCCGTTGCGTCGGCTTTCGCTTCGGGCTGACGCGCGGGCACGGCCTTCACTTCCATGCCCGGACGCACGTGATCGATGCCCTCGACGATCACGCGATCGCCCGCGTTCAGACCGCTGTCGACGATCCAGCTCTGGCCGAGCGTCCCGGAGGTGACGAGCGGGCGCATCGCGACCTTGTTGTCCTTGCCGACGACCATCGCGAGCGCGGTGCCTTTCTGATCGTGCGTGATGCCCTGCACCGGCACGACGAGCGCCTTCGGATTCACGCCTTGCTCGATGCGCGCGCGCACGAACATGCCCGGCAGCAGCACCCGATCCTTGTTCATGAAGATCGCGCGCAGCGTCACCGATCCGGTCGACGGATCGACGCTCACATCGCTGAATTGCAGCTTGCCCTGCTCCGGATACTCACGGCCGTCTTCGAGGATCAGCGTGACCTTCGCCGCGTTCGGGCCGTTGGTCGAAAGACGCCCTTCCTGAATCTGACGGCGCAGCTTGAGACCGTCGAGACTCGATTGCGTGAGATCGACGTACATCGGGTCGAGCTGCTGGACGGTGACCATCAGCGTCGCCTGCGCCGCCTGCACGTATGCGCCGGGCGTGACCTGGGAAATGCCGGCCTGCCCCGAAACCGGCGACGTGACGTCGGTATAGCCAAGCTTGATCTGCGCGGTGTCGATCGCGGCTTTGGCCGACGCGACATCGGCTTCGGCCTGGCCTTGCGCCGCCACGGCGTTGTCGTAGTCCTGCTTGCTGACCGCGTTCGACGCGACGAGCACCTTGTAGCGCTCGGCCTGCGCCGCGGTCGAGACGAGATTCGCATGGGCCTTCGCGAACGACGCCTTCGCGTTGTTCAGTTGCGCGATATACGGCGCCGGATCGATCTTGTAAAGGCGTTGCCCGGCCTTGACGAGGCTGCCTTCCGTGAATTCGCGGCGCAGCACGATGCCATCGACGCGCGCGCGCACCTGGGCATCGAGAAAGGCGCTCGTGCGGCCCGAGAGTTCTGTCGTGACCGGCACATCGGCCGGCTCGACGATGACAACGCCGACTTCCGGCGTGTGCGGCGCCATCGCGGGATGCTTCTCTCCGCAACCGGCTGCCAGCAAGGCGGCCGTCGTGACACCGATGAGGCGGTATGGAATCCGTATGAGACGCATGGAACGCGAGACCTCTGAGGTTACTGACAATGAAAGGCGCGCGTCTTCGCGTTGACCGCGAGCCGCGCGCAATGTGCTGTCGTGCGATGCGAAAGTCGCTGACCGCGGCGACCGGGGCATTCGTGCGGCCCGCGCGCCTTGGATGGGGCTGGCCGCTTTCGGAAGAAATGCGGCCATATTTTTGGGATAACTGAATGTATGCGACGCTCGCGGCGAGCTTCGTCAACGACTTTTTCGAACGATCGATGGAACGGATCGCGCCGTCACGACTGCGGCAAGCAGCCGATTATAGTTATCGCGCGCAGTGAGGAAGACGAAAGAGTAGGCAGATGTGTGGATCTTTGATGGCAACTGAAACAATGTGCCAAGTCTGTTGCATCACCCAGACATCGATGCAAAACGATGTGGAACAAGTTCGAAAGCGCGAAAAAAAGCCCGGCGCGCGGCCGGGCTTCGAGTGCGACAGTTTTAGGCGAATCAGCTCGCCGCGGGCGCCGAGGCTGCTTGCGGCGCGCCTTGCGAGCCGTAGTCGACGGGCGCATCGGCGGGACGCGGCGCGTCGCCGGAACGCTCGATCCATCCGCCGCCCATGAACTGATACAGATCGACGAGGTTCGTCAGTCGATTCAGCCGCGCCGTGATGAGCAGCTGCTGCGCTTCGTAAAGCGCCGTCTGCGCGGTCAGCACCGACAGATAGCTGTCCACGCCATTGCGATAGCGCAGGTCCGACAGCTCCAGACGCCGGCTCTGCGAATTGACGAAGCGCTCGAGCGCCTTGATCTGCTCGTCGAAGGTGCCGCGCGCGGCGAGGCCGTCCGCGACTTCGCGGAACGCGGTCTGGATCGCCTTCTCGTAATTGGCGATCTCGATGCGCTTCTGCACGTTCGCCAGATCGAGATTGGCCTTGTTCTGGCCGCCCTCGAAGATCGGCACCGTGATCTGCGGCGCGAACGACCACGCAGCCGACCCCGGCTTGAACAGGCCGCCGAGCGTCGGCGACAGCGTGCCGAAGCTGCCCGTCAGCGAGACGCGCGGAAAGAACGCCGCGCGCGCCGCGCCGATATTCGCGTTGGCCGCGAGCAGCGACTGCTCCGCCGCCGCGATATCGGGACGGCGCGTCAGCAGATCGGACGGCAGACCCGCGGGAATGTCGGAGAGCAGATTCTGCGTATCGAGCGGCATGCCGGCCGGCAAATCCGCAGGCAACGGCTCCCCGACGAGCAGCACGAGCGCGTTTTCCGCCTGCGCGCGCAAACGCGACTGCGTCTGCAGATTCGCCTGCGCTTCCTCGACCACGCCTTCGGACTGACGCAGATCGAGTTCGGTGCCGGTGCCGTTCTCGTATTGCAGCTTGGTGATGCGGAACGACTCCTGCGCCGTCTTGAGCGTGTTCTGCGTGACGACGAGTTGATCGTCGTAGGCGAGCATCGTCAGATACTGGTCCGCCACCGACGACACCAGCGAGATCTCCGCCGCCTTGCGCGATTCCGCCGTCGACAGATATTGCGCGAGCGCCTGATCCTTCAGGCTGCGGATGCGCCCGAAGAAGTCGATTTCCCACGACGCATTCAGGCCGACCGAATACTCGTTCGAGATCGTGTTACCGAAGAACGACAGATTCTTCGGCGTGCGCTGCTTCGTCTGCGACGCGGCCGCATCGAGCGTCGGGAACAGACCCGCGCGCGTGATCTGATACTGCGCGCGCGCCGCATCGACGTTGAGCACCGAGACGCGCAGGTCGCGATTGTTCTTCAGCGCGAGCTCGACGATCTTCTGCAGGCGCGCATCGGCGAAGAAATCGCGCCAGCCGATGTCCGGCGCGCTCTGGCCGTTCGCCGTGCGGCCGTTGCTCGCGCTCGAACTCGCATCCGGCTGGTGCGCGTACACGCCGCCTTCCGGAAACGTCTGCGTGACGGGCTCGGGCGGACGCTCGTACTTCGGCTGGAGCGTGCAGCCCGCGGCGAATACCGCCACGGCGGCCGCGATCAAGGAATGTTTAAGCATCTCAGTGTCCTTCCTTACCGTTCGTGCCTTCGATGTCGCCCGACGAACCCGGCGCCGGCACGTCCTTGCTCTTGCTGAACTTGCTGATAACGACGAAGAACATCGGAATCATGAAGATGGCGAGGAAGGTCGCGGTCAACATGCCGCCGATCACGCCGGTGCCGATCGCGTGCTGGCTCGCCGAGCCCGCGCCGTTACTGATCGCGAGCGGCATCACGCCGAGAATGAACGCGAGCGAGGTCATCAGGATCGGGCGCAACCGCAGGCGCGCCGCTTCCATCGCCGCTTCGACCGTCGACATGCCCTGAATCCGCAACTCGCGCGCGAATTCCACGATCAGAATCGCGTTCTTCGCCGACAGACCCACGGTCGTCAACAGGCCGACCTGGAAGAACACGTCGTTTTCCAGACCGCGCAGCGTCGCCGCGAGCAGCGCGCCGAGCACGCCGAGCGGCACGACCATGATGACCGAGAACGGAATCGACCAGCTTTCATACAGCGCCGCGAGACACAGGAACACGACGAGGATCGAGATGCCGTAGAGAATCGGCGCCTGCGAACCCGACTGGCGTTCCTGATAGGAAAGGCCCGTCCATTCGTAGCCGATGCCCGCCGGCAGCTTCGCCGCGATCGCTTCCATCGCGGTCATCGCCTGGCCGGTCGACTTGCCCGCCGCCGCCGCGCCCTGGATTTCCACCGCCGAGATGCCGTTGTAGCGTTCGAGCTTCGGCGAACCGTAGGTCCAGTTGCCCGTCGCGAAGGCGCCGAACGGCACCATCGTTCCGGCGCCATTGCGCACGTACCACTTGTTCAGGTCGTCGGGGTTCATGCGGAACGGACCATCGCCCTGCACGTAGACTTTCTTGATCCGGTTGTCGACGTCGAGGAAGTTGTTCACGTACTGCGACGCCCACGCGATCGAGAATGTCTGATCGATGTCCGATACGGCGATGCCGAGCGCGCTCGCCTTCTCGCGATCGACATTCACCTTGAACTGCGGCGTGTCGTTCAGGCCGTTCGGACGCACCTGTGCGAGCGTCGGATCCTTCGCGGCCATGCCGAGCAGCATGTTGCGCGCTTCCATCAGCTTAGCGTGGCCGAGGCCGCCGCGATCCTGCAGCTCGAAGTCGAAGCCCGCCGCCGTGCCGAGTTCCGGAATCGAAGGCGGATTGACCGGGAAGATCATCGCGTCCTTGTAAGGCGCGAAGTGCATGAACATGCGTCCGACGAGCGCCTGCACCTTCTGGTCGCTGTGCTGGCGTTCCGCGTAGTCCTTCATCCGCACGAACACGAGGCCGGAGTTCTGGCCGCGGCCCGCGAACGAGAAGCCGTTCACCGTGAAGACCGATTCGACGATCGATTTCTCGTCCTTCAGCAGATAGTCCTGCACGTCCTTCAGAACGTGCGCGGTGTACTCCTGCGTGGAGCCGGACGGCGCGTTCACGAGCACGAACATCGTGCCCTGGTCTTCATCGGGCAGGAACGACTTCGGCAGACGCAGGAACAGCATGCCCACCGCGACGATCACGACGATATAGATGATGAGCCAGCGTCCCGAGCGGCGAATGACGTGCTGCACGCCGCTGTGATACTTCTCCTGACTCTTGTTGAACGTGCGGTTGAACCAGCCGAAGAAGCCCTTCTTCTCGGGCTCGTGCCCTTCCGGATGCGGCTTCAGGATCGTCGCGCACAGCGCCGGCGTGAGAATCAGCGCGACCATGACGGACAGCACCATCGCCGCGACGATCGTCAGCGAGAACTGACGGTAGATCGCGCCGACCGAGCCGCCGGAGAAGGCCACCGGCACGAACACCGCCGACAGCACGAGCGCCACGCCGACCAGCGCGCCGGTGATCTGCCCCATCGCCTTGCGGGTCGCTTCGCGCGGCGGTAAATGCTCCTCCGACATCACCCGCTCGACGTTCTCCACGACCACGATCGCATCGTCGACGAGCAGGCCGATCGCGAGCACGAGGCCGAACATCGACAGCACGTTGATCGAGAAGCCCACCGCCGACATGATCGCGAACGTGCCGAGCAGAACGACCGGCACCGCGATCGTCGGGATGATCGTCGCCCGCAGGTTCTGCAGGAACAGATACATCACGAGGAACACGAGCACGATGCCTTCGATCAGCGTCTTGACCACTTCCTCGATCGACAGTCGCACGAACGGCGTCGTGTCATACGGATACTTCACCACCAGTCCATGCGGGAAGTATTTCGACAGATCGTCGATCTTCTGGCGGACCAGTTTCGCGGTCTGGAGCGCGTTCGCGCCCGTCGCGAGCTGGATACCGAAGCCGGCAGTCGGCTGTCCGTTGTACTTCGTATCGAAGTTGTAGTTTTCGCCGCCGAGCTCGAGCCGCGCGACATCCTTCAGCAACACGCGCGAGCCGTCCTGATTCACTTTCAGCAGGATGTTGCCGAACTGCTCGGGCGTGCGCAGCAGCGTCGCTTCCGTGATGGTCGCCTGGAGCATCTGCCCCGGCACCGCCGGCGTGCCGCCGAGCGCACCCGCCGCCACCTGCACGTTCTGGTTCGTGATCGCGTTCTTCACGTCGACAGGCGTGAGCGCGAAGTTCGTGAGCTTGGTCGCATCGAGCCAGACGCGCATCGCGTACTGCGAGCCGAACAGCGTCGTCGTACCGACGCCGTCGATACGCGAGAGCGGATCCGCCACGTTCGACGCCACGTAGTTCGCGAGGTCGTACTTGCTCATGCTGCCGTCTTCGGACACGAACGCGAGCACGAGCAGGAAGCTCGAACTCGACTTCGTGACCTTCGTGCCCAACTGCTGCACGACTTGCGGAAGCAGCGGCGTCGCGAGCTGCAGCTTGTTCTGCACCTGCACCTGCGCGATGTCCGGGTTCGTGCCCGCCGCGAACGTCAGCGTGACGGTGGCCGTGCCCGAGTCATCGGACGTCGACGACAGGTACAGCAAGTGGTCGAGGCCGGTCATCTGCTGCTCGATCACCTGCGTCACCGTGTTTTCGACGGTGCTCGCGGATGCGCCCGGATACGTCGCGCTGATCTGGATCGCGGGCGGCGCGATCGTCGGATACTGCGCGACCGGCAGCGTGAAGATCGACGCCATCCCCGCCAGCATCAGGATGATCGCGATCACCCACGCGAAGATCGGTCGATCGATAAAAAACTTTGCCATGTAACAGGCTCCCTTTTATTGCGCGCCCGATGCAGCGGAGGCGGCCGATGCGGCTTGCGGACCGCTGGCAGCGCTCGCGCCGCTGGCACTGGCCGGCGCCGATGCCGCCTGCGCATCCGATGCGCCGGCTACGGGATACGGGAATTTCGCGTCGACCGGCTTCACCTGCATGCCGGGCTTCGCCTTCTCCACGCCGTTCACGATCACGCGGTCGCCCGGGTTCAGGCCGCTGTCGACCACCCAGTTGTTGCCGAACGTGCTGCCCGTGACGAGCTGGCGCAGTTCCACCTTGTTGTCCTTGTTGACGACGAGCGCGGTCGGCGTGCCCTTCTGGTCATGCGTGACGCCGATCTGCGGCACGACGAGCGCGTGGTCGTTCGTGCCTTCCTGAATCCGCGCGCGCACGAACATGCCCGGCAGAAGCACGCGGTCCTTGTTCTGGAAGATCGCGCGCACCGTCACCGAACCGGTGCTCTGGTCGACGCTCACGTCGGAGAACTGCAGCTTGCCCTGCTCGGTGTACGTGCGGCCGTCTTCGAGCTGGAGCGTGACCTTCGCGGCGTGGATGCCTTCGGTCTGCAGACGGCCTTCCTGAATCTGACGGCGCAGGCGCAAGCCTTCGACGCTCGATTGCGTCAGATCGACGTAGATCGGATCGAGCTGCTGCACGGTCGTGAGCAGCGTCGCGGCGCTCGCCTGAACGTAGGCGCCCGGCGTGACCTGCGAGAGACCGGTGCGGCCGGTGATCGGCGAGACGACGTCGGTGTAGCCCAAGTTGATCTGCGCGGTATCGACCGATGCCTTGCCCGCGGCGACATCCGCGACGGCCTGGCCTTGCGCCGCGACGGCGTTGTCGTAATCCTGCTTCGACACGGCATTGGCCGCGACGAGGATCTTGTAGCGCGCGACGAGCGCATTCTGCGACGCGACGTTCGCCTGCGCCTTCGCGAGCGTCGCCTTGGCGTTGTTCAGCGCGGCGATGTACGGCGCCGGATCGATCTTGTAGAGACGCTGACCGGCCTTGACCTCGGAGCCTTCAGTGAACTCGCGGCGCAGCACGATGCCATCGACCCGTGCGCGCACTTGCGCGACCAGATAGGCGTTGGTGCGGCCCGGCAAATCGACGATGACCGGCACGCTCGTCGGCTGCACGGTGACGATACCCACTTCGGGCGTTTGCGGCGGAGGCGCTGATTGTTTTTGCCCGCACGCTGCCAGGAACACGGCAGCCGTCGCGGCGGTGATTAAGCGGAGTGGAACCCGTTCGACGCGCATGGAGCGACCTCTGTCTAAGACTGAGAGTGAAGTTTGGGCACGCGGCGGCCTTCCCCGGGCAACGCCGCGCACGAGCGTCCTTCGGGACGCTGTGAATACACCAACTTGTCCGGCGAGTGAGCGGCGACGCCAGCCTGCGCGTGACGCCTCATACCCGTGCGCGACGCTCGGAGGCGTCGCCCGTGGCCACAGGACGGCCAGAACGGGCAATGGAAACGCAAGCTTATGCGAAATCCGCCCGCCGGATGAATTTGTGAATATTCGTAAACGGGTGGTATTGTATATACATTCACGAATGAATGTAAAAAACCGTACGTGTTTCTCCCCATTGGCGATGAGAAGAAACCGCTCCGGGGAATCGATTACGTTCGACGAACCTTCGACAGAGTCGTCCACAGAGCGGCTTTCAAACGGCAGTAGCAGGAGCAGACGGCCACCGGCCGCAGGATATGGTCAGACGAACCAAGGAAGAAGCGCAGTTGACGCGCAACCGCGTACTCGACGCGGCCGAGCGCGTCTTCTACGAAAAAGGGGTATCGCGCACGACGCTCGCGGACATCGCGCAGGCGGCGGGCGTCACGCGCGGCGCGATCTACTGGCATTTCGCCAACAAGGGCGATCTCTTCAACGCGATGTTCGACCGCAGCCTTTTGCCGCTCGACGAACTCGTGGAATCCACGCTGGACGGCAAGGAGGAAGACCCGCTCGCGCGTTTGCATGAACTCTTCGTCTGGTGCATGCGCAACATCACGACCGACGAGCAGCGGCGCCGCGTCTTCGACATCCTCTTCATGAAATGCGAATTCGTCGAGGAAATGGGGCCGGTGCGCGAGCGGCATCGGAACAACATGCGCGACGGCATGGAGCGCATCGAGCGCGCGCTGCGCAACGCCGTCGAAAAGAAGCAGCTTCCGGCGACGCTCGACACGCGCCGCGCGATGACCATGCTCCACTGTCTCTTCACGGGCATCCTGCACCATTCGCTGATGCTGCCCGACATCGTTCATCCGGAACGCGACGCCGAAGCGCTCATCGACGCATGCTTCGACGCATTGCGCTGCAGCCCGTCGCTGCTGATGCCCGCGAGCGCCTGATTCGCGCCGTCTATTGCGAACCGATGCGCTGCGCGAAATACGCGAACAGCGCGATGCACACGAGCATCGCCGCCCACGCCCATATCGGCAGGCCGAGCGGATGCGGATCGTGGGAATGATCGCGGTCGTTGTGCACGAATCCGTGTCCGTGCAGCCGATGCCGCAGCACGCCGCTCGCGTGGGCGTCGGCGGAATGCCCGCGCATCGCGCCCGAGCGACGCGAGAACGCCGCCGACATCGCGCCCGGCCGCAAGAACACATGCCGGCGCTCGGCGCTTGCGCCTGCCGCGCGCATCGACGGCAAGCCGTGCTTCGCACGCACCACTTCGCAGAACTCGGCGAAGAAATCGTCGGCGCCTTCACGAAGCGCGTTTTCGATCTGACGCGCGGGCAAGCCGGCGAGCGGTCCCGAGACCGTCGCCCAGACGGTGTATTCGATCCACGTCGCGGCGCCGTCGTCATCGGGATTGAGCGCGACCGCGATCTGCCCGCGCAATGAGCCGACGCCTTCGCCGCGCGCCTTGAAGCTCAGCGTGCGCGCGTACGCGCCGTCGTGCGACGCGTCGCTTTCCCCTTCTTCATGCGCCGCCTGTCGCGTGCGCCCGGCGGCGTGCGCGCGAATTTCGTAGCGCGCCCGCAGCGCGCCGAGCGGCACGATCAGCGTGAGGACATACTCGCCGTTGGGCGTGCGCGTGAACGATTCGCAATTGTCGAGGCTCGCGCGCAGCAACGCGAGATCGGAGAGCGCCTCGCGGACGTGCGCGCAATCGAGCGGAACGCACAGCGCATCGGTGACTTCCATTCGAGCCTCCGGGACAAGGATCGCATGCGTTCGTTATGGCGGAGCGGATGTAAGGTGTCTGTTCGGATGCGCGCCTAGGAAGTCTCGTCGATGCGATCGACGCGCGAACCGTAGAACGCGAGATAGCCCTTGATTTTCGCGGCGGCGTCGAGCGGCGCTTCGTAGCTCCACGCGGCGTTCTCGACCGGGCCGTCTTCGGTCAGCAGATGATAGTGCGTCGCCTGGCCCTTCGTCGGGCAGTGCGTGGTGTGAATCGAGCGTTCGAGGCGCGCCATGTTCACGTCGGCGCGCGGAAAGTAGTGCACTTTCTCCGCGCCCTGCTCGACGAGCGTGAGGGATGCGTGCGTATCGGCGTAGGTCACGCCCTGATGGATCACGCGGCAGCGCCGCCCGTTCAGCGTGATCTCGATGTGATGCGCCGTTTCGTGCCCGACGTTCAGTTCCGTGCCCATCGTGCTGCCCCTCCGCGTAAGAACCGGCTTCCAAAGAAAAAGCCACGAGTCATCGAGACACCCGTGGCTTAATTATGAGACAAACTTCCGATCCTGCGTGAGCGCTTTCGACGGCCCGGGCGTTTCCCTTTCGACGCCCGCGCTTACTGAATGTTCCAGTGGAATGCCGCCTTGGCCTTGCCCGGCCCCGCGACCGTCACGGCCTGCTTTTTCTCCTGATCCTTGTACTTCGCGTAGACCGTATAGTTGCCGGGCGGCAGCTTGACGAGCATGTACGGTCCCATCGATTCCGTGGACAGCACCTCGCCGCCCTTGCCGCCGACGACGCGCACATGCACGCCCGAAAGGTAATCGGAAGTCGGCCCCGTGAAGCGCAGCGATAGCGGCCAGTGCGCCTGTTCGCGCAACAATGCGCGCGACTCGTCGAGGCCGACGCCGCCCGACGTATACGAAACGTCGCCTTGCTGCTCGATCTGCGGCAGGCCGCCGCCGTTGGTGTTGCCGGCGCTCGACAAATCGGTCGCCGTGCCGCCCGAGGCGCCGCTCGCCTGCTGCGCCCAGGCGCCGCCCGCCATGCTCGCGCTCGCCGCCGCAACGAGAAGCGCGGCCGCCAGCCTGCCCGTGGTTCTGCTCGTCATGTTTTCAGCTCCTTTTTCCGATGCCGCCGCGCTCGAAAGCGCCGGCGGCGTCACGCCCGATGCGTCGGTTTCACGCGATGGGGCACCAGGGAACCCGGGAGCATGCTTCGTGCCCGCGTCGCGGCCCGATGCGCTGCGTCAGCCGAGATCGACAGGCACGAAGATCTGCGCGTCGTCGCGCTGGATCAGGAGCGCGATGCTGTCGCCCGCGTGCTGAACCATCGACTTCAACTGTTGCACGGACGTCACCGGCTGGCCGTTGACGGCGAGAATCACGTCGCCCGGCTGAATGCCCGCGTTCGCTGCCGCGCCGCCCGCCTGCTGCACGAGCAGGCCGCGCGAGAGCGAATCGTTCTGCCTTTCTTCCGGCGTAAGCGGACGCACCGCGACGCCGAGGCGCGCATCCTGCGCCGACGATTCGTCACCGCCGCCGGTCTTCGCGCTCGCGGTCTTCGTGTCCTTCAACGCGCCGATGGTCACGCTGAGATCCTTCGCGCTCTTGTCGCGCCACACCGTGACCTTCGCGGACGTGCCCGGCGCGAGACCCGCGACCTGCGACGGCAGCGAGGTCGAATCCGTGACCGGCTCGCCGTTGAGCGCCGTGATGACGTCGCCCGGTTGCAGACCCGCCTTCGCGGCCGGCCCGCCCGGCTCGACCGAGCTCACGAGCGCGCCTTGCGGCGACTTCATGCCGAAGGAATTCGCGAGCGTCTGATTCATGCCCTGCACCGTCACGCCGAGACGGCCGCGATCGACGTGACCCGTCTTGATGAGCGCGTCCTTGACCTTGATCGCCTCATTGATCGGGATCGCGAACGAAAGGCCCTGGAAGCCGCCCGTCTGCGAATAGATCATCGAATTGATGCCGATCACTTCGCCTTGCAGATTGAAAAGCGGCCCGCCGGAGTTGCCCGGATTCACCGGCACGTCGGTCTGGATGAACGGCGTGTAGTTCTCGTTGGGCAGCGCGCGCGACTTCGCGCTGATGATGCCCGACGTCACCGTGTTGTCGAACCCGTACGGCGAGCCGATCGCGACGACCCACTGGCCGACCTTGCTGCCGTTCGGATCGCCGATCTTCACCGTCGGCAGGCTCTTCGCGTCGATCTTCAGCACGGCGACGTCCGACTGCTTGTCCGCGCCGATGACCTTCGCGCGGTATTCGCGCTTGTCCGTGAGCTTCACGGTGACGACGTTCGCGTTATCGACGACGTGCGCGTTGGTGAGGATGTAGCCGTCGCTGCTGACGATGAAGCCGGAGCCGAGGCCTTCGCTCGGACGATCCGCGCGCGGGCCGCCATCGCCGCCGCCGAAGCCGGGCATGCCGCCGAAGCGCTTGAAGAACTGATAGAAGGGATCGTCGGGGTCCATCGGCAACTGATTCTGGCCGCTGCGCGCGGACGTCTGCTTGACGACGTGCTTCGCGCTGATGTTGACGACGGCCGGGCCATACGTTTCCACGAGACCGGAGAAATCGGGGATGCCCGTCTTGGCCGCGGCTTCGGCGGGCATCATCGCGGCGGCTTGCGCGGGCGCGATGACTTGCGGTGCAGGAACGTTGTTATGACCCGCCACGTAACCCGCCGACAAGGCGACGGCAACGGCAGCCGCGACGGCGCTGCGGGTAAGAATCTTCGCTTTCATCGTGTGTGCTCCTGACGAGGGATGCGCTCTCACGGAGCGCGCTTTATCGATGGAGCAAGGTTACGGGGCGTCGCTTAAACCGCTCTTAAAAGAGGAGGAAGAGCGGCTTGCTTCGGCGCGGCGGCCACGCGCATCAGAACGTTACGGCCACCTTGAGACCGCCCGCGCTCGACTCCGCCAGCGTCACCGTCGCGCCATGCTGCTGCGCGATCCGCTTCACGATCGCGAGCCCGAGGCCGCTGCCGGACACATCCGTGCGCGCGCGATTCGCCCCTTCGCCCACGCGATAGAACCGGTCGAACACCCTTTCTCGCTCTTCTTGAGGAATGCCCGGCCCGGTATCGGAGATTTCGACGACGGGACGGCCATCGGCGAGACGAACGCACACGTCCACGCGGCCGCCGCGAGGCGTGTACTTCGTCGCGTTGTCGATGAGATTGTTGAACATCACGCGCAGCGAATCGGGATCGCCGTTCACGGTCGCCGGTTCGCTCTCCTCGATGCCGAGATCGACGCCGCGTTGCTGCGCCACCAGCACCGAGCCGCGCACGCATGATTCGAGCAGCGCGGCGAGATCGACCGATGCGAACGCCGCCTTGCCATCCGGTTCCGAGCGGGCGAGCGCCAGCAGTTGCTCCGCAAGCCGCGTCGCGCGCGCGATGCCTTCGTGCAGATCCCTGAGCGCCTCGCGACGCGTTTCGTCATCCTGCGCGCGCGCGACGAGCTGCGCCTGAATCTGCACTGCGGCGAGCGGCGTCCGAAGCTCGTGCGCGGCATCGGCGACGAAGGCCTTTTGCGTGTCGAGCGCCGCCGACAAGCGCGACAGCAGCGCATTCAGCGCACGCACGACCGGCCGCACTTCCTGCGGCAGCGGCCGATCCGGCAGCGGATCGAGCGCTTCCGGATGACGCGTGTCGAGCGCGCGCGTGACGCGTTGCAAAGGCGCGAGCCCGAGCCCGACGATCACCCAGATCGCGAGCCCGAGCAGCGGCAGCAGCAGCACGAGCGGCCACAGCGTGCGCCACGCGACGCCCGCCGCGACGCGATTTCTGATCGACAGCGGCTGCGCGAGCTGCACGACGTTATCGCCGACAATCGCGCTATACACGCGCCATTCGCCGCGCGGCGTCATCTCCGTGGAGAAGCCGAGTTCGGCATGCGGCGCGAGCGGCACGCGCGGATGCGAGAAGTACATCAGCGCGCCGTTGCGATTCCAGATCTGGATGACGACGCCTTCGTCGCTTTCGCTGCGCGAACTGAGCACCGAAGAAAACGGCTCGGACGGCAGCGCGGCCGCGATCTGCTGAAGCTGATAGTCGAAGAGTTCGTTGGCTTCGGCGAGCGCCTGCCGGTAAATGAGCCAGCCCGCGAAGCCCACGCCGACGATCACGAGCGCAAGCAGCCAGATCAGCAATTGCCGGCGGATCGACCGCATCAGGCGTCCTTCGCGACCATGTAGCCGAGGCCGCGCACGTTGCGGATGAGATCGGCGCCGAGCTTCTTGCGCAGCGAATGGATGTAGACCTCGACCGTATTGCTGCCGATTTCCTCGCCCCAGCCGTAGATCTTTTCTTCGAGCTGGCTCTTCGACAGCACTGCGCCGGGCCGCGCCATCAGCGCTTCGAGCAGCGCGAATTCGCGTGCCGACAGCGACACGGGATTGCCCGCGAGCGTCACCTGATGACCGACCGGATCGAGCGTCAGTTCACCGTGCCGAACGAGCGATTCGCCGCGCCCCGCATGACGGCGGATCAGCGCACGCATGCGCGCGCCGAGTTCGTCGAGATCGAAAGGTTTGACGAGGTAATCGTCCGCGCCGGCGTCGAGTCCTTTGACGCGATCCGCGATGGCGTCGCGCGCCGTCACGATCAGCACCGGCAGCGAGTTCGAACGCGCGCGCAGGGTCTTCAATACGTCGAGGCCGTCGCGCTTGGGCAGGCCGAGATCGAGCAGCATCAGATCGTAGGACTCGCCCGCGACCGCCGTGAGCGCGGCCTCGCCGTCCTGGACCCAGTCGACTGCGAAGCCGTCCGCGCGCAGCGCACGGCGCACGCCTTCGGCGATCATCCGGTCATCTTCGACAAGCAGGATTCGCATGGCACATGTCTGTTGATGGTTACGTGGCGCAGCCGGGGGCCGCGAGTCATTGTATCCGCGCGGGGCTTAAACGGGACTTAACGGCGCCGATCGTCCAGCATCGGAGGACAACCGCATGCCGCACCCGAAGCGCGTCGTGCAATGATTTTTTACCCGTACGATTTCCGCAAGCCAGCTTGTCTACAATAGCCGCTTCCTCGCGGCGCGACCCCGCCCGGCCACGCGCCGCCGCTCGTCATCCAGCCAAGAACAACGCTCGTCCATGCCGCCCGTTTTCCGTTCCTTCTCTCGCCGACTGTCTTCGTACGCTCTCGCCGCAGCGTTCGCCTGCGCGGCCCTCGGCCATATGCCGGATGCCGATGCGCGCGGCGGCGGCTCGAAGGCCGATGCGCAAGGTCACGCGCCGCAGCGCGCGGCCATCGGCGGGGCGAAGTCGAAGCGCGCGAAAGCCGAGCGCGCGGCGAAAGCGGTCGTGCCGGCCGGCCCGCTGCCCGCATCGGTGATGACGGCGCTCGCGCACGCGCATGTGCCGCTGTCGTCGATGAGCGTCGTCGTGCAGCGTGTCGGCGCGCCGCTGCCGCTCGTCTCGGTGAACGCGAACGAGCCGATGCTGCCCGCATCGACGATGAAGCTCGTCACGACCTTCTCGGGCCTTTCGATGCTCGGCCCGGACTATCGCTGGAAGACGACCGCGTACGCCGACGGCCAGCTCGATGCGCAAGGCGTGCTGCACGGCAATCTGTACATTCAGGGTACGGGCGATCCGAAGCTCGTGCCGGAAGAGCTGATCGATCTCGTCGATCAGATTCGCAAGAACGGCATCACGGGCATCGACGGCGCGCTCGTGCTCGACAAGCGCTACTTCGACGCGTCGACGCGCGATCTGCCCGCGTTCGACAACGACGACAGCGCGCCCTACAACGTCGGCCCCGATCCGCTGCTTTACGCGTTCAAATCGCTGTCCTTCACGCTGACGCCCAACGCCGACGGACAAGTATCCATCGACGTATTGCCGCAACTCGCGCAACTTCAGATCGACAACGAACTGCGCGTGACGCGCGGCGCGTGCGTCGGCTCGCTTTCGGCGGCGTCGCCGAGCGTCGCGCAGACGCAGGGCGGCTTCGTGCAGGCGTCGTTCGTCGGCGACTATCCGCTGCGTTGCGGCTCGCGCACGATCAACGTCGCGGCGCTCGATCATTCGACCTTCTTCGCGGGCGGTTTCCTCGCGCTCTGGAAGCAGGCGGGCGGCACGTTCGCAGGCACGACGCGCGAAGGCCCGACGCCGTCGAATGCGCGCCTCGTCGGCACGCATCGCAGTCCGGTGCTGTCGGATGTCGTGCGCGACATCAACAAGTTCAGCAACAACGTGATGGCGCGCAACCTGTTCCTGACGATCGGCGCGGCGCAACTGAAGCCCCCCGCGACGACGGCGAAATCGGCGACGGCGATCCAGGCGTTCCTGAAACGCAGCGCCCTGCCGATGAACGGTCTCGTGCTCGACAACGGCTCCGGCCTTTCGCGCGACGAGCATATTTCCGCGATCTCGCTCGCCGATCTGCTGATGGCCGCGAACGCGAGTCCGGTCGCGCAGGTGTTCGTCGAATCGCTGCCGATCGCGGGCGTCGACGGCACCATGCGCAACCGTCTAACGAACGCGGGCGCGCTCGGCAATGCGCACATCAAGACCGGCACGCTGCGCGACGTGCGCGCGATCGCGGGCTATGTCGGCGCGGCGAACGGCGAGAGCTATGTGGTCGTGAGTTTCATCAACGATCCGCGCGCCGAGGCCGCGCGCGCCGCGCACGATGCGCTGCTCGAATGGGTCTACGAAGGCGCGCGTCGGCCGGGCGTGGCGGATTGAGCGGGCACGGGCGTCTGCAAACACCGAAGATTTCTTCTACGAAGTCGCGTTCGGAAAGACGCGCGCCGCGTGTACGCTGTCGGGCACGGCGCTCGGCCGTAAGCTGCGCGCGCGCCAGGATGGCGCGCGGCATCGCTTAAACTCGCAGCTAGCGGCATGAAGACCGCGACACGGTCTGACGCCGTAATCGAACTAGAAAACAGGTAAGAAGGGAGACGAGGTCATGAAGAAGCAACGCTCGACGCGCGCCGCACTGGTGCGCTTTGCCCAAGTCGCGACGGCCAGCGCGGCCTTCGCCCTGATCGCCGCGTGCGGCGGCGGCGGCGATGACAACAATTCGACGCCCGCGGGCGGCGTGAAGCTGCAAGTGGTGTCGTTCGGCGACAGCCTTTCCGATGTCGGCACGTATGCGCCGGTCGCGGCCGCGAACTTCGGCGGCGGACGGTTCACGACGAATCCGGGTCAGGTGTGGGTGCAGAACGTCGCGCAGTATTACGGCGATACGTTGACGCCGGCGATGACGGGGGGGTTTGGGGTTGCGCCGACGAATCAGTCGGGACTCGGCTATGCGCAAGGCGGCGCGCGCGTGACGAATCCCATGGGCATCGGTCACGCTACGGATCCGAACAGCTACGCGGGCGCGTTGACCGTGCCGGTCGCGACGCAAGTGCAGAACTACCTTGCGGCGCACGGCAGTTTCAACGCGAATCAGCTCGTCATCGTGAATGGCGGCGCGAACGACGTCCTTTACAACTTGCAGTTGGTTAAGGCCGGCGCGATCTCGCAGGCCGATGCATCCACTGCGATCATCACGGCGGCCAAGCAACTCGGCGGAATCGTCGCGACGATCCTGCAGCACGGCGCGACGCATGTGCTGGTATCGAACGTGCCGGATATCGGCACGACGCCGCAGGGCACGATGAGCGACGCGGTCACGCGCGCCGGTCTTTCGAGCGCTTCGATCGGGTTCAATACTGCGCTCGATCAGACGTTGCAGGCGCTCAACATCAAGTCGAAGGTCATCTACCTCGATACGCCGCCGAAGCTGGCGCAGATCACCGCGAACTATCAGCAGTTAGGCTTCACGGTGTCGAATACGGGCACCGCGTGCAACCTGAAGGCGATGGCCGCGGCCGCGCAGAAGTACGGCGAGCCGAATCCGCAGGATTTCGCGACGTCGCTGTTCTGCTCGCCGGAAACGTTGACGGTCGCGGGCGCGGATCAGACGTACATGTACGCCGATACCGTGCATCCGACGACGCATCTGCATGCGCTGTACGCGCAGGCCGCCGAGCAGACGATTGCGGCGACGGGGTTGGGGAAGTAAGGGTTGGGGTTTTAGGATGGAAAAACCGCTCGGGCGAGGGATCGCCCGAGCGGTTTTTTTTGTTGCGGTGAGAAAGGCTCCGCGGGGCGGAGGAACTCGTCGATACGGTCCAGTTTGACGTTCTAGTACGGTCTATCTCCGCGCACGCGGAGGAATCCCCCGAACCGGCCACTTCAGCCGCGATCTTGAGGGTCTATCTCCGCGCACGCGGAGGAATCGAGAACGCGGGCGAGATTGCCAAGAGTCTGATGGGTCTATCTCCGCGCACGCGGAGGAACCGGTGGTATCTCGACGACATGGGAGCGCTGCACGGGTCTATCTCCGCGCACGCGGAGGAACCCACGCCATGCGTACAGACCGGTCCTTCGTCGCGGGTCTATCTCCGCGCACGCGGAGGAACCTCTTTGATGAGCCGATTCCCGGCTCGGGCGCACGGTCTATCTCCGCGCACGCGGAGGAACCTTTCCTCCACTCGCTCTTCTGCATTTTTGTTCGGGTCTATCTCCGCGCACGCGGAGGAACCCCTGCATCATAACTTCCTGACCGGAAAGCAAAATCCCCCAAACCCATCTTTCACAAACAGGCGCAAAGTCCAGTAATCACTCTTCCGCCTCGAACGCCGCCGCCGCCCTGCCAAGCCGATCGTTGACAGCAATCCACTCCACCGTCTCCGGCAGCTTCTCGATCAGAATCCGCTCGACATTGGCCCGATCCAGCGCCCGCAGCAAGCCATAAAGATCGCGCGCGTAAGTCTGCGGATCCTCAGGCGCCGCCACGAAGTGAACATCGGCAGCCCGCGCCCATTCCCCCGCGCTCGACGCCCGCGCCACCAGCGCAATCTTCCCGTCACGATTACGAAGCAACGGCTCGATCGACGCGAACGGCAGCAGCAAAAGCGGCGTGCGCGGCGCGTAATGCGCCTTCAGCGTCCCGGAAGCACGCGGCGCGGTCGCATCCGATCCATCCGGCAGCTTCGGCGCGATCCCGATGACATCCGCGATCTGCCGCGGACTCACATGCCCCGGCCGCAGCAGCGCCGGAAAGCCCCGCGACAAATCCAGAATCGTCGATTCGATGCCGACATCCGCCGCGCCGCCATCGAGCACATGCACGGCATCGCCGAACTCGTCGCGAACGTGCTGCGCGGTCGTCGGGCTCACATGCCCGAAACGATTCGCCGACGGCCCCGCGACGCCGCCCTGCTTGCCCGTCCCCATTCGCCGCCGATGAAACGCCGACAACAATTGCTGCGCCACCGGATGCGACGGGCACCGCACGCCCACCGAATCCTGTCCGCCGCTGACCGCCGCCGGAATATGCGCGGCGCGCTTGAGAATCAGCGTCAAAGGACCGGGCCAGAACGCATCGATGAGCTTCTGCGCATCGGCGGGCAACTCGCGCACCCAATAGCCCGGATCAGCCTCGGGCGCGAGATGCACGATCACCGGATGATTCGCCGGCCGCCCTTTCGCCGCATAGATGCGCGCGATGGCCTCGGGATTCTCGGCGTCGCCGCCAAGCCCGTAGACCGTCTCGGTCGGAAACGCGACGAGTTCGCCGGCATCGAGCAGGGCCGCGGCTTCGTCGATCTGCGCGGCGCTCGGATAGATGATGGTCATTGCTTCTACTACGAAAAAACTCAATCGAGCGGGATATGCAGCATGCGCGCGCAGTCACGCGCCGCCGTGCGCGCTTCCTCGAGCGTCGCCGCCGTGAAGTTGATGTGGCCCATCTTGCGGCCCCGGCGCGCCTCTTCCTTGCCGTACAGATGCAGCCGCGCCGCCGGCATCGCGGCGACTTCCGCCCACGCGGGCGAACGCGCCTTGTCGCCATCGAACCAGATATCGCCGAGCAGATTCAGCATCGCGGCCGGCGAATGCTGGCGCGTGTCGCCGAGCGGCATGCCGGTCATCGCGCGCACCTGCTGCTCGAATTGACTCGTGGCGCAGGCATCGACGGTGTAGTGGCCGGAATTGTGCGGGCGCGGCGCCATTTCGTTGGCGATGAGCGAGCCGTCTTCCAGCACGAAGAATTCGACGCACAGCACGCCGACGTAACCGAGCTTCGCGGCGATCGTCAGCGCGGCGTCCTGCGCCTGCGCGACGAGCGCATCGGGCGCATCGGGGGCGGGCACGACCGTCCTCGCGAGAATGCCGTTCACATGCACGTTCTGCGCGAGCGGAAACACGGCCGATTTGCCGTCGCCGCCGCGCGCGATCAGCACGGACACTTCGTACTTCAGCGGCATGCGCTTTTCCAGCACGCACGGCACGCCCGACAGCGACGCATGCGCGTTGCGCAATTCCGCGACGTTGCGCACGCTGACCTGCCCCTTGCCGTCATAGCCGAGACGCGCGGTCTTGAGAATGCCCGGCAGCACGGCCGCGATCTTCTCGTCGGGCAGCGCGGCGAGCGCTTCCGTCGATTCGATCACGACATGCGGCGCGACCGGCACGCCCGATTCCGCGATGAAGCGTTTCTCCGCGACGCGATCCTGCGCGATCGCCACGCAACTCGCCGCCGGGCTCACGAACGTGCACGACGCGAGAAATTCGAGGCTGGCGGACGGCACGTTCTCGAATTCCGTCGATACTGCCGCGCACAGTCGGCCGAGTTCCGTGAGCGCGGCGCGGTCGTCGTAGGCGGCGCGGATATGGCGATCCGCGACGGCGCCAGCGGGGCTCGTCTCATCCGGATCGAGAACGGCGACGCGATAGCCCATCGATTGCGCGGCGAAGCAGAACATGCGGCCGAGCTGGCCGCCGCCGACCATGCCGAGCCATGCGCCCGGCAGGATGGGAGAGATCGGGGAGTTTTGTGGATTCATCGTTGGGCCAGATTGCGAAGTGGGATCACAGCGGCGGCAGCGTCATGTCCCGCGCCGCCTGATTCTGCTTCACGCGAAAAGCGGCGAGCGCATCGGCGAATTTCGCATCGGTGACGCTCAATATCGATACCGCGAAGAGCGCCGCGTTCGCCGCGCCCGCCTCGCCGATGGCGAACGTCGCGACCGGCACGCCCTTGGGCATCTGCACGATCGAATGCAGCGAATCGACGCCCTTCAGATACTTGCTCGCCACCGGCACGCCGAGCACCGGCACCGTGGTTTTCGCGGCCAGCATGCCCGGCAGATGCGCCGCGCCGCCCGCGCCCGCGATGATCGCGCGCAGGCCGCGCTCGCGCGCGCTTTCCGCGTAGGCGAACATCTCGTCCGGCATCCGGTGCGCCGAGACGACCTGTGCCTCGTACGGCACGCCGAATTCCTGCAGCATCGCGACGGCATGCTTCATCACGTCCCAGTCGGAACTGGAGCCCATCAACACGCCGACGAGCGGCGCTTCGTTCTTGTGTACTTCGTTCGTCATCTTTCTTACTCAGTCGAGCGTCTTGCCGGTCAAACGCTGGAGCGCTTCCTGATACTTCTCCGACGTCTTCGCGATCACGTCGTCGGGCAGCTTGGGCGCGGGCGGTTCCTTCTTCCACGGCTGCGTTTCGAGCCAGTCGCGCACGAACTGCTTGTCGAACGACGGCGGATTCGTGCCCACCTGATAGCCATCGGCGGGCCAGAAGCGCGACGAATCGGCGGTCAGCACTTCGTCCATCAGATAGAGATCGCCCTTGTTGTCGAGGCCGAACTCGAACTTCGTATCCGCGATGATGATGCCGCGCGTCGCCGCGTACTCGGCCGCTTCCTTGTACAACTGGATGGAAATGCGCTTGATCGTCGCGGAAAGCTCCGTGCCGATGCGGCGTTCCATCTCATCGTAGGTGATGTTTTCGTCGTGATGGCCCATTTCGGCCTTGGCCGCAGGCGTGAAAATCGGCTCGGGCAGCTTCTGCGCGTTCTGAAGGCCCGGCGGCAGTTCGACGCCGCACACCGCGCCCGTCGCCTGATAGTCCTTCCAGCCGCTGCCCGCGAGATAACCGCGCACCACGGCTTCGACGAGAATCGGCTCCAGGCGCTTCACGACGACCGCGCGGCCCTTCACCTGCTCGGCTTCGTCCGCTGCGACGACCGTCGCCGGATCGATGCCCGTGTTGTGGTTCGGCACGATGTGGCCGAGCTTCTCGAACCAGAAATCGGCCATCGTGTTGAGCACGCGGCCCTTGTTCGGAATCGGCTCGCCCATGACGACGTCGAATGCGGAAAGCCGGTCGGTCGTCACGATAAGGAGCTTGTCGTCGCCGACGGCGTAGTTGTCGCGGACCTTGCCGCGGCCGAGCAGCGGCAGCGATTTGATCGTGGATTCGTATAGCGTGGACATCGTCATGTACCGGAAAAAAGTGATTCGCCGCTTCGACGTGGGAAGCGGCGAGGAGAAAGACGAACGGGTTCCGAACCCGGAACCCGTTGATTTTACTTTACAAAACCCGGCTGATTCAGATCAGTCTCATTTCACGATCTGAGCCAGCGCGCCGGACTTGTACTTTTCGGCGATCTTGTCGAGCGAAACCGGCTTGATCTTGCCGGCCATGCCCTCGCAGCCGAACTGCATATAGCGCTGGCGGCAGATTTCCTTCGCCGCTTCGCGCGCGGGCTTCAGATAATCGCGCGGATCGAACTTCGACGGATTTTCGAACAGATAGCGGCGGATCGCGCCGGTGATCGCGAGGCGCAGATCGGTGTCGATGTTCACCTTGCGAACGCCGTGCTTGATGCCTTCCTGAATCTCCTCGACCGGCACGCCATAGGTTTCCTTCATGTCGCCGCCGAATTCGCGGATTTCGGCCAGCAATTCCTGCGGTACCGACGACGAACCGTGCATCACGAGGTGCGTGTTCGGAATGCGCTGGTGAATTTCGCGGATGCGGTCGATGGCGAGGATATCGCCCGTCGGCTTCTTCGAGAACTTGTACGCGCCGTGCGACGTACCGATCGCGATCGCCAAAGCATCGCATTGCGTCTGCTTGACGAAATCGGCGGCCTGCTCGACGTCGGTCAGAAGCTGCTCGCGCGTCATCGTGCCTTCGGCGCCGTGGCCGTCTTCCTTGTCGCCCTTCATCGTTTCGAGCGAGCCGAGCACGCCCAGTTCGGCTTCGACCGTTACGCCGATCGAATGCGAGAACTCCACGACCTGCTTCGACACCGCGACGTTGTACTCGTAGGAAGCGACCGTCTTGCCGTCGGCTTCGAGCGAGCCGTCCATCATGACGCTGGTGAAGCCCGAGCGGATCGCGGCCATGCACACCGCGGGCGACTGACCGTGATCCTGATGCATCACGACCGGAATATGCGGATACGACTCGACCGCCGCTTCGATCAGATGACGCAGGAACGCTTCGCCCGCGTACTTACGCGCGCCAGCGGACGCCTGCATGATGACGGGCGCGTTGACTTCGTTCGCCGCCGACATGATCGCCTGCACTTGTTCCAGATTGTTGACGTTGAACGCCGGGAGACCGTAACCGTTTTCCGCAGCGTGATCCAGCAGTTGACGCATTGATACGAGAGGCATTGTGGTGAGACTCCATAAGTGAAACGAATTCTTCAGCGCGCGAACTCGCTCTCGGGCGGTTTTCGGCTTCATCGTCCTGCGCGCTTGACGAAACGAGCGCGGGTGCTGGGACCGCGCTCGCTCCGGACTTGCGACAAATCGCGCGGCGTTTGACCGCGCAGCGTTCTCAAAAACGCTTAGAAGTGATCGCCCACGCGCACGATCTTGAGCGTGTTCGTGCCGCCTGCCTGGCCCATCGGTTCGCCGACCGTCAGCACGACCATATCGCCGCGCGCCGCGTAACCCTTCGACACGACCACTTCCAGCGCCTGATTCAGCGCCGTGTCGCGGTCCATGTTGGTGTCGACGTGCAGCGGCGTCACGTTGCGGTACAGGGACATCGTCCGTTCGCTCGACACGCGCGGCGTCAGCGCGAAGATCGGCACGTGCGTCCAGTGACGCGACATCCACAGCGCGGTCGAACCGGATTCCGTCAACGCGACGACGGCCTTCGCGCCGAGATGGAACGCCGTGAAGAGCGCGCCCATCGCGATCGACTGGTCGATGCGCGTGAACGTGCGGTCGAGGAAATCGCGATCGAGCTGCGATTCTTCCGACTTCTCCGCTTCGATACAGATGGCGGCCATCGTTTCGATCGTCGTCACCGGATACTTGCCGGCCGCGGTTTCGGCGGAAAGCATCACGGCGTCGGTGCCGTCGAGCACGGCGTTCGCCACGTCGGAGACTTCGGCGCGCGTCGGCACGGGCGCGTGGATCATCGATTCCATCATCTGCGTGGCGGTGATCACGAGCTTGTTCGACTCGCGCGCCATGCGGATCATGCGCTTTTGCAGCGCCGGAACCGCCGCGTTGCCGACTTCGACCGCGAGATCGCCGCGCGCGACCATGATGCCGTCCGATGCGTCGAGAATGCCTTGCAGCGCCGGAATGGCTTCGGCGCGCTCGATCTTCGCGATCATCTTCGGCTTGATGCCGTACGGCGCGCCCGCGATGTTCGCGAGCTGACGCGCCATTTCCATGTCGGTCGCGTTCTTCGGGAACGACACCGCGACGAAATCCGCGCCGAGCGACATCGCCGTCTTGATGTCCTCCATGTCTTTCTCGGTCAGCGCGGGCGCGGTGAGACCGCCGCCCTGACGGTTGATGCCCTTGTTGTTCGAGAGCTCGCCGCCGACCTTCACCGTCGTGTGAATCTCTTCGCCGATGACGCGCACCACGTCGAGCACGATGAGGCCGTCGTTGAGCAGGAGCACGTCGCCCGCGCGCAGGTCGCGCGGCAGATCCTTGTAGTCGAGCCCGACGCGCTCGTTGTTGCCGAGCGTGCAGTTCGCATCGAGGATGAACGGATTGCCCGCGACGAGCATCGTCTTGTTGTTCTCGAACTTGCCGACGCGGATCTTCGGGCCCTGCAGGTCCGCCATGATCGCGACTTCCCGGCCCACCTGACGCGCCGCCTCGCGGACGATTTCGGCGCGCTGGCGGTGATCGTCGGCGGTGCCGTGCGAGAAGTTGAAGCGAACGACGTCGAGGCCCGCCTGCAGCATTTGCAGCAGGACGTCCGGGCTCGTTGAAGCCGGGCCGATGGTGGCAACAATCTTGGTAGCGCGATGCATGTCTTTCCTCGTCTCTGTAGGAACGCCCGTGTTGAGGCCGCGAGCACGTTGCGCTTGCAGTGAGGTGTTGCTCACCGGTTGCGCGCGCGCGCCGGTTCGTGCCGGCGTCGCTTTGTCGATTTCATTCAGGGCATGGGCGGGCACGCCGCCGATGATGACCGGAGGCGTTTCCGGAATCACCGATTCGTCTTCGGGCGCCGTCTGATCGGGTTGAGCCGCTTCCGCGATCACCCGCGCTGCTTCGGCGGCCGCGTCGAGCGCGGCGCCGCTTCCCATTTCTTCGGTTTGCGCGCCGCCGGCTGGCGCGCCCTTCTTTCCTGCTTTCGCCGGATTGTTTCGGGCGGCCAACGCCTCAAGCCCCGGCGCGGGATTCGAGCACTTCGACCGCGGGCAGCTTCTTGCCTTCGAGGAATTCCAGGAACGCGCCGCCGCCGGTCGAGATGTAGCTCACCTTGTCGGCGATGTCGTACTTCGCGATGGCCGCGAGCGTGTCGCCGCCGCCGGCGATGGAGAACGCCGACGAATTCGCGATGGCCTGCGCGAGCGTCTTGGTGCCGTTGCCGAACTGGTCGAATTCGAACACGCCGACGGGCCCGTTCCAGACGATCGTGCCGGCCGTTTCGAGTTGCGCGGCGAGCGCCTTCGCGGTGTCCGGGCCGATATCGAGGATGAGGTCGTCGTCGGCGACGTCGGCGACGGGCTTCGTTTCCGCCTTCGCAGTCGCGGCGAATTCCTTCGCGGTGACGACATCGCTCGGAATCGGCACCGATGCGCCGCGCGTGCGCGCCTGTTCGATGATTTCCTTCGCCTCGCCGACGAGATCGGCTTCGGCGAGCGACTTGCCGATCTTCAGGCCCGACGCGAGCATGAACGTGTTGGCGATGCCGCCGCCGACGATCAGCTGATCGACCTTCTCGGCGAGCGACTTGAGAATGGTGAGCTTGGTCGACACCTTCGAGCCCGCGACGATCGCGACGAGCGGACGCTTCGGGTTGCCGAGCGCCTTGCCGAGCGCATCGAGTTCAGCGGCCAAGAGCGGTCCCGCGCACGCGACAGGTGCGTACTTCGCGATGCCGTGCGTCGTGGCTTCGGCGCGGTGCGCGGTGCCGAACGCATCGTTGACGTAGACGTCGCAGAGCTTCGCCATCTTCTGCGCGAGGCCGTCGTCGTTCTTCTTCTCGCCCTTGTTGCAGCGGCAGTTTTCCAACAGCACGACGTTGCCCGGCTGGACCTGAACGCCGTCGACCCAGTCGGCGACGAGCGGCACGTCGCGGCCGAGCAGCTCCGACAGACGCTTCGCGACCGGCGCGAGCGAGTCTTCCGGCTTGAACTGGCCTTCGGTCGGACGGCCGAGGTGCGACGTGACCATCACGGCCGCGCCCGCGTCGAGAGCGGCCTTGATCGCCGGGACCGAGGCGCGCACGCGCGTATCTTCGGTGATGTTGCCGTTATCGTCTTGCGGCACGTTGAGATCCGCGCGGATGAACACACGCTTGCCGGAGACTTTGC
Organism: Caballeronia sp. AZ1_KS37; assembly: GCF_023631165.1. Taxonomy (NCBI): domain Bacteria; kingdom Pseudomonadati; phylum Pseudomonadota; class Betaproteobacteria; order Burkholderiales; family Burkholderiaceae; genus Caballeronia; species Caballeronia sp. AZ1_KS37. The sequence continues at coordinate 609,489 of NZ_JALQDP010000001.1, read as the reverse complement.
CTTCGGCGATCAGATCGGTGAAACGCAGTACTTTCGTCATGGGAGTCAACGTAGATAAAGAAGCGGTTCGGGCGGGAACGGCCGTCGGGGCGGGCCGGTTCGTGGAGTCGCCGCGCGCAGGCCGCCGGGCAGGACGGCTCGCGCGCGGTTCAAGCTGGGGGCGAAGGACGCGCGCTTAAGCCGAACGCGCGCGCGGGATGCGGGAGAAAGGGATGAGACAGATGAATCCGGAGAGGCGCGCAAGCCCTGCCCGGGCGCGGCGATGGAGCCGGGAGCGGCGTGTTGCAAAATGAATTGCAAAACCGTAGCGCGGTGACTGCCGGACACACTTTCGACCTCGCTCACTCGGGAAAGACCCTCATTTTAACCGATCAACCCGGCCGCTTTTAGCGGGCAATCGTTGATGACGCGTATTTGACGCGGCGCGTAGCCATCTCCACGCCGCGGTCAGGCCACGAGCCGCAGCAGCGTGAACACCACCATGCCGACGGCGATCGTGCCCATCATGCCGCGCCGCCACAGGTAATACGCGAGTCCCGCCGCCGATGCCCACAACGCATGGTTCGACAGCCACAGCGAAATGCCCGCGGGCGTTTCGAGCAGATCCGGCACGACGACGCCCGCGAGCGCGGCGGCCGGCGCATACCGCAGCACACGCTGCACGCGCGGCGGCAGCACCATGCGCTCGCCGCCGATCAGAAAGAGCGCGCGCGTCACCGCCGTGACCACGCCCATGCCGATGATCGCGAGCCAGACTTGCAGCGCGCTCATCGGCTGGACCTCGTGGCATCGGATGCGGATTTGGGCGCGGCCCGCTCGGCGACGACATCCGCGAGCGTGCCCGCGATAAGCGCCGCGAACACCGCGAGCGGCAAGCCGAAACGATACGGCAGATCGAATGCCAGCAACGCGACGACGCTCGCCACCGCGACCGCCGCGAGCGTCGAACGCGTCGCGATAGCGGAAACGATGAGCGGGATCAGCGCGAGCGTGCCGGCGAGTTCGAGGCCCCAGTCATCGGGAATCAGGCTCGCGAGCAAGATGCCGAGCACCGACGATGTTTGCCATGACAACCAGCTCGATACCGCCAGTCCCCAGAAGAACGCCTCCTTGCCGGGCTGCCAGCCGGCAGGAAAATTCCGCTTCGAGAACATCAGATAGATGATGTCGCCGTTGAAATAGCCGAGCAGCAGACGCCGCTTCAGCGGCAGCCACGAGAAATGCGGCGCGAGCCCCGCGCTGAAGATCACGAAGCGCAGATTGACCATCGCGGCGGTCAGGAGAATCGTCCAGAGCGGCAGCTTCGCGGCGAAGAGCGGCAGCACCGCGAGCTGCGACGAGCCCGCGTACACCGCGAACGACATGCCGAGCGCCTGCGGCACGGTGAGCACGGACTTCGTCATCGCGACGCCGGTCACGAGACCCCAGGAAAACGTCGCCAGGACGGCGGGAGAAAAGGTACGCACGCCCTCGAAAAACGCGCGGCGATTGGTGTCGGACAGCCGGTCAAGCATGAGCGAATGCGAGGCGATGAAGACCACCCGTGATGCCAATGCGCGGCCTCGAGCGATTGCGCGATGGATCGGGAAAAACCGGGAAAATCGGGAATGGCGGGCTTCGCCGTTTCGTCCCGCTGTTTTCAGCGGACGGCGAAAGGCAAATTATAGCGTCGTGAAAGGCGCTCCAAGATCGGTTTCGTCGCGAAAAGACGCTAAAATGACGGTCTTTCACAGCCTTTGCGCCTCCGATGCGCGCGTTCGCCGGCAATCGCCGATGCACGAACGCGGCGCGAGATGCGCGAGCGCCGCCGCCCGGAAGTCTTTGGCGGCCTGCCCCGAACTCACTTGAACGAGACAGCTAGGAGAACCGTATGTCAATGGCCGACCGCGACGGCAAGATCTGGATGGATGGCAAGCTGATCGACTGGCGTGATGCCAAGATCCACGTTCTGACCCACACGTTGCACTACGGCATGGGTGTCTTCGAAGGCGTGCGCGCGTACAAGACCGCGCAGGGCACGGCCATTTTCCGCCTGAAGGAACACACGAAGCGCCTGCTCAACTCGGCGAAGATCTTCCAGATGGACGTCCCGTTCGATGCCGCGACGCTCGAAGCCGCGCAACTCGAAGTCGTGAAGGCGAACGCGCTCGAGTCGTGCTACATCCGCCCGATCATCTGGGTCGGCTCGGAAAAGCTCGGCGTGTCGGCGAAGGGCAACACCATCCATGTTGCGATCGCCGCGTGGCCGTGGGGCGCGTATCTCGGTGAAGACGGGCTCGCCAAGGGCATCCGCGTGAAGACGTCGTCGTTCACGCGCCATCATGTGAACGTGTCGATGGTCCGCGCGAAGGCGTCCGGCTGGTACGTGAACTCGATTCTCGCCAACCAGGAAGCCGTCGCCGACGGCTACGACGAAGCGCTGCTGCTCGACGTCGACGGCTACGTGTCGGAAGGCTCCGGCGAAAACTTCTTCCTCGTGAACAACGGCAAGATCTACACGCCGGATCTGGCTTCGTGCCTCGACGGCATCACGCGCGACACAGTCGTCACGCTGGCGCGCGATTTCGGCATCCCGGTGATCGAAAAGCGCATCACCCGCGACGAGGTCTACACCTGCGACGAAGCGTTCTTCACCGGCACCGCCGCCGAAGTCACGCCGATCCGCGAGCTGGACAACCGCACCATCGGTTCGGGCGCGCGCGGTCCGATCACGGAAAAGCTGCAAAGCGCGTTCTTCGACGTCGTCGGCGGCAAGAACGAGAAGTACGCGAGCTGGCTCGCGAAGGTTTAAACAATCTCATGCGACGCGGCGGGCCGTTCGCTCGCCGCGCGACGTACATCACGAAAAGAGATAGCAATGAGCGACCTGAAGGAAATGCCGCTGGTGGAATTGTCGGCGAAGGATCTGCCCGCCTTCTGCCCGAACCCGAAGATGCAGCGCTGGAGCACGCATCCGCGCGTGTTCATCGACGTGACGCACGGCGAGGCGCGCTGCCCGTATTGCGGCACGCGCTACAAGCTGAAAGACGGCGAAGTGCTCAAGGGCGGTCACTGAAGCCCGCGGGGCGCTGGCCGCGCCCTGGCTCACGCGCGCCGTACGCGGCGCGAAACATACCCACGACAATCGACGGCTCGCCCCAAGGCGGCGGGCCGCGTTCATTTTGAGATCGGATAACAACAGATGCGCCGCGCGCTGGTTATAGCACCGAACTGGATCGGTGACGCATTGATGGCGCAGCCGCTCTTCACGCTCTTGCGCAAGCTTCATCCGCGTATCGCGATCGACGCCGTCGCGCCCACCTGGGTCGCACCCGTGCTCGAGCGCATGCCGGAAATCCGCGATGTCTACGCGACCGACCTCGCCCACGGCAAGCTGCAACTGCTGCGCCGCTGGCAGCTCGCGAGTGATTTGCGCGATGTCGGTTACGACGCCGCCTATGTGCTGCCCAACTCCGTCAAATCCGCGCTGATTCCGTGGATGGCGGGCATCAACCTGCGCATCGGCTACAAGGGCGAGAGCCGCTACGGGCTCTTGAACGTGCGCCACGCGAATCCGCCGAAGACCGACCGTCCGCCGATGACCGCGCATTACGCGGCGCTCGCCTATGCGCCGGGCGCGAAGCTGCCGTTCGTCGACCGGTTCGCGCAGCCGGAAGCCGCCGCGCTTCCCGACGCGCAGACGCTGCCCGTGCCGCGCCTCGAAGCCGATCCGAACGAAGCCGCGCGCGTCTCGACGCGCTTCAACCTCGACACGCGCGCGCCGCTCGTCGTGTTCTGCCCCGGCGCGGAATACGGTCCGGCCAAGCGCTGGCCGCCGGAGCATTTCGCTTCGCTCGCCCAGTTCATCGCGCAGTCGTTTCCGTATGCGCGCATGATCGCGCTCGGTTCGAAGAAGGATGCGCCGATCGCGCAGGCCATCGCGGAGCGCGCGCCGATGGTGCGCAACCTGTGCGGCCAGACTTCGCTCGGTGAGGCGTGCGCGCTGATTTCGCGGGCGAGCGCCGTCGTCACGAACGATTCGGGGCTGATGCACGTCGCGGCCGCCTCGCGCCGGCCGCTCGTCGCGGTCTACGGCTCGACCGATCCGCGCCACACGCCGCCCTTGTCCGATCTCGCAAAGGTACAATGGCTGCATCTTGAATGCAGTCCGTGCTTTGCCCGCGAGTGTCCGCTCGGCCATCTGAACTGCCTTCGCGAACTCTCGGCCGAACAGGTCTTCGCCGATGTGCGCGGCATGCTGCTCGCGCATCGTTGATGTTGCGCTCACGCGTCGAAACGCGTGTTCGTACCGGCGGTTTCCGGCCGTGTGTGCGGGTGCGGACACGCGAATGTCTCCGAACGGGGGCATGCTTTGACCAATGACCGTTGCAGCGCGCCGTTTCGTTGGCGTGAAGCATCGAATGCCAGAGACCCACGAGCCATGCCACGTTTCGCCCGCCTCTTCGAAGCCGCCGCCGATACCCTCAACGCTTACTATCAGGCAGTCGCGGACAACAGCATCGACACGGTGATGTCGTTGTGGATCGACGAGGAGTTCGCCACCTGCGTGTGCGCGGACGGCACGCATCTGCACGGGCTGGAAAGCATCCGCGCGGGTCTCGCGAAGCAGTTCGAGACGCAGCCCGTGACCGTCGAGCCGCTCGATATTCGCGTGTACGACAGCCTGGGCACGGTCGTCTATGCGATCGCCGAAGCGCATCAGCCGGCCGAGCCAGCCAGCGCGCCGCGCATGATCTACACGACGTATGTGATGGTTCACGAACGCGGCGAGTGGCGCATCGCGCATATTCACGCAAGCGAGATGCCGATCGAAACCGCGGGCCAGTTCGCCGCGAAGCTGCGTCACGGTCAGGGACCGCTGCACTAAGAAATTCGAAGAAGACGTCTGTCGGGAGGGGCCATGAAGCGCGATCCGTTGTTGAAGCACGATTCGTCGTTCGTGGACAAAGCGCCCGCCGTGGCACTGAAGGAAACCGCGCGCCTGCTTTCGCCGGGCGCCGCCGAATGGCTCTACAGCGCGCCGCGCTGGCTGCCCACGAGCCATGCGCAAACCATCGTCCCGGCGCTCTTCGGCCGCAAGCCCGACGTGCGTTACCGGCGCGAGCGCTGGAATACGCCCGACGGCGATTTCATCGATCTCGACTTTCTCGCGCACGATCCCGCCGATCCCGCCGATCAACCCGCCGCGAACGCCCCGCTCTTCGTGCTCTTCCACGGCCTCGAAGGCAGTTCCGATTCGCACTACGCTCGCACGATGATGGCCGCCGCCCGGGCGCGCGGCTGGCACGGCGTCGTGCCGCATTTCCGCAGTTGCAGCGGCCCGCTCAATCTGCTGCCGCGCTTCTACCATCTCGCGGACAGCGCCGAAGTCGACTGGATTCTGCGGCGGCTCGCGCAAGTGCATCGCGGGCCGATCGTCGCGGCGGGCGTGTCGCTCGGCGGCAACGTGCTGCTGCACTGGCTGTGCCAGCGCGGCACGGACGCGTCGATCATCAGCGCGGCGGCGGCCATTTCCGCGCCGCTCGACGTCCACGCGGGCGGCCTCGCGATCTCGCAAGGCTTCGGCATGGTCTATACGCGCAGCTTCCTGAAGTCGCTCAAAAAGAAGGCGCTCGCGAAGCTCGGGCAGTATCCCGGTCTCTACGACCGCAACGCCGTGCTCGCCGCGCGCACGCTGTACGAGTTCGACAACGTCGTCACCGCGCCGCTGCACGGCTTTCGCGACACCAATCACTACTGGTCGACGGCGACGATCCGCGCGCATCTGAAGCACATCGAAGTGCCCGCGCTGCTGCTGAACGCGCGCAACGATCCGTTCCTGCCCGAGTTCGCGTTGCCGTCGACGGCGGAAGTATCGGCGCGCGTGACGCTCGATCAGCCGAACCACGGCGGGCACGTCGGCTTCATGACGGGACCGTTTCCGGGCCGGATCGACTGGCTGTCGCAGCGCGTGTTCGGTTATCTGGAGAACTTCGTTTCGTGAACCGTCATGGATGACATCGTCAAGCAGGCGCTCGCCAAATGGCCCAACGTTCCGCACTGCACGGGCTGGCTGCTGCTCGACCGGCGCGGTCAGTGGCGTATGCGCGACGACGCCGCGCAAGCCGCCGGCGAACTCGGCACGCCGATCCGGCATGAGGCGCTGCTGGGCTTCATCAACCGCAACTACGAAAGCGATGCCGACGGCCAGTGGTTCTTTCAGAACGGCCCGCAGCGCGTGTATGTTGAGCTCGTGTACACGCCGTGGATCGTGCGTCTGCATGCGGCGGACGGCGCATTGCGGCTGATCGATCAGGGCGGCGCGCCGTTCGAGCCGGCGCATGTCTGGATCGACGACGCAGGCGGCATTCTCCTTTCCGATGACGCCTCGCCCGCACGCATCGCCGCCCTTCACGATCACGATCTCGAACTGTTCGCGGACCACGCGTCGCTCGACGATGCCGGCACACGCGGCGTGTTCCACTGGCGCGACGGCGTCGATCTGACCGTGCAGCCGATCGCCCGCGCCGATGTCGCCGCGCGCTTTGGCTTCGTCGCGAGTCCGGCCGAACGCGCCGCCGCGAAGAAAGACTGAGCTAGCTAGCCGTTCTTCTCCATCTCGCGCTCTTCCTTGTAGCGCGTCTCGAAATCGCGCAGCCGGGCGGAAATCGTCGAAAGATCGTAGAAACTCGCGGTCTTGACGTCGCGCGCTTCCTTCAGTTGCCGGATCGCGGATGCCCACGCGCCATCGAGCGCGAACTTTTCCGCCATCGCCTGATGCTGTTGCAGCGGATCGTTGAGACCCGCGCTTGCCTGCGCGAGATAGAACCACCAGTCGGGGCGCGTCGGCTCGGCGCGTGTTTCGCGGCGCGCGAGCATCTGGGCGTCGGCGAAGCGGCGCGCGGAAAGCAGCGTCTGCAGATGCACGTCGATGGCGGCGTGCGACGCCGGCCAGCGCTTTTGCGCGAGGTCCGCGAGGCGGATCGCATCGTCGTTGCGACCGGCGCGGCGCGCGATGTCGGCGGCGAGCACGTCGAGGCTCGGCGTGCTGCGCAGCGCCGGCGGTGCGGATTGAGGTTTCGCCGGCGGAGCCGATCGGGCTTCGACGCGAACCGGTGGAAGCACGATGTCGCTCTTCGCGCGCAATGCATTGCCGTTGCCGGAGTCTCCGAGATTGAGCGGCGTGCGCGCGTTGTCGAGCGGCGTCGCGATCGTCGACGCATCCGCGTTGCGCAGCGACGGCTCGCCGCTCTTCTTGCGCGGAGCCGGCTGCGTTTGACCAACCGCGCGATCCTCCTTTTGCACTTGCGCCGATGCCGCCGCCGCGCTCGCCTCCTCGCCCTCGAATAGCGCGCGCGCCTTCGCGAGCGCGTCGCTGGCCGCGTCGTGATTGCCCAGCAGCGATTGCGCGAGCGCGATGCCGTACCAGTTGGACGCGGGATTGAGCGCCGTCTGATCCTCGATTTCCGATTTGAGCCGGCTCGCGACCTCGCGATAATCACTCGCGTAATTCACCTGCAGCACGCGCGCCCGGGCGCGCACGAACGCATATTCGGCCGACTGACGCGGCTGCCGGTACGGCACGCGCCGCGCGCGGCCTTCCATGTCGGCGATGCGGTCGATCGTGAGCGGGTGCGTGCGCACGTACGGCGGCACGCCGTTATCGGCCATCGACGCGCGATCGAGACGCTCGAAGAACGCTGCCATCGCGTAAGGATCGTAGCCGGCGGCCGCGAGCATCTGGAAACCGACGCGGTCGGCCTCGTGCTCGGCCGCGCGCGAGAAGCGCAACTGATTGTCGACGGCGAACGCCTGGCCGCCCATCGCGATGCCCATGCCGAGATCGCCGCTATGGGCGAGCAGGCCCGCGAGCAGGCCGGCGAGCATCCCGGCGAGTGCGGCGTAGGAACTCTTTTCCTGCGTGCTGAGCATCCGCGCGATGTGCCGCTGAAGGACGTGCCCCATTTCATGGCCGATGACCGACGCCAGCTCCGATTCCGTTTGCGTCGCGGCAATCAGCCCCGTGTTCACGCCGATAAAGCCGCCCGGCATCGAAAACGCGTTGATCTGCGCGTCGCGCACGGCGAAGAGATCGAAATCCGGCCGATAGCCGCCGAGATACTGCGTCGCCGCCGCCGCTGAAAGCTTCGACGAGATCGAGTCGAGATAGTCGCGCAGCAGCCAGTCGTCGAGATAATCGGGATCGGCGCGCACTTCGCGCATCATCTTCTCGCCGACCTTGCGCTCGGCCTGCGGCGTGAGGGAGCCGCCGGAGCCGTCGCCGAGATCCGGAAGCTGCACCGACGACAGCGGCGCGCGCAAACCGGACATCGTCCCGGGGCGGTTCGCGAAACGGCTTTCCGCGCCGCCGTAGACGCCGAACACGCCTTCCGCGATGTTGCCCGGCACGTCGCCGCTGGCGCTTTCCTGCGACGCGCGCAGTTGCGCGGCCGCGAGCGTGCCGGTCGAGCCCGCGGAAGGCGAGTTCGATTGCGCCAGCGCCGCGGGCGGCATGGCGAGGGCGACGCAAAGGAGGGAGGCGAGCGCGCGGCTCGGACGTGTGAAATGCATGGCGCGAAGCGCCGATAGTCGGCTCGAGAATCGAAACGGGCTTATCGTATCAAGTGTTGCGCGCGGCGCGTCTCAGGTCGGCGGTGCGTCGCGCCGGACCGTGGCGTTCTGCGGAAAATCGCGCGGATTCACGCTGGTATGATAGGCGCCCATTCGAAGGAGACGCTATGTCCGGACTCACCCATTTCGATGCCGCCGGCGAGGCGCATATGGTCGATGTCGGCGCGAAAAACGAAACGCGCCGCGTGGCCGTTGCACGCGGCTCGATCGCGATGCTCGCGCCCACGCTCGCGCTGATCCGCGAAGGCCGAGCGAAAAAAGGCGATGTGCTGGGCGTCGCGCGCATCGCCGCGATTCAGGGTGCGAAGCGCACGGCCGATCTGATTCCGCTGTGTCATCCGCTGGCGCTGACGCGCGTCGCGGTGGATTTCACGATCGATGAAGCGCTACCCGGCGTGCACTGTGAAGTGCGCGTGGAGACGGTCGGGCGCACGGGCGTGGAAATGGAAGCGCTGACCGCCGTGCAGGTCGGATTGCTCACGATCTACGACATGTGCAAGGCGGTGGATCGGGGGATGACCATCACCAATGTGAAAGTGATGGAAAAGCACGGTGGGAAGTCGGGGGATTGGGTGGCGGACGACCAGCCGTCGCCCGCGCCCTGACCGCTCACTCTTCTTCCTCATCCTCCGAAGGCTCCTGATTCGGCAGCGGCACACCATACAGCTTCACCAGATCCGCCTTGAACGACGCCAGCGGCTTGCCCGCTTCGTCCGCCAGATCGTAGACGGCCAAAAGCTGCTTCGGCCAGTCGTGCAACTGCGTCGCGAAGATCTTCAGGCGCGCCATCGTGTCGAGCGCCTCGGCCTTCTGCCCGGCGAGCGCCTGCAACACCGCGTAGCGGCGCAGCACGGTCTCGCCCGGCAACAGCGCAATCGCCTTCCGATGCGCCGCGAGTTTCTCCTCGACGTTCTGCGCGTTGATCGGCAGCAAGGTCGCCGCACCGTATTCGCCCCACGCCGTGAACAGGAAAGACGGATTTTCACGATACTGCTCGGCCGGGCGCGAGCCGTAGTACAGCACTTCCGCGCGGTTGTAGTCGCGTAAGGTCGGATACAACGCCGCGAGCCCGCCGAGCACCAGCACGACATATACGCCATAAGAGAGCGGACGCGGAACCAGCCGCAAGGGACGCGTCTCCAGTAGGCCGATGACGAGCATCGCCGGCATCAGAAAGAACATGTACTGCTGCGGATACTCGACGAGCGCATGCATCATCAGGACGCCGAGCAGCGACAATCCGAAAATGCGCGCCGGCGTCTGCGGCGCGCGCAGCACGCGAATCAGCCAGAAGACGACGCTCGCGACCAGAATCGCGACGCCGAGCGCACCCGTTTTTGCGAGCAGATCGATGAAGATGTCGTGCGCGTTGTTCGCGATCTCGACGCCGCCCAGATCGCGCACGAGGTCGAACTGATAGCGCGGAAACTCGCCCCATCCGACGCCCAGCAGCGGATGCGTCTTGAACATCGTCCAGCCGTACTTCCAGAGCGCGAGGCGCGGCGCGATCTGACTCGCTTCCTGCATGCGCTCCGCCGCCGATTGCGCGAGCCCGAAATCGAAGTGCACGTTCGCCCAGCGCACGGCCGCGTTCACCGCGAAAAAGACGATCGCGAGCAGAATCGGGACGATCCACGCGCGCGCATCGCGGCGGCCGGGGCCGTCGAAGCCTTCCGACGCGACCGGCCGCCCGAGCACGAACGCCATCCAGAAGCCGGCGACGATTATCACCGCCGTCTGCAGCCACGGCCCGCGCGATACGGTCAACGCGAGCCCGAGCGAGTAGATCGCCGACAAGATCAGCCACAGAACGAGCGGCAGCCGACGCGCCTGCACGAAATAAAGCGCGCCCGCCAGCGCGAACGCGATCACGGTCGCGAGGTGATTCGCCTGCGCCATGTTGCCGAACGGGCGCCGTTCGATCATCACGTTGTACGCGACCACGAACGGCGTGAATTTCACTTCGAGATGCAGCAACTGCACGATCTGGCAGAAGACCGCGAACAGTCCGCCGACCATCAGCGCAGCCGCGCCGATACGCAGCGTCTTCTCGCCGAGCCCCGCCCGCACGAGACCGAAGCCCGTATGCACCGCGAGAAACGAAGCGAGCAGATACGCGCCGCCGAGCCAGTTCATCGATGGCTGCGCGATCGGCAACAGCACCGTCTGCGCGACGAGCAACAGGCCGAACGCAAGCGGCATCAATGCGACGACCGGCGATGCGAACGGCACCTTCGGCTCGGAGACGCGCACGAGGAGCGCAACCGTCGCACCGAGCGCCAGATAAAGCGCGAGCGCGCTGTATTCGGCGTAGAAGGTCGGAATCGGATACGTGTGGTTGACGACCGCGAAGGGAAACGTCAACGCAAGGCACAGAACGGCGAAGCAGAGAAAGCGCGCGTATTGGGAAGGCATGAGGAACTGGGAACGTCGGCGACCGGCGCACTATACAAAACTTTGCCCCCGCTGTCCGTCGAACGGCCGGTTTTGCTACCAAATCGCCAACTTTCGCGCAAAAACGACGGCGCGACGGCGCGGCGGCGACGTAAATCCTCCCGCCGCGCTTCGCCTCAGTGCTTACGCGCGGCACTCCGGCGGTGCGAGATTGCCTGGCAATGTCGGTGCCTGCGCAGGCGTCGGACCGGCGCCCGGCGCGGGCAGCGACGACTCGGTCTTCTTGCCCGCGAAGCATTCCCACGTCACCGACCCCGATTGCACGGAACCGCGGCTGAGCGACACGCGCGCCGTAGGTGTATCGGCGTTGTCGGGTGTCGAAGGCACGAGCACGAGCGTGTTCGAACCCGCCGGCGCGACGCGCGTCGTATAGGCGATCGTGATCTGCCCGTTGTCGCTGTCGACGTGAATCGACTCGACGTTGCGCGTGCCCGGCGGCGACGCGAATCCGCCCGCCAGATCCGCGCCGCTCGCCGCGTTCTCCGCCACTGCGAGGCGCGCGGCCGCCGCGAGCGTCATGCCCTCGCCCACGCGGCTTCGGGCAAGATAATCCTGATACGCCGGTATCGCATACGCCGCGACCACGCCGACGATCGCAAGCACGATCATCAGTTCGATCAGTGTGAAGCCGCGTGTCAGCGCATCTTTCGTGCGCCCGAACCACCATGCGCGCCGTTCGCGCGGCACGTCCAAAACCGAAGCCTTCGTCGTCATTGCTACTCCCTGAAAAACAGAAAAGCGCCCTTCCGCGCAATGCGGTCAGGACGCTTCGATCGTATTCAGGGAGCCGCTCCGGCGGCAGTCAGCCGAACGGCCTAGGAGAAATCAACCCGCCGCGCGATTGCCGTCGGCGAGCGCGCGCCGCTTGAGCAGCCAGCCCAACGCGACGACAAGCAACGCGCCCGCCAGACGCGCCGCATATCCGACGAGTTCGGTATTGAGCGCGGGCCATCGGTCGATGAATGGATCGTCGATGATGAGGCCGCCCGCGATCCAGCCGAGCAGACCCGCGCCGAGCAGCACGACGGCGGGCAAGCGGTCGAGCAGCTTCAGCACCAGCGTGCTGCCCCAGACGATGAGCGGAATGCTCACGACCAGGCCGAAGATCACCAGCGTGAGCCTATGACGCGGATCGGCGGCTTCGGCCGCGCCCGCGATCGCGATGACGTTGTCGAGGCTCATGACGGCATCGGCGACGATGATCGTCTTCACCGCCGCCCACAGCCGGTCGGATGCGTCGATCTGATGATCGTCGTGGTCCGGCTGCATCAGCTTTACGCCGATCCACAGCAGCAGCAAGCCACCGAGAAACTTGAGAAACGGAATGTCGAGAAGAAAGACCGCGAACGCGATGAGCACGACGCGCAGGATGATTGCGCCGAGCGTGCCGAACACGATGCCGCGCGTGCGCTGCCGATCCGGCAAATTGCGGCAGGCGAGCGCGATCACGACGGCGTTGTCGCCGCCGAGCAGAATGTCGATCACGATGATCTGAACGACCGCGCCCCAATGGAGCGTCGAAAAGAATTCAAGCATGAGGCTGAAATGAAAAAAGCGAGGAAGCAGCGCTCCCTCGCTTTTCAATGGCTTTTACGAAAGGAATCAGTAAGAGTACCAAACCCTCGCGTAATTTGCCTGCTTCGATCAGAGAACCGACTTCAGCAGACGTGCCATCTCCGACGGATTCTTCGTGACCTTGATGCCGCACGCGTCCATGATTTCGAGCTTGGCGTCAGCCGTGTCCGCACCGCCCGAGATCAGCGCGCCTGCGTGGCCCATGCGCTTGCCCGGAGGCGCCGTCACGCCCGCGATGAAGCCGACGACCGGCTTCTTCATGTTGTCCTTGATCCAGTAAGCGGCGTTCGCTTCGTCCGGACCGCCGATCTCGCCGATCATGATGACGGCGTCCGTTTCCGGATCGTCGTTGAACATCTTCATCACGTCGATGTGCTTCAGACCGTTGATCGGATCGCCGCCGATACCGACCGCCGACGACTGGCCGAGGCCCAGCGCCGTCAACTGGCCGACCGCTTCATACGTCAGCGTGCCCGAACGCGACACGACGCCGATGCGGCCCTTCTTGTGGATGTGACCCGGCATGATGCCGATCTTCAGCTCGTCCGGCGTGATCGTGCCGGGGCAGTTCGGTCCGAGCAGCAGCGTCTTGCGATTTTCGCGGCGCATGCGGTCCTTGATTTCGAGCATGTCGCGAACCGGAATGCCTTCCGTGATGCAGATCGCGAGATCGAGATCGGCCTCGACGGCTTCCCAGATCGCGGCGGCAGCGCCCGCGGGCGGCACGTAGATGACCGAAACGGTCGCGCCGGTTTCGGCCTTCGCTTCCTTCACGGACGCGTAGATGGGAATGCCTTCGAAGTCTTCGCCGGCCTTCTTCGGGTTCACGCCCGCGACGTACGCTTCGCGGCCGTTCGCGTATTCGCGGCAGGCGCGCGTGTGGAACTGGCCGGTCTTGCCGGTGATGCCCTGCGTGATGACCTTCGTGTCTTTGTTGATCAGAATCGACATGTAGTGACCTCTGTTCGTTTGGCGTCGCCATGCAAAAAGCCAGGCGCCGCCATTCGTATCTGGTGGAACGCTCTCTTAAGGCAACAAGCGAACGCGCTTACTTGCCTTCGGCCGCCGCGACGACCTTCTGCGCGGCTTCTTCCATGCTGTCCGCCGAGATGATCGGCAGGCCCGAGTCGGCCAGCATCTTCTTGCCGAGGTCTTCGTTCGTGCCCTTCATGCGCACGACGAGCGGCACCTTCAGGTCCACGGCCTTCGACGCAGCGATCACGCCTTCGGCGATCACGTCGCAACGCATGATGCCGCCGAAGATGTTCACGAGGATCGCCTTCAGGTTCGGGTTCTTCAGCATCAGCTTGAACGCTTCGGTCACTTTCTCGGTCGTCGCACCGCCGCCGACGTCGAGGAAGTTCGCCGGCTCGCCGCCGAACAGCTTGATGGTGTCCATCGTGGCCATCGCGAGGCCTGCGCCGTTCACGAGACAGCCGATGTTGCCGTCGAGCGAGATGTATGCGAGGTCGAACTTCGACGCTTCGACTTCAGCCGGATCTTCTTCGTCCAGATCGCGGTACGCGACGATTTCCGGATGACGGAACAGCGCGTTCGAATCGAAGTTGAACTTGGCGTCGAGCGCGATGACCTTGCCTTCGCCGGTCACGATCAGCGGGTTGATTTCCGCGAGCGATGCGTCGGTTTCGAAGAACGCCTTGTACAGGCCTTGCAGGATCGCGCGCGCTTGCGGGATCGATGCATCGGGAATGCCGATCTTGCGTGCGAGATCATCGGCGTCCGCGTCTTGCAGACCGGTCGACGGCTCGACGGCGAACTTGTGCAGCAGTTCCGGCGTCTTTTCCGCGACTTCTTCGATGTCCATGCCGCCTTCGCTCGACGCCATCACGACGATCTTCTGCGAAACGCGGTCGAGCACGAGGCCGACGTACAGTTCCTTCTTGATGTCCGCGCCTTCTTCGATCAGCAGGCGATTGACCTTCTGGCCTTCGGGGCCGGTCTGGTGCGTGACGAGCTGCATGCCGAGGATCTGGTTCGCGTATTCGCGGACCTGTTCGATCGACTTCGCGACCTTCACGCCGCCGCCCTTACCGCGGCCGCCGGCGTGAATCTGCGCCTTGACGACCCAAACCGGGCCGCCCAGCTCTTCCGCGGCCTTGACCGCATCATCCACCGAGAACACGGGTTTGCCGCGCGGGACCGCGACGCCGAATTTCCGCAGGATTTCCTTACCCTGGTACTCGTGAATCTTCATGCGTGATTCCTTCAGTCTGAGAGTTGGAGTGAACTTCTGTTTGCTTGAACCGCTGATTCTTTTCTTGTTTGAATTCCGTGCGTGAGCGCGAGCGCTGCTTGCGCGCTACGAGGCGGACTTTGTCTCCGGCCTGTCTTGCACCGTTGTTCCGGATCTGGATGGTTCGCCGGGCGCGTGGCCGAACCAGCGCGGGTAGTGTTCCCTGACCGCGGGTCCGTCGAAACGCAGCGCGTGGCATCGGCCGAGCTGAAACGGCGGCTCGTCGCGCTGCGCGTTGGCGTCGGCTTGCTTGAATGGATTGCCGTCCTCGATCTTCCAGACGTCGCCCGCGAATGCCTGAATGGCTGCGGTCGGCAAGACCCCGCACAACTCGGTGAGATGCGTGCAGCCGGCAGTGCCGCGCAGCAGCGTGTTGGCTTCGCGGCGAAAATTCTGGAGGAGATTGAGCCCGATGAGCTTGCGATAGACCGCATTGGACTCGGCGCACAAACCGCCATACGGCGCCCAGTCGGACGACGCTTCGACGTCGACGATGCTGAGTGTGCGATCGATGGTGATGCGCAGCCAGAGTTCATGGATCGGCAGGCCGTGCGGCCGGACGCCCGTCGCGAGCTGGAAGTCGCGCGGCTTCTCATCGGTTAGACAGGCTTCGATATCCCACAGGCCGTCGTCGCGTTCGAACGCTTCCACTCGAATCGCGCGGCTATGACGCAATTGTCGGGGAGCGGGAGGCGAGAGAGGCATGCTGGAGTGAGCCGGTACGGGGAAAACCGTGGAATTTTAGCATATCGGGTATTTCGAGCCGGGCATGTGCCTGACGAATGGAACGCGCGTGCGGATCAAGCCGAACGGGCGCTCAGTCGTCGACGATTTCCTCGCTCCAATCTTCGTCACCGCCCTTCAATATCTTGCCGATCGTACCGCTCGAAAAACCGCGCGCAGCCAGAAAGCGCGCCTGCTTGGCGCGCTCGGCGGGCGTCTCCGGCGGCACGCCGTATTTCTTTTCCCACACCGCCCTGGCGCGCGCGGTTTCGGACTGTGCGAGCTTGTCGGCGGTTTCGCTGATGAGCGTTTCGCCGACGGCATGCCGCTTCAGCTCGCTGATGATCCTGCTGCCGCCCATGCGCGACGCCCGCCGATGCACGACGCTCTCGACGAAGCGCTCGTTCGACAGCCAGCCATCGCGCTCGAGACTGTCCAACAGGGATTCGAGCGGAGCGGCTTCTTCGACGTACGGACGCAGCTTGCGCGACAACTCCGCGCGGCTGTACTCGCGACGCGACAGGAACGCGAGCGCGCGGCCCTTCAACGAGCGTTGCGGACGTTTGGGATTGTTGACTTCGTTTGCCGATGTCTTGCGGGTGCGCTGGCTGGAGCGGCTATAAACCGTTTCGCCGGAAACGGCTGGCGATGGCTCGGAAGGCACGCATTGTTCGAAGGGCTCGAATGGATCGGCGTCTTCGAATGGGTCCGGGGGGTTAGCGGACGGCGGGCTGCGATCGGCGGGGGGCGCCTTCGGCTGCGCTGTCGCCTGCTTCAGTAAGGCGCGAGCTTGTTCCAGGCGGGCCGCGCGATCATTCGCATCTACGCTGCTTTCATCCCTTTTAACAGGCTCGAAAACGCGACGCGCCGACGCGAATGACTTCGCGCCGGCGCGTTCCTTGTTGCTGCGCCTGAAGCCGCCTGACTTCGACGATGCACCGCGCCGCTCGCTGCTTCGCTCGTAGCGATCGACGGAATCGGAATCGTCGCCGGTTCCGTTATCCGCCGGGTCTGCCTTGGATCCGAGCCGGCGCGTCTGCATCTTCCTTCAGGCTCGATGCTTACTCGTCGTCGGCCGCTGCGGCGCTTGCGACGACAGCTTCGCCCAATGCAGCGACGCCCAGCGATTCGCGGATCTTGTTCTCGATCTCGCGCGCGATGTCCGGATTTTCGCGCAGGAATTCCCGCGCGTTGTCCTTGCCCTGACCGATGCGATCGCCGTTGTAGCTGTACCAGGCCCCCGCCTTGTCGACCAGCTTCGCCTGCACGCCCAGATCGATGATTTCACCCTGACGCGAAATGCCTTCGCCATAAAGAATGTCGAAGATGGCTTCGCGGAACGGCGGCGAGACCTTGTTCTTCACAACCTTCACGCGCGTCTCGTTGCCGATGACTTCGTCGTTCTTCTTGATCGAACCGATACGGCGGATATCCAGACGCACCGACGAGTAGAACTTGAGCGCGTTGCCGCCCGTGGTGGTTTCCGGGTTGCCGAACATCACGCCGATCTTCATGCGGATCTGGTTGATGAAGATGACAAGACAATTCGTGCGCTTGATCGTGCCGGTGAGCTTGCGCAGCGCCTGCGACATCAGACGCGCTTGCAGACCCGGCAGCGAGTCGCCCATTTCGCCTTCGATTTCCGCCTTCGGCACGAGCGCCGCGACCGAGTCGATCACGATCATGTCGATGGAGCCGGAGCGCACCAGCGCGTCCGCGATTTCGAGCGCCTGCTCGCCCGTGTCCGGCTGCGAGATCAGCAGTTCGGGCACGTTCACGCCGAGCTTGCCGGCGTACTGCACGTCGAGCGCGTGTTCCGCGTCGATGAACGCCGCCGTGCCGCCGAGCTTCTGCATCTCCGCGATCACCTGCAGCGTGAGCGTGGTTTTACCCGACGACTCCGGACCGTAGATTTCCACGACACGACCGCGCGGCAAGCCGCCGACGCCGAGCGCGATGTCCAGCCCGAGCGAACCGGTGGAAACCACTTGAATGTCTTCGACCGCCTCACCTGCGCCGAGCCGCATGATCGACCCTTTGCCGAATTGCTTTTCGATCTGCGAGAGCGCGGCGGCCAGGGCCTTGCTCTTCTCCGCAGTCATGCCAGCCGGGCCTTTCTTGCTTTCTTCCATGAATCGTCCTTTGCTATGATGAACGGCGTCTGAGGCAGTGTTCACGGGGTTTTTCGCCGCTCGATCGAGCATACGAAACCGCCCTTCCCACTCACGCAGACACTGTATAAAAAAACAGTAGTTTTTGCAAGCCTGTCGCGGCGTGGCGCAGCTTTTTTTCCACGTCGCCCAAGCACGCAAGAACCACGAACACCTGGAGACCGCCGCGCCGGGCGACACACGGTGCCGGCAATGCCGATGCGCTTGATCGCGCATGCATGGCGTACAAAGGCGCACACGACGATGCGAATCCTCATTGCCGAAGACGACAGCATACTCGCGGACGGGCTCGTCCGATCACTCCGCCAATCGGGATACGCCGTCGACCATGTGAAGCATGGCGTCGAAGCGGACACCGCCCTTTCCCTGCAAACTTTCGACCTGCTGATCCTCGATCTCGGCCTGCCGCTGATGCCCGGTCTCGAGGTGCTGCGCCGCCTGCGCGCGCGCAATTCGCAGATGCCCGTGCTGATCCTCACCGCCGCCGATTCCGTCGACGAGCGCGTGAAAGGTCTCGATCTCGGCGCGGACGATTACATGGCGAAGCCCTTCGCGCTCAACGAACTCGAAGCGCGCGTCCGTGCGCTCACGCGCCGCGGCGCGGGCGGCGGTCCGACCGTCGTCCGGCACGGCTCGCTCGCCTTCGATCAGATCGGGCGCATTGCGACGATCGGCGATCAGGTCATCGATCTGTCCGCGCGCGAACTCGGCGTGCTCGAAGTGCTGCTGCAGCGAACCGGCCGGCTCGTATCGAAGGAGCAGCTCGTCAATCACCTGTGCGAGTGGGGCGAGGAAGTCAGCAATAACGCGATCGAGGTCTACGTGCATCGGCTGCGGAAGAAGATCGAGCCGAGCGGCGCGAAGATCATCACGGTACGCGGTCTCGGTTACACGCTGGAGAAAGCGGCCGCCACGACGAACGGCGCGGGCGGGCCGCACGCCGGCGAGTCCGCCAGCCATCACTATAAGTAGGCCGCATGGCGTCGCCCGTTTCCCACGAAACTCAGCGAAACGCACAAGCGAACGACGACTCCGACGCGCTGCGCGACGCGCGCTACGCGAATCCGTTCGCGCCGCCCGACGAGCTCGAGCCCAACGCCGAAACGCATCCACGCTCGCTCTTCGGCGAGATTCTCGACTGGATGCTCGCGCCGCTGCTGCTGCTCTGGCCGATGAGCATCGCGGTGACGTATCTGGTCGCGAAATCGATCGCGAACGGGCCGTTCGACCGCGCGCTCGAAGCCGACGCCTACGTGCTTGCGCGCCAGATTCAGCCGGTAAACGGCGTCGCGGAACTCCGCCTGCCCGACGCGACGCGCGATTTCCTGCGCGCCGATAACGTCGACAGCGTGTTTTTCCAGGTGCTCGGCACGCGCGGCGAACTCGTCGGCGGCGATCGCGACATGCCCTTGCCGCACGACGACGATCGTCCGCAGCCGGGCATCGTCGAGTTTCGCGACGATGTGCTGCGCGGCAACGATATCCGCGTCGCATACACGACGGTCGATCTGCCCGGCCTCGCGCCCGGGCGCGATCCGCACAGCGCGCAGCCGGTGCTCGTGCAGGTTGCGGAGACGCTCGACAAGCGCAGCCAGCTCGCCAACGACATCATCAAGGGCGTGATCCTGCCGCAGTTCGTGATCCTGCCGCTCGCGATCATCCTCGTATGGTTCGGGCTTTCGCGCGGGCTCGCGCCGCTGCACGCGCTGCAGTCGAACATCCGCGCGCGCCGCCCCGACGATCTCTCGCCGCTGCAGGCCGGCAGCGCGCCGCCGGAGATCGCGCCGCTCGTCGCGTCGTTCAACGACCTGCTCACGCGCCTCGAACAGAACATGGAGTTCCAGAAGCGCTTCATCGCCGATGCCGCGCATCAGATGAAAACGCCGCTCGCGGGCCTGCGCATGCAGGCGGAACTCGCGATGCGCCAGGACGTCTCGACGGAAGTGCAGCGCTCGCTAGAACAGATCGCGATGAGTTCCGAGCATGCCGCGCGTCTCGTCACGCAATTGCTCGCGCTCGCGCGCGCCGAGAATCGCGCGACGGGGCAGATATTCACGCGCATCGTCCTGACCGATCTCGCGCGGCTCGCGGTGCGCGACTGGGTTCAGGCGGCACTCGCGAAACGCATGGATCTCGGTTATGAGGAGCCGCCGTTTGCGGTCGAAGTGGAAGGCAATGTCGTGATGCTGCGCGAGATGCTGTCGAACCTGATCGACAACGCGATCCGCTACACGCCGGCGGGCGGGCGCATCACCGTACGCGTGCGGACCGACGACGACGATCTCGATCTCGTGCATCTGGAAGTGGAAGACACGGGACTCGGCATTCCGGCGGCGGAACGCGAGCGCGTGGTCGAGCGCTTCTATCGCATTCTCGGGCGCGACGGCGACGGCAGCGGACTCGGTCTTGCCATCGTCAAGGAGATCGCGGCGATGCACGGCGGCGCGCTCGCCATCGAGGATCACGTGTATCAGGACAGCCCGCGACTCGCCGGAACGCTTGTCCGCGTCAGTCTTCAGCGGGTTTTTCCTGCCCGGGACAAACCCTGAGCGCGAGCGCGGCAGATTCGCATTTCGCGCGCACGAAGCACGAGCATAGACGAATTTAGACGGTCGTTCGCATCACATATGCGCGGCTTAGGCGTAAATCGTCGTTTCGGACGTCGCTCGCGTCCGGACACGCGGCGTCAGAACGCCGTAAGTTTTCGTTCCAATAATCCTTTGCACCGGAGCCGCCTTATCGCGGACCGATGTAATCGAAAATCAGAACAGGAGACGATGCATGGCTACGGTCGAAGGGCGCGTGTCACACGCACCGATGACGGCGGAGGAGAAGAAGGTCATCTTCGCTTCGTCGCTCGGCACGGTGTTCGAATGGTATGACTTCTATCTGGCGGGCTCGCTCGCCGTCTATATCAGCAAGACGTTCTTCTCGGGCGTCAATCCGACGGCCGGCTTCATCTTCACCTTGCTGGGCTTCGCGGCGGGCTTCGCGGTGCGTCCGTTCGGCGCGATCGTGTTCGGGCGGCTCGGCGACATGGTCGGGCGCAAGTACACGTTCCTCGTGACGATCGTCATCATGGGTCTGTCGACGTTCCTGATCGGCTTCCTGCCGGGATACGCGACCATAGGCATCGCGGCGCCGATCATCTTCATCGCAATGCGGTTGTTGCAAGGCCTCGCGCTCGGCGGCGAATACGGCGGCGCGGCGACGTATGTCGCGGAACATGCGCCGTCGAACAAGCGCGGCGCGTGGACGGCGTGGATCCAGACCACGGCGACGCTCGGCCTCTTCATCTCGCTGATCGTGATTCTCGCGGTCCGCACGATCATGGGCGAAGAGCAGTTCGGCGCTTGGGGCTGGCGCATTCCGTTCCTCGTATCGATCCTGCTGCTCGCGATCTCGGTGTGGATTCGGATGAAACTGCATGAATCGCCGGTGTTCGAGCGCATCAAGGCGGAAGGCAAGACCTCGAAGGCGCCGCTCAAGGAAGCGTTCGGCGAGTGGAAGAACCTGAAGATCGTGCTGCTCGCGCTCTTCGGTCTGACGGCGGGACAGGCGGTCGTGTGGTACACGGGCCAGTTCTACTCGCTCTTCTTCCTCACGCAGACGCTCAAGGTCGATGGCACCAGCGCGAACATCATGGTCGCGGTGGCGCTGCTGATCGGTACGCCATTCTTCGTGTTCTTCGGGTCGCTGTCGGATCGTATCGGCCGCAAGCCGAT
The DNA here is from genome assembly GCF_023631165.1 of Caballeronia sp. AZ1_KS37. NCBI lineage: Bacteria > Pseudomonadati > Pseudomonadota > Betaproteobacteria > Burkholderiales > Burkholderiaceae > Caballeronia > Caballeronia sp. AZ1_KS37. Next base: position 587,977 of record NZ_JALQDP010000001.1, on the reverse strand, counting down.
CATCATGGCGGGCTGCCTGATTGCCGCGCTCTCCTTCTTCCCGCTCTTCAAGGCGCTCGCGCACTACACGAATCCGACGCTCGAAGCCGCGACGCAGAAGTCGCCGATCGTCGTCATCGCCGATCCGGGCGAGTGCTCGTTCCAGTTCAATCCGGTGGGCACGGCGAAGTTCACGAGCTCGTGCGATATCGCGAAGAGCGCGCTGTCGAAGGCCGGTCTCAACTATGAGAACGTGGCGGCGCCGGCGGGCACGCAGGCGCAGATCAAGGTCGGCGAAACGGTGGTGAACACGTACGACGGCAAGGCCGCCGACGCGAAGACGCAAGGCGCGGCGTTCGACAAGACGCTCGCCGGCACGCTGAAGAGCGCGGGTTATCCGGCAAAGGCCGATCCGGCGCTGATCAACTGGCCGATGGCGATCGTGGTGCTGACGATCCTCGTGATCTTCGTGACGATGGTCTACGGCCCGATCGCGGCGATGCTGGTCGAGATGTTCCCGGCGCGCATCCGCTATACGTCGATGTCGCTGCCGTATCACATCGGCAATGGCTGGTTCGGCGGCTTCCTGCCGGCGACCGCGTTCGCGATCGTCGCCGCGAAGGGCGATATCTACTCGGGCTTGTGGTATCCGATCGTGATCGCGTTGATCACCTTCGTGATCGGCATGCTGTTCGTGAAGGACACGCGCAAGTCGAATGTGTATCACGAGGATTAATCGACGGGCTTCTGCGCGATTTGTTAAATAAATCGCGCAGAAGGGGTTGACACCCGCTTCGACGCTCGCCATAATCTCGTCTTCTTTCGGCGAATTAGCTCAGTCGGTTAGAGCGACGGAATCATAATCCGCAGGTCCGGGGTTCGAGTCCCTGATTCGCCACCAGCTTCAAGAAAAAGCCGCTGTTCCACAAGGACAGCGGCTTTTTTGTTTTCTGCGCGCGACCGCTCTCCACGTCGCGCTCATGCTTAAATAGCGCGTCCGCTTCCTCAAGCATCCAGAACGTGCCCACCTTCGACCAACTCGCGGCGACGATCCGCGACCGCTTCCCCGATCTGAGCCCGCAATTCCAGGCCGGCGCCGCCTTCCTTCTCGACTATCCCGACGAAGTCGCCGTCCTCTCGATGCGCAAGGTCGCCGAGCGCGCCAAGGTCCAGCCCGCCGCGATGGTCCGTCTCTCCCAGCAACTCGGCTTCCCCGGCTGGAACGAGTTGCGCGAAATCTTCGTGAGCCGCGTACGCACGCGCCCCGAGCCGCTGACGACGCGCGCCCGTTCGCTCGTCAAAGGCGGCGCCGACAATCACCTGAGCCGCGATCTCGCACACGCGCAATCGCACAATCTCGAACTCACGCTCGCGCAAAACGCGCAGAGCGTCGTCGATACGGCGAAGACGCTCAAGAAAGCGCCGCATGTGCACGTCGCGGGCTTTCGGTCGTGCTATCCCGTCGCGTTCGGCCTGCTTTATGGATATCGCCTGTTTCGGCCGTCGGTGAGTTTGATCAGCGGCGAAGCGGGCACGCTCGAAATGCAACTGCGCGGCATCGAGAAAAAGCACGCGGTGGTCGTCGTCAGCTTTGCGCCGTATTCCGTCGAAGCCGTGCGCGTCGCGCAGGCGGCGATCGAGCGCGGCGCGAAACTCATCGCGCTCACTGACAGCGCCGTGTCGCCCATCGCGCTGAACGCCGATCACACGCTGATCTTCGCGCACGAATCGCCGTCGTTCTTTCCGTCGCTCGTCGCGGCGTCGGCGCTGGCGGAGATGCTCGTCGCGCATCTGCTCGCGCTCGAAGGCAAGGACGCCGTCGCCCATCTCGAACAGGCCGAAGCCGCGCTGCACGCGCACGGCGCCTACGCGGCGAGCTAATCGGCCGAGCGTTGCGTCACACGCGATATTGACAACATATGTTGTTATCACGCTAGAATGCCACATCGCGTGTTGCACGCGCATTCCGCATTCGAAAGGCAGGCACCATGACCACGGTATTTCATCGCGCGCCGCGCGCCACGCTTCCGGTCGCCGTCCGCGGCGACGGCATCGAGATCGTCGATTCGACCGGCAAACGCTACATCGACGCATGCGGCGGCGCAGCCGTCTCGTGTCTCGGACACAGCCATCCGCGCGTGATCGAAGCCATCCAGCGGCAAGTGCAGCAGTTGCCGTACGCGCACACGTCGTTCTTCACGACCGAGCCCGCCGAAGAACTCGCCGACCGGCTCATCGATGCCGCGCCGAAAAATCTCGGCCACGTCTACTTCGTGTCCGGCGGCTCCGAAGCGATGGAAGCCGCGCTCAAGCTCGCGCGCCAGTATTTCGTCGAGAAAGGCGAACCCGCGCGCCGGCATTTCGTCGCGCGCCGGCAGAGCTATCACGGCAACACGCTCGGCGCGCTCGCGATCGGCGGCAACGCGTGGCGGCGCGAGCCCTTCCTGCCGATGCTGATCGAAGCGCATCACGTCACGCCCTGCTTCGCGTATCGCGAACAGCGGGCGGGCGAAACCGACGAAGCCTTCGCGCAACGTCTCGCCGATGAACTCGAAGCGAAGATTCTCGAACTCGGAGCCGAATCGGTGGCGGCGTTCGTCGCGGAAACGGTCGTCGGCGCGACGGCGGGCGCGGTGCCGCCTGTGCGCGAATACTTCCGCAAGATCCGCGCGGTCTGCGACAAATACGGCGTGCTGCTGATCCTCGACGAAGTGATGTCGGGCATGGGCCGCACCGGTCATCTGTTCGCGTGCGAGGAAGACGGCGTGTCGCCCGATATTCTCGCGATCGCGAAGGGTCTCGGCGCGGGCTATCAGCCGATCGGCGCGACGCTCGTCAGCAACGCGATCTTCGATACGATCGTCGGCGGCTCGGGCTTCTTTCAGCACGGCCACACGTATATCGGTCACGCGACGGCGTGCGCCGCGGCGCTCGAAGTGCAGAAAGTCATCGCCGAAGAGAAACTGCTCGACAACGTGAGGGCGCGCGGCGAACAACTGCGCGCGTTGCTGCGCGAGCGGCATGCGGATCATCCGTTCATCGGCGATGTGCGCGGCCGCGGCCTGTTCACCGGCGTCGAACTGGTTCAGGATCGCGCGGGCAAGATGCCGTTCGATCCGAAGCACAGGCTGCACGCGGTCATCAAGAGCGAGGCGATGAAGCGCGGCCTCATGGTGTATCCGATGGGCGGCACCGTCGACGGCCGCATCGGCGATCACGTACTCATCGCGCCGCCGTTCATCACGACAAGCGCGCAAATCGAGACGATCGTCGAGCGGCTCTCCGATGCAATCGATGGCGCGCTTTCCGTCATCCAGTGAGAACAAACATGAAGAAGCGACTTCCCGATTTCGACATCGCGCACGCTTCCGATGCGCAAAAAGCCGTGTTGCAGGACATCCTGAGCGGACCGCGCGGCAATCTCAACGGGCCGTTTCTCGGTTGGATCTTCAGCCCGGAACTCGCGCAGCACGCGCAAAAACTCGGCGCGTTCTGCCGCTACGAGACCGGCCTGCCGCTGCGCCTTTCCGAGCTTGCGATTCTCGTCACCGCGGCGCGCTGGCGCTCGCAGGCGGAATGGCACATTCATCATCCGATCGCGCTCGATGCCGGCCTGCCCGCCGATCTCGCCGAAGCGCTGCGCACGGGAAAGACGCCGACATTCGCCGATGCCGACGACAAGCTCATCTTCGATTTCGCCAGCGAACTCTACGACACGAAGCGCGTGAGCGATGCGACCTACGACGCCGCCGTCGCGCGCTTCGGGCACACGGTCGTCGTGAATCTCGTCGGCTTGCTGGGCTATTACGCGCTCGTCGCGATGACCCTCAACACGTTCGCGATGCGCGCCGAAGGGCAGACGGATCTGCCCTTCGCGGAATGACGCGCGCGCCGTCGCGCTATTCGAACGCCTTGTCGTTCGGTTCGGCGTAGAGCTTCTGCATCGCTTCGCTCATCGGAAAATCGAAGTTGATGTTCTTCGGCGGCACCGGCTTCATGAACCACTTGTCGTACATCGTCTTGATCTCGGGGCTTTTCATCACCTGACTCATGGCGTCGTCGACGAGCTTTTTGAACTCGGGATCGTCGCGACGCATCATGAAGCCGTACGCCTCCGACGACTGCGGCGTGCCGACGAGCACCCAGTCCGACGGCTTCGCCGTCAGCGAGCGCGTGCCGGCGAGCAGCACGTCGTCCATCATGTAGGCCACCGCGCGGCCGGTTTCGAGCGTCGCGCGCCCTTCGCCGTAATCCTTCGCGCTGATGATGCTCATGTTCATCTTCTTCTCTTCGTTCATCTTGCGAAGAATGCGCTCGGACGTCGTGCCCTGATTCGTCACGACGGTCTTGCCCGCGAGATCGGGAAAGTCCTTGATGCCGGAATCCTTTTTCGTCAGCAGACGCGTCGTCGCGACGAAGAACGTGTCCGAAAACGCAACCTGATTCTGCCGCGACGTGAGATTCGTCGTCACGCCGCATTCGAGATCGACCGTGCCGTTCTGCACGAGCGAAATCCGATTCTGCGATGTCACCGGAATGAAGCGCACGCGTAGATCCGGATGCTTCGTTTTCGCCTTGACCGCATCGATCACCTTGTTGCACAAGTCCTGCGAAAAGCCGATGACGTCGTTGTTCGCATCGACGTACGAAAACGGCACCGACGTCTCGCGATGCCCGATCGCGATGAGATTGGCGCTCTGGACCTTGGCAATCGTGGATTGGCCGTAGCTTGCGCCCGCAACCAGAGATAACGCGACAGTCGATGTGAGCAACGACGCAAATTTCATGACGTCCTCTTTGAGAGTGGAATGATACATATGTTGCCATCGACAAAATTAACGCAACATATGTATTCACCCTAGGCCACATCGCACGGCGGCCTCTTGCGACTTTTACTTACAAATGTCACAGCACATGCGTCCACCGCCGTCGTCGCGCGGCGTTATAGCTGGCAGGCATCCGGCGGTTACGCGCCTTAAGACACAGCTAATTTTCCGGTGCGATGATGCTTCCAACGTCAAACGCATCCAACGCATTCCGCGTCCCGGCGCGACAGACAGCACCGGCGTTAAGCGAACACCTTTTTCGGGAGCTCTGCCGTGAAGAAGAAATCGACGAACATGAAATCCGCCCGTCCCGCGATGTCGCCGCTTCTGCGCGCGCTGACCTACAGCCGCGCCGCCCGCGAACCGATGATCGACGCGATGCTGCTGCGCTGCTATGTGGCGCTCGACGCGTTTCATCGCGGACACGGATCGCAGCCGCTCTTCATGACGCTATGCCGTCACATGTTGGTCGCGGAAGAGTTGTGCCAGTTGGGCCACGCGGCGGAATGCGACCACGACATCACGCTCGCGCACGAAGCGCTCGTCGAACTGGACGCGCGTCATTCGGACGAAGGCGTCTGGACGCTCGATGCCGGTCAGCACGCACGTCTGTGCACGGCGCTCGCCGTTTTCGCGGCGCAACTGGAAGAAGCGACGCTCGAGCACATCGCGCAGGCGGAAGCGCGCATGGTCACGCAATCGCTCGTCGCGGCGAACATGCGTTCGGGTATCGGGCGTGTGGAAACGGTGTCGTCGGCCGACTGAAGATCGCTTCGCGGATCGGGACTTCCCCGCAGATGCTTATCAATTTGCGAATGTGTTTGCGAGCGTACATTCTTAGGAATGGCCATTTGCAATACTTTTTCCAGCGCACGGGGGGCAGCAGCAAAACGCGCTGAGAGACCGACAAACAGGATGGGCGGCACTCGATCAGGTCGTGGGTAAAAGCAAAGCGCAAGAATAAAAAAGCAAAGCGCGAGTTTTTGCCAACGGCGCGACGAGTCGCAGGCGAAAGAGGCCAGCGCCCCGACAAAGAAGCTCAAAAGCCGGCATTCGCCGGCTTTTTCTTTGATGCCGTTGGATCGGTCAGCGGACGGCCGCGAACACGGTGCGCGCGCACTCGCTGCACCAATGGCGCGACACCGCATCGGGAGTCGCATCCCAAACGTGACCGTACGCGCATCGCCAGCTCAAGGGCGTCGCGGCATCGACATAGCGGTGCGAAAGCAGCGCGCCGCCGCGCGCTTGCGCGATGTCCTGCAGACGCTTCGTCTCCAATTCGCGCCGCTCGGTCGCGCAATTCATGCAGCGCACGTTCTGCGCGATGTCGAGCGTCTTGTCCCAGCGATGCCCGCGCCCGCAATCCCAGAGCACAAGCTGCTTTGCGCCGGCCTGGCGCGACGCCTGATCGCGATAGCGCGACGCTTCGTCCATCAGGCGAAGGCGCGTGTCGTATGTCACCGAATCACTCATCGTCGTCATGCCCGGAATCAGCGTTGACCGCCGCGGATCGCTTCGGAACGCGACGTCGTCACCACGGTGCCATCCGGTCCGAAGTGCACGTTGAACATGGCGTCCTGATTCACGCCGTCTTCGAGCCAGTGCCAGCTCCAGACGCGCTCCTTCTTCAGCCGATACTCTGCGATTTCGGTCGGCTTGCCGAGCAGTCTGCGCACTTCGTCCATCGTCATGCCGAGGCGCACTTTCGCGAAGTTCTCGGCGGTCAGCATCTGCGTCACGGAAACGAAATGCCCGCGGGGGTCGAGATCGACCATGTAGGTGTTCGTGCCCGCCGGGCCGCGCGGATATTCGAGGCGCTTGCTTCCGTCGGTGAACGTGCGCTCCGTCTCGGGTTCGCCCATTTGGTCGCGGATCTGCGCCTCGGTCGTCACGCCGGGCTGCAGGTTCTTGAGCAGCAAGTTGTCCGGCTTCACTGCATTGAAAAATGCCTTGAGCTTGTTCAACGCTTCCTCGCTCTGCTGCTGCTCGCAGCCGGAAAGCAGCGACGTCAGCGACGCCGCGGTCAGCGCGGCGATCATGATCTTCTTCACCTTTCGGCTCCCTTCCCGCCCGGCCAGGAATCAGCCGCCGGCCGCGCCGAGCAACGGCATCGGATCGACCGCGGTGCCCGACTTTCTCACTTCGAAATGCAGCGCGGGCGTGCCGCCCGGGCCGGTGCCCATGTCGGCGATGGTCGCGCCCTGCTTGACGGAATCGCCTTCCTTCACGAGCAGCTTCTCGTTGTACGCGTAGGCGGTCAGATAATCGTTGCCGTGCTTGACGATGATCATGCGCCCGTAGGAACGCAAGCCGCTTCCCGCATACACGACCTTGCCCGACGCCGCTGCCTTGACTGGCTGCCCGACCTTGCCTTCGATGTCGATGCCCTTGTTGCCGCTCGCGCCGAACTTGCGCACGACGTCGCCGTGCGCGGGCCAGACGAAGGTGCCCTTGGATGCAGTCGCGGTGACTGCGGATGGATGTTCTTCGCTGGCCGCAGCGGCGGGCTTTTCCGCCGCTGGCTTCTGCGCCACAGATTTCTCCGGCGTCGGCAGAAGCGGCGGCTGCGCCATCTTCGATCCGGCGGTCGCCGAACTCACCGTCGTTGACGACGCACCCGGCGGCATCACGCGCAACACCTGCCCGACGTTCACCTGCCTGCTTTCCGGCAACGTGTTCCACTTGGCCAGATCAGCGGGCTTCTGCTTGAAGGTGCGCGAAATGCCGTAAAGCGTGTCGCCCGGCTTAACGCGATAAAAGCCCGGTTCGACGGGCGCGGGTGTCGTCGGCCCGAGCGGCACGACTGGCGCGGGCGTCACGATCGGCGACCCGCTCTGCACCACCGGCGGCGCGCTCAGCGCGGAACTTTCGACGATCGGCGCGGGCTCGCGCGGCGTCGATGAACATCCCGTCAATCCGGCAGCCAACCCCGCTGCGAGCGCCACGCCCGCGATCGCCCCGCGCGGGCCCGATCCGAAACCTTCCTTGTGCATCACCACCAGCTTTCTCATGCTTGTCGTCTTGAACTTTTTCAACCAATTCCGCCAGCATAAAACATTACAGATACAAATTCGCCTCAGTGACCTAAACGACACACTTCGCCCAAGCGCCGACCGAACCTTTTGGCAATCCAAATTTTTGACGTATTTTGCCCCGGCCATGTGTCATCTGTCGTCCGCGCTGTTTGCCGACGCTGCATCGACAATCCTTGACAGTTGACAATCCCCCGCCACGGTCATTTCCGCTACATTGCCCGCGCCCGATTGCAGGTCCCGCCTGCGTCCCGCATCTCTCAATTCGACTGGAGTCTCAACGCATGCAAATCATGCAACACGGAATCATCCTCAGCCTCATCATCGGCGGCGTGGCGGGCTGGCTCGCCGGCCTCATCATGAACGGCAGCGGCTTCGGCGTGATCGTCGACATTCTCGTCGGCATCGTCGGCGGCGTGATCGGCGGATGGCTCTTCAGCACGCTCGGCATCTCATTCGGCGGCGGCATCCTCGGCACGCTGATCACCGCGGTGATCGGCGCGGTCGTGCTGCTTTTCGTGATCCGCCTGTTCCGGCGCCGTTAAGCGGTTTCGCGGCGTGAGCGAGGCCGGCATCCGACGGCCTCGCGCATCCCGCTCTTCCTCAAGCCTTCGAATTGCGACGGCTCATCTTCCATAGCGCGCCGATCGCCACCGGCACGATGGCCGCGCCGATCCCCACCAGCACGATCACGTTCAGATACTGCTTGATGAACGGAATATTGCCGAAGAAATAGCCGAGCAACACGAGCAACAGCACCCAGATGAGCGCGCCCAGAATATTGAAGAGCTGGAAGCGCCCGTGACTCATCGACGACACGCCCGCGACGAACGGCGCGAACGTCCGCACCACCGGCACGAAACGCGCGATCACGATCGTCTTGCCGCCGTGCTTCTCGTAGAAGTTGTGGGTTTTCTGCAGCGCGGCGCGGTCCAGAAAGCGCTCGAGCACGGGAATGTTCGTATCGAAAACTTTCGGCCCGATGGCGCGGCCGATCCAGTAATTCACCGTGTTGCCGGTCACGGCCGCGATGAGCAGGAGCGCGATCAGCGCGAAGAGATCCATTTCGTGCGACGCGGCGAACGCGCCGCCGATGAACAGCAGCGAATCGCCCGGCAGGAACGGAAACACGACGAGCCCGGTTTCGCAGAACACGATCAGGAACAACACCGCGTACACCCAGGCGCCGTAATTCTGGATGAAGACACCGAGCGACTTGTCGATGTGAAGGATGAGTCCCAGGAATTGCAGCAACGTGTCCAAAAATCTTTCCTCAAAAAGTAAGCCGGCGCCGGAAAAGCGGCGCATCGGCAACAAATGCGGGAGTCGCGCCATGATACCGAAGTGGCGCGGCGCCGGGCTCGCTCACACGAATGTTCACCCGGAAGCGCGCGCAACCCGGCGCCCGAAAGCCCCACAGGAAAGATCAGGCTCCGGCCGGGTCGCTAAATTGGCAGCGCCTTGTTATAGGCCGCGATTTTCCCAAAAAATTCCTCCAGCCACTCGAGCGTCGTGCTGCCGACCGGCTGCACGATGCCGATATGATCCACGCCGGCGATCGGAGGATGAACGTACCAGACGCCCTTCTTCGGCGGATGAGCGGGGTTGTCCCCGACGAACTCGTGCGCGTGCCCGATCGGGTACTGCGCCGACGGAACTGGGACGCAACCGTCATTGGGACGCCAGTTCAGGAATCCGCCCGCAAGATCCCTTTCATTGAGGCCGAGCGCCGCGCCGCCGCCGAGGAGCAACGGGTTCATGTTCGACATCGGAACACGCGTGTCGGCGAGGCCGGGCACCGTTCCATCGGCGCAATACGAAGCGTAATAAGTGTGCGGCGACGTCTTTACCCAGATATTCTGCAGTCGGGCCGCGGCGAAGGAAAGATCGTAGATTGCGCTGTCAGTCGTCTTCCAGGCCTTGCTGAGCATGATCTTTTTGGCGTATTCGACCAGATCCTCGCCCTTCTCGCGGTGGATGCCCCACTGCTTCAAGTCGAAGTCGAAAAGCAGATCGCGGTTATCGGCGCCGCACAGGCTCGCCAGGCTCAATAGCAGGTCGGACATCGGCTCGCCGAGATCGTCTGCGACCGGGGTGCCGTTGTTGACGCCAGCGATGGACGTGATGCTATGTACCCATTGCTTGCCGCCCTTGAAGAGTTCGGAGGTGCCGGCTTCTCGCGAACTCGGCGCGAAGGCAATTTCATCCGGATCGCCATGTTCCAGCAATTGCACGAGAGTGCGGATGGTCGGACCGCCCATGCTGTGTCCGATCAGATGAACCTTGTGTTGTTCGCTCCATTCGGGAAATACGCCGGGGTACGAACGTCCATAACGTTCGTGGCCGTAACGCGCCGAATGCACCGCGCCGTAATCCACCACGCCGCCCTTCAAGAAATAATAAAGCTCGCAGGCCCGGTCCCAGTTACTGGATAACGGTCCGACCGCAGCGGTGAAAGTCTGGTAACCCCTATTATTGAGATATTCCTGAATATCGCCTGTGCCGCCGAAATAGTGATAAATCTTGCTCGTCAGCGTTTCGCGACCCCAACCGCAAAACCCATGCACGAGCACATTCGGAAAGTTGTTTCCGCTTTTACCGTTTGCCGCCACACGACTTTTCTGAGTTTTTGCTTCCGCGTTCTTATGACTGGAATGCGCGCCTGCCTGCTGGCCTTTCGTCGGCGGCGCTTCGGTCACGGCATGATTTCCAGTCGGTTTCTTTTTTTCTGAAGCGATACGGGACATGAATTATCCTTTTTCTGAAGTTTCGAAAACATTACCCAATACATTTGGCCTCCGGCGGAATCCCGTGGCTGAATCGCTCCGCATTTGCGGATAACCGGCATGATCAAAATCGTCGCGGCCATACGAAAACTCTTAAACAATTAATGCCCGAAATGATCATTAGGCCGTGACGATTACCCGATTCAACGCTCGCGAACGCGGCATTCGAAACACAAACGAATTCATACTCAGCAGGAATCGCCGCCTCGATGGCAAACAAATTGGCGGTGCGAGCGAAATATTGCGTGAGTGAGATCGACGGATTGATTGCGCGCGGCCCGGCAGAACTCTCTTGCGGCGGCGTAATGCATTGTACGCGTGGACCCGAAAAAAACTCAGTAATGCAAATAAATTGCGGCGCAAGAAAGTCCCGCTCTGGCCCGCGCTCTTGGATACGTGCGCGCCCGGACCGATGCAGCCGGCCACCCGAAGCCCGAACGTTGCGAATCGTTATAATTTCGCCATGTCCGACCTAAACGAAACCTCCGCTGGCGCTTCGACAGCCGATGCCGGGCGCCGTCCGCGCGCCATCGCCCCGCTGCCCGATCAGCTCATCAGCCAGATTGCCGCTGGCGAAGTGGTGGAGCGGCCTGCGTCGGTCGTCAAGGAACTGCTGGAAAACGCACTCGACGCCGGCGCGACGACACTGCGCATCACGCTCGACGAAGGCGGCGTGAAACGCATCGTGATCGCCGACGACGGCTGCGGCATTCCGCCGAACGAGCTTCCGCTCGCGCTGATGCGCCACGCGACCAGCAAGATCCGCTCGCTCGCGGAACTCGAAGCCGTCGCGACGCTCGGGTTTCGCGGCGAGGCGATTGCGTCGATCGCGTCGGTTGCGGAACTGTTCATCACGAGCCGCACCGAAAGCTGCCCGCACGCGACGCGCATCGACGCGCAAACCGGCGCCATCTCGCCCGCCGCGGGCACCGTCGGCACGACAATGGAAGTGCGCGAGCTGTATTTCAACACGCCCGCGCGCCGCAAATTCCTGAAGAGCGAGCAGACCGAGCTCGGGCATTGCCTCGACGTGATTCGCCGCACGGCGCTCGCACGGCCCGACGTCGCGATTTCAGTGATGCACAACGGCAAAGCCGTCGAGCACTGGAACGCGAGCGATCCGCAGACGCGCGTCGCGAAGATTCTCGGCGAGGTGTTCGAAACCGCGCATCTGCCGCTCGACGAACGCGCCGGGCCGCTTGCGGTCTACGGCTGCGCCGGTTTGCCGACCGCGAGCCGCGGGCGCGCCGATCAGCAATATTTCTTCGTGAACGGCCGCTTCGTGCGCGACAAGCTGCTCACGCACGCCGTGCGCGCCGCGTATGAAGATGTGCTGCACGGCAATCGCTATCCGGCGTACGTGCTGTTTCTCGATTTGCCGCCCGAATCCGTCGATGTGAACGTGCATCCGTCGAAGATCGAAGTGCGCTTTCGCGATTCGCGCTCGATTCATCAATACGTCTTTCACGCCGTGCAGCGCGCGCTGGCGCGGCATGCGGGCGCGTCGCCGGAAACGACGGCGGGCGGACACGCGGCGCAATTGCAGCCGACCGGCCCGGCTTCGTTCAGCGCAAAGCCTTTCGCCGGCACGCCGGATTCGCTCACGCTGAAAAGCGAGAACGGCACGAACTGGATGCGCCAGTCGCGCATGACGCAGGGCACGCTGCCCGTCGCGCAGCCGCTCGCGCTTTACGACGCGCTGTTCGGTCGCAAGGACATCGGCGCGGGTACGTCAGGCGCGACGACGACCATCGACACGCCGTATCCGACGATGAACGAGCGCCCTCCCGCGCCGCTGATCGCCAGTGACAGTGCGGACAGTGCGCTCGATCACGCCGATGAACAGCCGCTCGGTTTCGCCGTCGGCCAGATTCACGGCATCTATGTTTTGGCGCAGAACGCGCGCGGCCTCGTGATCGTCGACATGCATGCCGCGCACGAGCGCATTCTTTACGAGCAATTCAAGCACGCGCTCGCCGATCGCGCGATCGCGGTGCAGCCCCTGCTGATTCCCGTGTCGATGACAGCGGAGCCGGTCGAGATCGGCATCGTCGAGGAAGAGCGCGCGACGCTCGATGCGCTCGGCTTCGATCTCGCGGTGTTGTCGCCGACGTCGATCGCGATCCGCGCCGTGCCCGCGTTGCTGAAGGACGCCGACCTGCAATCGCTCGCGCGCGCCGTGCTCGCCGATCTGCACGCGTATGGCGGCTCGCGCGTGCTCACCGAACGTCAGCACGAATTGCTCGGCACGCTCGCGTGTCATAACGCGGTGCGCGCGAATCGCCGGCTCACGCTCGACGAGATGAACGCGCTCCTGCGCCAGATGGAAGCGACCGAGCGCGCCGATCAGTGCAATCACGGCCGTCCGACGTGGTATCAGCTCACGCTCGCCGATCTCGACCGACTCTTCATGCGCGGACAATGAGCGCTTCCGCCTTGCCTGTTGCGTGTCTTCTCGGGCCGACGGCGTCGGGAAAGACCGCGGCCGCGCTGGCGTTCGCGGCGCTGCATCCGGTGGAAATCGTCAGCGTGGATTCGGCGCTCGTCTATCGCGAGATGGATATCGGCACGGCCAAGCCGAACGCCGAGGAGCGCGCGGCGGCGCCGCATCATCTGATCGATATCATCGATCCCGCCGAAACGTATTCCGCCGCGCAGTTTCGTGCGGATGCGCTGCGGCTCGTCGGCGAGATCGTCGCGCGCGGCAACGTGCCGTTGCTGGTCGGCGGGACGATGCTGTACTACAAGGCGCTGACGCAAGGTCTGAACGATCTGCCGACCGCCGATGCCGACGTGCGCGCCGCCCTCGACGCCGACGCCGCCCGCGATGGCTGGCCCGCGCTGCATGCGCGGCTCGCGGCGGTCGATCCGCAAACCGCCGCGCGGCTTGCGCCGAACGACTCCCAGCGCATCCAGCGCGCGCTCGAAATCTTCATGCTGTCCGGCCAGCCGATGTCCGCGCTGCTCGCCGCGCCGCGCGTTCAGGATGCGGATGCGCCGTATCGCTTCGTGCCGGTCGCGCTGGAGCCGTCGGATCGCGCGGTGCTGCATGCGCGCATCGCCGCACGTTTCGATGCGATGCTCGCGCACGGCTTCATCGACGAAGTGCGCGCGTTGCGTGCGCGCGGCGATCTGGATCTTTCGATGCCGTCGATGCGCTGTGTCGGCTATCGGCAAGCGTGGGACTATCTCGACGGCGCGACGGGTTACGACGAGATGCGCGACAAGGGCGTTTTCGCGACGCGGCAGTTGTGCAAGCGGCAGTTGACGTGGCTGCGCGCGATGCCGGAGCGAGTCGTGGTGGAGTGCTGCGCGGGGGACGCGACGGAGCGGGCGGTAGCAGCGATTAGGAAAACTTCGAAAGTCTGAAAAGTCATACTGAAATTTTGCACACGATCGTTCTATAAGCTCAGTATCAAAAGGCTTCGCTGAGCGGCGCCACTGCGCCACGGGCTTGCCAATGTCAGACAGTCACGGCCGCGACCGAAAGCTTCCAAGGCAGGAAGGACACTTTAACGCTCCTGATGCCGCGGCCGTCGTTTCCGTCCGGCGATACAGCGTTGATGCCACCTGGCTCGAAGATGTACGTGCCGCGCTACGAGGCGCTTACGACGTTCCTTCGGGTCGATCTATCCGAAAAATACAGCGACCCACGCACGCTCGATCAATTGAGCGTGTGGTACAAGCGAAAAATCCAATCGTTTGGCGGCCATCGCTACATGTGGGTGCAGGGGACCTCTATCGGGCTGCTCACGGAGAGCGCGAACTGGATCGTCGAATACAACGGCGCGTTGTACAAGGGCGAGTTGCTTACACCCGGATTGCGCCCGCCTTACCTGCCCAACGGCGTTTCGCACGTCGATCCAAGACCGGCCTATAACAAGACAGCTATGGACTTCCTCCTCACGCAACTGGGGCCGAATCCGCAGCAAATTCGGTCGCCTTACATGCGGCCGATGTAATCCCCAAACAAAAAACCCTCGCACTCCGCGAGGGTCTTTCTTATCAGCGCGACAACGGCACTATCAAACCACCACCGTCTGCGCCTCACCTTCCTTGCTCTCGCGCACGACGCCGATCTTCCACACCTGCTCGCCCGCGCCCGACAACAGGCCGGTTGCCGCATCGGCATCTTCCGCCGCAACGATCACCGCCATGCCGATACCGCAGTTGAACACGCGATGCATCTCCGCATCCGCGACGCCGCCGTGCTTCTGCAGCCACGCGAACAGCGGCGGCAGCGGCCACGCGCGATGATCCAGCTCCGCCGTCAGCCCATCGCGCAGCACGCGCGGAATATTCTCGACGAGACCGCCGCCTGTGATATGCGCCATGCCCTTCACCGTGACGCTTTGCATCGCCGACAAGAGCGGCTTCACGTAGATGCGCGTGGGCGCCATCAGCGCGTCGGCAAGCGTTCGGCCGTCGAAATCGGCGTTGAGATCCGGATTCGCGCGCTCGATGATCTTGCGCACCAGCGAATAACCGTTCGAGTGGATGCCGCTCGATGCCAGGCCCAGCACGACATCGCCCGGCTTGATCGTGCTGCCGTCGATGATCTTGCTCTTTTCCACCGCGCCGACCGCGAAGCCCGCGAGGTCGTATTCGCCGTCCGGATACATGCCCGGCATTTCCGCCGTCTCGCCGCCGATCAGCGCGCAGCCCGCCAGCTCGCAGCCCGTGGCGATGCCCTTCACGACGTCCGCCGCGGTGTCGACATCCAGCTTGCCGCACGCGAAGTAATCGAGGAAGAAGAGCGGCTCGGCGCCCTGCACGAGAATGTCGTTGACGCTCATCGCGACGAGATCCTGGCCGACCGTGTCATGCCGGTTCAGCGTGAACGCGAGGCGCAGCTTCGTGCCGACGCCGTCCGTGCCCGATACGAGCACCGGCTCCTTGTACTTCTTCGGCACCTCGAAGAGCGCGCCGAATCCGCCGATGCCGCCCAGCACGCCGTCGCGCAACGTTTTCTTGGCAAACGGCTTGATCCGGTCGACGAGCGCGTCGCCCGCGTCGATGTCCACGCCCGCGTCGCGATACGACAAACCTTGGGCGTCCGGTGCGGATTTCGGTTGATTCATGGAGGGAGGAGCAAGAAGGTCGGTAAAATGCGATTTTACCCGATGATGACCCGTCGACGGTCGGCCAGCCGGATTTTCCCGCGCACGCCAGAATCCGCGAAGGCGCTTTTTTCGAGATCGCAGACAATCTCAGAAGCGCCCGAGCCATTGGCGCGCAAGGCCGTCCGCCGCGGCTTTGCGCGTATACCCGCAGCTCATCCGGCAGTTTTCAAGATTCGCCCGACTCAAGGCCCGACGATACCGATCTCCCGTGCAACGCCAACTGACGCTCGATCTGGGCACGCCGCCGCCCGCCACCTTCGATAACTTTTTCGCCGCCGGCAATCACGAACTGATCGCGCGGCTGCGCGAACTCGAAGGCGCGCTCGCGGCCGGGCCGGTCGCCGACCGCACGTTCTACGTGTGGGGCGAGCCGGGCAGCGGCCGCAGCCACCTGCTGCAGGCGCTCACGCACGAGGCGAACGGCCATGCGCGCTATCTCGGCCCGCAGAGCGCGCTCAACGCATTCGGGTTCGATCCGCGCGTGACGCTTTACGCCGTCGACGATTGCGACCGCCTTTCCCCCGCGCAGCAGATCGCCCTTTTCAATCTCTTCAACGAAGTGCGCGCATATCCGGCGAGCGCGCTCGTGGCCACCGGCAACGACGCGCCGCTCGCGCTCACGGTCCGCGAAGACCTGCGCACGCGGCTCGGCTGGGGCCTCGTGTTCCATCTTCAGCCGCTTTCCGACGAAGCGAAGGCATCGGTGCTGAAGCACGCGGCGCGCGAACGCGGCATCGTGCTCGCCGACGACGTGCCCGCCTATCTGCTCACGCACTTTCGCCGCGACATGCCGAGCCTCATGGCCCTGCTCGACGAACTCGACCGCTTCTCCCTGGAACAAAAGCGCGCGGTGACGCGAGCGCTGCTGCGCACGATGCTCCAGCAAACCGGCCGGGCCGCGCCCCTCGTTCCCGTATCGGCGCCGGAAGAAACGCCCGCCGATCCGAACGGCCCCGAATCCGGCCCCGCCGCGCCGGACAACGATCCGACCCGCTTCAAGTAGAATGCGCTCCCATGAACCTTGCCCTCTTTGATCTCGATCACACGCTCATTCCCACCGACAGCGACCACGAATGGGGCCGCTTCATGGTGAAGCTCGGCATCGTCGAGGCGGAATCCTTCGCGCGTCAGAACGACGCCTTCTACGCCGATTACAAGGCGGGCGTGCTCGACATCAACGCGTATCTGCACGCGATGCTGGCCCCGCTCGCAAAATACTCGCGCGAACAGCTCACCGACTGGCACGCGCAATTCATGCGCGAAGTGATCAACCCGCGCATCGTGCCGGCCGCCGTCACGCTCGTGCGCGAGCATCAGGACGAAGGCGATCTCTGCTGCCTCGTCACCGCGACGAACGCGTTCATCACCGCGCCGATCGCCGAAGCCTTCGGCATCGAAACGCTGATCGCCTGCGAAGTCGAAACGGTCGACGATCATCCGCTCGGCGCGCTCACCGGCCGGCCGATGGGCACGCCGAGTTATCGCGAAGGCAAGATCGTGCGCGTCGAGCAATGGCTCGCGACGCTCGGCAAGACGCTCGACGACTTCAAGCACAGCTATTTCTACAGCGACTCGCACAACGACATCCCGCTGCTCGAGCGCGTCACGGATCCGGTCGCGACCAATCCCGACGACACCCTGCGCGCGCACGCGCAAGCCAAAGGCTGGCGCATCCTGAACCTGTTCGACACTCGTGATTAAAAAACTCATCCGCAAGCTGTTCGGGCAAGAAACCGCCTCTGCCGACGAAGGCCACGACATCCCCGCCGCTGCTTCCGAAGCCGCGCCGAAACCCGCTCGCAAGAGCACGCGCAAGAAAGCCGCCGCGCCCGTGAAGCGCGATCCGAACGTGCCGGTCATCCTGTCGTCGGAGATTCACGGCATCGATCCTTCGCTGATCTCGAAGAACGCGATACGCGTGACCGACGGCCTGCAGCAGGCCGGGCATCGCGCGTTCATCGTCGGCGGCGCGGTGCGCGACCTGCTGCTCGGCGTCGCGCCGAAAGACTTCGACGTCGCCACCGACGCCACGCCCGATCAGGTGCAGAAGCTCTTTCGCCGCGCGCGCATCATCGGCCGGCGCTTCCAGATCGTGCATGTGCAGTTCGGGCAGGAGATCATCGAGACATCGACGTTCCGCGCGCTCATGGACGCGCCGCCGGAGCCTTCCGCCGAACCGCCGCGACGCCTCAAGCGCGGCGAGCTCGATGCGCGCACGCACGCCGTCGATGCGAGCGGCCGCGTGCTGCGCGACAACGTCTGGGGCGAGCAGCACGAAGACGCCACGCGCCGCGACTTCACCATCAACGCGATGTACTACGATCCGGCCACGCAAACGGTGCTGGATTATCACGACGGCATGGCCGACATCCGCGCGCGCCTGTTGCGCATGATCGGCGATCCGGCCACGCGTTATCGCGAAGATCCGGTACGCATGCTGCGCGTCGTGCGTTTCGCGGCGAAGCTCGGCTTCGAGATCGACGAAGCCACGCGCGCGCCGATCAAGGATCTCGCCGACCTGATGAACAACGTGCCGGCCGCGCGTCTCTTCGACGAGATGCTGAAGCTGCTCTTGTCCGGCCATGCGCTCGCGTGTCTCACGCGGCTGCGTCAGGAAGGGCTGCATCACGGCGTGTTGCCTCTGCTCGATGTCGTGCTCGAACAGCCGCACGGCGAGAAGTTCGTCACGCTCGCGCTCACCAGCACCGACGAGCGCGTGCGCGCCGGCAAGGGCGTGTCGCCGGGCTTTCTCTTCGCGACGCTCCTGTGGCACGACGTGCAGACGCGCTGGCAGCAATACACCGCGAACGGCGACTATCCGGTGCCCGCATTGCATCGCGCGATGGACGATGTCCTCGATATGCAGACGGAGAAACTCGCGATCCACAAGCGCTACTCGTCCGACATGCGCGAGATCTGGGGTCTTCAGCATCGGCTGGAAAAACGCGGCCGCAGCGCGCTGAAGCTGCTGGAACACCAAAGATTCAGAGCGGGGTATGATTTCCTGCTGTTGCGTTGCGAATCGGGCGAGCTCGATGCGGCCATCGGCCAATGGTGGAGCGACTTCATCGACGGCGATCACGCCGAGCGCGAAGCACTCCTGTCGCAAGGCGGCAAGGATCGCAACGCACCGAAGAAGCGCCGGCGCCGCAGCAACGCGAAGCGTCGCTCGGGCGAACCCGGCGCGCAGGACGAGCAAGCCGCGCAGGCAGGCAATGACGACGCGGTATCGAGTGCGGCGAACAGGCGCGAAGCCGCCGACGACGAGTAACGCCGGATTTGGTTACAGTAGCGAAGAGCGATCCTGTTCTCCCGCTTTCCGCTGTGACCCACGCGTAGGACTTCTGCCATGACGATTGCTTATCTGGGCCTGGGGGCGAATCTCGGCGATGCGCGCCAGACCCTGAAAGACGCAGTCGTGTGTCTCGCCCAGCAGCACACGATCACCGTGCTCGCGAAATCGAGCGTCTATCGCACCGCGCCGATCGATTCATCGGGCGACGATTACTTCAATTGCGTCGTCAAGCTCGAAACGAGCCTGCCCGCGCGATCGCTGCTGCGCCTGTGTCATCACATCGAGTTGCAGTTCGGGCGCGAGCGGCCGTATCGCAATGCGCCGCGCACGCTCGATCTCGACATCCTGCTGTACGGCGCATCGAGCATCGACGAAGCCGATCTCGTCGTGCCGCATCCGCGCATGACCGAGCGCGCCTTCGTGCTCGTGCCGCTCGTCGAGCTCGAGCCGGATCTCATCCTTCCTCAACGCGGTCGCGCCGATGCGTTCATCGACGGCGTCGCCGATCAGCGCATCGAGAAAGTCGCGACGTGTCAGTGCATGGTCGCGACGCAACCGCGCGGCTCCAACGCAACCGACTCCCCTTCCACGAAGACAGACTGCCGATGAGCGTTCCGCCACTCACCGTCACCGCGCCTCAACTGCGGCCGCCGCATCGTTACATCGCGATCGAAGGGCCGATCGGCGTCGGCAAGACCACGCTCGCGACGCTGCTCGCCGAACGGTGGTCGATGCGCACGCTGTTCGAGCGCCCGCAGGACAATCCGTTTCTCGAGCGCTTCTATCGCGACACCACGCGGCACGCGCTCGCCACGCAGTTGAGCTTCGCGTTGCAGCGCGCATCGCAGACGCAGGAAGCCGCCGATATCGTCACGAGCGGCGCCGCGCTGATGACCGACTTTCTCGCGCAGAAGAGCGAGCTCTTCGCGCGCCTCACCCTGCCCGACGACGAGTTCCAGCTCTACAAGGACATCGCCTCGCGTATTCATGCGAGCGCGCCCGCACCCGATCTCGTCGTCTATCTGCAGGCGAGTCCGGAAGTGCTTTTTTCGCGCATCCAGAAGCGCGCGCTGCCGATGGAGCTGCAAATTTCCGATTCGTATCTGCGCGCGCTCTGCGATGCTTATAACGACTTCTTCTATCACTACGACGCGACGCCGTTGCTCACGGTGAACGCGGAGCACCTGAACCCGCTCGCCTCGGATGACGACCTCGCGCTTCTGATCGAGCGCATCGGCGCCATGCGCGGGCGCAAGGAATTCTTTGTCAAAGGCGTATCGGTCTGAATTCGCAGCCCGGCCACGCTCTCTTCAGTGAAACGACCATGACGTATCTGCAGGAAACGAATCGCGCGACGATCACCGTCCCCAAGCTCCAGACCATGCGCGAAAACGGCGAGCGCATCGCGATGCTCACGTGTTACGACGCGAGCTTCAGCGCGCTGCTCGAACGCGCGGGCGTCGATGTCATGCTGATCGGCGACTCGCTCGGCAATGTGCTGCAAGGCCACAACACGACACTGCCAGTGACGCTCGCGGACATCGCGTATCACACGGCGTCGGTCGCGCGCGGCAATCGCAGCGCGCTGATCGTCGCGGACATGCCGTTCGGCACCATCGGCTCGAAGGAAGACGCCTATGCGAACGCCGTGCAACTGATGCGCGCGGGCGCGCAGATGGTGAAGATCGAAGGCGGCGAATGGCTCGCGGATACCGTGCGCTTTCTCGTCGAGCGCTCGATTCCGGTGTGCGGGCACGTCGGTCTCACGCCGCAATCGGTGCACGCATTCGGCGGCTTCAAGGTGCAGGGCAAGTCCGAAGCGGCGGCCGAGCAGATGAAGCGCGACGCCATCGCGCTGCAGGAAGCCGGCGCGCAACTGCTCGTGATCGAAGCCGTGCCGACGTTGCTCGCGCGCGAAGTGACCGCAGCGCTCGCGATTCCGACGATCGGCATCGGCGCGGGCGTCGACTGTTCCGGACAAGTGCTCGTGCTGCACGACATGCTCGGCATCTTTCACGGCAAGCGGCCGCGCTTCGTCAAGGATTTCATGCAGGGTCAGCCGAACATTTTCGCCGCCGTCGAAGCCTATGTGCGCGCGGTGAAGGACGGCAGTTTTCCCGGGCCGGAGCACACGTTCTGAGCGAATGCGGCCCCGCGCGGGCCGCGCTTCACGATCTGCGTTTTCTCGTACATACTGGCGAGCTTCTTGCGCATACGCTGCCGATAGTCACCAAAAAAGCGAGAACAATCATGTGGCAGGTCCTTCCCGATGAATACGTCCGTGCCCAGCTCGCGGTCGGCTCGCTCGTCGCGCTGGGCGTGGCGCGCGTGGTGGCCGCGGGAATCGGGGCGCAGCGCGGCTGGCGCATCGCGGCCGTGACGCGCTGGTTCATCGGTGCGGCGGTCGTGTTCTGCCTGCCGCAACTGGTCGAAGTGATCTTCGTCGGCGGTTCGCATACGGCGTTCGTCGAGTTGCAGGGCAAGATCATCGGCTGCGCGGTCGCGCTGTTTTGCGCGCCGATCGTCAGTCACAGGCTCGGCTACGAGTAACGCCGCGCGTCGCCGTTTTCATCCCGCGAGCGACGAACCCGGCACGCTGTGCGACAGCACCGCCGCCGCCACGAAGACACCCGCCATCATCAGCGCTTCGACGCGCATCACGTTGATGACCGTATGCGCGTCCATCGTCGATGCCGAGCGCGACAGGCGCGGCAACGCCGACCAGCGGTTGAGCGCGCCGAACGCGAGCGCCGCCGCAACCAGCAGCATCTTCACGATCAACGCATGACCCCACGCGCTCGCGGTCAGCACCGCGGCCGATCCGCCGATGCCGCGCCACGC
The DNA here is from genome assembly GCF_023631165.1 of Caballeronia sp. AZ1_KS37. Taxonomy (NCBI): domain Bacteria; kingdom Pseudomonadati; phylum Pseudomonadota; class Betaproteobacteria; order Burkholderiales; family Burkholderiaceae; genus Caballeronia; species Caballeronia sp. AZ1_KS37. Next base: position 566,095 of record NZ_JALQDP010000001.1, on the reverse strand, counting down.
GTTGAACACGCCCGTCAGCACGACGAACGCGACCGCGACCGACGCCGCTCGCGACATGCGCGCGACCGTGCGGATCAGATATGCGCGCGCAAGCGATGTATCGAGCGCCGGCAACACGAACGCACCCGCGATCACAATGCCGCCCCACGCCGCCGTCGCGAGCAGATGCAGCGTCTGAACCGCTTCGGCGAGCGAGAACGCGCCGGCATCGGCGGCATGGCCGATCGCCGATTTGCCCGCCGCGACGATCAGCGCGGCAACGAGCGCCATGCCGATCCGCGTACCGGAAAGCGCGCCGCCGCCCGCCGACGCGAGCAGCAACAGCACGCTGCCCGCCAGTGCCACCGACCAGCCGATGCCCGCGTGCGTGCCCGTCGCGACGAGCCACAACGCGCCGCCCGCCTGCACGATCGGCGCGCCGCTCATCGCCGCCGCCTGCAGCCACAACGAAGCGAAGTTGCACAGAACGAGCGCGATGGCTGCGATCGGACCGCCGCGCGCCGCCCGCAGCCAGCCGCGCCGCGCGGGCGATACGGTCGCGAACGCCTGTTCGCGCGACAGCCACACGTTCAGCAGCAGCGCGCCGAGTACGCAGGCGAAGGCCAGATCGGCGAGCGCGGCGAAGGCCGTCTGCGCGAGCGAGAGAGGATCGTCGTTCATCATGCGGAACCCGGCGCGGCGTGAACGCGCATTGCTAAAGGGAAGGTCATCGAAGGAATTTTGCGGAGTCTGAATGAAGGTCCACGGTGCAGCACAGCATCGAACACGAGCGAAACGCCTTGAATTTTTGCCGGACGCTTCCGAAACTGCATGAAGCACGTCGATCGGGCGTCTCGCATCGAGTCGAATATTTGTCGAGAGGCAATGAACCACACGCGCCTATGAAGTTCGTCGCGGGTGGTCAATAGCCGCGCGGCATATTGTCGCGAATGCGCTGCAGCGGGACTTAGAGCGAGATTGTGTCAAATAGTCATCATCATGCATCGATGATAGAATGCCGCGTCGCATCAGAGGCTCGTCGAGCCGCTGTGGCCGTGGTCCGCCACCCACCGCCCCCTGCGTGGCCGTGGTTCGCCACCTTCGCACCGAGCCGCACGAAGCTCGGCAGGTCCCCGAATTTCATGGAGTGTCGCGTGTTTTCAAGACGCATTTTTCGTCCGCTGCTCGCTATGGCTTTTGCCTCGGCTCTGGTAGGCAGCGCTGGCGTTTTCAGCTCCGCCGCGCAGGCGCAGAACCAGCCGATCGCACCGGACACGATGGCCGCGCGCGTGCAAGGCTGTACCGCGTGCCACGGCGTTCACGGTGAAGGCACGGACAACGATTACTTCCCGCGTCTTGCCGGCAAGCCTGCCGACTATCTGTACAACCAGCTCCAGAATTTCCGCGAAGGGCGGCGCAAGTACCCGCCGATGAACTACCTCGTCACGTATCTCTCGGACGATTACCTTCATCAGATCGCGACGTACTTCTCGAACCAGCGCCCGCCGTATCCGACGCCCGTGAAGTCGAACGTGTCGGCCACGACGCTCGCGCGCGGCCAGCAGCTCGTGCTGAACGGCGATGCATCGAAGAACATTCCCGCGTGCGCGGCCTGCCACGGCAAGGGTCTGACCGGCATGCAGCCGGCCATCCCGGGTCTCGTCGGCCTGCATTCGGACTACATCAGCGCGCAAGTCGGCGCATGGAAGTCGGGCACGCGTCACGCGAAGGCGCCCGATTGCATGCAGCAGATCGCCTCGCGCCTGACGGACGACGACGTGACCGCCGTCGCCGCATGGCTCTCTACGCAAACCGCACCCGCCAACCCGGTGCCCGCGCCCGCTGGCTCGTTGAAGATGCCGCTCAAGTGCGGCAGCGAACCGCAATAAGGCGTCTGGAGCGACAACACAATGAAACGCAAGTCCCTGTTCGCACTTTCCTCGGCTGTCGTGGTGGCAGCCGTCGCAGCCGGCGCCGTCCTCTGGTCGGGCGGCGACAACCTGCATTCGGGCGGCGCCATCGCGGCGACGCCTGCCGACAAAGCCGCGCTCATCAAACAAGGTGAGTACCTCGCCCGCGCCGGCGACTGTATCGCGTGCCACACGGTTCGCGGCGGCAAGGAATTCGGCGGCGGCCTGCCGATGGCCACGCCGTTCGGCACGATGTTCACGCCGAACATCACGCCGGACGATCAATACGGCATCGGCAAGTGGACCTCCGACGACTTCTATCGCGCGATGCACACGGGCCGCTCGAAAGACGGTTCGCTGCTCTATCCGGGCTTCCCGTTCACGAGCTACACGAAGGTCACGCGCGCGGACTCGGACGCGATCTACGCGTATCTGCGCTCGGTGCCGCCGGTTTCCGAACCGAGCCGTCCGCATGAACTGCGCTTCCCGTTCAACAACCGCAACCTGCTGATCGGCTGGCGCACGCTGTTCTTCTCGGAAGGCGAGTACAAGCCGGATCCGACCAAGTCGGTCGAATGGAACCGCGGCGCGTATCTCGTCGAAGGCCTCGGTCACTGCGGCATGTGCCACACGTCGATCAACGCGATGGGCGGCCCGGTCAGCTCGGCGGCCTTCGCCGGCGGCCTCATCCCGCTGCAGAACTGGTACGCGCCGTCGCTGACGTCGAACAAGGAAGCCGGTCTGGGCGACTGGGACCTGAAGGACATCAACGATCTGCTGAAGACCGGCGTGTCGCAGCGCGGCGCGGTGTTCGGCCCGATGGCGGAAGTGGTTCACAACAGCCTGCAGTACATGACCGACGCGGACATCAACGCGATCTCGACGTATCTCAAGTCGATTCCGCAAAAGAAGGAAGCGCCGGAAGTCATGCAGCTGGAGACGTCCGAGAAGTTCGGCGGCGAACTGCTCACGCTCGGCAAGAAGGTCTACACCGAAAACTGCGCGAAGTGCCACGCGGAGAACGGTCTCGGCAAGCCGCCTGCATACCCGCCGCTCGCGAACAACCAGTCGATCCAGATGCAATCGGCCGTCAACCCGATCCGTATGACGCTGAACGGCGGTTATCCGCCGAGTACGGAAGGCAACCCGATGCCGCACGGTATGCCGCCGTTCGCACAGTCGCTGTCGGATACGGAAGTCGCCGCAGTCGTGACGTACATCCGTATGTCGTGGGGCAACCACGGCACGCCGGTGTCGCCGCAGCAGGTGAGCAACCTGCGTTCGGCGCCGCTCGACTGATGGCTTCATAGGTCCTTCGCCGGGACAGCGTACAATACGCATATGGGGCGCAGCCTTCGTGGCCGCGCCCCTTGTCTTTTGGTGAATTCGATATGCATGTCGGCGAGCGTTTCAACAGCATCAGCCATTTGATCGGCGCGCTGCTGTCGGTTGCGGGTCTGGCTGCGCTCGTCACGATGGGCGCGCTCGACGGTGACGCGTACAAGGTCGTGAGCTTCGCGGTGTACGGCGCGATGCTCTGCGCGCTCTACGTGATCTCCACGCTGTATCACTGCGCGCGCTCGCCGCGCATGAAAGCGATACTGCAGAAGTGCGATCACTCGGCCATCTACTTGTTGATAGCCGGCAGCTACACGCCGTATACACTAGTGACCTTGCGCGGTCCCTGGGGCTGGTCGCTCTTCGGCGTGAGCTGGGGGCTCGCCGCGCTCGGGATCGTGCAGGAACTCACGCTCGGGCGGCGAACCCGCAGCGTTTCGATGGTGCTGTACGTGTTGATGGGATGGCTCGCGCTCGTAGCCATTCATCCGCTCGTGACGGCGCTGCCGCCCGCGGGAACCGCGTGGCTGGTGGCGGGCGGCGTCGTGTACACCGCGGGCATCTGGTTTTTCATCAACGACGAGCGCATCCGGCACGGACATGGCATCTGGCATCTGTTCGTGCTCGCAGGCAGCCTGTGCCAGTTCGTGAGCGTCGCGCGCTATGTCGCGTGAGCGCCGGCTGGAACGGGTGCCGCAGCGTCGAAGTGTCCATCGATGCAACTAAGCGCCAGATGACGTGTCTTGATAGCACGTCGAACCTCGCGGCAACGCCCGGCGATCGCTGATCGCCAACTGGCCCGCCGCCCGATTTTCCTTCGAGCGATGCACATGCGCTCTGCCGGCCGAAACTTTTCGCCGTGGCCCATTCGCATGCGCGCCGTTCGACACAACGAATAAGCATCCAATTTATGTCCTTTGATTCACTCGGCCTGTCCGAACCTCTGCTTCGCGCCGTCAACGAACTCGGCTATTCCAGTCCCACTCCGATCCAGCTTCAGGCGATTCCTGCCGTTCTGAAAGGCGGCGATCTGCTCGCGGGCGCGCAGACCGGCACCGGCAAGACCGCCGGCTTCACGCTGCCTATCCTGCAGCGCCTGTCGCAACTCGCGCCCGTCACGGGTGGCGCCAAGCGTCCGGTGCGCGCGCTCATCCTCACGCCCACGCGCGAACTCGCCGCGCAGGTCGAAGAAAGCGTGCGCGCGTACGGCAAATATCTGAAGCTCAAGTCGACGGTGATGTTCGGCGGCGTCGGCATCAATCCGCAGATCGACGCGTTGAAGCGCGGCGTCGATATCGTCGTGGCGACGCCGGGACGTCTGCTCGATCACATGCAGCAAAAGACGATCGACGTTTCGCAGCTCGAAATTCTCGTGCTCGATGAAGCCGACCGCATGCTCGACATGGGCTTCATCCACGACATCAAGCGCGTGCTCGCGCGCCTGCCGGCGAAGCGCCAGAACCTGCTGTTCTCGGCGACTTTCTCCGACGAGATCAAGGCGCTCGCCGACAGCCTGCTCGATTCGCCCGCGCTGATCGAAGTCGCGCGCCGCAATACGACGGCTGAGACCGTCGATCAGAAGATCCATCCGGTCGATCGCGATCGCAAGCGCGAGTTGCTCACGCATCTGATCCGCGGCAACAACTGGTTCCAGGTGCTCGTGTTCACGCGCACGAAGCACGGCGCGAACCGGCTCGCCGAGCAGCTCACGAAAGACGGCATCAGCGCGCTCGCGATTCACGGCAACAAGAGCCAGTCGGCCCGCACGCGCGCGCTCAGCGAATTCAAGGCCGAGACGCTGCAGGTGCTCGTCGCCACCGATATCGCGGCGCGCGGCATCGACATCGATCAGTTGCCTCACGTCGTCAACTTCGATTTGCCGAACGTGCCGGAAGACTATGTGCATCGCATCGGCCGCACGGGTCGCGCGGGCGCGGAAGGCGAAGCGGTGTCGCTGGTGTGCGTGGACGAGCATCAACTGCTGAAGGACATCGAGCGCCTCATCAAGCGGCCGATTCCGCGCGAAGTGATTCCCGGCTTCGAGCCGGATCCGAACGCGAAGCCGGAGCCGATCCAGCGCCGCAGTCAAGGACGCGGCCAGGGACAAGGTCAAGGTCAGGGACGCCAGAATCCGCGTAACGGCGAGGGACGTTCGAGTGGCGAAGCACGCCGCGAAGGCGGCCGTCCGAACGGCGATGCACGCGGCGCGCGTCCGGCGAAGCCGAACAACGGCGGCGCGCAGCCTTCGCGCGATGCGCGCACTCACAGCAAGCCGAACGTGAACGCGGGTTCCGCGCCGCGTCGTCAGGAGCCGGTTCAGGCCGGTCAGGTCGCGAACTCGCGCAAGCCTGGCGGCAATCCCGGCGCATTGCTCGGCGGACGGCGCGACGCATTGCGATCGGGCGATCGCAGCCGTTGATGCATCTGTCGTGATTCAGGCGGCGACGCTCGCCGCCCGCTTCAGCCAGTCGAGTTGCTCGCGCCAGCGCGCGAGCGCCGATTGCGCTTCGGTCAGTTCGAAGGCAATTCCGTTCGTGAGTCGCGCATATCCCACCCGTTGAACCTCACCGCTCTCGATCGTGCCGACGAAGCACGCGAGCGGCACATCGTCGAGCGGCACGCGACGCACGTCCAGATGCACTTGATAAAACGCCTCATCGGATACGAAGGCGAGTGTCGCGCGTCCGCTCGCGGTGACAGCCTGCGCCGTCCGCGACGACGGCCACAACGCGAACGCGAGTCTGCGCGCATCCGGCGCGTACAGCTCACCGGCGCTCAACAAAGCGGTTCGCACGCGATGAGCCTCATCCGCCGCGCATAGCGAAACGGTGAAGCCGTCGTCGGCGCGAGCGAGCGCGCCGTCGAAGCGCGCGCGCAGCTCGGGCGGCCATTCATCGAAAACGGATTGCGACGAAAGCGACGGTCGGGGCGTGTTGTGATCGGTCATGAAAAGATGCCGGCTTTGCGCCGGCATCGTCGAACAAGGTTAGCGGAAGAATAACTGCGTCATCTTCGACAGCGGATAGTGCACGCCGGGTTGAATGCGCGCGGGCAGATCGAGCGGCTTGAGCAGCATCTTGATGGCCTGATCCGCCGACAGATTGCGCCGCACGAGCGCATTCACTCGCGCGGAGAGCTCGCGGTTGTACTCGACATCCTGCGCGCGCTCCGGGTAACGAATCGCGAAGACGTGCCGCAGCGCGATCTCCGAATCCTCGCTTTTCAGTTCCACGACGCGCCGCACGAGCGCGCCGAGCACGGCCATGCGGCCATTGCCCTCGATCTTGTTCCACTTCTTGAAGAAATGGAAAAAGTGCTTGTAATGCCGCACTTCGTCCGTGCGGATGTTGTCGGTGATTTCCTTCAGCACCGGTTCATCCGAACAATCGTTGATCGCGCGATAAAGCGTGGCCGTTCCCGTCTCGACGACGCAGCGCGCAACCATCTCGAGCGCGCGCTTCTTCTCGAACTCCTCGTATGAACAAGTGAGCGAGTATTCGTCGAAGAAATTCCTGAACGCAGTGTCCCAGTCGAACTCGGGCCAAACGTGGTTGATGTAGGTCTTGAGCGCCCTGCCGTGCTGCATCTCTTCGGGCTCCCATTCGTTGTTGAGCCACGCCGAGATTTCGGGATCGTCGTGAAAATACTTGCTGAGATTGCTCGTATAGAGGTCCGTCCCGCTCTCGATGAACGAGCAGGCGCACAACAACAAGAGAAGGTGCTCGTTGGATGCCGCCTTCTGACGATCGATTCGCGTGAGATCGATGTCTTCGATGCGCCAAGGCATCACATGTGTACTGTCCGTATGCATATATCGCGCTCCCTGGCTGGACTGAACGCGCCATCGGCCGATGAGAAACGGCCGAGGTTCAGGCGACGCCGTGATTGGATCGACCCCGGCGCTGTTGACTTCAAGTGTCAGCGGCTTGTTTTCATCTTAGCCGCCCTGCAATGAGTTTGCAGACATGGGGACAGACTCACCCGCGGCCCGCCAGTTCCATGCGTTCCAAATTCTTACGATCCGGCGCGGTCGAGTCGTCGGTGCGCTGCAGCATTATTCATGCCGGTTGGCTCTGTATATGGTTGCGTCGTGTTCGAAATGCAAAAGGCGGCCGAAGCCGCCTCGATTGTTTCGCGCGATGCCGTCGCGCAGCGCGCCGTTACGTTGCGCGTCGTGCCGCGCGCATGCGCCAGGCGACGATCGCCAGCGAGATTCCCGACAAGACGGCAGCCAGCAACACGTAGTAACTCGGCGCGAGCTTGTCCCCCGTGACATGGATGAAGGCTTCCACGATGGTCGGCGCAAAACCGCCAAACAGCGTGACGCCGAGCGCATAGCCGATGGAAAGACCCGTCGAACGCACGCGAGTCGGGAAGATTTCGGACATAAGCGCGGGCATTGGACCGGAATACGCGGCCTTGAGAATGCCCGCGACCGATTGGAGAACGACCAGCGACGCGACTGTCGGATGCGCTTGCAGCCACGCAAACATCGGATAAATCGTGACGCCCATGAAAATCGATGTACCGAGCATGATGTGGATGCGCCCGAGCCGGTCGGAGAGCGCGCCCATCAACGGAGAGAAGATGAACTGAAGTCCGCCATTGAGCACCACGACGGCGAACGATGCGGTCGCCGGCAGGTGCAACTGCTTGACTGCGTACAGCGGCATATAGAGTTGCAGGACGTACACGCCGACCGTCGATTGCGCGACGATGCCCACGGCCAGCAAAAGATTCAGCCATTGATTCGCGAACGACACGCCTGGCGCGCTCGCCTTCTGCGCGGAGCGCGTCGCGAGAAACTCCGGCGTTTCGTCCAGATGCGAGCGGATGTAATAGCCAACCGGCCCGACGAGCAGACCGAAGACAAACGGAATGCGCCAGCCCCAGCTTTCGAGTTGCGGCTGCGGCAGCCAGGCGCTGAGTACCGAGCCGAACGCCGCGGCCATGATCGCGGCAAGCCCTTGGCTCGCGAACTGCCAGCTCGCGTAGTAGCCGCGCCGCGCTTCGCTGTGCTCGACCATGAACGCGGTCGCGCTGCCGAACTCGCCGCCGACCGCGAAGCCCTGCACGAGACGCGCGAGCAAGATCAAAAGCGGCGCGGCGATTCCGATGTGCTGATACGAAGGCATCACGGCCATGGTGAGCGTGCCGACCATCATCAGCAGAATGGCGAGCGTGAGCGCGGCCTTGCGCCCTTTGCGGTCGCCGTAGATGCCGAGCACGATCGCGCCGAGCGGGCGCATCAGGAACGAGATGCCGAACGTGCCGATGGCAAGCATCGTCGAGAGCCATTCGTCATTCGACGGGAAGAACGCCTTCGCGATGACCGTCGCGAAATAGCCATAGACGAGAAAGTCGAACCACTCGAGCGCGTTGCCGATCGACGACGAGAACACGATGCGGCGGATCATCGCCTTGGATGGCGCCGGGTGCGGCGCGGGCGTTTGCGCCTGCGTCGGAGCAGCGCCTTGATACACGCGTTCGTTCATGATTTCTCCTATCCCGCTTCCATGTCGTGATGTCCGACCGAGGCCACGAGGCGCGGGCGCGCGGCCCCCTCGCCTGCACAATTGCGGCGATCGGATGCGTGGTTTTTTATCGACGGAGACCGGCCGACGGCGCGGCCTCCGATGGCAGCCTCAGAAGCCTGCGGCGAGTCCGTCGCGCCGGCTGTCGCTCGCCGCGACATAGCCGCGCTCCGGATCATTGCGATCCAGCTTCCAGATGTACTGGCCGGAGCCGAAGTCCATGTAGGGATCGTCGATGGACTTGATCGTGTGGCCGAGACCCTCGAGCGCGCGCGCGGTTTCGAGATCGAGCGTGGCTTCGATGTCGATCGTGAAGTCGCGGTTCACCTTCCAGCGCGGCGCGTCGCACGCGGCCTGCGGCTGCTGGCCGTAGTCGAGCATGCGTACGATGGATTGCAGATGGCCTTGCGGCTGCATGTCGCCGCCCATCACGCCGAAGCTCATGACGGCTTCCTGCCTGCCATCGACCTGCTGAGTGAGAAAAGCCGGAATGATGGTATGGAACGGACGCTTGCCGCCTTCCACGACGTTCGCGGACTTCGGATCCATCGAAAAGCCGCAACCGCGGTTCTGCAGCGCGATACCGGTGTCGGGAACGACCACGCCCGAACCGAAGCCCATGTAATTCGACTGGATGAAGCTCACCATCATGCCGCGCTCATCGGCGACGGACATATAGATGGTGCCGCCCGCCTTGGGCATGCCGAAGTCGAAGTGCGTCGCCTTTTTCGGATCGATGAGCTTCGCGCGTTCGGTCAGATAGGCGTCGTCGAGCATGTGTTCCGGCGTGACTTCCATCGAGCGCGGATCGGCGACGTAGCGATAGACATCCGCGAAGGCGAGCTTCATCGCCTCGATTTGCAGATGCTGCGACTCGATGCGATCGACGTTCAAAGCGCTCACGTCGAACTTGTCGAGAATGCCGAGCGCGATGAGCGCCGCGATGCCCTGTCCGTTCGGCGGAATCTCGTGCACCGTGTAGCCGCGATAATCCTTGCTGATCGGCTCGACCCAGTCCGCGCGATAGTTGCGCAGGTCGTCCATCGTCAACGCCGCGCCGCCCGCGCGCGCGAACGCGGCGATGCGCTCGGCGATCTCGCCTTCGTAGAACGCGCGCGGACCTTGCTGCGCGAGCAGGCGCAGCGTTTTTGCGTGGCCGGGGAAGCGCACGAGTTCGCTCACGTCAGGCGCGCGGCCGTGCGGCATGAATACATCGGCGAAACCCGGCATGTCCTTGAGCTCCGGCACCGCCGCCGCCCACTTGTAGGCGACGATGCTCGCCACCGCATGACCGCGCTCGGCGATTTCGATGGCTGGCTCCATCAGATCCGCGAAGGGCAGCGTGCCGAACTTCGCGTGCAACGCTTCCCACCCGGCGATGACACCCGGCACCGTCACGGCGTCCCAGCCGCGCTTGGGCTGGCGCGCGAGACCGTTTTCCTCGCCGTACTTGCGCCGGAAATAATCGACGTTCCACGCCGCCGGCGATACGCCCGAAGCATTCAGCCCGTGCAGCTTCCGACCGTCCCAGACGAGCGCGAAAGCGTCGCCGCCCAGCCCGCATGACACGGGTTCCACCACGGTAATGGCCGCCGCGGCCGCGATGGCTGCATCGACCGCATTGCCCCCCTTCCATAGCATGCGCAGACCGGCCTGCGCGGCGAGCGGATGAGATGTCGAAACGATATTGCGGGCGAACACCGGAAGGCGCGGGGTGGGATACGGGTTTTGCCAGTTGAAGCGAGTCATTGAATGAAGTCCGAAATTCCAGCGGGCAGAACGTGCCGGCCGACCTTGTGGCCGATCCGGGCAAAGGGGGAATATTGCATTGTCCGCTTAATCCAAAACAAATTCATTTATCGTATAAATTAATGCGCATTGCGCATTAACCGGGCGATCAGGCGTCGCTGATTGCGTGTGCTCGCATGCCGATCCTTGTGTGCGCCGCCGCACGAACCTCAAGTGGATTCTTCGAATTCGCGTGAGCGATGAACCGCTTCTGCATTGATAAAAAGTCAAAGCCAAAATTTTCTCGGCAAATTTGGCACTTGTCAGACGCTTGCCTACAATCCCAATTCCCGGCATCCGCAGCACAAAATCGACGCGTTTGCCCGGCAATTTTTCAGTTTTCCCGTACAACGTTTCGAAGCAAAAAGACCCGGCTTACAAGGCCGGTTGCTTATGCCGTTCGGTCGTCATGGAGAACACAATGCTGAGTCCGCACGAATTCGCCACGCTGCTATTGGTTCAGGAAGCGCCTAATCAGGTCGACATGGAACGCGAAGAGCTCGACGCCCTGCTCGAACGTCAGCTCGTCCAACTCGAAAATCTCGCATCGGGACGTCAGCAATGGCGCCTCACCGCCACCGGCGACTCCACAGTCAAGGCTTTCAAGCGTTACTCGTAGCACGCGGCAGGACTCGGGACGCGGTGCAAGGCCGCGTCCGCTTCACTCTCCCTTCACCTAGCGTCAAGTCGCGTCAGCCGGCCCGCAGTGTCGGGTCCACTGCCGCGCGCCAGCTCAGCGCCTGCGCGCGCTGCTCCAGGAAGAACTTCGCCCACGCGCTTTGCGCTTCGGGGCCGGGATTCGCGCGATAAGCACGATACCGTTCTGCAATCGCCGCCTGGAACGCGCAGAAGCGCTCCTTCTGCAACCCGCCGCGCCGTTCGGCCACATAGGCATCGTAGAAGGCTGAATAGACCGATTGCGCGTCCGCGCCGTAGTCGACGGGCGAGGTCCCGCACATGTCCTGCAGCGCGCTGAACGACGGCGCGCCCAATGAGCCGTCCAGGCTGGGCGTGCCCACGCAGCCCGTCAGAAGCGCCGCGCCCAGCACGCCGGAAATCAACAGCATACGCATCGCACTCACCCTTCAATCGGTTTCGTGCCGCCAGTATCGGACGAACACGAACGCCGCGCCACTCGGCCGAATGGCATAGGCCAAATCCGCATTCGAGCGGTCGATGTCGCGCGGCTTATGCCGTTCGGCCAGCTTGTCCGCGTCGCCTCGCTCCGATAGATTGCGCAAACGGACAGCGGCTTTGCTGCCCGAAACGTCGATGTCCGTTCGAACCGGAGGAGACCATGCAGGATCAGTACGCTCTCGCGCTCGATCAGGGCACCACCAGCTCACGGGCCATGCTGTTCGACCGGAACGGCAACATCGTGTCCTTGGCGCAGAAGGAATTCCAGCAGATTTATCCCGAGGCGGGCTGGGTCGAACATGATCCGCGCGAAATCTGGTCGACGCAGGCAGGCGTCGCCGCGGAAGCCGTCACGCGCGCCGGCGCGAGCGCTGCTTCGATCGCGGCAGTCGGCATAGCGAACCAGCGCGAGACTACGATCGTCTGGGATCGCGAGACGGGCGCGCCGATCTATAACGCGATCGTCTGGCAGGACCGCCGCACGGCCGGCTTCTGTGACGAGCTCAAGTCGCGCGGCCTCGAAGCGATGGTTCGCGCGAAAACCGGTTTGCCTATCGACGCATACTTTTCGGCGACGAAAATCCGCTGGATTCTCGATAACATAGAAGGTGCGCGCGACAAGGCGAAGCAAGGGCGGCTCGCGTTCGGCACCGTCGATAGCTGGCTCGTGTGGAATTTCACGCGTCACGGCTTGCATGTCACCGACGTCACGAACGCCTCGCGCACGATGCTCTTCAACATTCACGAACGCCGCTGGGACGACGAACTGCTCGACGCGCTCGACATTCCCCGCAGCATGCTTCCCGAAGTGCGGACGTCGTCGGAACGTTATGGCACGGCGCGAGGCACCGTGTTCAACGCCGATGTCCCGCTTGCAGCGCTTGCCGGCGATCAGCACGCCGCGCTCTTCGGCCAGATGTGCACGGATTCCGGCATGGTGAAGAACACCTACGGCACCGGCTGCTTTCTCGTCATGAACACGGGCGACAAGCCCATCGAGTCGCGCAACAACCTCGTCACCACGATTGCCTGGCAGATCGGCGATCACGCCAGCTATGCGCTCGAAGGCAGCATCTTCATCGCGGGCGCGGTCGTTCAATGGCTGCGCGACGGCCTCGGCCTCATCCGGCGCGCGAGCGAAATCGAGACGCTCGCGCGCGGCGTGCCGCACGGCGACGGCGTCTATCTCGTGCCTGCGTTCGCCGGGCTCGGCGCGCCGCACTGGAACGCGCGCGCACGCGGCACGCTCTTCGGCGTCACGCGCGGAACGACATCGAGTCATGTCGCGCGGGCGGCGCTCGATTCGATCGCCTATCAGTCCCTCGACGTCTTGAAAGCCATGGAAGCGGACTCGGGCATCCGCATCGGCGAATTGCGTGTCGATGGCGGCGCCTGCGCGAACGATCTGCTGATGCAATTCCAGGCCGACATTCTCGGCGTCGATGTCGCGCGTCCGCGCATCGCCGAGACGACGGCGCTCGGCGCGGCTTATCTGGCGGGGCTCGCGGTCGGCTACTGGAAGGACGTCGACGAACTCAAGGCGCAATGGCAACTGGAGCGCCGCTTCACGCCGTCGATGCCGAAACCGGAGATCGATTCCTGCCTCGCCGGGTGGCGCCGCGCGGTCAACGCCGCGAAGGCATGGGCGGACAGCTAACGGCTATGCATGGCGTATCGCACCCTTTCGCGTCATGCGGCGGTGCAAAAACCGCCGGCGTGCGGTATCCTAAAAAAGCTCGCGAGCCTTGCGGCTTGCGGCATCGAGTACGTCTTCAGGGCGGGGTGCAATTCCCCACCGGCGGTATGTGGCGAGGCTTCGCGGCCGGACCACGAGCCCGCGAGCGCCCGCGCAGGATTCACGCGCGGGGTCAGCAGATCTGGTGAGATGCCAGAGCCGACGGTCATAGTCCGGATGAGAGAAGATGTGCAGATGGTCATGTCCGTCCCCTTGGCGATTTCCGCATCGTGCCGAACCGGACGCCGCCGCGCCTCTTGGCGCGTCGCCGTGGGGTGCCGTTCTGTCTGTTTGCAATGCCCTGAAACGTTTTTCGCTTACATTTCCTGCGAGAGCGTTTCACATGTCCCAGTCCCAAGCTGCCAGCCTGTCGTTCGCCACACCGGCCGTCATCGCCGATGACGCTTCTGCCGACCTTCCCCAGCTCGCTTCGTTCGACGTTCCGCCGCGCATCGCCGCCGCGCTCGACGCCATGCGCGAAGGCCGTCCGGTCGTGCTTCAGGACGACGACGATCGCGAGAACGAAGCCGATCTGATCGTCGCCGCCGAAAAACTCACCGACGCCACCATGGCCCTTCTGATCCGCGAATGCAGCGGCATCGTGTGCCTGTGTCTGCCCGACGACAAAGTACGCGCGCTCGAACTCCCGCCGATGGCCGCCGCGAACGGCAGCCGCTACGGCACGGCGTTCACCGTGTCGATCGAAGCGCGGGAAGGCGTGACGACGGGCGTATCGGCGGCGGATCGCGTGACGACGATCCGCGCGGCGATCGCCGAAAACGCGAACCCGGCGGACATCGTGCGGCCCGGCCACGTCTTTCCGCTGCGCGCGATGCCCGGCGGCGTGCTCGCGCGGCGTGGTCACACCGAAGGCACGGTCGACCTGGCGATCCTCGCCGGCCTCAAGCCTGCCGGCGTACTCTGCGAACTGATGAACGCCGACGGCACCATGACGCGCGGCGCGCAAGTCGAGCGTTTCGCGCAGGAGCGCGGCCTGCCGATGCTGACCATCGCGGAACTGGTGGAATTCCGCGCGGCGCTGGCGGCCGCGCGTGAATCCGTCGAGGAAGCGGCGTAAGGATCAGGAGAGCACGTCGCCGAAATCCCCGCGCACGCCCGCCGCGACGAGCGCGGGCAGCTCGTCCATGTGCTCCATGATTCGCGTGATGCCGGTTTCGCGCAGCACTTGCGCGTAGCCGGACGGAATATGACTCGCGCCGACGAACGCGATGGTCTTCATGCCCGCCGCGCGCGCCGCCGTCAGTCCGGCGACGCTGTCCTCGACGACGAGGCAGCGCTCGGGCGCGACATCGAGCGTGCGCGCCGCGAGCAGATACACGTCGGGATAAGGCTTCGGCCGCTCGACTTGCTGCGCGCTGAACACGCGCGCGCCGACGATCTCGGAAAGCCCCGCCCGCCGCACCGACGCGCGCACGCGCTCCATGCGGCTGTTCGACACGACCGCCACCGGCAGGCCGCAGCCTTCCAGCGCGGCGCGCACGCCGGCGATCGGTCCGACCGAGCGCGCGAGTTCCACCGAGACGCGCGCCTCGATCGTATCGACGAAATCGGGCGGCATCACGATGCCGAACTTCGTCTCCAGATGAGTCAGGAAGCGCGAGGTCTGCTGTCCGAAAGCCGTCTTGACGACCGGTCTGAAGTCGATGCCGGGAAACGTCTCGGTGAGCACGTCCAGCATCACGCGATCCGCGATGACTTCGCTATCGACGAGCACGCCGTCGCAATCGCAGATGAGATGATCGATCATGTTGGCTCGAATTACGTTGAGCCAACATGATAAGCGCTCAGCAAGCGTCGGCTGCTTTTATGTCCGAGGTAACGCGCGGGACATCCAGGCGCGCGGCGAACCACGTCACCGCGAGCGCGGCCAGCGCGACCGCCGCCGCGGCCCACGGAAGCGCGTCGAGACCGTGACCGTGCGTCAGCACCGCGCCGCCGAGCCACGCGCCGCCCGCATTGCCGACGTTGAACGCGCCGATATTGAGCGTCGAAGCGAGATTCGGCGCGTCCTTCGCTTTCTCGACGACGCGCGTCTGCAACGGCGGCACCGTCGCGAACGCCGCGATGCCCCAGACGAAAATCGTCAGGATCGCGCCGGTCTGGCTGTGGCTCGTCTTCGCGAACACCGCCATCACGACGGCGAGCGCGAACAGAATGCCCATCAGCGACGGCATCAGCGCGCGGTCCGCGAGCTTGCCGCCGATCGTGTTGCCGATCGTCAGCCCGACGCCGAACAGCACCAGGATCAGCGTGACGGCGCGCGGCGAGAAGCCGCCCACCTGTTCGAGAATCGGCGCGATGTACGTGAACACGACGAACACGCCGCCGAAACCGAGCACCGTCATCGTGAGCGCGAGCCAGACCTGGCCGTCGCGCAGCACGCGCACTTCCCGGCCGAGCGTGCTCGGCGCGGCGTCGTGGCGGTTCGGCACGAGCGCGGTCACGCCGAGCGCGGACAATACGCCCAAGCCCGCGACGATCCAGAACGTCGCGCGCCAGCCGAGCTCCTGCCCGATGAACGTCCCGAACGGCACGCCCAGCACGTTCGCGAGCGTGAGCCCGGTGAACATCAGCGCGATGGCGCTCGCGCGCTTTTCCGCCGGAACGAGCGACGCGGCCACGACCGCGCCGATGCCGAAGAACGAGCCGTGCGCGAACGACGTCACGACGCGCGCGACCATCAGCAGGCCATAGCCCGGCGCGAGCGCGCACAGCACGTTGCCGACGATGAACACGAGCATCAGCAACTGCAGCGCGAGCTTGCGCGGCAGCTTGCTCGTCAGCACGGCGAGCAGCGGTGCGCCGACCGCGACACCGAGCGCGTAGCCCGTGACGAGCAGCCCCGCCGATGGAATCGTCACGGAGAGATCGTGCGCGACGTTGGGCAAGAGGCCCATGATGACGAACTCCGTCGTGCCGATGGCGAATGCGCTGATCGCAAGCGCGAGAAGTGGAAGAGGCATGATGAGATGGAAGGGTTTACACGTAGCGCATTGTGCAAGCCACGCAGCGATTTGAGAATTGGCCTACCCTTTGAATTATTCTCAAACCGGATTTGAAAATGACGATGGATCGGCTCGGCGACATGCGCCTGTTCGTGGAAGCTGCGTCGGCGGGAAGCCTGTCGGCGGCGGGCCGCAAGCTGGGCCTGTCGCCGGCGGCGGCGAGCGCGCGGCTCATCAAGCTGGAAAAAGCGCTGCACACGCGGCTCTTCGAGCGCACGACGCGCCAATTGCGCGTAACCGACGAAGGCCGCGTGTATTTGCAGCATTGCCGGATCGCGCTGCAGGCGATCGACGATGCCGAAGCCGCGCTGCAGGCCGGCCAGAACGTCGTGCGCGGCAAGGTTCGCATTTCGGCGACATCGAATTTCGGTCGCTCCATGCTGAACGGCTGGCTCGACGAATTCAGCGCGCTGCATCCGGACGTGAAATTCGCGCTCACACTATCGGATTCGGTGTCGAATCTTTTGCTGGAAGAGATCGATCTCGCGATCCGCTTCGGCGCCCCGCCCGACAGCGGCCTCGCCGCCCGCGCGCTCGCGCCGAATCGCCGCGTGCTGTGCGCGTCGCCCGCGTATCTCGCGTGCATGGGCGTGCCCGAAACGCCCGCCGATCTGACCGGGCATGACTTCCTCGTCGTCGTTACGGCGAACGGGCCGCTCAACGAGCTCGTCTTCGTGCGCGGCGACGAGCGTTACGCGTACACGATTCCGCTCGCCGACGCCTGGGAAACCAACGACGGCGCGCTGCTGCGCGAATGGGCGCTCGCGGGCCACGGCATCGCGCATAAATCGATCTGGGATATCGCCGCCGACGTGCGCGCCGGCACGCTGCAGATGGTGTTGCCCGACTGGTGTACGCACGAAGCCGCCGTGCACGCGCTTTTTCACGCCAATCGCTACATGGCGCCGCGCGTGCGGGTGCTGCTGGACTTTCTCGTCGAGCGTTTCGAAAAAACGACGAACGACCTGCTCGGCGACCTGGCGTATCCGCCCGACGCGCGCGGGAAGCGTCGGGAATGGCGGCCAGAGCTATAATATTGGGTCAAATACAGTAAAAAGCGGTGCAGATCAGTGTAATTGCGCCGCAAATTCCCTCTTTAATCTCTTTTACAGCGCCCCCAGGTTAACCACTGCGACCGGCGACGATTCATGACCAAGAAAGTTTATGTAAAGACCTTCGGCTGCCAGATGAACGAGTACGACTCCGACAAGATGGTCGACGTGCTCGGCGCGGCGGAAGGACTCATCAAGACGGATACGCCCGAAGACGCGGACGTCATTCTGTTCAATACGTGCTCGGTGCGCGAAAAAGCCCAGGAGAAGGTGTTCTCCGATCTCGGCCGTGTGCGCGAGCTGAAGGAAGCGAACCCGAATCTGCTGATCGGCGTCGGCGGTTGCGTCGCGAGTCAGGAAGGCGCGTCGATCGTCGCGCGTGCGCCGTATGTCGATCTCGTGTTCGGTCCGCAGACGCTGCATCGTCTGCCCGCGATGATCGATCAGCGCCGCGCGACCGGCCGCGCGCAGGTCGACATCACGTTTCCGGAAATCGAGAAGTTCGATCATCTGCCGCCGGCGCGCGTCGATGGCCCGAGCGCGTTCGTGTCGATCATGGAAGGCTGCTCGAAATACTGCAGCTACTGCGTCGTGCCGTACACGCGCGGCGAGGAAGTGTCTCGCCCGCTCGACGACGTGCTCACCGAAGTCGCCGGTCTCGCGGACCAGGGCGTGCGCGAAGTCACGCTGCTCGGCCAGAACGTGAACGCTTATCGCGGCGCGCTGACGCTCGGTTCGAGCGAGATCGCGGATTTCGCGACGCTCATCGAATACGTCGCGGACATTCCGGGCATCGAACGCATCCGCTATACGACGTCGCATCCGAAGGAATTCACGCAGCGCCTGATCGACACTTACGCGAAAGTGCCGAAGCTCGTCTCGCATCTGCATTTGCCGGTGCAGCACGGCTCGGATCGCATTCTGATGGCGATGAAGCGCGGCTACAGCGTGCTCGAATACAAGTCGGTCATCCGCAAGTTGCGCGCGATCCGCCCGGATCTGTCGCTGTCGACGGATTTCATCGTCGGCTTTCCCGGCGAGACCGAAGACGATTTCAACAAGATGATGGCGCTCGTCGACGAGATGAGCTACGACACGAGCTTCTCGTTCATCTACAGCCCGCGCCCCGGCACGCCGGCAGCGAATCTGCACGACGACACGCCGCGCGAAGTCAAGCTGAAGCGTCTGCAGCATTTGCAGGCGACGATCGAGGAAAACGTGCAGCGCATCAGCGAATCGATGGTCGGCAAGGTCGAGCGCATTCTGGTCGAACGCCCGGCGCGCAAGGATCCGAACGAACTCGCGGGACGCACGCAGAACAATCGCGTCGTCAATTTCCCGGCGCCGGCAGAATCGCACGCGCGGCTCATCGGCCAGATGATCGACGTGAAGATCGTGCATGCCTATCCGCACTCGCTGCGCGGCGAACTGGTCATGGCGCCCGAGCTTGCGCACTAAAGACAGGAACTCAAGTTCACTTTGAAGAACGCTCCCACGCAGCATCTGGAATTCACCGCTCCGCGCGACGACAACGCGCGGCTCGCCAACCTCTGCGGCCCGCTCGACGAAAACCTGCGGCAGATCGAGCAGGCGCTCGATGTGACGCTTTCGCGACGCGGCCACAAGATCGCGATTCGCGGACGCGGCGCCAAAGTCGCGCTCGCGGCGCTCGAAAACTTCTACAACCGCGCGCGGGATCCGATTTCCGTCGACGACATTCAGCTCGCGCTCGTCGAAGCGCGTCATGCGACGCGTCGCGCGAAGGATGCGCGCGAAGCTAACGGCGAAGAAGGCGAAATCGATCCGCGTTTTCGTGGCGATCCCGATCATCCGTTCGATGAACCGAGCGCGACGATCGATCTCGGCGAAGACGAAGACCACGGTCCGAAGCTCTACACGCGACGCGCCGATCTGCGCGGACGCACGCCCGCGCAGCGCGAGTATCTGAAGCAGATCATCGCGCACGACGTGACCTTCGGCATCGGGCCGGCGGGCACGGGCAAGACGTATCTCGCGGTCGCGTGCGCGGTCGATGCGCTCGAGCGCGATCAGGTCAAGCGCATCGTGCTGACGCGCCCTGCCGTCGAAGCGGGCGAGCGGCTCGGTTTTCTGCCGGGCGATCTCGCGCAGAAGGTCGATCCGTATCTGCGTCCGCTTTACGACGCGCTTTACGATCTGCTCGGCTTCGACAAGACCGCGAAGATGTTCGAGCGCCAGATGATCGAAATCGCGCCGCTCGCGTACATGCGCGGGCGCACGCTGAATCACGCGTTCATCATCCTCGACGAAGCGCAGAACACCACGCCCGAGCAGATGAAGATGTTCCTGACGCGGATCGGCTTCGGCTCGAAGGCGGTCGTCACCGGCGATACGACGCAGGTCGACTTGCCGCGCGGCCACAAGAGCGGCCTGATCGAGGCGCAGCATGTGCTGTCGGAAGTGCGCGGCATCGCGATCACGCATTTCACGTCGGCGGACGTGGTGCGGCATCCGCTCGTCGCGCGCATCGTCGAGGCTTACGACGCGCAATCGCAGAAAGACGCCGCGCTCGCCGAGGCCGCGCGCGCTGCGCAACAGCAAGCGCAGAAGCCCGAATAATGCCGCGCCTCACGTTGACCCTGCAGTTTCCAGCGGCGAAGGCGTATCCGTCGCACAAGGCGATCCTGCCGCGCGCGACGGTCGCGCGCTGGATCAAGGCGTCGCTGTTCGCGGACGCCGAACTGACCGTGCGCTTCGTCGACGAAGAAGAAGGCCGGATGCTCAACCGCACGTATCGGCAGAAGGATTACGCGACGAACGTGCTGACTTTCGCGTATGCAGAATCGGAGGACGATCCGGTCGCGGGCGATCTGATTCTGTGCTGCCCGGTCGTCGAGCGCGAGGCGGCCGCACAGGGCAAGCCGCTCGCCGCGCATTACGCGCATCTGATCGTCCACGGCACGCTCCATGCGCAGGGCTACGACCATGAAGTCGAGAGCGAAGCGCAAGAGATGGAATCCATCGAGACGGATATCATGCAGTCTCTGGGATTTTCCGATCCTTACGTGCCTTCGACCTGAAGCCGGTCCGATGTCCCCGATGTTCCCAACGCGCCGTGAACGACAAGCTGCCCGAACCCACGCATCCCGAGTCACTTCCTGACATCGCGCCCGAGCCGTGCGCCGGCTATCCGCCCGCGCTCGGCGAATCCGCATTGTGGACGGATGCCGAACTTGCGGCATCGCGCGAGGCGGCGTTCGCGCATTGGGACGGCGAGTCGGACGTGTGGCTCTTCGGCTACGGTTCGCTGATCTGGAACCCCGGGCTGCCGACAGTCGAAGCGGTGCGCGGCAAAGTGCATGGCTATCATCGCGGGCTTTATCTGTGGTCGCGCGTGAATCGGGGCACGCCGCAGCAGCCGGGTCTCGTGCTTGCACTCGATCGCGGCGGCTCGTGCACCGGCATGGCGTTCCGGCTCGCGGGCGTCGGTGCGATCGAGCATCTCGACGTGCTGTGGCGCCGCGAAATGGCGATGGGTTCGTACCGCCCCGCGTGGCTGCCCTGTACGCTCGCGGACGGACGGCGCGTCGATGCGCTCGCGTTCGTCATGCGGCGCGATGCGGCGTCTTATACCGGCAAGCTCGCCGATCCGGTCGTGCGAACGGTGCTCGGCTGCGCGAGCGGCCGATATGGGACGACGCTGGATTACGTCAGCCGGACGGTGGAGGCGCTGCGCGAGAGCGGCATGCCGGATCGGGCGCTGGAGGCGTTGTTGAAGCGTTGCCAGGCGCAGGGCGGACGCTGACGTTGGCGCTTTTTGCCTCCATATGATTTTCGCGCCTGATATCGTCCATTCGGCCAACGCTTTCCGCTGGACATACTTCTCGCACATTTATCGGCTAGCATGGCTGAAGTCATGCGCGCCGCGCCACGCAGCCCGCTTTTTGCCTTGGTGTATGCTTAACTTTCCGCTAACCTGCGCCCGGGAACTCCCGGGCGCTCCGCTATGAACGATCCCTATCCCAGTCGACGCCACACCGACAAACCGCAAGAAAAGCGCTCGCTCCTCGAACGCCTGACCGATTTCATCTCGCACGAGCCGGAATCGCGCGACGAACTTCTCGAAGTGCTTCAGGACGCGCACGAGCGCAACCTGCTCGACGCCGACTCGCTCTCGATGATCGAAGGCGTCTTTCAGGTGTCCGACCTCTGCGCGCGCGACATCATGGTGCCGCGCGCCCAGATGGACGCCATCAACATCGCGGAAACGCCCGCGGAATTCATCCCCTTCGTGCTCGAAAAAGCACACTCGCGCTATCCGGTGTACGAAGGCAATCGCGACAACGTCATCGGCGTGCTGCTCGCGAAAGACCTGCTGCGCTACTACGCCGAAGAAGAATTCGACGTGCGCGGCATGCTGCGCCCCGCCGTCTTCATCCCCGAATCGAAGCGTCTGAACGTACTGCTGCACGACTTTCGCGTGAACCGCAATCACATCGCGATCGTCGTCGATGAATACGGCGGCGTCGCCGGCCTCATCACGATCGAGGACGTGCTCGAACAGATCGTCGGCGACATCGAGGACGAATACGACTTCGACGAGGAAGCCGGCAATATCATCGCGACGCCCGACGGCAAGTATCGCGTGCGCGCGCTCACCGGCATCGAGCAATTCAACGAGGAATTCGGCACCGATTTCTCCGACGAAGAAGTCGACACCATCGGCGGACTCGTCACGCATCGCTTCGGGCGCGTGCCGCATCGCGGCGAAAAAGTACGCATCGACGATTTCGTGTTCGAGATCCTGCGCGGCGACGCCCGCCAGATTCACGTTCTTCTCGTGCGGCGCGTGCCGAATCTCGCGCAGCAACATCACCACGCGGGCGACGACGAAGACGAACTGCGCGACTAAGCGCTTCGCGGGCGCCGCAGCCGAACGGCGCCCGCTGTCAGTCCTACACTCGCTTTTGCCGTTTCATCTCGACCGTCATCAATGGCCGATTCATCGTTTCGCTTTCTCTCCCGTCAACGCGACGTCTCCGTGACACCCGATACGCGTCGCGCATTGCCGTTCTGGCATTACCTCGTCGCCGCCGTGCTCGGCGCGATCAATACGCTCTCCTTCGCGCCGACGCCGCACGGCGGATGGATCGAGCTCGCCGTGTTCGCGTTGTTCTTCTCGTGGCTCTCGCGCACGAACGGCTGGAAAAGCGCCGCCGCGACAGGCTGGGCATTCGGCTTCGGCAACTTCGTGACGGGCGTGTGGTGGCTCTACATCAGCATGCATGTCTACGGCGGCATGGCCGCGCCGCTCGCCGCCGCCGCCGTCGCACTGTTCTCGCTGTATCTCGCGATCTATCCGGCGTTGTCGAGCGTGGTCTGGTCGTTCGTCGCGGGGCGCGCGCGCTTCGGCGATGAAGACGCCGCCACCGCACGCGACATCGAAGCATCGCCGCGCTATGCGCCGACATGGCACGGCGCGTTCGCGTTCGCGAGCGCCTGGGCGCTCGGCGAATGGCTGCGCGGCCTCGTGTTCACCGGCTTTCCCTGGCTCGCGAGCGGTTATGCGCAAGTCGACGGTCCGCTCAAGGGCTTCAGCGCGATCGTCGGCGTGTACGGCGTCGGCTGGGTGCTCGCGCTCGTCGCCGCGCTGATCGTGCAGGCCGTCTATCACTTGCGCAAGACGCGGCGGCTCGCGTTCGCGCCGGGCGTCGTCGCGGTTGCGCTGATCGTCGCGGGCATGCTGCTGTCGCTCGTCCAATGGACGACGCCCGCCAACGCACCGCTCGACGTGCGTCTCTTGCAAGGCAACGTGAAGCAGGAAATGAAGTTCGAGCAGTCGGGCGTCGATGACTCGCTCGCGCTCTACAAGCGCCTCATCACCGAGAAGCCCGCTGATCTGATCGTCACGCCGGAAACCGCGCTGCCGGTGCTGTCGGTGCAGATTCCGCAGGATTTCGCCGTCGCGATCCGCAATTTCGCCGACGACACGAACTCGTCGATTCTCTTCGGCGCGATCGGCGTCACGATTCTGCCCGATGGCCGCGCAACCGATTTCACCAACAGTCTCTTCGGCGTCACGCCGCATGTGAACGGCGTGTATCGCTACGACAAGCATCATCTCGTGCCCTTCGGCGAATTCGTGCCGCCCGGCTTTCACTGGTTCGTGCGCATGATGGGCATTCCGCTCGGCGATCTCGCGCGCGGGCCGATCGCGCAGAAGGCATTCGTCGTGCACAACCAGCCGGTCGCCGTCGATATCTGCTACGAGGACATCTTCGGCGAAGAGATCGCGCGCACGATCCGCGAGCAGGAAACGCCCGCGGGCATTCTCATCAACTCGACGAATCTCGCGTGGTTCGGCAATACCATCGCGCTCGATCAGCACTTGCAGATCGCACGGATGCGGTCGATGGAAACCGGCCGGCCGATGCTGCGCGCGACCAACACCGGCATGACGGCGGCGATCGCGGCCAACGGCGATGTCATCTCGAAGCTGCCGACGTTCGCCACGGGCGTGCTCGAAGCGCGCGTGCAAGGCACGTCGGGCAGCACGCCGTATGTGACGAGCGGGAACATGACGGTGATCGCGGTATCGCTGATTCTGCTGGCGTTCGCGTTTGCATTCGCGCCGAATCGGAAACGTTCGGGCGAGCGTTGAACATCGGCTGAAACAAAGCCGCGTCGCGCGATGCGACGCGGCCCGCCTTCTCCCAAAAAGCCGCACCCGCCCGTCCGTTCGGCTAAAATTCTCCGTTTAAGTACTTCGGCCGAGCCTCCGAGTCGCGTCGTCACGACGATGGCCGCGCCGCGTTCGCCCGCAAAAGGCAATCATGCTCACTTTCCAGCAAATCATTCTGACGCTGCAGTCCTACTGGAACGAAAAGGGCTGCGCGCTCCTCCAGCCGATCGACATGGAAGTCGGCGCAGGCACCTCGCACGTCCACACGTTCCTGCGCGCGATCGGCCCGGAGCCGTGGCGCGCGGCCTACGTTCAACCGTCGCGCCGCCCGAAGGACGGCCGCTATGGCGAGAATCCCAACCGCCTGCAGCACTACTATCAGTATCAGGTCGTGCTGAAGCCCGCGCCGGAAAACATCCTCGATTTGTACCTCGGCTCGCTCGAAGCGCTCGGCTTCGATCTGAAGCAGAACGACGTGCGCTTCGTCGAGGACGACTGGGAGAACCCGACGCTCGGCGCCTGGGGACTCGGCTGGGAAGTGTGGCTCAACGGCATGGAAGTGACGCAGTTCACGTACTTCCAGCAAGCGGGCGGCATCGACTGCAAGCCCGTGCTCGGCGAAATCACCTACGGTCTCGAACGCCTCGCCATGTACCTGCAGAAGGTCGAGAACGTGTACGACCTCATCTGGACCGAATGGGAAGAAGACGGCCCGAACGGCCGCGAACTGCGCCGCCTCACCTACGGCGACGTGTATCACCAGAACGAGGTCGAGCAGTCCACGTACAACTTCGAGCACGCGAACGTCGATCTGCTGTTCACGTTCTTCAAGAGCTACGAAGAAGAAGCGAAGAAGATGATCGATGCGAAGCTCGCGCTACCCGCGTATGAGCTCGTGCTGAAGGCCGGCCATACGTTCAATCTGCTCGATGCGCGCGGCGCCATTTCCGTGACTGAGCGCGCGGCGTATATCGGCCGCATCCGTGCGTTGTCGCGCCTCGTGGCGCAGGCTTATTACGATTCGCGCGAAGCCCTCGGCTTCCCGATGCTCGGCAATCCGGTCAAGGGCGATCGCGATCTCGTCAGCGACGAGCAGGAAGCGCAGCGTCCGGCATGGGCGCCGCCGCTCAAGGTGGAAAGCACGCCGCCGGGCGAACCCAGCAACAACGAACAGGCTTGACGAGGCTCGCTAGAACAATGACGCAATCCAACCACGCTTCGCTCCTCGTCGAGCTGCTCACCGAAGAACTGCCGCCGAAAGCGCTTGCGCGTCTCGGCACCGCTTTCGCCGATGGCATCGTCGAGCGTCTCGCCGCGCGCGATCTCATCGACGGCGCGCCTTCGTTCGAAAAGTACGCGACGCCGCGCCGCCTCGCCGTGCTCATCCGCAATGTGCGCGATGTCGCGCCGGAAAAGCAGGTGCGCGAGAAAGTCTTGCCGGTAACGGTCGCGCTCGATAAGGAAGGCAACCCCACGCCGCCGCTCGCGAAGAAACTCGCGGCGCTCGGCTTCCCCGACTTTCCCATCGCCGAACTCGAACGCGCGCAGGACGGCAAGGCCGAAGCCTTCTTCCTGCGCTACGCCGCGCCCGGCGCGACGCTCGCCGACGGCCTGCAAGCCGCGCTCGACGAAACCCTCGGCAAGCTGCCCATTCCGAAGGTCATGACGTATCAGCGTCCGGACGGCACCAGCGTGCAGTTCGTGCGTCCGGTGCAGCGCCTGATCGCGATGCACGGCCGCGACGTCGTGCCGGTCAGCGCGCTTGGCGTCGATGCGGGCGATACGACCATCGGGCATCGCTTCATGTCGGAAGGCTTCGTCGCGATCGCTCATGCCGACGACTACGCCGACACCCTGCTCGACAAAGGCCGCGTCGTCGCGAACTTCGACGATCGCCGCGAATCGATCCGCACGCAACTGCAGGCGTTTGCGGGCGAAGATCGCGTCGTGATGCCCGAAGCGCTGCTCGACGAAGTGAACGCGCTCGTCGAATGGCCGGTCGTCTACGAATGCCGCTTCGACGAGGAATTCCTGCAGGTGCCGCAGGAATGCCTGATCCTCACGATGCAGACGAACCAGAAATACTTCGCGCTCACGGACCAGAACGGCAAGCTGCGCTCGCGTTTTCTGATCGTGTCGAATATCGATACGAAGACGCCCGGCGAGATCGTCGAAGGCAACGAGCGCGTCGTGCGCCCGCGCCTCGCCGACGCAAAGTTCTTCTTTACGCAGGACAAGAAGAAGCGCCTCGAAGATCGCGTGCCGCTGCTCGCGAACGTCGTCTATCACAACAAGCTCGGCTCGACGCTGCAGCGCGTCGAGCGTCTCGAAGCGCTCGCGGGCGAAATCGCGCCGATGGTCGGGGTCGATCCCGCGCTGACGCGCCGCGCCGCGCGTCTCGCGAAGGCGGATCTGCTGACCGACATGGTCGGTGAATTCCCCGAGCTGCAAGGCACGATGGGCACGTACTACGCGCGTCACGACGGCGAGCCGGAAGAAGTCGCGCTCGCGTGCTCGGAGCACTATCAGCCGCGCTTTTCGGGCGACGAAACGCCGTCGACGGGCGTCGGTGCCGCGGTCGCGCTCGCGGACAAGCTCGAAACGATCGTCGGCATCTGGGGCATCGGGCTCGCGCCGACGGGCGAGAAAGATCCGTTCGCGCTGCGCCGTCACGCGCTGGGCGTGCTGCGCATCCTGCTCGAAAAGAAGCTGCCGGTCGATCTGCGCGATCTCGTCGGCGCGGCGCAACGTCAGTTCGCGGGCATGCCGCAAGTCGCCGATTCGACCGAAGCGGTCTACGCCTTCTTCCTCGATCGTCTGCGCGGACTGTTGCGCGAGCGCGGCTTCGAAGCGAACGATATCGAAGCGGTCCTGAGCCTGAACCCGACGCGCCTCGACGACATCGTCGCGCGCCTCGACGCCGTGCGCGAATTCGCGGCGCTGCCGGAAGCCGCGGCGCTCGCGGCGGCCAACAAGCGCATCTCGAACATTCTGAAGAAGTCGGAGCAAGGCGCGCCTTCGGTGGTCGACAAGGAACTGCTCGTCGAAGCGGCCGAGAAGGATCTGTACGCGCAGATCGAGCAAGTGACGCCGCGCGTGCAAAGCCAGCTCGCCGCGCGCAACTATACGGAGGCGCTCACCGCGCTCGCCGCGTTGCGCGAATCCGTCGATACGTTCTTCAACGACGTGATGGTGAACGCGGAAGACCCGGCGCTGCGCAACAATCGTCTTGCGCTGCTCAACGCGCTGCATCAGCAGATGAACTGCGTCGCCGACATCTCGAAGCTCGCTGCTTAAGAAACGCCGCCCATGGTCATGAACCGCAAACTGGTCATCCTCGATCGCGACGGCGTCATCAACGTCGATTCGGATGCCTTCATCAAGTCGCCGGACGAATGGGTCGCCATTCCCGGCAGTCTCGAAGCGATCGCGCGGCTGAACCAGTCGGGCTATCGCGTGGCGATCGCGTCGAATCAGTCGGGCATCGGGCGCGGTCTATTCGACATGGCCGCACTCAACGCAATGCATCAGAAGATGAATCGCGCGGTCGCGGCCGTCGGCGGGCGCATCGACGCGGTGTTTTTCTGCCCGCACACGGCCGAAGATCAGTGCGATTGCAGAAAGCCCCGGCCCGGCATGCTGCAACAGATCATCGACCGCTTCGAGATCGATCCGGAAGATACGCCGGTCGTCGGCGATTCTTTGCGCGATCTCCAGGCGGGCGCGGCGCTCGGCTTTCCCACGCATCTCGTGCTGACCGGCAAAGGCGAAAAGACGCTCAAGGAAGGCCAGTTGCCCGAAGGCACCCTCGTTCACAAGGACTTGCGCGCATTCGCGCTCGATTTCCTCGCGCGGCATCAGGATCGCGCCGCGGCTCAGTAACAGATATTCCATGCGCTTCATCCGTTCGTTGCTGTTGATGCTTTACTTCGTCGTGTACACGGTGCCGTACGCGATCGCCTGCTTCATCGCGTTTCCGTTCATGCGCGCAGACAAGCGTTACTGGATGGCCGCCGGCTGGTGCAAGTCGACGATCGTCGTGCTGCGGCATCTGATCGGCATTCGCTACACGATCGAAGGCATGGAGAACCTGCCGAATGGTCCGGCCGTGCTGCTGTCGAAGCATCAGTCCGCATGGGAGACGCTCGCGTTTCCCGCGCTGATGCCGCGGCCGCTCTGCTACGTGTTCAAGCGCGAGCTGCTCTATGTGCCGTTCTTCGGCTGGGCGCTCGGACTCCTGAAGATGGTGCACATCGATCGCAAGCAGGGCCGCGACGCCTTCGTCTCCGTCACCAGGCAAGGCCGCGCGCGCATGGACGAAGGCGCGTGGATCATCATGTTCCCCGAAGGCACGCGCACACGCGTCGGCAGCCAGGGCAAGTACAAGACCGGCGGCGCACGCTTCGCGGTTGCAACCGGCGCGCCGGTCGTGCCCATCGCGCACAACGCCGGTCACGTGTGGCCACGCAATTCGTTCATCAAATATCCGGGTATAGTCACGGTGTCGGTCGGCAAGCCGATCGATACGGCCGGTCTCACGCCTGAGGAAGTGAACGCGCGCGTCGAAAGCTGGATCGAGACGGAAATGCGCCGCATCGATCCGCACGCTTACGCCGTGCCGAACGCGCAGCCGGCCAAAGCCGGCGCTGCGGGCGCGGGCCGCTGACGCGGCGGCGTTCGATTCGAGCCGAGGCGTGCCCTACTCTTTCTTCTCGTCATTCCTGCGCCGTGAGCGCAAAGCGGAGCCGATGCAGAAAGCCCCTTCGCGACAGCGCCCCGCCGTCGCGCTCGATACCCTGCAACTCGATCTGCCGTTCGAGCATGCGCCGGCTTACTCCGGCGCGCCGCCCGCGAACGGACCGGCTCCGCTGCGCGGCGATGTTCCCCCCGCCGATCCCGTTCCCGTCCTCACGCCCGCCGCACCGAACGCGCCCACCGCACCGCTGCCCGATGGCGTGCGCCTGCGTCGCATCGTGCTCAAAGCGGGCGCGCTCGAATACCGGTTGCGTCGTTCGTCGCGGCGCACGATCGGCTTTTGCATCGACGGAACCGGGCTCGCGATCACCGCGCCGCGCTGGGTGACGATCGCCGATATCGAAAGCGCGATTCTCGACAAGCAGAACTGGATCGTCAGGAAGCTCACCGAATGGCAGACGCGCGTGGAGCAGCGCGCGCTGCCGCGCATCGAATGGAAGGACGGCGCGCAGTTTCCGTTTCTCGGCAAGACGATCAGCGTGTCGCTCAACTCTGCGAGCGCGCTTTCGTTCGATGACGAAACCAGCGTGCTCACGCTTCCGCTGCCAGCATCCGCCGACGCGCAGCAGATCAAGGATCGCGTGCAAGGCTGGCTGCAAAGCGAAGCGAAGCGCATCTTCGGTGCGCGGCTCGCGGTCTATGCGGCGAAGCTCGGCGTCGAGTACCGCGCGTATGCGCTGTCGTCGGCGGCGACGCGCTGGGGCAGTTGCTCCAGCGACGGCAAGATTCGCCTCAACTGGCGGCTCATCCATTTTCCGATGTCGATCATCGATTACGTCGTCGCGCACGAGCTCGCGCATCTGCGCGAGATGAATCACAGCCCGCGTTTCTGGCAGACGGTGGAATCGATCTTCCCCGAGTTCCGCGAGGCGCGGCATACGCTCAAGCATCATCCGCCGGACTTGCTGCCGGCACTGTGAGCGCGGTCAGCGCGTAAAAGGCGCCGACGGTACAATTTCATTCCTGTCCCCGCAAACCTACAAACAGGAATCCCACCATGCGACTCCTCCACACGATGCTGCGCGTCGGCGACCTGCAGCGTTCCATCGATTTCTACACGCGCATTCTCGGCATGCATGTGCTGCGTCAAAGCGAAAACACCGAGTACAAGTACACGCTCGCGTTCGTCGGCTACGGCCCGGAAAGCGAGAACAGCGTGCTCGAACTGACCTACAACTGGGGCACCGACAAGTACGATCTCGGCACGGCTTACGGTCATATCGCGCTCGAAGTCGATAACGCCGCCGATGCGTGCGAGCGCATCCGTCAGGCGGGCGGCAAGGTGACGCGCGAAGCCGGTCCGGTGAAGGGCGGCACGACGGTGATCGCGTTCGTCGAAGATCCGGACGGCTACAAGGTCGAACTGATCGAAAAGCATTCCTGAACCGCGCTCAATCCACGCTTTCAAAGCGCGCGCCGCACGCTCGTCGCGGCGCGCAATCTCCACGGGCTCGTCCCGACCTTTCGTTCATCGCAGCGGTTCGCTGGCACAATCGACGCTCCAGATCAGTGCACGCTTAACCGACAGCCGATGAGCTCGCCATCCCTCTCCCTGCGCCGCGCCCCCGACGCCACCGCCGTCATCGTGATGATCGCCCTCTGCGGCGCGTGGGGATTCCAGCAAGTCGCGATCAAGGAAGCCAACGCCTCGATTCCGCCGATGCTGCAGGCCGGCATCCGCTCGCTGATCGCGACATTGCTCGTATGGGTCTGGACGCGCACGCGCGGCGTGCCGCTCTTTCAGCGCGACGACACGCTGCCCGCCGGACTGCTCGCGGGCGTGCTGTTCGGCGGCGAATTCGTCTGCATCTTCTTCGGCCTGAGTCTCACGACGGCCACACGCATGGCCGTGTTTCTCTACACCGCGCCCTGTTTCACCGCGCTCGGGCTGCACTGGTTCGTCGCGGGCGAGCGGCTTTCGCGCACGCAGTGGAGCGGCATCGTGCTCGCGTTCTGCGGCATCGCGCTCGCGTTCGCGGACGGCTTTCTGCACGGCAATCCGAATAGCGCATCGACGTTGCAAGGCATCGCTGGCGATGCGCTCGGCATCATGGCCGGCATCTTCTGGGCCGCGACGACGGTCGTCGTGCGCGCGTCCGCGCTCTCCCATGCGAGTGCGAGCAAGACGCTGTTCTATCAGCTGGCGGTATCGGCGGTTCTGCTGCTCGTGCTCGCGGCGGGCATCGGGCAGACGCACGTCGAAGCCGTGTCGCCCATAGCGATCGCGAGTCTCGCGTATCAGGCGATCGTCGTCGCGTTCATCAGCTATCTGACGTGGTTCTGGCTGCTCACGCGCTACATGGCGTCGCGGCTTTCCGTGTTCTCGTTTCTCACGCCGATCTTCGGCGTCACCTTCGGCGTGCTCTTGCTCGGCGAGCATTTCACCGCGCGCTTCATGGTCGCCGCCGCGATGGTCCTCGCGGGCATCGCGCTCGTGAACCGGCCGGCGCGCCGCAGCTAGGGTCGGCTCATTCCGGCGCGGTCGCGCGGATCGTCACCATATCGTGATCGATGTCGTCGTGATCGGCGGGCGCGCGCAAGTGCTCGGGCGGAATCGGCTCGGTCGGATAGCCGTGCTTTTCCCACGCATCGAGCCCGCCCTTCAGCGGCCGCACGTGTCTGAAGCCCTTCGCCCGCAATTGACGCGCGATGGTCTTCGCCGTCGCCTCGTTCGGACACACGCAATACACGACGACCTCGTGCTCCGCATACAACTGATCGACGCGATCCGGCGAATCGAGATCGAGCGCGATCGCGCCCGCGATGCGATACGGCTCGCGACGGCGAATGTCCGCCGGACGCGCGTCGTAGATCACGGGTGGCGTGTCGGAGTGCATCATCGCGTCGAGCTGATCGGGCGTGATGTGATACTTCGCGAGCCACTGACGAAACTGCTCGCGCCGGATCCATCGATACAGCACGAAGCCGAGCGCGATGATCACGAGCACGTCGATCAGCGTCGTGCCGTTCGCGCGCACCAGTTCGATGAGCCGGCCGATCTGCGCCTCGAGCGCCGCGCCGCCGAGCATCCAGAAGCTCGCCCACGCCGTCGCGCCGATCAGATCCCACAACACGAAGACGCGCACTTCGATCTGCGTGGTGCCGAGCAGCGGCGCCGACACGAGCCCGAGCCCCGGCACGAACTTCGACAGCGCGAGCAGCGGCACGCCGAAGCGCTCGAACCATCGGCGCGCGGTGCGCAGCGTGGTATCGATCGACAGTGAGAAGCGCACGAGCGAATTGAGAAAGGTTCGGCCGTAGAGACGGCCCGCGGTGAACCACAAGGAATCGGCGATGAGCACCGCGAGCACTGCGGCCACCAGCATTTGCCAGAACGGCACGTTGCCGGCGGCGACGAGCGTGCCGGCGAGAATGAGCATCGGCGCGGCGGGGACCGGCACGCCGAGCTGCGTCGCGAGGACGCTGACGAACACGGCCCACGCGCCCCAGGACGACGCGAGCGCGGTCGGGACGTGCGGCATTCAAACCTCTCGATGGAGCTTTCGCGAAGACGACGGCCGGCGCATCGATGCCCGGCGCAAAGGGTTACACTGTATCGCGATCCTGACAAACACGCCCAATCCATCCGGGCCGCAAAAGCACAGGATCGCGTGACGCACCGGGGGAATCAACGTGCAAGCGATCATTCAGCCCTTCTTCGACATCAACACCGGCACGATGACGTACGTCGTCTACGAAGCGCCCGGCTCCGCCGCGGCTATCGTCGATCCGGTGCTCGACTACGATCCCAAAGCCGCCCGCACATCGACGAAATCCGCCGATGCGGTCGTCGCGTTCGTGCGGGACCAGCGGCTTTCCGTCGAATGGATTCTGGAGACGCACGCGCACGCCGATCATCTCTCGGCGGCGCCGTATCTGAAACGCACGCTCGGCGGGAAGATCGGAATTGGCGAGTCGATACGCACGGTGCAGGGCGTGTTCAAGAAGATCTTCGATCTCGAGCCCGAGTTCCAGCTCGACGGCTCGCAGTTCGATCATCTGTTCGCCGACGGCGAGCGGTTCATGATCGGCGCGCTCGAAGCAACCGCGCTCTTCGTGCCGGGACATACGCCCGCCGACATGGCGTATCGCGTCGGCGATGCGGTGTTCGTCGGCGACACGCTCTTCATGCCGGATCTGGGCACCGCGCGCTGCGATTTCCCGGGCGGCGACGCCCGCGCGATGTATCGATCGATTCAGCGCCTGCTCGCGCTCGATCCCGACACGCGGCTTTTCGTGTGTCACGACTATCCGCCGGAGACGCGCGCTCCGCAATGGCAAGCCACGGTGCGCGAGCAGCGTGAGAAGAACATCCACGTCGGCGGCGGCAAGACCGAGGACGAGTTCGTCGCGATGCGCGAGGCGCGCGACGCGACGCTCGGCATGCCGACGCTCATCTTGCCCGCCATTCAGGTCAATATCCGCGCGGGCCACTTTCCCGACGCGGCGAGCAACGGCACGACCTATCTGAAGATTCCGCTGAACGCGTTCTAGCCCTCAATCCGGCCGCGTGTCACACCAAGCAGACCGGCCATCGCGCGGCGCGCGCCGTTCGAATCGCGCGCGATGATCGCTTCGAAAACCGCCGTATGTTCCGCGAGCGACGCGTTGTAGACGTCGGCGCGCTTCGCGTTCAGGCGCAACTGGCCTTCGAGCGTGCGCTCGATCAGCGCGCCGAGCGGAATCAGCAATTCGTTGCTGCACGCGGCGAGCACGCCCAGATGGAAGTCGAGATCGGCGCGCACCCATTCATCGACGTTCTGCGCGTCCGCCATCGCCTGATGCGCGCGCGTGAGTCGTTCGCGCGTGCGTTCTTCGTGGTTGTCGGCGGCGAGCGCGGCGGCGTACGGCTCGATCATCTCGCGCATTTCCTGAAGCTTGAGTGCGAATTGCAGCGGCGGCGCGACGCGCGAGTACCAGTCGAGCATGTCGGCATCGAGCAGATTCCACGCGTCTTGCGCGCGCACGCGCGTACCGACTTTCGGCCGCGACTCGATCAATCCTTTCGATGTCAGCGTGCGCAACGACTCGCGCAACACCGTGCGGCTCACGCCAAAGCGCTCCATCAGTTCCGCTTCGCGCGGCAATGGCGAACCCGGCGCAAAGTCGCCGCGCAGGATCGCCATGCCCAGTTCATGCGTCACACGGCCATGCAGATCGCGGTAAATGATGGTCTCCCTTCATATTTTGAGCACGATTATCGGGCATTCGACTGATGTTTCGTAAGTCTTAATCTTTACGCGAATAATACTATTAATATGCCCAGACATCGCCTTTTTGCTACCATGTAAAACCCTTCAGGAGACGCTCAATGAAAATCACGAAACTCGAGACCTTCATCGTTCCGCCGCGCTGGTGCTTCCTCAAGATCGAAACCGACGAGGGCATCACGGGCTGGGGCGAGCCGGTTGTGGAAGGCCGCGCGCATACGGTCGCCGCAGCCGTCGATGAACTCGCCGACTATCTCGTCGGCAAGGACCCGCGCCATATCGAAGACTTGTGGCAGGTCATGTACCGCGCGGGCTTCTATCGCGGCGGGCCGATCGGCATGAGCGCGATCGCGGGCGTCGATCAGGCATTGTGGGACATTCTCGGCAAGCATCACGGCGTGCCGGTGCACGCGCTGCTCGGCGGCCAGGTGCGCGACAAGATCAAGGTGTATTCGTGGATCGGCGGCGACCGTCCGAGCGACGTCGCGAACAACGCGCGGGCGGTGGTCGAGCGCGGCTTCAAGGCCGTGAAGATGAACGGCTCGGAAGAGCTGCAGATCATCGATACCTTCGACAAGGTTCAGGGCGTGATCGACAACGTGCAAGCGGTGCGCGAAGCGGTCGGGCCGAACGTGGGCATCGGCGTCGACTTTCACGGACGCGTGCACAAGCCGATGGCGAAAGTGCTCGCGAAGGAGCTCGATCCGTTCAAGCTGATGTTCATCGAAGAGCCGGTGCTTTCGGAAAACGTCGAGGCGCTGCGCGATATCGTCAACCAGACAAGCACGCCGATCGCGCTCGGCGAGCGGCTCTACTCGCGCTGGGATTTCAAGCACATTCTGGCGGGCGGTTACGTCGACATCATTCAGCCGGACGCGTCGCACGCGGGCGGTCTCACCGAATGCCGCAAGATCGCGACGATGGCCGAAGCCTACGATGTCGCGCTCGCGCTGCACTGCCCGCTCGGTCCGATCGCGCTCGCAACCTGTCTGCAGATCGATGCGGTCAGCTATAACGCGTTCATCCAGGAACAGAGCCTCGGCATTCACTACAACAAGGGCAATGACCTGCTCGATTACATCAGGAATCCGGAAGTCTTCAAGTACGAAGACGGGATGGTGTCGATTCCGCAAGGGCCGGGCTTGGGAATCGAGGTGAACGAGGAGAAAGTGCGCGAAATGGCGAAGGTCGGCCATCGCTGGCGCAATCCGGTGTGGCGTCACGCGGATGGCAGCGTCGCCGAGTGGTGA
Source organism: Caballeronia sp. AZ1_KS37 (assembly GCF_023631165.1). Classification (NCBI taxonomy): domain Bacteria; kingdom Pseudomonadati; phylum Pseudomonadota; class Betaproteobacteria; order Burkholderiales; family Burkholderiaceae; genus Caballeronia; species Caballeronia sp. AZ1_KS37. The sequence continues at coordinate 530,720 of NZ_JALQDP010000001.1, read as the reverse complement.
TTCTGGCTAACGCTTGAGGCGCGCTTCGACCGCGCCGCGCAGGGCGTTGCTGATCAGCAGGCTCTGCGCGTTGTCGAGTTCGTTCGGCGTAAGCGCGCGTTCGCGCGCGCCGAGTTCTTCCATCAACACCGCGCGCATCACGCCCGGCAGCACGCCGGCATCGATGGGCGGCGTGAACCACTCGCCGTCGAGCTTCACGAACACGCTCGAGCGGCCGCCCTCGGTCAACTCGCCGCGCTCGTTGACGAACAACATGTCGAACGCGCCTTCGGCTTCGGCGGCTTTCCACGCACGATCGTAATCCGCGCGACGCGTCGTCTTGTGTCTGAGCAGCGGATCGGCCGAGCTTTGCGGCGCGAATCCGCGCTCCGAAGCGAGCAGCACGTTCACCGTATCCGATGGCAACGGCGCAAGCGGCGCGCTCGTCATCGTGATGCGCCCGCTCTTGGCCAGCGCGATACGCATTCGATACGGTTTCTGGCCTTCGAAGTCCGCGATATGTTGCGCGGTCTGCTCGTGCAACGAAGCTTCGTCGAACGTGAAACCGAGATACGCCGCGCTCGCCTTCAACCGCGCGACGTGGCGCGCGTAATGGCGCACGCCTTCATCGCGTGTCGCGTATGTCGTCTCGAACAGTTCGAAGCCGGGATCCGCGCCCGTCAGAAAACGCGCTTTCAACAGACACTCCTCGTATTCGTCGGCGGCGACACTATCGAGCACGATGCCCGCGCCGATGCCGAGCACGCCGCGCCGCGCGGCCGCATCGATGACGAGCGTACGAATCGCCACCGACATGCAGAAGTCGCCGCTCGCATCGAGCCAGCCGATCGCGCCGGTGTAAAGCCCGCGCGGCGTGCTCTCGATTTCGTCGATCAGTTGCATCGTCCGATACTTCGGCGCGCCGGTAATCGAGCCGCACGGAAAGAGCGCGCGCACGATGTCCGCGAACGACGTGCCGGGTATGACGCGCGCTTCGATCGTCGACGTCATCTGCCACACCGATGCGTACGGCTCGACCGAGAACAGCGCGGGTACGTTGACCGAACCCGTGACCGCCACGCGCGACATGTCGTTGCGCAACAAGTCGACGATCATCACGTTCTCGGCGCGATTCTTCGGGTCGAGGCGCAGCGATTCGGGATCGGCATCCCGCGGCGCGGTGCCTTTCATCGGCCGCGCGCGCAACAGATCGCCATGTTTCTCGACGAACAATTCCGGCGAGCACGACACGACCGACCTGCCGTCCGGCAACGCGATGAACGCGCCGAAATGCACGGCTTGCCGCTCGCGCAATCGCCGATACAGCGCGAGCGGCGTGCCGAATACATCGAAATTCAGCCGATACGTGTAGTTGATCTGATACGACTCGCCTTCCTTCAACGCCTCCTGAACCGTGGCGATGGCCTTGTCGAACTCGTCGCGGGTGACGCTCGGCGCAATGCCCGCGACGCCTGCAACGTCGTCATCGGCGAGCCAGGCGCTCACTTCCTTACGCGACAGAAACACGCACGAGCGAAACATCAGCACGCGAAGCGCGTGATCTTCACCACGCCCGATTTCACCGAACTGGAGATTGCGTCCGAACTCGTAATCCGCGACGACAAGCGCATGCAGGCCGCTCTGCAGATCGCGCTCGATTTCGGCGCAAACGGCATCGAGATCGCGCGCGTTCACGCACACGCGTTCGCGCACGAAGTCTGTGTACAAACGACTCGACCGCCTTTCGGCGGTCGCATCGCAATCGTCGAGCAGCGCGAACACCGCGCTGCGCTCTTCGGTTTTCATCGTCATACCTGCCCGACGTACGACGCACTCGACCGCATCAATCGAAGAAGCTCTTCACGCGGTCGAACCAGCTCTTGCTTTGCGGACTATGCCGCGCGCCACCCTCGACGAGCGACTTCTCGAACTGCTTGAGCAAATCGCGCTGCGCGTCGGTGAGCTTGACCGGCGTTTCCACCTGGACATGCACATACAGATCGCCGGCGATGCTCGAACGCAAGCCCTTGATGCCCTTGCCGCGCAAACGGAACGTCTTGCCCGACTGCGTGCCTTCCGGCACCGTGAAGCTCGCGCGGCCCGCGAGCGTCGGCACTTCGATCTCGCCGCCGAGCGCCGCCGTCGTGAACGGAATCGGCATCTGGCAATGCAGGTCGTCGCCGTCACGCTCGAACACCGAATGCTGCTTGATGTGGATTTCCACATACAAGTCGCCGGCCGGACCACCGTTGATGCCCGGCTCGCCATTGCCCGCCGAGCGGATTCGCATTCCGTCGTCGATGCCCGCCGGAATCTTCACTTCCAGCGTCTTCGTTTCCTTCACCTTGCCCGCGCCGTGGCAGTTCGCGCACGGATCGGGGATGTAGCTGCCGCTGCCGTGACACTTCGGGCACGTCTGCTGGATGCTGAAAAACCCTTGCGACATGCGTACCTGGCCCTGACCATGACAGGTCGGGCAGGTTTCGGGCTTCGTGCCCGGCTTCGCACCGGAGCCGTGGCAGACGTTGCAGTTCACCCAGCTCGGCACGCGAATCTGCGTGTCGTAGCCGTGCGCCGCCTGCTCCAGCGTGATTTCCATGCTGTAGCGCAAGTCCGCGCCGCGATACACCTGCGGACCGCTGCGGCCGCGCGCGCCGGCGCCACCCGCCGTCTGTCCGAAGATGTCGCCGAAGATATCGCCGAAGGCATCGGCGAAACCGCCGAAACCTTGCGCGCCCGCGCCCGCCATGTTCGGATCCACGCCCGCGTGGCCGTACTGATCGTAGGCGGCCCGCTTCTGCTGGTCGGAGAGCATTTCGTAGGCTTCCTTCGCCTCCTTGAAATTCTCTTCCGCCTTCTTGTTGTCCGGGTTGCGGTCAGGGTGATACTTCATCGCGAGCTTGCGATACGCCTTCTTGATCTCGTCGTCGCTCGCATTTTTCGCGACGCCCAGAACGTCGTAGTAATCCCGTTTCGCCATGTCGGTTCGATGCCGCCGCGCTTGAGCGCCGCGGTTCCTGTCAGATGCTGCGAGATGCTGCGGATGTCGCTCGCAACCCGCGCGTAAAACTTTTTGCGCCTCGCCAGAAGCAACGCGCCTCTAAAAACAACGTGCCCGGAGAGCCGAAAGGCTCGCCAGGCGCGCTCCACGTCAGACGCCAACGCGTCCCGGTGATACCACCGAAAAGCGCGTGAATGTCGCCACTCACGCGCCCGATTCGGCGTTAGTCCTTCTTCACTTCCTTGAAGTCGGCGTCGACGACGTCATCGTGATGCTGGCTCGCGCCCGCATCCGCCGACGCGCCCGCGCCTGCCGCACCCGCGGCCGCGCTCGCCGCGCCTTGCTGCGCCTGCATGTCGGCGTACATCTTTTCGCCGAGCTTCTGCGAAGCCTGAGCCAGCGCCTCGACCTTTGCTTCGATCGTGGCCTTGTCGCTCGAGCTGCTCTTCAGCGCCTCTTCGAGGTCCTTCAGCGCCGCTTCGATCTTTTCCTTCTCCGAAGCGTCGACCTTGTCACCGTACTCCGCGACCGCCTTCTTCGTGCTGTGAACCAGCGCATCGCCCTGGTTGCGCGCGTCGGCCAGCTCACGCAGCTTGTGATCTTCCTCGGCGTTGGCTTCGGCGTCCTTCACCATCTTGTCGATTTCCGCGTCCGTCAGACCCGAGTTCGCCTTGATGGTGATCTTGTTTTCCTTGCCCGTCGCCTTGTCCTTCGCGCCAACGTGCAGAATGCCGTTCGCGTCGATGTCGAAGGTCACTTCGATCTGCGGCACGCCGCGCGGTGCGGGCGGAATGCCTTCGAGGTTGAACTCGCCGAGCAGCTTGTTGCCGACGGCCATTTCGCGCTCGCCCTGGAACACCTTGATCGTCACGGCGCCCTGGTTGTCGTCCGCCGTCGAATACACTTGCGAGTGCTTCGTCGGGATGGTCGTGTTCTTGTTGATCATCTTCGTCATCACACCGCCGAGCGTCTCGATACCGAGCGACAGCGGCGTCACGTCGAGCAGCAGCACGTCCTTGCGGTCGCCCGACAGAACCTGGCCTTGAATCGCGGCGCCCACGGCGACGGCTTCGTCCGGGTTCACGTCACGGCGCGGATCCTTGCCGAAGAATTCCTTCACCTTCTCCTGCACCTTCGGCATACGCGTCATGCCGCCGACGAGAATCACGTCGTCGATGTCGCCGACCTTCACGCCCGCATCCTTGATCGCGATGCGGCACGGTTCGATCGTGCGCTCGATCAGCTCTTCGACGAGCGCTTCGAGCTTGGCACGCGTGAACTTGAGGTTCAGGTGCTTCGGACCGGACGCGTCCGCCGTGATGTACGGCAGGTTGATGTCGGTCTGAGCCGTCGACGACAGTTCGATCTTCGCCTTTTCAGCGGCTTCCTTCAGGCGTTGCAGCGCGAGCACGTCCTTGGACAGGTCGACGCCCTGCTCCTTCTTGAACTCGCCGATGATGTAATCGATGATGCGCTGGTCGAAGTCTTCACCGCCGAGGAACGTATCGCCGTTCGTCGACAGCACTTCGAACTGCATTTCGCCGTCCACGTCCGCGATCTCGATGATCGAGATGTCGAACGTGCCGCCGCCCAAGTCGAACACGGCGATCTTGCGGTCGCCCTTTTCGGCCTTGTCGAGACCGAACGCGAGCGCGGCCGCGGTCGGCTCGTTGATGATGCGCTTCACTTCCAGACCGGCGATGCGGCCCGCGTCCTTCGTTGCCTGACGCTGGCTGTCGTTGAAGTACGCCGGAACCGTGATGACGGCTTCCGTCACCGGCTCGCCGAGGTAGTCTTCAGCGGTCTTCTTCATCTTGCGCAGGACTTCAGCCGAAACCTGCGACGGCGCGAGGTTCTTGCCGTGCGCTTCGACCCATGCATCGCCGTTGTCGTGCTTGACGATCTTGTAGGGCATCAGGTTGATGTCCTTCTGCACTTCCTTCTCGTCGAAGCGGCGGCCGATCAGGCGCTTGACCGCGTACAGCGTGTTCTTCGGATTGGTGACCGACTGGCGCTTCGCAGGCGCGCCGACGAGGATCTCGTTGTCATCCATGTACGCGATGATCGACGGCGTGGTGCGCGCGCCTTCCGAGTTCTCGATGACCTTGACCTGATTGCCTTCCATCAGCGCCACGCACGAGTTCGTGGTGCCGAGGTCGATACCGATGATTCTGCCCATTTTTTATCCTCTCCTAGCTTTGATCGCAGTGGCGTTGCGGCCGGCCTTTCGATGCCGGCTTTTGCCGATTTACCGGGCCGAACGCCCAAAATTCATACCTGTACGCAAGATAAGAGCGTCAGTTTCGATTTCAAGACCCTGCAAACGATACGGTCTATAAGTTTTTTTGTGCGGCGACCGACACGGCCGGCACGTACGCCGCGAGACCGATTACTTCGGCGCGGCGACGGTCACGAGCGCCGGACGCAGCACGCGGTCGGCGATGACGTAGCCCTTCTGCAGCACCGTGACGACAGTATTCGGGTCTTGTTCCGCCGGAACCATCGAGATGGCCTGATGGCGATGCGGATCGAATTTTTCGCCGACCGGGTTCACCGCGATCACGCGGCCTTTCTCCAACGCGCCCGTCAGTTGACGCAGCGTCAGTTCGACGCCTTCGCGAACCTTGGCGACATCCGTCGACTGGTCGGCGAGCGCGGCTTCCAGGCTGTCGAGCACCGGAAGCAGGTTCTCCGCAAAATTTTCGATGGCGAATTTATGCGCCTTCGCGACATCTTCCTGACTGCGGCGGCGCACGTTCTCGGTTTCGGCCTTCGCGCGCAGGAAGTCTTCCTTGAGCGCGGCGATGGTGGCCTGCGCTTCGGCGAGCGCAGCTTCGGCCTCATTCGGCGCGGCTTGCGGCGCGGCGGCGGCATCAGCCGGTGCGCCTTGGGACGCGGGAGCCGCCGCGCTGGTCGGGTCGGCGGACTGGCGCGCGTTATCGTCGGCGGGCGTTGCGTTCTGGCTCGCTGGATTCTCTTGCGTGTTTTCCATGTCGCTGAATATGTATTGCAGTGAGTTGAATCGGCTGCGAAAGCGGCCAGACCGAAAGTCGGACGCATTTTTCGCACTAACGGCCGAAATGAGGGCGCCGAAAGCTTTTTCAAGCCTTCGAAACGGTTTTTCGGACAAATCTCGACAGCAAGGTGGCGCCGCAATGGCTCGTAATACAGACTTCGCCGCGGCGCGCGATTTTCGGATTGAGGGAAAGCCCTGAGTCGCCTACACTTCAAAAAAGCAGCGCAGGACGCACGTTAACCCTAATCCTACGAATTGCTTCAAACCGCTTTCAGCCCTTGCCCGTTTCCTGATCCGGCCGCCTTCTGACCGGGCAACCCGCTTCCCGGGGATACCATGAAACTGACCTTTGCTATCGCGGTGGTCGCCCTGGTACTCGTCGCGGGAACGACCACCATCTGCATGTCCGGCGTCGTGACCGAACGTACCACCGAGTACGGCGGCGTTCACGCGACCATCGAAAGCTACTTCAATCCGAACGAGAAAATTTGTCGATAGTGCGCCGGTCGCGCTTCGTCGGCCTTCCCTGCAGTTCCGCTGCGGGCTCGCGGAAATTCTTGCGGCGCTCGGCCTCGGCCATGCGTTTCGCACGGCCTTCCCCGGTTTCGGCATAGAGCGTCTGGGCGACCGGCGCCGGGCCGCGCACATCGCATATCCCGAGCACTTCGACCTGCCACACCAGCCGTTCGATATCGATCTCGACGATATCGCCGACGCGCACGTCCTTAGACGGCTTCACATTCGCCCCGCCGATCTTCACGCGGCCTTTCTCGACCGCATCGCTCGCGAGCGAACGCGTCTTGAAGAAACGCGCTGCCCAAAGCCACTTATCGATGCGCAAACGCGCGCCAGGTTCCGTCGAAATCTTGTAGTTCATGGGTGAATGCCTGAAAAAGCCGCGCTCAGGCCACTGCGCTGAGCGGCTGCACAGTCTGCACGGGCCATCCCTGAAGATGTTGCGCGGCGATCTCGCCCAGTGCCTTGATCCACGCGGGCGCTGAGTTCAGGCAGGCAATCCGGTGAAAATGCTTGCCGCCCGCCTTCAGAAATTCGTCGCGCACCTCGATGCCGATTTCCTCGATCGTCTCGAGACAATCCGCCGTGAAGCCGGGACAGAACACGTCCACACGAGAAACGCCGCCCGCGCCGAGCTCCGCGACCGTCGGCGCGGTGTACGGCTGAAGCCACTCCGCCCGCCCAAAGCGCGACTGGAACGTCACGCGGCATTCGACCGGCGTAAGCCCGAGCGCGGCCATGAGCAACGAACCGGTCAGCTGGCACTGGTCGTGATACGGATCGCCGAGATCCATCGTGCGCTTCGGCACGCCGTGGAAGCTCAGCACAAGCTTGTCGCCCGCGGCGAAATCCGGCTGGCCGTGATGCCGCCAATAGTCGCGCACCTGCTCCGCGAGCGCCGCGATATACGCCGGATGATCGGCGTAATGGCGGATCGTGCGGATTTCCGGCTGATTGCGCACGCGCTTGAGCGCGGCGAACGCGTCGTCGAACGCGGTGGCCGTCGTGGACGACGAGTATTGCGGATACATCGGCAACAGGAGAATGCGGTCGGCGCCTTCGAGCTTCAGCTGATTGAGCATCGCGCCGATGCCCGGCGTGCCGTAGCGCATCGCATAGTCGACGATGACGTGATAGTCGTTCGCCGCGAAGAGCCGCCGCAAGCCGTCGACCTGCTTTTCCGTATGCACGCGCAGCGGCGAGCCTTCGGGCATCCACACTTGCGCGTACTTCTTCGCCGATGCGCGCCCGCGAAACGGCAGGATCAGGCCGCGCAGAATGAATTGCCACACGAATGACGGAATTTCGACGACGCGCGGATCGGACAGGAATTGCGCCAGATACTTGCGCACCGCCCGCGGCGTGGGCGCGTCCGGCGTGCCGAGATTGATCAGCAGCACCGCGACGCGATGCGAAGCGCTGGGCTGCGAGGGCAACTCGAGGTCGAAACGCATAAGGGAAGCGAGCCTGAAGATGGTCGTCGGAAAAGTTGAGGACCATTATAGCGGCGCGTTTCCGGACGCATCATTGGCCGAACGGCCTAGTGGCGCGCTCTTTCGCGGCGCGCCAAGATGGCGTCACTGATGACTGAGCGACATCGACAGCAAACGCGCGGTGATATCGACGATCGGAATCACGCGGTTGTACGCCATGCGCGTCGGGCCGATCACGCCGAGCGTGCCGACGATCTTCCCGTTGACCTCGTATGGCGCCGTCACGACGCTCATTTCCTCGATCGGCACGAGATTGCTTTCTCCGCCGATGAAAATCTGCACGCCTTGCGCGTGACTCGATACATCCAGCAATTGCAGGAGGCTCGTCTTTTGGTCGAACAAATCGAAAAGCTTGCGCAGCCGCGCCATGTCGGACGAAAGGTCCGCCACTTCGAGCAGGTTGCGCTCGCCGGAAATCAGCACGGTGTCAGTGGGGTCCGTCTCGGCGGTGCTCGCGACCACGGCCGCCTGCATGAGCGCGGTCATGTCGCCGCGCAACTGGTCGATTTCCTCGCGCAAACGGCGGCGTACTTCGTCGAAGGACAGGCCCGCGAAATGCGCGTTGATGTAATTGGAGGCTTCTACGAGTTGCGAAGGCGAATAGTCGCGTTGCGTGGCCATCATGCGGTTCTGCACGTCGCCTTCGGGCGTCACGATGATGAGCAGAATGCGCTTGTCCGACAGCCGCATGAACTCGATCTGCTTGAACATGTGGCTCCGGCGCGGCGTGAGCACGACGCCCGCGAACGAAGACAGATTGGACAGCACGCTCGCCGCCGCCGCGACGATCTTCTGCGGCTCCTCGCCTTGCAGGCGAGTCTTGACCGCGGTGGTCATGGCCTCGTCTTGCGGTGCTTCTACAGTCAGCATCGTGTCGACGAAGAGCCGGTAGCCGCGCGGCGTGGGAATGCGTCCCGCCGACGTATGCGGGCTCGCGACCAGCCCGAGGTCTTCGAGATCCGACATGACGTTGCGGATGGTCGCGGGGCTCAGTTCGAGGCCGGAATGACGTGATAACGTGCGCGAACCGACCGGCTGACCTTCGGCGATGTAGCGCTCGATCAACGTTTTGAGGAGGGTTTGTGCACGTGGGTCTAGCATGGGGAAATTTTAGCTCAACGTGTCGGATAGCGGCGAGCCGCGCCGGGTGGTCGGCATTCAACGTCCGCTCCATTCTAGCGACAAACGGCGAGCCTGCCCGCGTCATGCCGCACGGTCTCGTCGCGGCGCGCCCGGCGGCCATCGCCCACGGTTCTTTTCGCTCTCTGACTATGGTGTAATGCCGGCATGGAAATTGGCCAATTCAAGACCGTCGCCCTCGTGGGGCGCACCAACACGCCGGGCATCGAGGCGCCGCTGAGATCGCTCGCCGATCTCCTCAGGAGCCAGGGCTTCGAGGTCGTCTTCGAGGCGGGCACCGCGAAGGACGTCGGCGTGACGGAGTTCCCGGCGCTCTCCATCGCGGAGATGGGCGCGCGCGCGGACGTTGCAATCGTGCTCGGCGGCGACGGCACGATGCTCGGCATCGGACGGCAGCTCGCGCCGTATAAAACACCGCTCATCGGCGTGAATCATGGCCGGCTCGGCTTCATCACCGACATTCCGCTCAAGGCGATGCAGGAAATCGTCCCGCAAATGCTCGCCGGCCAGTTCGAGCGCGAGGAACGCAGCCTGCTCGAAGCGCGCATCGTGCGCAACGACAAGCCGATCTACCACGCGCTCGCGTTCAACGACGTCGTGGTGAATCGCAGCGGCTTCTCCGGCATGGCGGAGCTGCGCGTGTCGGTGGACGGCCACTTCATGTACAACCAGCGTTCCGACGGACTGATCGTCGCGACGCCGACCGGCTCGACCGCCTACGCGCTGTCGTCGGCGGGGCCGATCCTGCATCCGCAATTGCAGGGCTTCGTGCTCGTGCCGATCGCGCCGCATTCGCTGTCGAACCGGCCGATCGTGCTGCCCGACGATTCGAAAGTGACCATTCAGATCATCGGCGGTCGCGACGTCAACGTGAACTTCGACATGCAGTCGTTCACCGCCGTCGAACTGAACGACGCGATTGAAGTGCGGCGCTCGAAGCATACGGTGCCGGTGCTGCATCCGGTCGGCTACAGCACGTACGCCACGCTGCGCAAGAAGCTGCACTGGAACGAGCATCCGTCGCAGGATTCGTCCGCTCTCTGATCTGCCAGAACTTCCTTCCCCGAAGCGTCCATGCTCCGTCATCTTTCCATTCGAGATTTCGTCATCGTCGCCACGCTGGATATCGATTTCGATCCAGGCTTCACGGTCTTTTCGGGTGAAACCGGCGCGGGCAAGTCGATCCTCATCGACGCCCTCGCGCTAACGCTCGGCGCGCGCGGCGACGCGAGCGTCGTGCGCGCCGGTCAGGCGCGCGCCGACATCACCGCCGAATTTTCGACGCATCCGCTCGTCGTGCGCTGGCTGGACGAACACGCGCTCACGCAGGATGCCGATTCGGTCATGCTGCGGCGGGTGATCGATTCGGGCGGCCGCTCGCGAGCGTTCATCAATGGCACGCCCGCGACGCTCGCGCAGTTGCGCGAAGTCGGCGAAATGCTCGTCGATATCCACGGCCAGCACGCGCATCAATTGTTGATGCGACCGGACGCGCAACGCGAACTCTTCGACACGCACGCGCAGTTGCTCGACACGGCCGGCGCGGTGAATCGTGCCTGGCGCGCGATGCGCGACGCGCAGCAAGCCGTCGAGACCGCCCAGAATCGCGACCGCGAGCTGCAACTGGAACGCGAGCGTCTCGCGTGGCAACTGAGCGAGTTCGACAAGCTCGCGCCGCAGCCCGGCGAATGGGAAGAAGTGAGCGCGGAGCATCATCGGCTGTCGCATTCGGCGAGTCTCATCGACGGCGTGCAGGGTGCGCTCGGCGCGCTCTCCGAATCCGACGAAGCGATGATCTCGCAGCTCGGCGCTATCATCTCGAAGCTGCGCGGCCTGTCCGATATCGATCCCGCGTTGAACGACGTGCTCGCGTCGCTCGAACCGGCGGAAATCCAGTTGCAGGAAGCGTCGTATTCGCTATCGCACTATGCGCAGCGGCTGGAGCTCGATCCTGACCGGCTCGCGCAAGTCGAAAGACGCATGGAGCAACTGCACTCGACCGCGCGCAAGTTCCGCCTTCAACCCGAAACGCTGCCGGAAGAACACGACGCGCGCCGCCGCCAGCTCGCCGAACTCGATGCCGCCGCCGATCTCGATGCGCTCAACGCCGCCGCCGAGAAAGCGAAGAGCGAATATCTCGCGCAAGCCAAGGTGCTGTCCAAGGCGCGCGCGAAGGCCGCGAAAAATCTGTCGAAAGCGGTCACGGAAGGCATGCAGGAGCTGTCGATGGCAGGCGGCAGCTTCGAGGTCGCGCTCGTGCCGCTCGCCGAAGGCGGCGCGAACGGGCTGGAGCAGATCGAATTCCGCGTCGCGGGACACGCGGGCGTCGCGCTGCGGCCGCTCGCGAAAGTCGCGTCGGGCGGCGAACTGGCGCGCATCAGTCTTGCGCTCGCCGTCATCGCGAGCACGGCGAGTCCGACGCCCACGCTCATCTTCGACGAAGTGGACACGGGCATCGGCGGCGGCGTCGCGGAAGTGGTCGGGCGTCTGTTGCATCAGCTCGGCCGCGACCGTCAGGTGCTGTGCGTCACGCACTTGCCGCAAGTGGCCGCGCGTGGCGATCAGCATTTCCAGGTCGCGAAATCGTCGGACGATGCGGGCGGCACGGTGAGCACGGTAAAGCAACTCGATCGCGCAAAACGCGTGGAAGAAGTCGCGCGCATGCTCGGCGGTCTCGAAATCACCGCGACCACCCGCAAGCACGCGAAGGAAATGCTGGCGGCTTAAGCATCCGCGTCAGCCCGCCGACGCCACTGCGAACACGCGGTCCCACAGCGCCGTCACCGCGTCGCGTTCGGTCTGAACCGTGGCCGGATCGACGCGCGCCTTTTCCATACCGTCGAGCCGCAGCGTGTGCTGCAGCTTGCGGTAATGGCGATACGCCGCGCCGATCGCATCGGCTTCTGCTTCGGCGATCAATCCGCTTTTCGCGGCGATCTTCAACAGCGTGATATTCCCCGCGTTGCGCAGAAACTCGCGATGCTCGCGCGCGTGCAGCAACACCCAGTACTGAACGATGAACTCGATATCGACCATGCCGCCGCGATCGTGCTTCAGATCGAACAGGTCGCTGCGATTCGGATGGCCATCGGCGACGCGCTGGCGCATCGACACGATCTCGCGCGCAAGCGCGGCCGCGTCGCGTTCCATGACGAGCACGTCGGCGCGAATCTGCTCGAACTCCGCGCCGATTTCGGCATCGCCCGCGCTGTAGCGTGCGCGCGAAAGCGCCTGATGCTCCCAGACCCACGCCGTGTTCGCCGCGTCGCCCTCGCGAATCTGATAGCGGCGAAACGATGCGAGGTCGGTCACGAGCAGGCCCGATTCGCCATTCGGCCGCAGACGCAAGTCGACGTCGAAGAGCGTGCCCGCGCCCGTCGCCGACGTGAGCCACGTAATGAGGCGGCGCGTGAACATCGCGTAGATGTCGGAGGCCGCGTCGTCGGGATCGTCGTACAGAAAGATGAGGTCGAGGTCCGACGCGTAGCCCAGTTCCTTGCCGCCGAGCTTTCCGTACGCGATGACCGCAAAGCGCGGCGTCTCGCGATGCCGCTTCGGGAACTGCTTCCACACGGTCTGCACGGTGACGTCGAGCACGGCGTCGGCGAGTTCGGAGAGACGGTCGCTCACGTGCTCGACGCTCAGATGCCCGGCGAGATCGATCAGCAGAATGCGAAATACTTCGGCCTGATGCGCGTGACGCAGCAGATCCATTTGATGTTCCGCGTCCTCGGCGGCATCGAGCCGTGCGATCAGCGAGCGTTTGAACGCGGCCCAGTCGAACGGGCTGGCGATGGCTTCGTCGTCGAGCAATTCATCGAGCAATTGCGGATGGCGGATCAGATAGCCCGCCGCCCAGCGCGACCCCGACAGCACCGAGAGCACGCGCGCGAGCGCCGCCGGATATTCGGTCAGCAGCGCGAGATACGCGCCGCGCTTGGCCGTCGCTTCGAGCAGATCGAAAAGCCGCATGATGGTGTCGGCGCGGCGCGGCGCATCGATCGACTGCACGGCTTCTATCGAGCGTTGAGCGACGATATCGAAGCGTTCGCGGCTCTGCGACGGCAAGCCGGCGTAACGCGCCGAATTCCACACGCCCGTCAGACGTGCGAGCACCGGCGCCGGGTCCGCGAAGCCGAGTTCCATGAGGCGCGCGGCGAGCTCTTCCTGCGCGGAATCGTCGGCGAGCGCGCCGCTCCAGATCCACGACGCCACCGAATCCTCCGCGACGCCGCAGCCGCCCTGCCCGCTCACCTTGTCGGCGAAGATCGCGTCGAACTGCTGCTCGACGAGCTCGCGATGCGCGTCGAGTGTTTCCATCAGCGCGGCGTAGTCCGCGAAGCCGAGCGATTTCGCGAGCAACGCGCGCTCGTCGTCGGCGACGGGCATCGCGTGCGTCTGTGCATCGTTGCGGTATTGCAGCCGGTGCTCGACCGTGCGCAAAAAGAGATAAGCGTCGGACAGCGCCTTGCACACCTGCGGCGCGAGCAGGCCATGCGCAGCGGCGCGTTCGAGCACCGCGAGCGTCGGACGAATGCGGAAATCCGCTGCCTGTCCGCCTCGAATCAACTGAAATACTTGCGCGCTGAATTCGATCTCACGAATGCCGCCGCGTCCGAGCTTGATGTCGTCGGCCTTGTCGGGGCGCATCGACGCGCGCCGCCGCGCTTCCTGCCGAATCTGCTGATGCAGCGAGCGGATCGCGGCGATCACGCCGTAATCGAGATAGCGCCGGTAGATGAAGGGCGTCGCGATGGCTTCGAGCTGCTTCGCGAGACGCTTCGCCGAATCGCTCTTCGTCTCCGAGATGAGCCGGCCCTTGATCCACGCGTAGCGCTCCCATTCGCGGCCCTGCACGTAGAAATACTCTTCGAGCATGCCGAGACTGCACACGAGCGGGCCGGAGTCGCCGTTGGGACGCAGCCGCATGTCGACGCGAAAGACGTAGCCGTCTTGCGTCATTTCCGCGAGCGCGCCGATCAGCCGCCGGCCGAGCCGTGTGAAGAATTCCTGCGTCGGGAGTGCCGAGCGCGTGCCGCCCGAGGTTTCGCCGTCCTCTTCGTAGACGAAGATCAGATCGATATCCGACGATGCGTTCAGCTCGCGCCCGCCCAGCTTGCCCATGCCGACGACGCCGAGCGTGAGCCGCTCGCCGTCCGGTCCGCGCGGCTCGCCGAAGAGCGCTTCGAGATCGGCCGACAGCACCGCCAGCGCGCGCTGCACCGTGACTTCGGCGAGATCGGTCATCGCGCCGGTGACTTCGGCGACATCGGCGGTGCCCGCGAGATCGCGCTCCATCACCGTGCAGAAGACTTCGGTCCGCAAGCGGCGCAACGCGGTCTTGAGCGCGGCTTCATCGAGCACGCCGCTTTCGGTGCAAGGCGTGCAGTGCGCGTCCAGCCGCGCTTCGATCCACCCACGCGTGATGCGCGTCTGCGCCCATTGCGCGACATTCGACGCCAGTTCGGGACGCGCCGAGTACGCGCGCGCCGCATAGTTGGAATAATCGGAACTGAGAAGAGTTGCGTCGGTCATGAAAGGTTAGGTTCGCTCATTGCTTCCGGAAAGGCATCGCGGTATAACACCGCGCCGCAAGTCTTGCCGGGCGCGGCTCAGCGAGCCTCCACGAGTGCGCAGGCAGCGGCCGTCGCCGCAATGCCCGTGTTACATTTCAGCGTCAAACACGCAAAACTACCATATCGCCGAACAGCAGCAGCATGTCCGACAGCAGACGATCCGTCGACCCGACCGAAGTTGGACAAGCCAGGCCCAGCGGCAACGCCGAGCGCGTGCTTGCGCGCGTCTTCAAATTCCTTCTCGTCATTGCGGCCATCGCGTATTTCGCGGTGGCGGGCGTGTATGTCGGCCTGCGCTATATCGTCATGCCGCAGGTCGATTCGTTCCGGCCGCGGATCGAGCAACTCGTCTCATCGCAGATTCACGCCCAGTTGCGCATCGGCAGGATTTCCGCGCGATGGTCCGGGCTCTCGCCGACGATCGATATCGACAACCTGCGCATCGACGCCGCCGATGGCTCGCCGGGCCTCGCCGTGCCGCACGCGAGCGCGAGCATCGCGTGGGGATCGCTGCTGCATCTGCGGCCCAAGCTCGCCGATCTGACCGTCGACGGACCCGATGTCATCATCGCGCGCAACGCCGATGGCGCGGTTACTGTCGCGGGCGTGCCGATTCCCACGCATCGCACCGGTTCGAACGCATTCACGACCTGGCTGCTCGGCCAGGACCGCATTCTTCTGCGCGATGGCACGCTGCGCTGGCGCGACGCGCAGCGCGCCGCGCCCGAGATCGCGTTCAAGCGCCTGCACCTCGCGATCGTCAACGACGGCGCGCGTCATCGGCTTGCGCTCAAGGCGCCCGCCGATGGCGACGTGCTGCACGGCCCGCTCGATTTCCGCGCGGACTTCCGTCATCAACCCTTCTCGGCGATGGGCGCGCCCGCGAACTGGACCGGCCGTCTCTACGTTTCGACCGGTCCCGTCGATCTGCCGACGCTCGCGCGCTACGTGAAGCTGCCGTTCCAGATGTACAGCGGCCGCATCAACAACCAGATCTGGCTGAACTTCGCGGGCGGCCAATTGCAGAACGCGACCGGCGACCTGACCGGCGCGAACGTCGCGCTGCGCACGCGCCCGACGCAGCCGCGCCTCGATCTTCCGATCGCCAGCTTCAACTGGAACATCGACAAAAGCGACAACGCGTACACGCTCGATCTGCGCGACCTGCACGCGGAGTTCGGCCAGTTGCCGCTCGACGACGGCACGCCGGTCGCGCGTCTGCTCGTGTCGCGCGCGCTGACGGCCACGTACCGGCTGCCTTCGGTCGGCAAGGGGCAATTGCTGCGGCTGACGGGCGATAGCGTCGATATCGGCATCCTCGCGGAATTCGCGCGTGCGCTGCCGCTGCCGGCGAAGATCCTCAACGAGCTCGTGCGCTTCAATCCGCGCGGCCAGGTGTCCGATTACACGATCTACACCGAGCGCGCCGCGCCGAAGACCGAGGAAGAAGCGCAGCAGCAGCGCAAGAAAGGCGACGCGCCGCTTCTGCACTACGCGTTCAAGGGCGATCTCAACGGCCTGAGCGTGCAGGCGCAGGAGCCGCCGCCCGGGCTCACGATCAACAACCATCCGCGCGCGGGCATTCCGGGCGTCGAGAATCTGTGGGGCAGCGTCGACGCGAACGAGAAAGGCGGCCACATCACGATCGACACGAAGAACGTCGCCGTCACCGTTCCCGGCGCGTTCGACGATCCGCGCCTCGTCTTCGATTCGCTGCAAGGCCGCGCGCGCTGGACCGTCGCCGATGCGATCGCGCCCGGCGAACTGCGCCGCGCGTTCACGCTGCATCTGGAGACGCTGCGCGTGAAGAACGCGGATGCCGAAGGCGAGGCCACCGCGGACTACTGGAATCAGGGCCACGGGCGCGGCAATCTCGATCTGAAGGCGAAGGTCTCGCATCTGAAAGTGACGAGTCTCGTGCGCTATCTGCCGACGAGCCTCAACGAGCGCGTGCGCGTCTATCTCGGCCATGCGCTGCAGGCGGGCGTCGCGAAGAACGGGACGATCGAAGTGCACGGCGATCTCACGCGCTTTCCGTACGCGAAATTTCCCGATGCGGGCATCTTCCGCATCGAGGCGCCGTTCACCGGCGGCAAGTTCGATCCCACGCCCTTCCCGCCGCGCAAGATGGCCAACGGCCTGCCGAACTTCTGGCCGGCGTTCGAGGGTATCGACGGGACGTTCACGCTCGCGCAGAACAAGCTCGGCTTCGATATCGGCCGCGGGCATTATCGTGGCGTGAAGGTCTCGAAGGTCGTCGGGCGCATCGACGATACGGGCAATCGCGAAACCAAGCTGTGGATCGACGGCAAGGCGCGCGGCCCGCTCGCCGACATGCTGAAGTACGTCGACGACAGCTCGCTCGGCCTGATGGCGAAGCACGCGACCCGCAAGATCGACGCAAAAGGCAACGCGGATCTCGCGCTCACGCTCGGCATTCCGCGCTATCGGCCGCCCGCGCCGCAGCCGCCGATCAAGCCGGAGTACAAAGGCTCGCTCACCTTCGCCGACAACGAAGTCAGGTACGCCAATCTGCCGCCGCTCTCGCATCTGCGCGGCCGTGCCGATTTCGCCGCGAAAACCGTCACGCTCAATGGCCTCTCGGCGCAATTGCTCGGCGGCGATGTGCGCGCCAAGGGCGGCGTGCAGGCGGACGGCAGCTATGCGTTCGACGTGAACGGACGCATCGGCGCGGATGCCGCGGGCCGCCTCAACAAGCCGATGACGCCGCAAGTCGCGGCTTTCATGAAGCGCATCGACGGCGCCGCGCCTTACGAGATGCACGTTCACGGCGCCAAGAACGCGCTGCCGGTCGTGCAGGCGAGTTCGGATCTGACCGGACTCGGCATCGATCTGCCCGCGCCGTTCGGCAAGGCGAAAGGCGCGCCGATGCCGCTCACCTTCAGCTTCCAGCCATCATCGGGCGGCGCGCCGGATCTGCATGACGCGCAGTTGAACGTCGGCCCGGTGGCCGCGCATTACGTGTTTCAGCAGATCGGCAAGGCTCAGGTCAAGATCGATCCGCAGAACGTCGCCGAGCCGATGAACATGCGCGCGCGCGTGAAGGTCGTGCGCGGCGCGATCGGCCTGAACAAGCCGGCGGATTTGCCGGCCGAAGGCGTGAGCGCGACCGCCGATCTGAACGAATTCGATGCCGATGCCTGGCGCAAGACTTTCGCCGAACTCAGCGCCGCGATGCCTGACTCGCCCGCCGACTCGCCCGCCGACGCGAACGCGCCGCGCGCACCGATGAGCGAGAACGTGAAGCAATTCATCCCAACGCGCGCCGCCATCCATTTCACGACGCTCAATCTGCTCGACCGGCGCTGGGAGAACGTCGCGATTGCCGCGAGTGAAAGCGAGACCGGTCGCACATGGCAAGCGAACATCGCGTCGAATCAGATGTCGGGCGATGTCTCGTGGACGCCCGGCGCGAAGAAGGAAAGCCCGGGCGCGTTGCAGGCGCGCTTCGCGAAGATCGTGATTCCGGAGAAGAAGGAGCACGATGCCGCCGGCAAGCTCGTGATGAAGCCGCCGCGCAACATGCCGACGATCGATCTCATCGTGAACGAGATCGTGTTGCGCGACCACGACCTCGGCCGGCTCGAAGTCGACGCACATAACGAAGTCATCGCCGATGAGCCGATCTGGACGCTCGACAAACTCGAACTCGCGAACCCCGACGCGACGCTCACCGCGAACGCGACGTGGCGCACGCTGCCGGGCGGCGTCGTGCAGGCCGCCGCGCAACCGGACGCGATGCGCAGTCAGGCCGATGACGTCACTCCGCGCCGCACGTCGCTCAACTTCAAGCTCGACGTGAAGAACGGCGGCCAGTTGATCGACCGTTTCGGCGCGCCGCACGTGGTCGGTTCGGGCAGCGGAACCGTGTCGGGTCACGCGGCGTGGAACGGCGGGCCGACTGCCGTCGACGTGAACACGCTCGATGGCAACGTCGCCGTCGATCTGCGTCACGGGCAGATTCTGCGTGCGCCGGGCTCGGCGAAGTGGCTCGGCGTCTTCAGCCTGCGCAGTCTCGCGAGCCTGTTGACGCTGCATTTCGAGGATGTCGTCGGCAAGGGCCTGCCGTTCGAGAAGATCACCGGCAACGCGACGATCGTCGATGGCATCAGCCGCACGGACGACTTCCTGATGGTCACGTCGCCGGCGCGCGTGCAGATGCAGGGCATCGTCGATATGCCGAAGCAGACGCAAGACCTCCACGTCAAGGTGATTCCGACCGTCGGCGCCGGCGCGGTCGCACTGGGCGCGGCGGTCATCAATCCGCTGCTCGGCCTCGGCGCGCTCGCCGCCGATCTCGCGCTGTCGGCGTCGATTCAGAAAGCGTTCGCGCTCGACTATTCGATCACCGGCTCGTGGAGCAAACCCGTCGTTAAGCGGCTCACTGGCGATCAGGGTAAGATCGAAACACCCCCCGCCGCCGTGGCTCCGGCCGCTGCCCGCTGAAAACGGGCGTTCGGCGGCGCGGTTTTCGTCCCCTTTTTAGACAGCGCACCCAAGACATGAGCGAAAGATCGAGCGAAAGCGCGGCCCCGTTTCAGGTCGCCGCGCTGCAGATGGTCAGCGCGCCGGATCGCGACCGGAATCTCGCGGACGCCGGACGGCTTATCGCCCAGGCTGCGCGAAGCGGCGCGCAACTGGTGCTCCTGCCCGAATATTTCTGCTACATGGGCTTCAAGGACACCGATAAGCTCGCGATCCGCGAAACGCCGGGCGACGGGCCGATCCAGCGGTTCCTTTCCGACGCGGCGCGCGAACACGGCGTATGGATCATCGGCGGGACGTTGCCGTTGCAGTCGCCGGAACCGGATCGCGTGATGAACACGACGCTCGTCTTCGATCCGCGCGGACAGCAGGTCGCGCGCTACGACAAGATTCATCTGTTCAATTTCGAAAAGGGCGAGGAATCGTTCGACGAAGCGCGCACGATCTTTCCGGGGAACGAAGGACGCTCATTCGACGCGCCGTTCGGACGCGTGGGATTGTCGGTGTGCTACGACCTGCGCTTTCCGGAGTTGTATCGAAAGCTCGGCGATTGCGCGCTGATGGTCGTGCCATCCGCGTTCACTTACACGACCGGCCGCGCGCACTGGCAGACGCTGCTCACGGCGCGCGCCGTCGAGAATCAGTGTTATGTGCTCGCGGCGGCGCAAGGCGGCAATCACGAGAACGGACGGCGCACGTGGGGTCACAGCATGCTGATCGATCCGTGGGGCGAAATCGTCGATGTGAAGGATGAAGGACCGGGCGTCGTGATCGGCGGCATCGATCTGAAGCGCATCGCCGCCGTGCGACAGAGTTTGCCGGCTTACCGGCATCGCGTGCTCCGTTGAAGCGCGCGCGAACTTGAAGACGCGGGTTTCTCCCCGCACATGATGTGAGCGAATCGGAACGTAGAATAGGCTGCAAATCGTCTGCAAATATCATCGAACTCGTCACAGAACACGCAATAGGCACCGCATGAATATCATCGAACCCGGCATTCGTAACCTGGTCACGGCGAAGGACGTTTTGCTCACGCCCTACGGCCTCGACGAAGGCCTGATCACCCGCACGCTGGCGGAAATCTTCACGCATCGCGTCGATTACGCGGATCTCTATTTCCAGTCCACGCGCAGCGAAGCGTGGAGTCTCGAAGAAGGCATCGTCAAATCGGGCAGTTTCAGCATCGATCAGGGCGTCGGCGTGCGCGCCGTGTCGGGCGAGCGCACCGCGTTCGCGTATTCCGATGACCTCTCGCCCGAATCCATCCGTCAGGCCGCGATCGCCACGCGCGCGATCGCCAAGGCGGGCGGCGGCAAGCACAAGATCAAGCCGGCGAGCACGCTTACGGGCGTGTCGGGCCGCGATCTTTATCTCGCCGCCGATCCGCTGCATTCGCTCGACGCCACCGCCAAGGTGAAATTGCTGGAACGCGTCGAGCAAATGGCGCGGGCGAAAGATCCGCGCATTACGCAAGTGATGGCCGGCATGGCCGGCGAATACGATGTCGTGCTGGTCGCGCGCAGCGACGGCGCGCTCGCGGCGGATGTGCGCCCGCTCGTGCGCGTCTCCGTGACGGTGATCGCCGAGCAGAACGGCCGGCGCGAAATCGGCACCGGCGGCGGCGGCGGACGTTTCGACTACGGCTATTTCACCGACGCGATCCTCCAGAAGTACGTCGACGATGCCGTGCATGCCGCGCTCGTCAATCTCGAAGCGCGCCCTGCTCCGGCCGGCGCGATGACCGTCGTGCTCGGGCCGGGCTGGCCCGGCGTGTTGCTGCACGAGGCGGTCGGACACGGCCTGGAGGGCGATTTCAACCGCAAGGGCTCGTCGGCGTTCGCGGGACGCATCGGCGAGCAGGTCGCGGCGAAGGGCGTCACCGTCGTCGATGACGGCACGCTGCCGAATCGGCGCGGCTCGCTCAATATCGACGACGAAGGCAATCCGACGCAGTGCACGACGCTGATCGAAGACGGCATTCTCAAGGGCTACATTCAGGATTCGCTGAACGCGCGCCTGATGAAGATGCCGGTGACGGGCAACGCGCGCCGCGAATCGTACGCCGCGCTGCCGATGCCGCGCATGACCAACACGTACATGCTCAACGGCGACAAGGATCCGCAGGAGATTCTGGCGTCGGTGAAGAACGGCCTGTATGCGGTGAACTTCGGCGGCGGTCAGGTCGATATCACCAACGGCAAGTTCGTGTTCTCGGCGTCCGAGGCGTACATGATCGAGAACGGCAAGATCACGTATCCGGTGAAGGGCGCAACGCTGATCGGCAGCGGGCCTGAGTCGCTCAAGTACGTGACGATGATCGGCAACGACATGTCGCTGGATAGCGGCGTCGGCGTCTGCGGCAAGGAAGGACAGAGCGTGCCGGTGGGCGTCGGTCAGCCGACGTTGCGTATCGAGAAGATGACGGTCGGCGGCACGGTCTGATGGTTCATGCGGGATTTCCGCATCGGATGCGTGTCTTTGCGGTGTCGCCGCATGATCCGATGCGGATTGTCCGCGTTCTCGTAGCTGCGGGGTTGTCAACGCCGTGCGTTTGAGGTTATAAAAGCAGTCACAACTTTTTTGACACGCCTTCGATCCATCATGTCCGCCAAGTTTTATTTTTATTTTTTTTGGCATCTCAGACCGCTGGCGGATCGAGAGGGTGAGTCGTACACAGGTTGAAAGACCGAATTCCCGAAAAAACCGCCAGCGAGTCTGGCGGTTTTTTTTCGTCTCATAGTTTGATTCGCACGCTGCCGCTGGAGAACCGACATGCCCCCGCACAATACCGATGACGTTCGTATCCGTGAACTGAAAGAGCTGACCCCGCCCGCGCATCTGATCCGCGAATTCCCTTGCGCCGAGCCGGTTTCGGAGCTGATCTATAACGCACGGCAGTCGATGCACCGCATTCTTCATGGGATGGATGACCGGCTGATCGTCATCATCGGGCCTTGCTCGATTCATGATCCCAAGGCCGCTATGGAATACGCGGGGAGGCTGATCGAGCAGCGTCGTCGCTTTGCGGGTGAGCTTGAGATCGTGATGCGCGTGTACTTCGAAAAGCCGCGTACCACCGTTGGATGGAAGGGGCTCATCAACGATCCGTATATGGATAACAGCTTCAAGATTAATGATGGATTGAGGGCTGCGCGGGAATTGCTCATGCATGTCAATGAGCTTGGGCTGCCGGCTGGGACCGAATACCTCGACATGATTAGCCCACAGTACATCGCCGATTTGATTTCGTGGGGGGCGATTGGGGCTAGGACGACGGAATCGCAGGTTCATCGGGAATTGGCTTCGGGGCTGTCGTGTCCTGTTGGGTTCAAGAATGGCACTGACGGAAATGTAAAGATCGCCGTCGACGCGATTAAGGCGGCTTCGCAGCCGCATCATTTTCTTTCAGTGACCAAGGGCGGGCATTCGGCGATCGTTTCTACCGCGGGGAATGAGGATTGCCATATCATTTTGCGCGGAGGGAAAGCGCCTAATTATGATGCTGCGAGTGTGGATGCGGCTTGCTCGGATATCGGGAAGGCGGGGTTGGCGGCGCGTCTGATGATCGATGCGAGTCATGCTAATAGCTCGAAGAAGCATGAGAATCAAATTCCGGTTTGTGAGGATATTGGTAAGCAGCTTGCGGCTGGAGATGAGCGGATTGTCGGCGTGATGGTGGAATCGCATCTCGTTGCCGGGCGGCAGGATTTGAAGGAAGGGTGCGAGTTGACGTACGGGCAGAGTATTACCGATGCCTGTATCGGGTGGGATGAGAGTGTCGGCGTGCTTGAAGGACTGGCGGAAGCGGTCAAGCAGCGGCGGGTTGTGAGGGGTGGAGGAAACTAGTAACTCTACTCTTGCGGAGGTGCGGAAAAAGATAATTCGCACCTCGCCTAAAGATCCTTTTTCAAAACGGGATCTGATGCCTCAATCGCGCCTTAAAGTTAGTTAAATAAATCGCATGATCTTCGTACAGTTTGATTTTTATGCGCGACTCAACTGTCCGGAGAGTTGATTTTCGGCAATCTTGGCAGAGTGCAACATTAATATTTGCCTTCAACGATACAAGGACGAAGAATTTTTCTTGACTGAGCAAGACCCAGCCAATCTGAAAAAACGCTCACTGCCCCGCGAAGCTAACATGCCAAGTATTTCCGCATAGGTGAAACGCAAATCAGCATGCAGTTGATTCGCCCGCTCCGCTTCATGAATCGATAGATGAACTGGTAACGAGGTACGTACATGCTCAAGACCTAGCGCCGCCACAACGCATCCTCGCCACCGTCAGCACGGTTTAAGATCCTCGCCAGTACGAACATCAAATCCGACAACCGATTCACATACCTCCGCGGCGCCTCATTAACCCCAGCAGTTTCAATGCGCCGCAACGCGACAATAGCCCTCTCTGCCCGACGGCAGACAGTGCGCGCAACATGCGCCAGCGCCGCCGCCCTTGACCCACCCGGCAAAATAAATTCCTTGAGCGGCGGCAATGTCGCGTTGTACTCCTCCAGCCACGCGTCTAGTTGAGCGAGATGCGATTCCTGAATCATCGAATGCCCCGGAATCGACAACTCGCCGCCGAGATCGAACAAATCGTTCTGGATCCGAGTTAAAGCATCGCGCACATCTGAAGGCATCGGCTCACAAAGCAAAACGCCGATACACGAATTCAACTCATCCACATCCCCGATTGCAGCAATCCTCGCATCGTCCTTGGAAACGCGGCTTCCATCGCCAAGACCCGTCGTTCCATCATCGCCGGTACGCGTGGCGATCTTGCTCAAGCGGTGACCCATCATCGACTCCTGAAAAGCGGACAAAAACCCCGACCCATTATAGGCACGCGCCTCCGCGCGAAGCCCGCGGCGCCGACCGGCTCCCCGACGGCGTAAAATGAGATACAAAGCCACGCCCAGAACAGAAACCAAAGCCGCACCGCCCGGAGACACGCACGTGAATCACCCGACCGAACATCAGGCGCTTCAGAAACGCCCCTTCCCCGCCGCGCTTCTCGATGCCCTGAAGCAGCAATTCGCCGACCGCGTCTCCACTGCGCAAGCGGTGCGCGAACACCACGGCCGCGACGAATCGCCGTTCGATCCGCAACTTCCCGATGCCGTCGTCTTCGCGCGCAGCACCGACGAAGTGCAAGCCATCGTCAAGCTCTGCGCCGAACACGACGTCCCGATCATCCCCTACGGCAACGGCTCGTCGCTCGAAGGCCATCTCCTCGCGGTGCAAGGCGGCGTCTCCATCGATTTGTCGGAGATGAACCAGGTCGTCTCGATCAACGCCGAAGACCTCACCGTCACCGTGCAGCCCGGCATCTCGCGCAAGCAACTGAACGAAGCGCTCAAAGACACCGGCCTCTTCTTTCCGATCGATCCGGGCGCGGACGCGAGCATCGGCGGCATGTCCGCGACGCGCGCCTCCGGCACCAACGCCGTGCGCTACGGCTCGATGCGCGAAAACGTCCTCGCGCTAACCGTCGTCCTCGCCGATGGCCGCGTCATCAAAACCGGCACGCGCGCGCGCAAATCGTCGGCGGGCTATGACCTCACGCGTCTTTTCGTCGGCTCGGAAGGCACGCTCGGCGTCATCACCGAAATCACCGTGCGCCTCTATCCGCAACCCGAAGCGATTTCGGCGGCCGTGTGCGCGTTTCCGTCGATGGGCGACGCCGTGCGCGCCGTCATCGAAACCATTCAGATGGGCGTGCCGATCGCGCGCGTCGAATTCGTCGACAAGCTCGCCGTGCGCGCCATCAACAAGCATTCGAATCTGACGCTGCGCGAATCGCCGATGCTGTTCTTCGAATTCCACGGCACCGAATCCGGCGTCGCGGAACAGGCGCAGACGGTGCAGGACATCGTCGCGGAAAACAAAGGCGAGGACTTCGAGTGGGCGACGCGCCCCGAAGATCGCAGCCGTCTCTGGAACGCGCGCCATTCCGCCTACTTCGCGATGCTGCAACTGAAGCCCGGCTGCCGCGCCGTCACGACCGACGTCTGCGTGCCGATCTCGCGCCTCGCCGAATGCGTCGAGGAAACGGAGAAGGACCTGCAAGGCTCGTACTTGCCGAGTCCGATCGTCGGGCATGTGGGCGACGGCAATTTCCACGTCGCGATGCTGCTCGATCCGGCCAAGCCCGAAGAGCTCGAAGAAGCCGAGCGCATCAATCGGCTCATCGTCGGACGCGCGCTGAGGATGGGCGGCACCTGCACCGGCGAACACGGCGTCGGGCTGCACAAGATGGGCTTTCTGATCGACGAACACGGCGAGGACGCCGTCGACACGATGCGTGCCATCAAGCAGGCGCTCGATCCGAAGAATCTGATGAATCCGGGGAAAATCTTCGCTTTCGAAGGCTGACGAAGTCGCGCAAGATGCACGCATGAAGACGCGGCGCCGACCGCGCGGTCATCGAACAAGGAGGAGACGTGAACGCACCCGACGAGCTCAAAGCCGAGCAGATGTCGCCGAATCTGCCGCACGAAGACGCGCCCGCGCTGACCGAAGATCAGCTCGCCGCGCGTCAGCGTGAAGTCGTGCAGGCGCTGATGGCCGTGCTGCCGACGCACTGTCTGCTCTTTCGCGAGGAAGACACGGCCGCGTACGAATGCGACGGCCTCGCCGCGTATCGGCGTTTGCCGCTCGCCGTCGCGCTGCCTGAAACTGAAGCGCAGGTGCAGCGCGTCGTGCAGATCTGCGCGCGTCTCGCCGTGCCGATCGTTCCGCGCGGCGCGGGCACTGGCCTCTCCGGCGGCGCGATGCCGATCCGCCACGGCATCGTGCTGTCGCTCGCGCGCTTCCGGAAGATCATCGAGGTCGATCCGTACGCGCGCACGGCGACCGTGCAACCGGGCGTCCGCAATCTCGCCATTTCGGAAGCCGCCGCGCCGTTCGGCCTTTACTACGCGCCCGATCCGTCGTCGCAGATTGCGTGCACGATCGGCGGCAACGTCTCCGAAAACTCGGGCGGCGTGCACTGCCTGAAATACGGGCTCACGGTTCACAACGTCCTGCGCGTGCGCGCGGTGACGATGGACGGCGATGTCATCGAATTCGGCTCGCTCGGCCCCGATGCGCCCGGCCTCGATCTGCTCGCGGTGATGATCGGCAGTGAAGGCATGTTCGCGATCGTCACGGAGATCACCGTCAAGCTGATTCCGAAGCCGCAGACCGCGCAAGTCATCATGGCGAGCTTCGACGATGTCGTGAAAGGCGGCAACGCGGTTGCCGCGATCATCGCGGCGGGCATCATCCCGGCCGGACTCGAAATGATGGACAAGCCCGCGACGCGCGCCGTCGAGGAATTCGTCAACGCGGGCTACGATCTCGACGCCGCCGCGATCCTGCTATGCGAATCCGACGGCACGCACGATGAAGTCGCCGAGGAAATCGTCCGCATGACGGCGGTGCTGCGCGAACACGGCGCATCGCGCATCCAGATCTCGCGTTCAGAAGCCGAGCGCCTCAAGTTCTGGTCGGGCCGCAAGAACGCCTTTCCGGCGGCGGGCCGCATCTCGCCGGACTATTACTGCATGGACGGCACCGTGCCGCGCCGCGCGATCGGGCCGCTGCTCGCGCGCATCGAAGAGATGGAGAAGAAGTACGCGCTGCGTTGCATCAATGTGTTCCATGCGGGCGACGGCAACATGCATCCGCTGATTCTCTTCAACGGCAACGATCTTGACGAGTGGCATCGCGCGGAAGCGTTCGGCTGCGACATCCTGGAGGCGTGCGTCGAACTCGGCGGCACGGTGACGGGCGAGCATGGCGTCGGCATCGAGAAGATCAATTCGATGTGCGTGCAATTCTCGCCCGAAGAGCGCGACGCGTTCTTCGCCGTGAAGCGCGCGTTCGATCCGCCGGGTCTGCTCAACCCCGACAAGGGCATTCCGACGCGCGCGCGCTGCGCCGAATACGGCAAGATGCACGTGCGCGGCGGCCTGTTGCCGCACCCCGAGTTGCCGCGCTTCTAGCCGGGAGAACGCGTTCCGCTATCCACGTTTCCCCGCGTGTGGCGCCGTTAAGCGGCCGGTACAATCGACCGGACTGCCATAGAAAACCAGAATTCGAGAGCGGAACACCCATGGAACAGGACGACGTCGTCGCCGGCTGGTCGGAGAGGATCGCCCGCGCCACAGAAACCGGCACGCTGCTGCGTATCCGCGGCGGCGGCACGAAGGACTGGTACGGTCAGACGCTCCAGGGAGAGATCCTCGACACGCGGGCGTATCGCGGCATCATCGCGTACGATCCGGCGGAGCTCGTCATCACCGCTCGAAGCGGCACGCCGCTCGCCGAAATCGAAGCGGCGCTGCGTGAGCATAATCAGATGCTGCCGTTCGAGCCGCCGCATTTCGGGCGCAACGCGACGCTCGGCGGCTGCATCGCCGCGGGGCTTGCGGGCCCGCGACGCGCATGGACCGGCGCGCCGCGCGACTTCGTGCTCGGCGCGGTCGTCATGAACGGCCACGGACAAGTGCTGCACTTCGGCGGGCAAGTCGTGAAGAATGTCGCGGGCTATGACGTGTCGCGCCTGCTCGCCGGATCGCTCGGCACGCTTGGCCTGATTCTCGAACTGTCGATCAAGGTGCTGCCGCGCCCCGTCGCCGAAGCCACGCTGAAATTCGACATGCACGCGACAGACGGCGTGCGCAAGCTCAACGAATGGGGCGGGCATCCGCTGCCGATCTGCGGCAGCGCGTGGCGCGACGGCACGCTCGCGCTGCGTCTCGCGGGCGCCGAAGCAGCCGTGAAAACCGCGCGCAACACGCTCGGCGGCGAGGTCGTCGATGCGGTCGAAGCCGACCGATTCTGGATCGGCATGCGCGAACAGACCGATCCGTTCTTCGCTGTCATCGAACCGCGTTCGGCGCTGTGGCGGCTCGCTTTGCCGTCGATCGCCGAGCCGCTGCATCTGCCGGGCGCGCAACTGATGGAATGGGGCGGCGCGCAACGCTGGTGGATCACCGACACCGATCCGCAAACCGTGCGCATCAGCGCGAAACAGGCGGGCGGCCACGCGACGATCTTCCGCGCCGGCTCCGCCTACGATCGCAATGCAGGCGTTTTCACGCCGCTGCCCGCGCCGCTCATGAAAATTCACCGTGGATTGAAAGTTGCGTTCGATCCGGCGCGCATCTTCAATCGCGCGCGTTTGTATCCAGACTTCTAGGCGCATCGATGCAAACCAATCTCGCCGATTTCATCCGCGGCACGGCCGATGGCGACGAAGCCGACGCCATTCTGCGCAAGTGCGTGCACTGCGGCTTCTGCACGGCGACCTGCCCGACGTATCAGTTGCTCGGCGACGAGCTCGACGGGCCGCGCGGGCGCATCTATCTGATGAAGCAGATGTTCGAAGGCGCGCCCGTCACGCGCAGCACGCAACTGCATCTGGACCGCTGCCTCACCTGCCGCAATTGCGAAAGCACGTGTCCGTCCGGCGTGCAATACGGCAAGCTCGTCGAGATCGGGCGCAAGGTCGTCGAAGAAAAGGTCGAGCGGCCGATGCGTCAGCGTCTGCAACGGCGTCTGCTCGCAAGCTTCCTGCCGAACAGCACGCTCTTCACGCCCGCGATGAAGCTCGGTCAGCAGTTCCGCGGCATTCTTCCGCGCAAGCTGCGCGCGAAGATTCCGCTGCCCGAGCGCCCGCTCGCCGCGCCGACCAACAAGCACGAACGCAAGATGCTGATGCTCGCCGGATGCGTCCAGCCGGCGATGATGCCCAACGTCAACACCGCGACGGCGCGCGTGTTCGACGCGCTCGGCATCGAGATCGTCACGGCGCCGGGCGCGGGCTGCTGCGGCGCGATCCGCCTGCATCTCGGCTACAACGACGACGCGCTCGACGACGTGCGCAACAACATCGACGCATGGTGGCCGTATGTCGAAAACGGCGTCGAGGCGATCGTGATGAACGCGTCGGGCTGCGGCGCGACCGTCAAGGAATACGCGCATCTGCTGCGCAACGATCCGGCGTACTCGGCGAAGGCGCAAAAGATCGTCGATCTCACGCGCGATCTCGCCGAAATCCTGCCGATGTACGAAGAAGAGCTCGTCGCGCTCGCGCGGCGGCGCGGCGTGCATACGGTCGCATTTCATCCGCCGTGCACGCTGCAGCACGGGCAGCAGATTCGCGGACGCGTCGAGCATCTGCTGACCGCGCTCGGCCTAGAAGTGCGCCTGCCTGCGGACAGCCATCTGTGCTGCGGATCGGCGGGCACGTATTCGGTCTTGCAGCCGAAGCTCTCGTACACGCTGCGCAATCAGAAGCTCGACCGGCTGGAAAAGCTGGAACCGCAGATGATCGTGTCGGCGAATGTCGGCTGCATCGCGCATCTGCAAAGCGGAACGTCGACGCCCGTCACGCACTGGATTCAACTGCTGGAACATCTGCTGTACGGTTGAGGCCGCTTCGTATAATGAGCGGCTCGACCGTCCCGAGCCTCAAGCATGTCCATCGCCCAACATCTCGAAGAAGTCCGGCAACGCATCGCGAAGGCGGCGCACGAAGCGTCGCGCGATGCGGATTCCGTCAAGCTGCTCGCCGTGTCCAAGACCTTTCCCGCCGACGACGTGCGCGCCGCCTTCGAAGCCGGCCAGCGCGCGTTCGGCGAGAACTACGTGCAGGAAGGCATCGCGAAGATCGCCGAGCTCGCGGATCTGCGCGGCGAGATCGAATGGCATTTCATCGGGCCGCTGCAATCGAACAAGACGAAGGTCGTCGCCGAGCAGTTCGACTGGGTGCATTCCATCGATCGCCTGAAGATCGCCGAACGTCTTTCCGCACAACGTCCGCCAAGCGCGCCCGCGCTCAACGTATGCGTGCAGGTGAACGTGAGCGGCGAGGCATCGAAGAGCGGCGTCGAACCGGATGAGGCCGCCGCGCTCGCGCATGCGGTCGCCGCCCTGCCGGGCTTGCGTCTGCGCGGCCTGATGGCGATTCCCGAACCCGCCGAAACACTCGACGCGCAACGCGAACCGCACGCGCGCCTGCGCGAACTGATGAACGCGCTGCGCGCCGACGGCCTCGATCTCGACACGCTCTCGATGGGCATGTCCGCCGATCTCGAAGCGGCCGTGCTCGAAGGCGCGACGATGGTCCGCATCGGCACCGCGATTTTCGGCGCGCGCAATTACACCAACTGACTTCACCATCAACCATGAAAATTGCATTCATCGGCGGCGGCAACATGGCCGCGGCGCTCATCGGCGGTCTCATCAAGCGCGGCACTGCGCCCGCTGACATCTATGCCATCGACATCAACGACGAAGCGCGCGCGCGCACGGCGAAGCAGTTCGGCATCGCGACGGGCGCGGCTGTCGACGAAGCGCTCGCCGGCTACGACGCGATCGTGCTCGCGGTGAAGCCGCAAGTGCTCAAGAGCGTGGCCGAAGCGCTCGCGCCGCATCTGTCGAAGCAGACGATCATCAGCATCGCGGCCGGCATTCGCGCGACGGATCTTTCGCGCTGGCTGAACGGCTACGCGCAGATCGTGCGCACGATGCCGAACACGCCCGCGCTGATTGGCATGGGCGTGACGGGGCTCGCCGCGCTGCCTGGCGTCGCCGATGCGGCGAAGGCGCTCGCGTCGCAAGTGCTGGAAGCCGTCGGCACGGCCGTCTGGTTCGACGACGAAGCGAAGCTCGACGCCGTCACCGCGATCTCCGGCAGCGGCCCGGCCTACGTGTTCTATTTCATCGAAGCGATGCAGGAAGCCGCGCGCCAGCTCGGTATGGATGAGGAGCAAGGGCGCGCGCTCGCGGTCGCGACCTTCACCGGCGCGGCGCAACTGGCCGCGCAATCGGGCGAGCCGGCGAGCGCGCTGCGCGAGCGCGTGACGTCGAAGGGCGGCACGACGGCGGCGGCGCTCGCATCGTTCGAGGCGCAAGGCGTGAAGGATGCGATCGTGCGCGGCGCGCTCGCGGCAGAAGCGCGGGCGAGAGAGATGGGGGATGAGTTGGGCGGGGCTTGAGGGCGCCGCGCTCTCAAAGTTTCTGCACGACGAATTCTATGCCGCATTCCGAGAATGCGGTGCGCGTCTGATCGTAGCGCTCCATGCCGTGCAGGAAACTGTGATCCAGAAGCTCGACCTTCTTGATGCTGACTTCGCGCTCGAAACTGCGCAGCAAATCCACAACGTTGATCGAAACGGGCGACCAGCTTTCCCGCTTGTATAGGGTGAACGTGTGCTTGTGGTCGCCGTTGAACGTGGACGGCCACATGCCCTGCTCGTAGAGATCCTCGTCCGGCACGGTGATGACGAGATGGCCGCCCGGCTTGAGCACGCGCAACCAGTGGCGCATCGCGACACGCGGGTCGATCATGTGTTCGAGGCAGTGCCCGGAATAGACGAAATCGAAGCTGTCGTCCTGAACGTTCTCGAGATATTGCGCGTCGCCCTGCTCCCACTCGTAGACCGTCACCCTGTCGATACGCGGAAACAACGATCGATACAGCGCGATGCTGTCATTGCCGCCGCCGATATCGAGCCCATTGCCCACGAGCCAGCGATTGCTGAAACGAGCGTCGAGCAAGCGGCGGTTGAGCGAGATGCAGGTCGTGCCGGGAACGCCTAGGGTGAGCGCGAACGGCTGCGTCTGGTCGCCGGGCAGCACCCATTTTTTCAGCGCGTATTCGCCCCAAGCGCGCGGCCACAGGACCGCGTAGCCCGTATCCTCGGAATGCCAGTGCAGCGTGTGCGAGGAGTCGAACGACGCAAGCAATTCGAGAAACGCCGCTTCCTGATCGAAGCCGTTTTCGGCCCAATCCGGAAGCGTCCCGCAGCTTGTCTGAAACTCGCGCCGGTAGATGCGTACATCGTCCAGCACGATAAGCGCGTCACTGGCCCGCCCGCGCATGAGTTCAAGTTCCGCGAGCAACGGCAGGCGCTCGGTCGGAGAGTGTTCCTGACTCATGTAACTCTTGCCGCCATGGTCCGCGCCCGGATAGTGTGCGTCGAGAAACACGAGGCAGCGCTGTTCGGCGAGCACGCCGGTCACCGAATCGGAGCGCAGGAAGGTGAGACTGTCCGCGTTCACCACATTGAGCCGCTCGCTTTGTTCCGCTTCGGCGAAGAGCGGTTCGAAGATTTCGCAGGACAGCGCTTTCGCGAAACCCGCGCCCAAGGCGGCACGGCACGAGTCGCCTCGTCCATAGCCGGTCTCGATGAGATGCGTGACTCCGTTTCGGGATGCGAGTCCGGCTAGATCGAAGCGAGCGAGAAAACCCATGACTGACACATTGGAAGTAAAGCAAACGAACGAATGCAGCCGCGCGGAAATACCCCGCGGCGTTCGGTTGGCTTGTCGAAGGAAGGCCGGCGCGTTCGCAATCGAATTGCCGGGCGGTGTATAACGCGTCTTTCAGACGCGCCCAAAGGATTAGCTAGTTGCCTAACTTGGCGAACTTATCAAAAGATAAGACCGCGAGACTTCAATGTGAACAAATTTGTCGTTCTCAGACCATTTCGCAGGCCGGAATAAAACAGCGGGCGGCGCGATGTCGCAACGTGCGTTGCACACGTTGCGGCACCCGATCCACGCGAACGGGATCAGTTCGACAGTGCATACTGCAATGCAATCCCCGCAAACAACATCCCGCCGAGCCAGTTGTTATGCCTGAACGCGGCGAAGCACGCCATGCGCTCACGATTGCGGATCAGCCCGTAGTGATAAACCGCGCAGCCCGCCGCTGCGAGCCAGCCGAGCCAGTAGGGCCAGCGGAAGCCCAGCGCGACGCCGATGCCCACGTAAATCGCGAGCGTTATCGCGTAGCAGAGCATGACGGCAAGCACGTCGTATCGCCCGAAGGTGAGCGCGGACGTGCGAATGCCGATCTTGATGTCGTCGTCGCGATCGACCATCGCGTATTCGGTGTCGTACGCGACCGACCAAAACACGTTCGCCGCGAGCATGATCCACGCGAGCATCGGCACCTGGTTCTGCACGGCGGCGAAGGCCATCGGAATGCCGAAGCCGAACGCGATGCCCAGATACGCCTGCGGGATCGCGAAGAAACGCTTGGTGAACGGATACGAACCCGCCACGAACAGCGCGAACACCGACAGTTCCTTCGTGAGCGTGTTGAGCGGCAGGATCAGCAGGAACGCGACGAGCGAGAGCGCCGCCGCGAGCGCCACGGCTTCCCACGCCTTGATCTTGCCCGATGTGATCGGCCGCTCCGCCGTGCGCTTCACGTAGCGGTCGAAATCGCGATCCGCGTAGTCGTTGATCGCGCAGCCCGCCGAGCGCATCAATATCGTGCCGACGATGAAAATGACGAGCAGCATCGGCGACGGATGGCCGCTCGACGCGATCCACAACGCATTGAGCGTCGGCCACAAGAGCAGCAGGCTGCCGATAGGCTTGTCGAGGCGCACGAGGCGCATGTAGAGCGGAAAACGGGCGAACATGGCGGACCCTGGGAGCGAAATTCACAACGAGCTATTTTAGATCAGCCCGAAAAGCAAAAACCCCGCGTGAAAGCGGGGTTTCGTCATGTCGAGGCCGAGCGCTTCAGGCCAGCATCGCGCGCAGCATCCACGCGGTCTTCTCGTGCGTCTGCATGCGTTGCGTGAGCAGGTCGGCGGTCGGCTCGTCGTTCGCGGCTTCCGTCGCCGGGAAGATCTCGCGCGCGGTGCGGACGACGGCTTCCTGGCCTTCCACGAGTTGGCGGATCATGTCTTCGGCGGCCGGCACGCCGTCCGCTTCCGGAATCGACGACAGCTTCGCGAAGTCCTTGTAGCTGCCCGGCGCGTGCACGCCCAGTGCGCGAATGCGTTCGGCGATCGAATCGACGGCGAGCGCCAGTTCGTTGTACTGGGTCTCGAACATCAGATGCAGCGTGTTGAACATCGGACCCGTGACGTTCCAGTGAAAGTTGTGGGTCTTCAGATACAGCGTGTACGTGTCGGCCAGCAGGCGGGACAGCCCGTCGGCGATCTTCTTGCGGTCTTTGTCGCTGATGCCGATATTGACGGCGGGTGCAATGCCTTTCTTCGCCATGATGACTCCGAGAGAGAGTTGATTCGAAAGGTGCGAACGCCGCGCGCAAGAGCTTGCCGCGCGGCGTTTCGAGCGTTCGACAGTTTATCGTATAAACGGGGAACGATTCATTGCACGGCGACGCTATCACGCGCCCGCGACACCGCCCGCGACGATCAGCCCGTATCCCGCCGCGACGATCCCGAACGCGATCGCGACGCGCACGCCGCGCGATGCCCGAACGCTCGTTGCGTCGATCTGCTCGACGGCCTGTGCGATGTGATGCAACGCCTGAGACATGATGTGTTCTCCCGTGTTTCCGAAAGCGCCGCCGTCAGACGGCTGCGGTGTCCTGCTCTTCGATCGTCTGCCCGAGCTTCGCGAGCGCATCGATCACGCCTTGCGCATACGCCGGATCGATACGGCGGAAATGCCCGATCTGCCGCGCGACGATCTCGTTCGGCACGCCATGAATGTGCCGCGCGATGTTGCCGAAGAAGCGTTCGCGCTGGGCTTCGTCGAAGAGTCTGAAAAGCGCTGCCGGCTGGCTGTAGTAATCGTCGTCCTCGCGATGGTCGTAGCGATGCACCATCCCGCCCGCTTGCGGCGGCTCGTTTGCGTTCACGTCCTGCGCGAATTCGCCGTAACGGTTCGGCTCGTAGTTCACGCGGCCGCCGAGGTTGCCGTCGGTCCGCATCGCGCCATCGCGATGAAACGTGTTCGCGACCGGCGTACGCGGCGCATTCACCGGAATCTGATGATGGTTGACGCCGAGCCGATAGCGCTGCGTGTCGCCATAGGAGAAAAGACGCCCCTGCAACAGCCGGTCCGGCGAAAAGCCAATGCCCGGCACCACGTTCGCCGGCGTGAAGGCGGCCTGCTCGACGTCCGCGAAGTAGTTCTGCGCATTGCGATTCAGCTCGATCACGCCGACGTCGATCAGCGGATAGTCCTTGTGCGACCACACTTTCGTGATGTCGAACGGATTCACCTTCGACTTCGCAGCCTCGTCTTCCGTCATCACCTGAATGCGGAAATTCCAGCGCGGGAAATTGCCTTTGTCGATGTTGTCGACGAGATCGCGCTGCGCGCTCTCGCGATCGGCGGCGATCACGGCGGCGGCTTCGGCGTCGGTATAGTTCTCGAGCGGCTGCTGCGACTTGAAATGGAACTTCACATAGAAGCGCTCACCGTCGGCATTGATGAACGAGAACGTGTGCGATCCGAAGCC
The DNA here is from genome assembly GCF_023631165.1 of Caballeronia sp. AZ1_KS37. Taxonomy (NCBI): domain Bacteria; kingdom Pseudomonadati; phylum Pseudomonadota; class Betaproteobacteria; order Burkholderiales; family Burkholderiaceae; genus Caballeronia; species Caballeronia sp. AZ1_KS37. The sequence goes on along the minus strand of NZ_JALQDP010000001.1, from coordinate 495,262 downwards.
GTGCATTTGACGGTAGTTCTTCGGGATGCCGCGGTCGCTCATGAGAATCGTCACCTGATGCAGCGATTCCGGATGACGCGACCAGAAGTCCCACGCCGCGACATTGCTGCGCATATTCGTGTACGGATCGCGCTTTTGCGTGTGGATGAAGTCGGGAAACTTCAGCGGATCGCGGATGAAAAACACCGGCGTGTTGTTGCCGACGACGTCCCAGTTGCCCTCTTCCGTGTAGAACTTGATCGAGAAGCCGCGCACGTCGCGTTCGGCGTCCGCGGCGCCGCGCTCGCCCGCGACTGTGGAAAAGCGCATGAAGATCGGCGTTTCCTTGCCGATGTCGGCGAACAGCTTCGCCTTCGTGTAGCGCGAGATATCGTGGGTGACGCGGAACATGCCGAAAGCGCCCGAGCCCTTCGCGTGCACGCGGCGCTCGGGAATCACTTCGCGGTCGAAGTGCGCGAGCTTTTCGACGAGCCAGAAGTCTTGCAGCGTGACCGGGCCGCGCGGACCTGCGGTCTGCGAGTTCTGGTTGTCGCCGACGGGTGCGCCTGCTGCGGTCGTGAGTCGTTGAGTCGTCATCGTGATGCTCCTGTTTTTGAGGTTTGGCGTGAGATGAATGCGGATCGGCCGCGCGTCATGCGGCGCTCGCGAAATCGGCGAGGATCGAGACCGCCATCTGGCGAAGGTCACTCCAGCGGTCGAAGAAGGTCGCGGCGGTCATGAAATCCTCTCTGTGTCGTCATCTGAGAAGGATCGTAACGCAAGCTATCGGTTTTTATAATTCGATTAAATTTATATATGCGATAGATCAAGCGAAGTGCCGGTTTCGCTTGCGCGCGCTACCGCAAAAAAGAAAACGCCGCGCTCCGTTGCCAGAGCGCGGCGTTTCGTGGGGACAGCCGAGTCAGTTCACGGCGACCGGCATATCGAGCTTTTTCACGCCCGGCAGATCGCAATTGGCGATTGCGTCGCAGATGGCGTCGATCGCGGGCATGCGCGTGAAGCTCTTGCGCCACGCGAGCACGACGCGCCGGTCCGGCACGGGTTCGTCGAACGGTACGTAGCTGAGCAGACCAGAATCGATGCCCGCCGCGTGCGGCTTCACCTCGCTCACCGACATGCGCGGCAACACGGTAATGCCGACGCCGCTCGCGACCATATGGCGGATCGTTTCCAGCGACGAGCCTTCGAACGTCTTCTGGATGCCGTCCGCGTTCTGCGAGAAGCGCATCAGTTCCGGGCACACGCCGAGGACGTGATCGCGGAAGCAATGGCCGCTGCCGAGCAGCAGCATGGTTTCCTGCTTGAGATCGTCCGGATCGATCTTCGCACGGTTCTCCCACGCGTGCCCCGACGGCATCGCGACGACGAACGGCTCGTCGTAGAGCGCGCGCACCATCAGGCCGGTTTCAGGGAACGGCAGCGCCATGATCGCGACATCGATTTCGCCTTGCTTCAGGAGCTCGATCAGTTTGAGCGTGTAGTTCTCCTGGAGCATGAGCGGCATCTGCGGAACCGACTTGATCATCTGCTTGACGAGCGTCGGCAGAAGGTACGGTCCGATCGTATAGATCACGCCCAGACGCAGCGGTCCGACGAGCGGATCCTTGCCCTGCTTGGCGATTTCCTTGATGGCGAGCGTCTGTTCGAGCACGCGCTGCGCCTGCGTCACGATCTGCTCGCCGATCGGCGTTACGCTGACTTCGCTCGTGCCGCGCTCGAAGATCTGCACGTTCAGTTCGTCTTCGAGCTTCTTGATTGCCACCGACAAGGTCGGCTGGCTGACGAAGCACGCCTCGGCCGCGCGGCCGAAATGCCGTTCACGCGCGACCGCGACGATGTACTTCAATTCGGTGAGGGTCATTGGAGGCCAATGAAATACATTGATTCGATAGGTTTGAGTTATACACCCGCCGGCTGCCGTTCGACAACTTTTGCCGATTCGCCGGTCCGCGCAGGTTAAATAGGGACCGACATGGCCCGCGCGAGTTCAGTCAAGCCTTCAAATAGTGCTCCCGCGCGCCGAGCCAGCGCGCCAGATGGCGCGTGACGGCGTCGGGAAACTGCGCAAGCATCTGATCGGCGGCGGCGCGCGCCGGTTCGATCAGCCAGCCGTCGTTTTCAAGACTCGCGAATCGCAGCATCGCTTCGCCCGATTGCCGCGCGCCGAGAAACTCGCCGGGACCGCGAATTTCCAGGTCGCGCCGGGCGATCTCGAAGCCATCGGTCGTTTCGCGCATCGTTTGCAGCCGCGCACGCGCCGTCTGCGACAACGGATTCGAGTACATCAGCACGCAGATGGACGCCGCGCTGCCCCGCCCCACGCGTCCGCGCAACTGATGCAACTGCGCGAGGCCGAAGCGCTCGGCATGCTCGATCACCATCAGCGATGCGTTCGGCACGTCCACGCCGACTTCGATCACCGTCGTCGCGACGAGCAATTGCACTTCGTTGCGCGAGAACGCGTCCATCACGGCGGCTTTTTCGGCGGGTGCGAGCCGGCCATGGACCAGCCCGACGCGCAGTTCCGGCAGCGCGGCGACGAGCGTCTCGTAAGTCTCGACGGCCGTCTGAAGCTGAAGTGTCTCGCTTTCTTCGATCAGCGGACAGACCCAATACACTTGCCTTCCGGTCAGCGCCGCCTCGCGCACGCGGCCGATGATCTCGTCGCGCCGTCCGTCGGACACTACTTTGGTGAGAATCGGCGTGCGGCCGGGCGGCAGTTCGTCGATGGTCGAGACATCGAGATCGGCGTAGTACGTCATGGCGAGCGTGCGCGGGATCGGCGTCGCGGACATCATCAGTTGATGCGGCTGGAAATCGGCTTTTCCGTCAGCCGCGTTCAGCGCCTTCGCGCGCAACGCGAGCCGCTGCGCGACGCCGAAGCGATGCTGCTCGTCGACGATCACGAGCCCGAGGCGCGCGAATTCGACCGCGTCCTGAATGATCGCGTGCGTGCCGATGACGAGTTTCGCCGTGCCGAGCGCCGCTGCTTCGAGCGCGGAACGCTTGTCCTTCGCCTTGAGACTGCCCGCGAGCCACGCGACCGTGACCCCGAGCGGCTCTAGCCAGCCGCGCAGCTTGCGCGCGTGCTGCTCCGCGAGAATTTCGGTCGGCGCCATGAGCGCGGCCTGATAACCCGCGTCGATGGCCTGCGCCGCCGCGAGTGCCGCGACGATCGTCTTGCCGCTGCCGACATCGCCCTGAAGCAGACGCTGCATCGGATGCGCGAGCGTCAGTTCGCCCGCGATTTCCGCGACCACGCGCTGCTGCGCGCCAGTCAGCGCGAACGGCAGCGCGCGCAACAGACGCACGACGAGCGACGCGTCGTCGTCCGGCGCACGGCGCGGCATCGCGGGCGCGGCGCGCGTGCGGCGCTCTTCATGCGCGCGCTTGAGCGACAACTGCTGCGCCAGCAGTTCCTCGAACTTGATGCGCGTCCACGCCGGATGCGTGCCGTCGATCAGCGCGGTTTCGTCGGAATCGGCGCGCGGATGATGGAGCGTCTTCACGGCGTCGAGCAGACCGGGCACGTTGAGCGGCTGCAAATGCGCCTTCGCGATCGGCGCCGGCAGCAGTTCGGGCAGATCGACCCGCGTGATCGCGTTGTCGATCGCCTTGCGCAAATACGCCTGCGAAATTCCCGCCGTCGACGGATAAACCGGCGTCAGCGCTTGCGGCAGCGGCGTGTCGTCATCGACGGGGCGTACCGCCGGATGCACCATCTCCAGCCCGAAAAAGCCGCCGCGCACATCGCCGCGTACGCGCAGACGCACGCCGATCGCCATTTGCTTGACCTGCGAGCCGTAGAAGTTGAGAAAGCGCAGCGTGAGTTCGTCGCCGGAATCGTCGTGGATTTTCACGAGCAACTGACGGCGCGGCCGATACGCGATCTCGTTGTCGAAAACGACGCCTTCGGTCTGCGCGATGTCGCCCGGAATCAGCTCGCCGATGGGCGTGATCTGCGTTTCGTCCTCATAGCGCATCGGCAGATGAAGGACGAGATCGATGTCGGATTTCAGGCCGAGCTTGGCGAGCTTGTCCGCCGTCTTGACGACGGTTTTCGGCTTTTCGTCCGCTTTCGCCTTCTTTTTCGCCGGCGCGGCGGCACGCGGCGCGTCCCTTTCCTCCAGGGTCAGCGGATCGGTCGTGGCGGCGGCGCGGCGGTCGGACAAGGGCATTGACTCTCTTCGCAAGTACAATATGAGGTTTGTTCGGCGCGATTGCACTTCGTTCGCGCCCGTTCGCGCTACGTTCAAGCCATGTTCACGCTTTCCGATTTCGATTTTAATCTGCCGCCCGAGCTGATCGCGCAGAACGCGCTCGCCGAGCGCAGCGCGAGCCGTCTGCTCGAGGTGTCCGATGGCGCGCTCGTCGACCGCCGATTCTCCGAGCTGCCGAACCTGCTCGCACCCGGCGATCTGCTGGTGTTCAACGATACCAAAGTCCTGAAGGCGCGCTTTCCCGGCCAGAAGGCCAGCGGCGGGCGCGTCGAGGTGCTGGTCGAGCGGCTGACCGGCGCGACCACGGCGCTCGCGCAGATCCGCGCGAGCAAGAGCCCGGCCGAAGGCACGACGATCCGCCTCGCGGATGCGTTCGACGTGACCGTCGGCGAACGCGTCGAGCCGTTCTACACGCTGCACTTCCCTGCCGAATGCCTGACGCTCATCGAGCAATACGGGCGCTTGCCGCTGCCGCCGTACATCGAGCACGACGCCGACGCCTACGACGAAACGCGCTATCAGACCGTTTATGCGGCAAATCCGGGCGCGGTCGCCGCGCCGACCGCCGGCCTGCACTTCGACGACGCGCTGTTCGCCGAACTCGAAAAACGCGGCGTCGAGCGCGCGACGCTGACGCTGCACGTCGGCGCGGGCACGTTCCAGCCGGTGCGCGTCGAGAACATCGCGGAGCACAAGATGCATAGCGAGTGGTACGACCTGCCGCAATCGCTCGTCGATCGCATCGCGGCGGTGAAGGCGCGCGGCAACAAGGTGATCGCGGTCGGCACGACGTCGATGCGCGCGCTCGAAGCCGCCGCGCGCGACGCCGCGCAAGCGAACCGCCCGCTCTCGGCGACGCAGGCCGAAACCGATATCTTCATCACGCCGGGCTACGCGTTTCGCGTCGTCGACCGGCTCGTGACGAATTTCCATCTGCCGAAGTCGACGCTGCTGATGCTCGTCTCCGCGTTCGCCGGCATGGATACGATTCGCGATGCATATCGTCACGCAATCGAGCAAAAGTACCGTTTCTTCAGCTACGGCGACGCAATGCTTCTGACTCGCCGCGACTAGTTTTCTCAACCGATGCGCTGGACTGTTTTCCAGTGGCAGGAACTCAAATGACCGCAACCCACACTCCGCCCGACAACGGGCTCAAGTTCGAACTGCTGACGACCGATGGCCAGGCGCGCCGTGGCCGTCTGACGCTCAATCACGGCGTCGTCGAAACGCCGATCTTCATGCCGGTCGGCACTTACGGCACCGTCAAGGCAATCCAGCCGCGCGAACTCGAAGAGATCCGCGCGCAGATCATCCTCGGCAACACATTCCATTTGTGGCTGCGTCCCGGTCTCGAAGTGATCGGCGCGCACGGCGGCCTGCACAAGTTCATGGGATGGAACCGGCCGATCTTGACTGACTCCGGCGGCTTCCAGGTATTTTCGCTCGGCGATCTGCGCAAGATCACCGAAGATGGCGTCACGTTCGCGTCGCCGATCAATGGCGACAAACTCTTCCTGTCGCCGGAAGTATCGATGCAGATTCAGAAGGTGCTGAACTCCGACATCGTCATGCAGTTCGACGAATGCACGCCCTACTCGACCAACGGCATTCCCACCTCGCACAAGGACGCCGCCGATTCCATGCGCATGTCGATGCGCTGGGCGAAGCGCTCCATCGACGAGTTCAACCGGCTAGGCAATCCGAACGCGCTCTTCGGCATCGTGCAGGGCGGCATGTTCGAAGACCTGCGCGACGAATCGCTCGCAGGCCTCTCGGACATCGGTTTCCACGGCCTCGCGATCGGCGGGCTGTCGGTCGGCGAGCCGAAGGAAGACATGATGCGCGTGCTGAATCACATCGGCCCGAAGCTGCCCGCCGACAAGCCGCATTACCTGATGGGCGTCGGCACGCCGGAGGATCTCGTCGCGGGCGTCGCGGCGGGCGTCGACATGTTCGACTGCGTGATGCCCACGCGCAACGCGCGCAACGGCTGGCTCTTCACGCGTTTCGGCGATCTGAAGATCAAGAACGCGACGCACAAGAACTCGATGAAGCCGCTCGACGAATCCTGCGGCTGCTACACGTGCCGGAACTTCACGCGCGGCTATCTGCATCATCTGCATCGCGTCGGCGAGATTCTCGGCGCGCAATTGAACACGATTCACAACCTGCACTATTACCTGCAACTCATTGGCGAAGTGCGCGAATCGATCGAAAATCATACGTTCGAGGCGTTTCGCAAGACGTTCGCGGAGAATCGCGCGCGCGGCGTGGATTGAAAACGCGCGGCTTCGTTGCGCCAAGCTTTACAATCTGCTTTCTACTGCTTGCGATAAGGCCCGCGAATCGTCCGTAACGGCTTGATGGCAAAGCGCATTCGGGCATTTTCGGGCAGGTGCGGGTGGTAGAATGCCGGGCTGACTTCCAGTCAATTATTTCGATGTAACAACGGAGAGACCAACGTGTCGTTCATTTCCAATGCCTTTGCACAAGGCGCAACCGGTGGCGCGGAATCGAGCCTGATGAGCTTCCTGCCGCTGATCCTGATGTTCGCGGTGCTGTACTTCATCATGATCCGTCCGCAGATGAAGCGTCAGAAGGAGCATCGCAACATGCTCGCCGCCATGGCCAAGGGCGACGAAGTGGTGACGAATGGCGGCATCGTCGGCAAGATCACGAAGGTGACGGACGCCTACGTCGGCGTGGAAATCGCCGAAGGCACGGAAATCACCATCCAGAAGGCGGCAGTGACGACCATTCTCCCGAAGGGCACGATCAAGTCGCTGTAAGGCCACTCGTTCCACCGCGTCCGGCGCGGCCTCGCTCACCGAGCCATCCGGGTCTTCAGACCGGCTCGTCGCGCATATCGCCGGACGCCCTCTCCTCCGAAGCCAACTTTCCGGTCGGCCATTCCCATGAATCGTTATCCCCTCTGGAAGTATGTCGTGATGCTGGTGGCGCTCGTCATCGGCCTCGTGTACACGCTCCCCAACTTCTTCGGCGAAGCGCCCGCAGTTCAGGTGTCGAGCGGCAAGGCGACGGTCAAGCTCGACTCGACCACGCTTTCGAACGTCGAAGCCGCGCTCGCCGCGAGCAACATCAAGGCCGACGAAGTCACCTTCGACAATTCGCAGCTGAACGCGAACATCCGCGTGCGTCTGAAAGACACGGACACGCAGCTGCATGTGAAGGATCTGCTTTCGAAGGCGCTGAACACCGATCCGAGCGATCCGCAGTACATCGTCGCGCTGAATCTGCAGAGCGCCTCGCCGCGCTGGCTGACGGCCCTGCACGCACTGCCGATGTACCTCGGTCTCGATCTGCGCGGCGGCGTGCACTTCCTGCTGCAGGTCGACATGGCCGGCGCGCTCAACAAGAAGCTCGACTCCGACGCCGCCGATGCGCGCACCTATCTGCGCGACCGCAATATCCGCGATGGCGGCGTGAACCGGGTCGGGCAATCGGTCGTCGTGAGTTTCTCGGATCAGGCGGGCGCGGACAACGCGCGCACGCTGCTCCAGACGGGCGTGTCCGAACTGCAATGGACGACGCGCCAGGGCGGTGATGGCTTTCAGGTCGTCGGCACGTTCTCGCCCGCCGCGCAGAAAGTCGTCGAGGACAGCGCGCTCAAGCAGAACATCACCACGCTGCATAACCGCGTGAACGAACTCGGCGTCGCGGAGCCGGTGATCCAGCAGCAAGGCTCCGACCGCATCGTGGTCGAGCTGCCGGGCGTGCAGGACACGGCGAAGGCGAAGGACATCATCGGCCGCACGGCGACGCTCGAAGCGCGTCTCGCGGATCCGGTCAACACCTATATCGGCCCGAACGACGCGGTGCCGCCCGGCGACGAAGCGTTCAAGCAGGGCGATCGCATCGTGCTGCTGCGCAAGCAGGTGATCTTCACCGGCGACCGCATCATCGACGCGTCCGCGGGCTTCGACGACCATCAACGACCTTCGGTCAATATCCGTCTGGATTCTGCGGGCGGACGCGCGGTGTCGTCCGTGTCGCGCGACAACATCGGCAAGCCGATGGCGATGGTGCTGTTCGAAAAGGGCAAGGGCGAAGTGCTGACGGTCGCGACCATTCAGTCCGAACTCGGCGACCGCTTCTCGATCACCGGCCAGCCGACGCCGCAAGCCGCAACCGATCTCGCGCTGCTCCTGCGCGCGGGTTCGCTCGCCGCGCCGATGGACATCATCGAGGAACGCACGGTCGGCCCGAGCCTCGGCGCGGACAACATCAAGAAGGGCTTCGATTCGGTCACGTACGGTTTCGCCGCGATCGCCGTCTTCATGATCGCGTACTACCTGCTCTTCGGCGTGTTCTCCATGCTGGCGCTGTCGGTGAACCTGCTGCTGCTCGTCGCCGTGCTGTCGTTGCTTCAGGCGACGCTGACCTTGCCGGGTATCGCGGCTATCGCGCTCGCGCTCGGTATGGCGATCGACGCGAACGTGCTGATCAACGAACGTATCCGCGAGGAACTGCGTAACGGCGCGCCGCCGCAGACCGCGATTCAGGAAGGCTTCAAGCACGCGTGGGCGACGATTCTCGACTCGAACGTCACGACACTGATCGCCGGCCTCGCGCTGCTCGCGTTCGGTTCGGGTCCGGTGCGCGGCTTCGCGGTGGTGCACTGTATCGGCATTCTGACGTCGATGTTCTCGGCGGTGTTCTTCTCGCGCGGCCTCGTGAACCTGTGGTACGGCGGCAAGAAGAAGCTGAAGTCGCTCGCGATCGGTCAGGTGTGGCGTCCGGAAGGCACGAATGCCGAAGCGGCCGCGGCGGCTTATCTCGCGGCGCAACGCGGCGATGAATCGCCCGTCGACGAAATCGTGAAAACGGCCAAGGGCAAGACGAAGACCGCAGTGGCCGCGCCGCGCCAGACCGAACAAGCGCCGGCGCGCACGGGCAAGCCGACGGTGCGCCGTCGTTCGGGCCCCGGCATCGATCAACAGAAACCGGGCGAGTCCCGCTGAATCCGCTGAGTCCGGAGCAATAGACAATGGAATTCTTCCGCATTCGCCGCGATTTGCCGTTCATGGAGCGCGCGTTGATTTTCAACGTGATTTCGCTCGTGACGTTCCTCGTGGCCGTATTTTTCCTCGTGCATCGCGGGCTGCATCTGTCGGTGGAATTCACCGGCGGCACGGTCGTCGAGGTGCAGTATCCGCAAGCCGCGCAACTCGAACCGGTGCGCGCGTCGATGTCGAAGCTCGGCTATCCCGACGCGCAGGTGCAGAACTTCGGCACGTCGCAGGACGTGTTGATCCGTCTGCCGCTCAAGCAGGGTTTGACGTCCGCGCAGCAAAGCGATCAGGTGATGACCGCGCTCAAGGCCGACAACGCTGCCGTGAAGCTGCAGCGCGTCGAGTTCGTCGGTCCGCAGGTCGGCAAGGAACTCGTGACGAACGGCCTGCTCGCGCTCGCGTGCGTGGTTATCGGCATCGTGATTTACCTGTCGTTCCGCTTCGAGTGGAAGTACGCGGTCGCGGGCATCATCGCGAACCTGCACGACGTGGTCATCATTCTCGGCTTCTTCGCCTATTTCCAGTGGGAGTTCTCGCTGTCCGTTCTGGCGGCGATTCTCGCGGTGCTCGGCTATTCGGTGAACGAGTCGGTGGTTATCTTCGACCGGATCCGCGAAACGTTCCGCAAGCAACGCAAGATGAGCGTGAAGGAAGTGATCGACCACGCGATCACGAGCACGATGTCGCGAACCATCATCACCCACGGCTGTACGGAAATGATGGTGCTGTCGATGTTCTTCTTCGGCGGCCCGACGCTGCATTACTTCGCGCTGGCGCTGACCGTCGGTATTCTGTTCGGCATTTACTCGTCGGTGTTCGTCGCGGCGGCGCTCGCGATGTGGTTCGGCGTGAAGCGCGAGGATCTCGTGAAGGACAAGAAAGACAAGTACGATCCGAACGATCCGAATGCGGGTGCGCAGGTTTGAGCGTTGCGGCGCACTGAAAGCTGAAACCAAAACGGGCCGGTCATCGTGACTGGCCCGTTTGCTTTTCCGGCTCCCGAATTTCATCAAATTTCGACGCAAGAACAAAAGACAACCTCGACTTCGACTAGGCTCGAATCCGCACGCAATGCGCTGCCGAGCAAATCAGTCCGTTAACCGTACGTTATGTCGTCCTCACAGAAAAACAAAATCGGGATTTTCATCCCGACTTACAATCGCCCGGAATTGCTACGGAGTTGTGTCCTGCAACTGCTCGCCCAAACGCGACGCCCGGATATCATTTGCGTGCATCAGAACGGAGCCGGAGACAACTACGCATGGTGCGTCATGGATCTCGGCGCACCCGTAGTATGGATGTACACGCCCCAGAGCATTCCCCAAAACGACTGGTATCGGATTCCGTTGAATCATCTCATCCAGGAGGACTGCACTGATTTTTTCTGGATGGATCACGACGACATCTATCTCACCAATCACATCGAAACCTGCGTCGCCGAACTCGATAGCGGCTACGACTTCAGGATCTCAAAACATTGCGGCATCCTTATTTCCCGTTCGGAGAAATACGAGTACCTACCGCATGCTTTATTCAAGGACATTCACGCCACGGGCGGAATGAGCGCTTCGATGGCGTTCACCATGCCGTTCGCGACGGCGCTGTCCGCCGACCTGAGCAATCCCGAGTTCAACCACGTCTTTTCGGACGAAGTTCTAGCGCGCCATACCATGCCGCGTTTCCGCTGCCTGCAGTCGACAGAGAGAACAACCATCTACTTTTCTCATGCGATGTCGCTGTCGTCCGCACATTGGGTTCGTGAGGAAACGTCTTTCCCCGAGTATCGAAGCGATGCGTGAAATACGTCGAGCCGATAAGAACGACCGGGCCTGTCTTCGCGGACAGGCCCGTTTTCATTCAGGCGATGAAGCGCTCAGGAGCCTCCGCCCATCGCGCCGCCTCGCGCAATCGATCTTCGCAAAATGAAATGCACAGTTGCGACACCGCGGCGGAAAAGCCGCAGTCAGTCAACGTATCCCTGATATGTTCCGCGCTTACCGTCTCCAAGGCCAGCGCGCACCGATGTAGTCGTAGTCGAGAAATTCCGCGCGCCACGCGGACGAATCGACGACGTAGCCGTCCCACTGAATCAGCACCACCCAAGGCGTGCGGATGTGCTGAATGACTTGTTCCAGCACGAAATCGCTGTACTGTTCGCGCGAAGCAATATGCGGCGTACGCACAATGCGCGCTTTGGTCGCGATCTCTTCATGCGTGAACAACACGACATCGCCGAAGTCGCAGTGCGCGCTCGATATTTCCAGCGCCCGCGCGGCAAGCCGGGGATTGAGTGAATCGACAGCGCAAACGGTTACATCGCGGAGGTCGGGACGCAATTCATGGATCATGTTCGTTTTGGAATGCAGAGCAAATTTTGGAGCGCTTTCGGCTGGCAAGGAGCGGCCGGTCCTGGCGCACGCCAAACTACCATCCTTCAATTGGCAGGCGGCGATTGCCTGCAAAAATTGCCAAACCCAAAACTCGATCCACAAAAAAGGCTTCGCGCATGACACGCGAAGCCTTCTCGAAGCAGCAATGGAGCGCGAGTTACTGCTTCACGCCCTCAGCCTGAATATGCAGCACCGTCGTCAGGCTGAAACCGTACGACTTGCCGTAATCCATCCCGAAGTCGCCGCGATCGAAGGTCGCCGTCGCTTCGACGCCGCACACTTCCTTCTTCATCATCGGGTTCATGAAGCACTTGAAGCTCTCGATCTTCAGGTTCATCGGCTTCGTCACGCCGTGCATCGTCAACGTGCCGATCACTTCGGAAGGCTTGTCGCCGTCGAATTTGATCGACGTGCCCTTGTACTCGGCTGTCGGATACTTCGCGACGTCGAAGAACTCGGCCTTTTGCAGATGCTCGTCCAGCTTCGCATTGCCGGTGTTGACCGAAGCGATGTCGATCGTCACGTTCACCGTGCCGGTCTTCGCCGCGCGGTCGAGCGTGACTTCACCGCTGCTCTTGTTGAACTTGCCGCGCCACGTCGACACGCCACCGAAGTGGTCCGCCTCGAAGCTCGGATAAGTGTGGTTCGGGTCGAGCTTGTACGTGTCGGCGGCGAATGCGCTCACCGAGGCGCCGAACGACAGTCCCAATGCGAGCGCGCTCGCGGCAATGATCGAAAGCTTTTTCAAGTTCTTCTCCTGACTAACCAGATACGCTGACTATGCGTCGTGTGTGACAAAAACGCCGCTCACTTCTTCGCGGCAACGATGTGAAACTTGATGACGACGTCGTCCGCGACGATCGACGTATCTTTCCATTCGCCCGTTCCGACATCGAACTGGGTGCGCTTGATCGGCAGCGCGCCGTCGAAGGTTTCCGTCGCGCCCTGCTGCGTGACCGTCACCGGCACCGTGACCGTCTGCGACTTGCCCTTGATCGTGATCTTGCCGGTCACGTTGTACTTGTTGCCGCCCGCCGGGGCGATCGCGCTGGAGACGAACGTCGCGCTCGGATACTTGCCCGCGTCGAACCATTCCGCGCCGCGCACCTGCTTGTTGTAATCGTCGTCGCCGAGGTCGTAGCTGCCGGTGTCGATCGTGATGTTCGCCGAGCCCGCCGTCGGCTTCGCCGGATCGAACGCAATCTGCGCGCTGAACTTGTTGAACTTGCCGTCGGTGGGCACGTTCATCTGCTTCGACGTGGCTGTCACCGTGCTCTTGCTCATGTCTACCTGCGCATGCGCGCCCGCGATCATCGCGAACGAAGCAGCGGCTGCCATCCAACGGTTGAGTTTCACTTTCATGTGTGCCCTATTCAAACGGTTCGAACGAACAAACCGGTATTGGAAATCATAAGTACGCGATCACAATCAGCCGCCGGGAAACGCCTTGCCAACGGCGGGGAAACAATGACACGCGTTCATCTGAGAAACGGCAGCATGCGGCCGAGCAGGCCGTCGCGATCGACGAAATGATGCTTCAGCGCAGCCAGAACGTGCATCACGACGAAGAACAGCAACGTGTAGTTCAACGCGATGTGCACGATGCGCAGCGTCGCCTTCAGCGCCTTGTCCGGTCCGATGATCGTCGGCAGCGGCAGCACGCCGAGATACACGACCTGAATGCCGGCCGCCGAGCTGTACAGATAACCCGACACGGGAATGACGAGCATCAGCGCGTAAAGCAGAATATGCGTGAGATGCGCCGCGCCCTGTTGCCAGCGCGGCATGCCATCGGGCATCGACGGCGCCTGGTGCGTGGCGCGCCAGACGACGCGCAGCAGCGCGAGCGCGAACACCGTTACGCCGATCCACTTGTGCCACGAGAAGTATTTGAGCTTCGTCGGCGTGAAGCCCGGAATGTCCGTCATGATCCAGCCGAGCCAGAAGCCGCCCACGATCAACAACGCGATCAGCCAGTGCAGACCGATCGCCGTGGCGCTGTATCGTTGCGCCGGCGCGCTCGCCGTGATGCCAGCGGTGCTTTCCATATTGCTCTCACCCAAGTGTTCGATGTCGCACGGCCTGCCGCCGCCTGACGACAAGTGTTCAAGGCCGCCATGCTACCTCAACGATAACGAATTGCCAGCGCGCGCAAAAAGGCCCGCGCCGAACCGGCAAACCCAGTCCCGACGCGGCTTTGCGGGCTTTCGAGCCGGCTCGGCGAGCCTCGTGTGCCGCCCATGCAACGAACTATTCCATGCGTGCAACGGTCGATGAAGGCGCGAACCGCGACCGATTCCGGCATCGATGTATTAACGGGCGGCCAGGCAGTTTAATTCCGCTTGTAAAGAAGCGTTCTGTCCAAATTCGCCCGCCCCGCGCCATTTGATACCATGCTGCTACCAATCTCGCTGGCCCGCCGTTTGCTATGCCCGGTCGGAGCCGGTCTCGCGGCGCCCGACCAATACGCTCGACAAGCCTCGGGCCTCGACCATGAACGCGAATGAACGCGAACGAATCCGATGACCTGATCGCGTGTCACGAATGCGACGCGCTCTTCCATAAACGTGCATTGCCTCGACGCACCTCGGCGAAATGCCCTCGCTGCGGATCGCTGCTCTATCGAAGCATCTCGTCGAACCTCGACAAGATCTCGGCGATGACGCTCGCCGCGCTCTTCACGTTCCTGATCGCGCAAGGCTTTCCCATCGTCGAGCTGGAGGCGAACGGCCTCACGTCGGAGACGACGCTCATCGGCGCGATCCTCGCGTTGTGGAACGAGCAGATGGAAATCATGGCGGTGCTCGTCTTCTGCTCGACCATCCTGTTTCCGTTGTGCGAACTCGTTGCCCTGCTCTACGTGCTGCTTCCGCTGCGTTCCGGTTACGTGCCGCCTGGCTTCAACGCAATCCTGCGGGGCATTCAGCTCGTGCGTCCGTGGGGCATGATCGAAGTCTTCATGCTCGGCGTGCTCGTCACGCTCGTGAAGATGGTGAGCATCGCGCGCGTGATTCCCGAAGCGGCGCTCTTCGCGTTCGGCGCGCTGACGCTTATGTTCGCCGTCGTCGTGAGCTTCGATCCGCGCGCGTTGTGGGACATCGCGGCAAGGCTCGGTCCGCGCGGTTCGAAGCGCGTCACAACCACGGCGAGGCAAAAATCGTGAGCGATTCCATCGATCCGAAAACCGGCGAAGCGGCGCGCGAAACGCAGTTCATCACGGCGTCGCACGCGAATGTCGTGTCGTGTCATGCGTGCGGACTCGTGCAGCCGCTCGCGCACACCGTCGAGAAACAGCGCTGCACGCGCTGCGACGCCGTCGTGCACCGGCGTCATCCGGACAGCATCGCGCGTACGTGGGCACTGCTCATCAGCGCGGCGATTCTCTACATTCCGGCGAACCTCTTTCCGATCATGCATACGTCGTCGATTCTCGGTTCCGAGGACGACACCATCATGAGCGGTGTCGCGCTCTTCTGGAACGACGGCGACTATCCGCTTGCGGCGGTGATTTTCATCGCCAGCATTCTCGTGCCGATGCTCAAGCTCGTCACGCTCGCCTTTCTTACCATCAGCGTGCAGCGGCGCTCCACATGGCAGCCGCGTCAGCGCACGACGCTCTTTCGCATCGTCGAGGGCATCGGGCGCTGGTCGATGCTCGACGTCTTCGTCATCACGCTCACCATCGCGCTCGTGCGCTTCAAGTCGCTCGCCGTCATCACGCCGGGTCCGGGCGCGCTCGCGTTCGCGTCGGTGGTCGTGCTGACGATGATCGCGTCCATGCAATTCGACCCGCGCCTCATGTGGGACAACATCGAACCGTCAGGAAAGAAACATGACTAGTGCCCAAGGTCCGAACGACCCGAAGCAGCCCGCGCCGCCCGCCAGCAACGCCGGCAGCGGTAACGGGGACAAGGGCGGCCTCCCGCCGAACCTCCCCGAACCCGTGATCGAGCCGCGCAGCCGCTGGCTGCCCTCGCTCGTGTGGGTGATTCCGCTCGTCGCGGCGCTGATCGGCGTGATTCTCGTCGTGAAGACGGTGTCGAGCCGCGGACCGACCGTGACGATCAGCTTCGTTTCCGCGGAAGGCCTCGAGCCCGGCAAGACGAAAGTGAAGTTCAAGGACGTGGATATCGGCACGGTGAAGACGATCACGCTGTCGAAGGATCACGCGCGCGTGCTCGTCGACGTGCAGCTCACCAAGGAAGCCACCGATTTCGCCGTCAAGGACACGCGCTTCTGGATCGTGCGTCCGCGCGTTGCGGCAAGCGGCGTGACCGGCCTGTCGACGCTTTTGTCCGGCGCGTATATCGGCGTCGATGCGGGCAAGTCGACCGACGATGAGACTTATTTCGTCGGGCTCGAAACGCCACCCGCCGTCACCGGCGATCAGAAAGGCCATACGTTCACGCTGCACGGCGAATCGCTCGGCTCGCTCGATATCGGCTCGCCCGTCTATTACCGGCGCGTGCAGGTCGGCCAGGTCGTCGCGTTCTCGCTCGACAAGGACGGCACCGGCGTCACGCTGCAGGTATTCGTCACCGCGCCTTACGATCAGTACGTCGGCACCAACTCGCGCTGGTGGCATGCGAGCGGCGTCGATCTGCGGCTCGATTCGAGCGGCTTCACGCTCAACACGCAATCGCTCGCAACGGTCGTGCTCGGCGGCATCGCGTTCCAGACGCCGCCGAACCAGCAATCCGGCCCGCAGGCGCAAAACAACGCGACCTTCCGTCTGGCCGGCGATCAGTCCGACGCGATGCGCGATCCGGACGGCGAGGCCGTGCACGTCGTGATGAACTTCAATCAGTCGCTGCGCGGCCTGTCGGTCGGCGCGCCGGTCGATTTCCGCGGCATCGTGCTGGGGCAGGTCACGGGCATCGGCGTGCAATACGATCAGAAGTCGCATTCGTTCATGATGCCGGTCACGATCGACCTCTACCCGGATCGCCTCGGCAAGCGCGCGCGTCAGGCGCTGCCGGAGCAAGGTTCGGTGGCGAGCCAGGACATGCTGCAACTGCTCGTGAAGCGCGGGCTGCGCGGACAGTTGCGCACCGGCAACCTGCTGACGAGCCAGTTGTATGTCGCGCTCGACTTCTTCCCGAAAGCGCCGCCCGCGAAGGTCAGCGTTGGCAACGATCCGATCGAACTGCCGACCGTGCCGAACACGCTCGACGAGCTGCAGCTGCAGATCGCCGACATCGCGCGCAAGATCGACAAGATTCCGTTCGACGAGATCGGCACGAATCTGAACGGCTCGCTCAAGAACGCCAACGCGCTCTTCGACAGGATGGACAAGGAAGTCCTGCCGGAAATGCGCGACACGCTCACGCAGGCCAAGCAGACGTTCGGTCAGGCGCAATCGACGTTGCAGTCGGATTCGCCGCTTCAGTCGGACGTGCATCAGGCGCTGCAGGAACTCACGCGCACGCTGCAATCGCTCAACTCGCTCGCGGATTATCTGGAGCGCCATCCGGAATCGCTCTTGCGCGGAAAATCGGGAGATAAACCATGAAGTTCGGCTCGTTGATGTTGACTCTGAGCGCAGCGGCGATGCTCGCTGCCTGCGCCTCGCCGACGAGCCGTTTCTACACGCTCGGCGGCGGCGACGCGCGGCCCGTGCCGTCGACGCAGGCTTCGTTCTATTTCGAGCTTGCGCCCGTCGACATGCCGCAGCAGGTCGCGAAGAATCAGTTGGTGGTGCAGACGAGTCCCGCGCAGGTGCGCGTGCTCGAAGAGGAACGCTGGGCGTCGCTGCCGGGCGACGAAGTGCGGCGCGCACTCTCCGCCGATCTCACGCAGCAGCTCGGTGCGATCGACGTCTACGGCACGCCGCATCCGGAATCGGTGCCGGTATATCGCGTGAAGGTGAACGTGCAGCGCTTCGAATCGTGGCCGGGCGCGCAAGCGGTGATCGACGCCGTGTGGAGCGTGCGCGCCGCCGGATCCGATACGGTGCTGACATGCCGGACGCTCGCGCAGGAACGCGTCGGCTCCGGTTACGACGCGCTCGTCGACGGCCATCGCAAGGCGGTCGACGAACTCGCCGCCGCGATCTCCGCAGGTGTGCGCAGCCTCGGTTCCTTGCCGCACGCGACGGCGAGCGCGCCTTCGGCATCCGCGAAGGGCAAGAGCGGCGCCAGTTCCAAACCCGCCGCGGCGCCGGTGCTGCCGTGTCCGCCAATGGGCGCGGCAACCACTGCCAGCGCGCAGTGATCCATGACGCCCGGCGCGCGCCGGGCGCGCTTCATGTTGTCGGCAGGCGACATTGTCGGCCGCCGCTATCTCTAATTCGCCGATGGTTCGCGCGCGCCGGTTAAGATCGTCGACGCCCGCATTTCGAATCAACGTGAAAATTAGATGATGAAACTGATCGGTTCGCACCCCAGCCCATTCGTCCGCAAGGTGCGGATCGTCATGGCGGAAAAGAAGATCGACTGCGAACTGGTGCTCGAAGACGTCTGGGCATCCGATTCGAAGATCCACGACTACAACCCGCTCGGCAAAGTGCCGTGCCTCATTCTCGACGACGGCGAAGCGGTATTCGATTCGCGCGTCATCTGCGAGTTCGTGGACACGCTCACGCCGGTCGGCAAGCTGCTGCCGCAGGAGCGGCGCGAGCGCACCGAAGTGCGCTGCTGGGAAGCGCTCGCCGACGGCATGCTCGACGCCGCCGTGCTGATCCGTCTCGAAGGCGTGTTGCGCGAAGAGGAACATCGCAGCGACAAATGGATCGCGCGGCAACGTCACAAGATCGAAGACGGCTTGCGCGCGATGGCGCGCGGCATCGGCTCGAAGCAATGGTGCTCGGCGAATCGCTTCACGCTTGCGGATATCGCCTGCGGCTGCGCACTGGGCTATCTCGATTTCCGTATGCCCGATCTGAACTGGCGCGACGCACATCCGAATCTCGACAAGTATTACGCGCGTATTTCGCAGCGTCAGTCGTTCGTGGATACCGCGCCGGTCTGATTCCTTTCTTGGACCAAGCTCCCGCGCGCGGCGGGAGCTTCCGGCGCACTCGGAAGCGCAAAGTGAGATCGAAGATTATCTACTGCTAGATAGATCACCGGCGAAGGGCGCGATCGACCGATTCTCTCCCAAACCCCTTTTCTTCCTGAAACCATCGGTCCGCGTGCGGCGACATGGTTCGAACGACGAATCGGGTCAGAGAAATGCTCTATTCCGCCAAAATCTATCTACTCAACGGTAGATAATCAACGCCCAGTTCAGGGGTTTTTCACAAGGTTATCCACAGGCTTATCTACCGCCGAAATGCGTCTGCGACCTCTTCAAGCCGCGACCGCGTCTGAAACAGGCGGCATGCAAGCAAACTCCCCTGAAACGCTGCATACAAGGTGCGTGCCGCCGCTTCAGGCTTTCCGCCAGCGTCGAGCGTGTCTTGCGCTTCGCCTTCGGCCAGAACTTTCGCCAGCCAGGTTTCATTCGCCTTGTAGAACGATTGCACCGCGTGCCGTACTTTCTCCGGCAGCGACTCGATATCCGACGCAAGCATGCCGCACAGACAAATCTGATTGCCGTCGCCGATGATCCTTCCAAATAGCTTCGTATAGCGGTCGAGTTTCTTGTCGGCCGGGGCGGAGCTGTCGATCGCGTAGATCGTCGACATCACGTCGGCGCTATACGCATTGACCGCTTCGAGCGCGAGATCTTCCTTGGTCGGGAAATAATAGTGAATGCTCGACGTTTTCACGCCGACCAGTTCGGACAAATCGCGAAAACTGAAGCCGTTGTACCCGCGCGTCATCAACAGCGTCTGAGCGTGATCCAGTAAAGCGTCGCGTACCGTGTTCTTGTCCATTTCGCGTATCTCTGCAATTGTCCCTGCATTCGGTGTGCGTTAATTATCTACCACTAGATAGACGATCAAGCGACTGTTTCAAAAAAGTTTTTATCGGATCGATAGGAAAAAGCCCCGACCGAAGTCGGAGCTGATCGCTCGTTTGCCGCCGGAGATGCTCAACGCGCCGCAGCGAGCGCCGCAACTTGCGGCGACTCGTGCCCAGCCGCCGCGTGTTCGATGATTCCGCCACCCAGACACACGTCTTCCTGATACAGCACGGCGGATTGTCCCGGCGTCACGGCCCACTGTGCGTCGTCGAAATGAAGCGCGAAACGGCCATCGTCCGCGTTGGCGAAGCGGCACGCCGCATCCTGCTGCCGATAGCGCGTCTTCGCGCCGCACGCCGCGCCCTCTTCCGGCGCGAAACCCGCGACCCAGCTCGTGTTTCCGGCCACGAGCGTCGGCGACAGCAGCCACGGATGATCGTGCCCCTGCACGACATAGAGCGTGTTCGACGCCATGTCCTTGCCCGCGACGAACCACGGTTCGCCGCTGCCGTCTTTCGCGCCGCCGATGCCGATGCCCTTTCTCTGCCCGAATGTGTAGAACGCAAGCCCGATATGCTCGCCGACGATCTTGCCTTCGGCCGTCTTCATGGGGCCGGGCTTTGTCGGCAGATAGCGGTTCAGGAATTCGCGGAACGGCCGCTCGCCGATGAAGCAGATGCCGGTCGAGTCCTTCTTTTTGGCGTTCGGCAGGCCGATTTGCGCGGCGATCTCGCGCACTTTCGTCTTCGGGATTTCGCCGAGCGGAAAGAGCGTCTTCGACAGTTGCGCCTGATTCAATCGATGCAGAAAGTACGACTGATCCTTCGTCGAATCCGTTGCCTTGAGCAACTGGAAAAGTCCATCGCGCTCGCGCACGCGCGCGTAATGTCCCGTCGCGATGGTTTCCGCGCCGAGCGACATCGCGTGATCGAGGAACGCCTTGAACTTGATTTCGGCGTTGCAAAGCACGTCCGGATTGGGCGTGCGGCCGGCCGAATATTCGCGCAGAAACTCGGCGAACACGCGGTCCTTGTATTCGGCGGCGAAGTTGACCGCTTCGACGTCGATGCCGATCAAATCCGCGACGGAAACGACGTCGATCCAGTCCTGACGGGTCGAACAGTATTCGCCGTCGTCGTCGTCTTCCCAGTTCTTCATGAAAAGGCCGACGACGTCGTAGCCCTGTTCCTTCAGAAGCCATGCCGTTACGGACGAATCCACGCCGCCCGACATGCCCACCACTACTCGTTTCTTGCTCATAGGGATATCACGCCCGCACCACCGGCGCGACCGAATGCGTATGGATGAAATCGAGCGGGACGCGCCGCCCGGATAAATAATCGTCGACACACTTCATCACGAGCGGCGTCCGATGCCGGTCGACCGATGCGCGCAATTCGTCCGCGCTGAGCCACATCGCGCGCACGATGCCTTCGTCGAGCGCGCGGCCTGCTTCTTCGCCGAGCGACTTGCCGCAAAACGTGAAACGCAAATACGTGACGTCGCGCCCCGGCCGCGCGAAGTGCGTCATATACGCGCCGACGATTGCCTCCGGCTCGAAGCGATGCGCCGTTTCTTCGAGCGCCTCGCGGACCACGGCATCGACGAGCGTTTCGCCCGCTTCGAGATGACCGGCCGGTTGGTTGATTCGCAGCCCTGCCGACGTGTGCTCCTCGATGACGAGGAAACGACCATCCTTTTCGATGATGGCAGCCACCGTAACGTGGGGGGCCCAAGTGTCTGATTTCATGGTGAGATATTTTACCGTCCTCGCACAGATCTCGCGCACGCGGACTAAGGGAAAGCGCTGACTGTGGCAAAACGGAACGGGTGCCGGATCGGATTCTTGCGCGTGCAATCTTCGGTTACAGTTGAGATAGCCGTCAGTTCCAGCATTTGAAATAAAACTCAGCCTTAAGCCTTCCTAAGCCTTGCCCGGGCGAAAAAGGCAACAAAGACAGGAGGATTACAAGATGCACATTGGAGTGCCTGCTGAAACGCGGGCGAACGAGGCGCGCGTCGCCGCCACGCCCGAAACGGTCAAAAAGCTCGTCACGCAAGGACATCGTGTTTCTGTCCAGAGCGGCGCGGGCTTGCCGGCAAGCTATATCGACGATGCGTTCGCGCAAGCAGGCGCGGACCTTGTCGATGCCGCCACGGCCTTTTCCGCCGAGATCGTCCTCAAGGTGCAATCGCCGAGCGAAAGCGAACTGGCGATGCTCAAGCCGGGCGCCGTGCTCATCGGCATGCTCGATCCTTTCAATACAGAGAACACCGCGCGGCTCGCGTCGGCGGGCGTCACTGCGTTCGCGCTCGAAGCCGCGCCACGCACGACGCGCGCGCAGAGTCTCGACGTGCTGTCTTCGCAGGCGAACATCGCCGGATACAAGGCCGTGCTGATGGCCTGCCAGTATTACCAGCGCTTCATGCCGATGCTGATGACCGCCGCCGGCACCGTGAAAGCGGCGCGCGTGCTCGTGCTCGGCGCAGGCGTCGCGGGCTTGCAGGCAATCGCGACGGCCAAGCGTCTGGGCGCGGTCGTCGAAGCATCCGATGTGCGTCCGGCGGTGAAGGAGCAGATCGAATCGCTCGGCGCGAAGTTCGTCGACGTGCCGTTCGAAACCGATGAGGAACGCGAAGCGGCGGAAGGCGTCGGCGGTTACGCGCGCCCGATGCCGCCGAGCTGGCTCGCGCGGCAATCGGCGCAGGTGCACGAACGTGCGAAGGCGGCGGACATTGTCATCTCGACGGCGCTGATTCCCGGCCGCCCCGCGCCGACGCTGATTTCTGTCGAAACGGTGAAGCACATGAAGCCGGGCTCCGTGATCGTCGATCTCGCCGCCGGACGCGGTCCCGAGTTCGAGGGCAGGAAAGGCGGCAACTGTCCGCTCACCGAAGTCGACACGGTGGTGATGAAGCACGGCGTGCATATCGTCGGCCACACGAATCTCGCTTCGATGGTCGGCGCCGATGCCTCCGCGCTCTACGCCCGCAATCTTCTCGACTTCCTGAAGCTGATCATCACGAAGGAAGGCACGCTCAACATCGATCTCGCGGACGATATCGTCGCGGCCACGCTCCAGTGCCGCGACGGACAACTCGCCCGCGCCACGGCCTGAACGGAGACGCACATGGATGTCATCAATCACACGGTGATCAACCTCATCATCTTCGTGCTGGCCATTTACGTCGGCTACCACGTCGTGTGGAACGTCACGCCCGCGCTGCATACGCCGCTCATGGCCGTGACCAACGCGATTTCGGCGATCGTCATCGTCGGCGCGATGCTGGCTGTCGGCCTGACGGTCGGCGCTGCGGGCAAGTTCTTCGGCACGCTCGCGGTGCTGCTCGCGGCCGTAAACGTGTTCGGCGGCTTTCTCGTCACACGGCGAATGCTCGAGATGTTCAAGAAGAAAGAGCCCAAGAAGATCACGAGCAAGGAGGGCGCGTAAATGAGCCTTAACGTCGTTACTCTCCTGTATCTCATCGCCTCGGTGTGCTTCATTCAGGCGTTGAAGGGCTTGTCGAATCCGAAGACCGCGCGCATCGGCAATACGTTCGGCATGGCGGGCATGGCGATCGCCATTCTCACCACGCTCGCGCTGATCGTGAAGCAGGCCGCGTTTCTCGAAGCGAATCTCGCGCTCGGGCTGTCGCTGCTGTTCGTCGCGCTGATCATCGGCGGCGGCGCGGGCGCGTACATCGCGGCAAAAGTCGAGATGACGAAGATGCCCGAGCTCGTCGCGGCGATGCACTCGCTGATCGGTCTCGCGGCTGTCTGCATCGCCTATGGTGTCGTGGCGGAGCCCGCCGCGTTCGGGCTCGCACCGCTCGGCGAGCCGATTCCGTATGGCAATCGGGTCGAGTTGTTCATCGGCACGTTTGTCGGCGCGATCACGTTCTCGGGCTCGGTCATCGCGTTCGGGAAGCTCTCGGGCAAGTACAAGTTCCGGCTCTTTCAGGGCGCGCCGGTCACGTACTCGGGACAGCATCTGATCAACCTGCTGCTCGCCATCGCGATGATCGGCTTCGGCGTGATCTTCATGCTCACCGAATCGTGGCTGCCGTTCATCATCATGACGATCATCGCGTTCGCGCTGGGCGTGCTCATCATCATTCCGATCGGCGGCGCGGACATGCCCGTGGTCGTGTCGATGCTGAACTCGTACTCGGGCTGGGCGGCGGCGGGCATCGGCTTCTCGCTGAACAATCCGATGCTGATCATCGCGGGTTCGCTCGTCGGCTCGTCGGGTGCGATTCTGTCGTACATCATGTGCAAGGCAATGAACCGCTCGTTCTTCAACGTGATTCTCGGCGGCTTCGGCGGCGAGGCGGGCGGTGCGGCGGCGGGCGGATCGACGGAGCAGCGCCCCGTCAAATCCGGTTCCGCCGATGACGCCGCGTTCATGCTCGGCAACGCGGAAAGCGTGGTGATCGTGCCGGGTTACGGCCTCGCGGTCGCGCGCGCGCAGCACGCGTTGAAGGAGCTGACCGACAAGCTCGTCGAGAAAGGCATCGATGTGCGGTACGCGATTCACCCCGTCGCGGGGCGGATGCCGGGGCACATGAACGTGCTGCTGGCGGAAGCCGAAGTGCCGTACGAGATGGTTCAGGAGATGGAGGACATCAATAGCGAGTTCGGTCAGACGGACGTGGTGCTCGTGCTCGGCGCGAACGACGTCGTCAACCCGGCCGCGAAGACCGATCCGAAATCGCCGATCGCGGGGATGCCGATTCTCGAAGCGTACAAGGCTCGGACGATCATCGTGAACAAACGGTCGATGGCGGCAGGTTACGCCGGCCTCGACAACGAACTGTTCTATATGGACAAGACGATGATGGTGTTCGGGGACGCGAAGAAGGTGGTCGAGGAGATGATGAAGGCGGTGGATTAGGCGCCAAGCCGGTTCGAATCCCCCGAACCGATCGCGCCAGCTTCCGCATTCGAGGAAGCTGGCGCTTTCTTTTTCCGGCAACGAAACCGCACCGCATGCCAGCTGTAACACCCCGCGTACAATACCGCCTTTACACGTCCGAAAAAGCACCACATGGCCTCCCCCCTCTTCGACTGGTTCGTCCCCTGCCCGCGCGGTCTCGAAGCACCGCTTGCCGCCGAGTTGGCGGAGATCGGGGAAAGGCACGTGGCCGACGCGCCCCTTTCCGGCGGCGGATCGCTGATCGTCGGCACGCAAGTGCCCGGCGGCGTGCACTTTCGGGGCGGCTGGGTCGCGGGCATGGCGGCGAATCTGCATTCGCGCATCGCGAGCCGCGTGCTTCTCAAAGTCGCGCAAGGCCCCTATCGCAACGAGCAAGACATCTACGAACTCACGCATCGCCAGCGCTGGGAGCAATGGTTCACGCCCAGCCAGACGATGCGCGTCGATCTCACCGCAATCAAATCGCCGGTGAAAAGCCTCGAATTCACGACGCTGCGCGTGAAGGACGCCGTCTGCGATCGCCTGCGCGACGTGGCCGGCGCGCGGCCGAGCATCGACACCGCCCAGCCCGACGTCCGCGTGTTCGCGTTCCTCACGCTGAACGAGTGCACGCTCTATCTCGATACCTCCGGCGAGCCGCTCTTCAAACGCGGCTGGCGCCTGGACAAGGGCGCCGCGCCGCTGCGCGAGAATCTCGCCGCGGGCATTCTGCGCCTGACCGGATGGACGCCCGGCACGCCGCTCTTCGACCCGATGTGCGGCAGCGGCACCTTCCTCGCCGAAGCCGCACAAACGGCGCTCAACATCGCGCCGGGCAACGATCGGCGCTTCGGCTTCGAAAAGCTGAAGCCGTTCCATCCCGGCATGTGGCAGAAGCTCAAGACGGCCGCGCTCGAACAACGCCGCGCCGCGCGTGCGTCGCAAGCCGAGTTGAGCATCTTCGGCAGCGACATTTCCGGCGACATGCTCGAAAAAGCGCGCGCGAACCTGACCCGCGCGGGCATCACCGACCTTTCGCTCAAGCAAGTCGATGCCCGCAATATGGTCCCGCCGACCGACGCGCCCGGCATTCTGATCGCGAATCCGCCGTACGGCGAGCGTATCGAAGTGCGCGGACGCGGCCCGCGCGGCGAAATTCGCGATACGGCGCGCTCCCGCCGCGAAGACGAGGACGCCTTCGCCCGCGCGCAACCCGATCCGGCCGACACCGAGTTCTTCGTCTCCTTCGGCAACGCGCTCAAACAGCGCTTTCCGGGATGGCGCGCCTACGTGCTCACGTCCGACCGCAAGTTGCCGGGCTTGCTGCGGCTGCGCGAATCGACGAAAACGCCGCTTTTCAACGGCGCGCTCGAATGCCGCCTGTTTCGCTTCGATCTGATCGCGGGCAGCGTGCGCAATCGTCCCGCTGGCGAATGAGTATGCGGCGCGGTCACTCGCCGCGCCACTAGGCCGAATGGCATAGGCAAATTCACGCGTCGCCGTCGTTTTGGCCTATGTCGAATGGCCGAGTGCGCGCATCGTGAAGCCGGCGCTACAATCGGCGCATGAACTCATCGACCGAACTCGCCAGCCCCATCGCCGTCGACATTTTCCGTGCGCGTCGCGAGCGCGTGCTCGCCGCGTTGCGTGCACGCGGCGGCGGCGTCGCCATCGTGCCGACCGCGCCGGAAGTCCTGCGCAACCGCGACACGGACTACCCTTTCCGTCACGACAGCTACTTCTACTATCTGACGGGCTTCAACGAACCCGAAGCGACGCTCGTGCTGAACGCGAGCGCGCAGGACGGCGAGCCCGTGTCGATCCTTTTTTGTCGCGAGAAGAACGCGGAGCGCGAAACCTGGGAAGGCTTTCGCTTCGGCCCCGACGCCGCGCGCGACGCTTTCGGCTTCGACGCCGCGTTTGCCATCGATTCGATCGACCAGGAGATGCCGCGCATGATCGCCGACAAACCCGCGCTTCACTACGCGCTCGGCACATCGGCGGAACTGGATGCCCGGGTGCGCGCCTGGCTCGCCGCCGTGCGCGCGCAAAGCCGCACCGGCGTGCGCGCTCCCGCCCGCGCGGAGAACCTGCTGCCGGTTCTCGACGAGATGCGGCTCGTGAAAGACGCGCACGAAATCTCGATCATGCGCCGCGCGGCATCGATCTCCGCCGAAGCGCACCGTCGCGCGATGCGCGCGTGCCGCCCGGGCATGCGCGAGTACGAAATCGAAGCCGAATTGCTGTACACGTTCCGCCGCCACGGCGCGCAGTCGCCGGCGTATGGATCGATCGTCGCGGCGGGCGCGAACGCCTGCGTGCTGCACTATCCGGCTGGCAACGCGATCGCGCGCGACGGCGACCTGATTCTCATCGACGCCGCGTGCGAGCTGGACGGCTACGCATCCGACATCACGCGCACGTTCCCCGCTAGCGGCCGTTTCACTCCGGCGCAGCGCGAACTGTACGAAATCGTGCTCGCCGCGCAAGCCGCGGCCATCGATGCCACACGCGCCGGCGTCAGCTTCGACGCGCCGCATCAGGCTGCGTTGAAAGTGCTGTCGCAAGGCTTGCTCGATACCGGCATCCTCGACAAGGCGAAGTTCGGCAGCGTCGACGACGTCCTCGCGCAACGTGCCTACGCGCGCTTCTATATGCATCGCACGGGACACTGGATCGGCATGGACGTGCACGACGCGGGCGAATACCGCGAAGCCGACGGCCCGCTCGACGAGCAAGGCGCACGACCATGGCGCGCGCTCGCGCCCGGCATGGCGCTCACGATCGAGCCGGGTCTCTACGTGCGCGCCGCCGAAGACGTGCCGGAACAATATTGGAATATCGGCATTCGCATCGAGGACGACGCCATCGTCACCGAAAACGGCTGCGAGTTGCTCACGCGCGAAGTGCCCGTCGCCGCCGACGAAATCGAAGCGCTGATGCGCGAATCAAACGCAAATTGACCATGAGCGACGTTCAAGGCATCGAACCGCATTTCGATTACGACATCGCCATCGTCGGCGCGGGGCCGGTCGGGCTCGCGCTCGCCGGCTGGCTTGCCCGGCGCAGCGCGACGTCACGGCTGTCCATCGCGCTGATCGATGCGCGCACGCCCGCAGCCGCCGCCAACGATCCGCGCGCGCTCGCGCTTTCGCACGGAAGCCGCGTGATGCTGCAGCCGCTCGGCTTTCCGGGCGATGCCACGCCGATCCGCCGCATCCATGTCTCGCAGCGCGGGCATTTCGGCCGCACGTTGATCGAGCACGACGAGCACGAGTTGCCCGAACTGGGCTACGTGGTGCGCTACGGTTCGCTCGTCGGCGCGCTCGCCGATGCGGTGCGCGCAACGAAGGTCGACTGGCTCACCGACACGTCCGCGCTCGCGCCGCTGCAGGACAACGACGGCGTCACCTTGCCGCTGCAATCGGCGCAAGGCGAGCGCTCCGTCCGCGTGAAAGTGCTCGTGAACGCGGAAGGCGGTCTTTATCAGAAAGGCGAGTCATCCGATGAGCGCCGCGCGCGCGATTACGGGCAAACGGCCATCGTGGGCACGGTAAGCGTGTCCGATCCGCGCGCGAATGTCGCGTGGGAGCGCTTCACGCCGGAAGGGCCGATCGCGCTTTTGCCGTGCGGCGGCCAGCGTCACGCGGATTATTCGCTCGTCTGGTGCTGCTCGCCCGACGAAGCCGCGCGCCGCATGCAGCTCGACGACGACACTTTCCTCGCCGAACTCGGCGCTGCGTTCGGCACGCGCATGGGCCGTTTCACGCGCATCGCGTCACGCGCGGCGTTTCCGCTCGGGCTGACCGCGCTCGACGTGCTCGTCGACCGGCGCACCGTCGCGATCGGCAATGCCGCGCAGACGCTGCATCCGGTTGCCGGACAGGGCCTGAATCTCGGCCTGCGCGACGCGCTCGCGCTCACCGACGCGCTGTCCGCCGACGGTCCCCGGCCGCTCGCGCTCGCCCGTTTCGCGCAGCGCCGTGCGCTGGACCGGCGCCTGACGATCGGCGCCACCGATACGCTCGCGCGCATCTTCACGGTCGATTTCCCGCCGTTTGCGGCGATGCGCGGTCTCGCGCTGACCGCTCTCGAATTCCTTCCGCCGGTAAAAACGGCCCTCGCCCGTCAGATGATGTTCGGTCAAAGGCGCTGATCGAGCACGAAAAAAGGGCAATCGTCCAGGCGAAGTCCGGGAACTTATCCTCTATGGCCGGCCGTTCTTTCATAGAAGATTTAATGACTTGCACGCGATTGCTCTTAATTTCAGCACGCTCTTCGCGTTAAAATAGCTGTTTCCCCTTCAGCAACGTTGCATCCGCCTGACGCGGCTTCTCGCCGGCACCGACAGCGCGGATCGTTTAGCCTTCATGCCCACAATCGGTTCACACGTCCTGCGCAATAACCTGTTCGTCGCACCGATGGCAGGCGTCACCGACCGCCCGTTCCGGCAGCTCTGCAAGCGCATGGGCGCGGGCTACGCGGTGTCGGAGATGGTCGCGTCGAACGCGCAGTTGTGGAAGAGCGAGAAGACCATGCGCCGCGCCAACCATGCGGGCGAGGTCGAGCCGATTTCCGTGCAGATCGCGGGCGCGGATCCGCAGATGCTCGCCGAGGCCGCGCGCCACAACGTCGCGAACGGCGCGCAGATCATCGACATCAATATGGGCTGCCCGGCGAAGAAGGTCTGCAACGTGGCCGCGGGTTCCGCGCTGCTGCAGAACGAGCCGCTGGTCGCGCGCATCGTGGAGGCCGTCGTCCAGGCGGTCGGCGTGGGGCCGGACGCGGTGCCGGTCACGCTCAAGATTCGCACGGGCTGGAATCGCGAGAACAAGAACGCGCTGACCATCGCGCGGATCGCGCAGGAAGCCGGCATTTCGATGCTCACCGTCCACGGCCGCACGCGCGCCGATCTCTACAAGGGCGACGCGGAGTACGAAACCATCGCGGCAGTGAAGGCGTCGGTGAAGATTCCGGTGGTCGCGAACGGCGACATCACCACGCCCGAGAAAGCGCGCGACGTGCTCGCCGCCACGCACGCCGACGCCATCATGATCGGCCGCGCGGCGCAGGGCCGTCCGTGGCTCTTTCGCGAGATCGAACACTTTCTGAATACCGGCGAGCGCCTGCCGCCGCCGCGCATCGACGAGATCCAGCAGGTGATGAACGAGCACCTCGAAGATCACTACGCCTTTTATGGGGAATTCACGGGCGTTCGGACTGCGCGCAAGCATATCGGCTGGTACACTCGCGGCCTTTCCGGCGCCAACACCTTCCGGCACCGGATGAATACGCTGGACACGACCAAAGAACAATTGCTCGCTGTCAACGAATTCTTTGACGCGCAAAAGGCGTTGTCGGACCGTCTCGTCTATGTGGACGAGGCCGGTGACGCCGAGGACGCGGACGGGGAAGAATCGTGCGGCGGGCTCAACAACACGACAGACCGACTGATTGCCGCATGAGCAGACATAACATCGAACAATGCGTCCGCCAGAGCCTCGACAACTATTTTCAGGACCTGGACGGCTCCAACCCGCACGACGTGTACGACATGGTGATTTCGTGCGTGGAAAAACCGATGCTCGAAGTGGTGCTCGAGCAGGCGGGCGGAAACCAATCGCTCGCGGCCGAGTATCTCGGCATCAACCGCAACACCTTACGCAAGAAGCTTCAGCAGCACGGATTGATTTGATTCATCGGACTGAGGCGCGCGCCTTGGTCCGGCCTGGTTTCCCTTTTCGGTTTCAGTGTTCATCATGATCAAGCAAGCGCTCCTCTCCGTTTCCGACAAATCCGGCATCGTCGATTTCGCCAAATCGCTGTCGGCGCTTGGCGTCAAGCTCCTCTCGACCGGCGGCACGGCGAAACTGCTCGCCGACGCGGGCCTGCCCGTGACCGAAGTCGCCGATTACACCGGCTTTCCGGAAATGCTCGACGGGCGCGTGAAGACGCTGCATCCGAAGGTTCACGGCGGCATTCTCGCGCGCCGCGACCTGCCCGAGCACATGGCCGCGCTGGAAAGGCACGACATTCCGACCATCGATCTGCTGGTGGTGAATCTGTATCCGTTCGTGCAGACGGTCTCGAAGGAAGAGTGCTCGCTGGAAGACGCGATCGAGAACATCGACATCGGCGGTCCGACGATGCTGCGCTCGGCGGCGAAGAATCATCGCGACGTGACGGTCGTCGTCGATCCGGCCGATTACTTCGCCGTCCTCGACGAGATGCGCGCGAACGGCAACAACGTCGGCTACAAGACGAATTTCCGTCTCGCTACGAAAGTCTTCGCGCACACCGCGCAGTACGACGGCGCGATCACGAACTATCTGACGAGCCTGACCGAAGAGCTGCAGCATTCGAGCCGCAATACGTATCCGGCGACGTTCAATCTCGCGTTCGAGAAAGTGCAGGATTTGCGTTACGGCGAGAATCCGCATCAGAACGCGGCCTTTTATCGCGATCTGAGCGTGCCGGCCGGCGCGCTCGCGAACTACGAGCAGTTGCAGGGCAAGGAACTGTCGTACAACAACATCGCCGATTCGGACGCCGCGTGGGAATGCGTGAAGACGTTCGACGCGCCGGCGTGCGTCATCATCAAGCACGCGAATCCGTGCGGCGTGGCGCTCGGCGCGAATGCGGCCGAAGCGTATTCGAAGGCGTTCCAGACGGACCCGACTTCGGCGTTCGGCGGCATTATCGCGTTCAATCGTGAAGTGGACGAAGCGGCGGCGCAGGCTGTCGCGAAGCAGTTCGTCGAAGTGCTGATCGCGCCGTCGTTCAGCGAGGCGGCGCGCGCCGTGTTCGCGGCGAAGCAGAACGTGCGCCTCTTGCAGATCGCGCTCGGCGACGGCCACAACGCGTTCGATCTGAAGCGCGTCGGCGGCGGTCTGCTCGTGCAATCGCTCGATGCGAAGAACGTGCAGCCGCACGAATTGCGCGTCGTGACGAAGCGTCATCCGACGCCGAAGGAAATGGACGATCTGATGTTCGCGTGGCGCGTCGCGAAGTTCGTGAAGTCGAACGCGATCGTGTTCTGCGCGAACGGCATGACGATGGGCGTCGGCGCAGGCCAGATGAGCCGCGTGGATTCGGCGCGCATCGCGGGCATCAAGGCGCAGAACGCCGGTCTGACGTTGAACGGCTCGGCGGTGGCATCGGATGCGTTCTTCCCGTTCCGCGACGGCCTCGATGTCGTCGTGAACGCGGGCGCCACCTGCGTGATCCAGCCAGGCGGATCGATGCGCGATGACGAAGTGATCGCCGCCGCCGACGAGCACAACATCACGATGATTTTCACGGGCACGCGTCATTTCCGCCATTGATCGCGGCCGCTTCATTTAAGATTGGCCTGTTTGCGCTTCGAACGGCGCAAACAGGCCTTTTTAGTTTCAACGAGCCGCGAAACGCGAACGAATGAGAATCCTTGGCATCGACCCCGGCCTGCGCGTGACGGGCTTCGGCATCATCGAGAAGACGGGGCACACGCTCAACTACGTGACGAGCGGCGTCATCAAGACGGCCGAGGCGGATCTGCCTTCGCGTCTCAACACCATTTTCAGCGGCATCTCGACGCTCATCGCGCAGCACAATCCGGATCAGGCGGCGATCGAAAAAGTCTTCGTCAACGTGAATCCGCAGTCGACGCTGCTCCTCGGGCAGGCGCGCGGCGCGGCCATCTGCGGGCTCGTCGCGAGCGGCGTGCCGGTTGCCGAATACACGGCGCTGCAACTGAAGCAGGCGGTCGTCGGCTACGGACGCGCGACCAAGGAACAGATGCAGCAGATGGTCGTGCGTCTGCTGTCGCTTTCCGGCGTGCCCGGCACCGACGCCGCCGATGCGCTCGGCATGGCGATCTGTCACGCGCACGGCGGCACCGGCCTCGCGGCCCTGGGCGGCATCGCGCCGGGGCTGGCCAAGAAGGGCTTGCGCGTGCGGCGCGGTCGTCTCATCGGCTAATTTCCTCTACGAATACCAAACATGATCGGTCGCATCGCCGGCGTTCTGCTGGAAAAAAATCCGCCGCATTTGCTCGTCGATTGCAACGGCGTCGGCTACGAAATCGACGTGCCGATGAGCACGTTCTACAACCTGCCGAATGCCGGCGAGAAGGTCGTGCTGCTCACGCAGTTGATCGTGCGCGAGGACGCGCATCTGCTGTACGGTTTTCTCACCGCGCAGGAGCGTTCGACGTTCCGCGAGTTGCTGAAGATCAGCGGGATCGGCGCGCGCATGGCGCTCGCGGTGCTTTCGGGCATGAGCGTGCACGAACTCTCGCAAACCGTGACGACGCAGGACGCCGCGCGCCTCACGCGCGTGCCGGGCATCGGCAAGAAGACGGCGGAGCGCCTGCTGCTCGAACTGAAAGGCAAGCTCGGCGCGGATCTCGGCGCGATCGCGGGCACGGTTTCGCAGTCCGATCACGCGTCCGACATTCTCAACGCACTGCTCGCGCTCGGCTATTCGGAGAAGGAAGCGCTCGCCGCGGTCAAGAACGTGCCGGCCGGAACGGGCGTGTCCGAGGGCATCAAGCTGGCGTTGAAGGCGCTTTCGAAGGGCTGATAGCCTAGGCCATTCGGCCAGCTTCGTCGCGCAAAAGCTCGCTG
Organism: Caballeronia sp. AZ1_KS37; assembly: GCF_023631165.1. Classification (NCBI taxonomy): domain Bacteria; kingdom Pseudomonadati; phylum Pseudomonadota; class Betaproteobacteria; order Burkholderiales; family Burkholderiaceae; genus Caballeronia; species Caballeronia sp. AZ1_KS37. The sequence goes on along the minus strand of NZ_JALQDP010000001.1, from coordinate 462,246 downwards.
TACAATCGAAAGATGATCGAAACCGACAAACTCGCCGCCGAACGCGTCATCTCGGCCTCGCCCGTCTCGCCGAACGAGGAAGCGTTCGAGCGCGCACTGCGTCCGCACAAGCTCGATGAATACATCGGGCAGGAAAAGGCGCGCGGCCAGCTCGAAATCTTCATCGAGGCGGCGAAGCGCCGTTCCGAAGCGCTCGATCACGTGCTGCTGTTCGGGCCGCCGGGTCTCGGCAAGACGACGCTCGCGCACATCATCGCGCGGGAAATGGGCGTGAATCTGCGGCAGACGTCGGGACCGGTGCTCGAGCGCGCGGGCGATCTCGCCGCGCTGCTCACGAATCTCGAAGCGAACGACGTGCTGTTCATCGACGAAATTCATCGGCTTTCGCCGGTCGTCGAGGAAATCCTGTATCCGGCGCTCGAGGATTATCAGATCGACATCATGATCGGCGAAGGGCCGGCCGCACGCAGCGTGAAACTGGATCTGCAGCCGTTCACGCTAGTCGGCGCGACCACGCGCGCGGGCATGCTGACGAACCCGCTGCGCGACCGCTTCGGCATCGTGTCGCGGCTGGAGTTCTATAACGCGAGCGAACTGGCGCGCATCGTGTCGCGATCCGCGTCGTTGTTGAAGGCGGAGATCGTGCCGGAAGGCGCGCTGGAAATCGCAAAGCGCTCGCGCGGCACGCCGCGTATCGCGAACCGGCTGCTGCGCCGCGTGCGCGATTACGCCGAAGTAAAGGCGAACGGCATGATCACCGCCGACGTCGCCGACAAAGCGCTGAAAATGCTCGACGTCGATCCCGTCGGCTTCGATCTGATGGACCGCAAGCTGCTCGAAGCCATCCTGCACAAGTTCGATGGCGGGCCGGTCGGCGTGGATAACCTCGCTGCGGCTATCGGCGAGGAGCGCGACACGATCGAGGACGTGCTGGAGCCGTATCTGATTCAGCAGGGCTTTTTGCAGCGCACGCCACGCGGACGGGTCGCGACGATGCTCACGTATCGGCACTTCGGTCTTGCTGCGCCGGATGCGGGGCCGATTCGGGATCTTTGGGATACGAACAACGGCTAGGCCCGCTTGCGCAGATTGTCGTCGTCCGTGTCCGTCGACAGATGCGCGATATCGCCCCACGACGCGACCTTCGCGCCGCCATCGGCATAGTCCACCACGTTCACGCTGCAATTGAGCAGCGGCCAGTTGCGCGGCTCCTGCAACGGCAGGTTCATCGCGAACCTGTACACACAATCGAGCACGCCGCCATGCGCGACGACCGCGATGCGCCCGCCCGCGTGCGCCGCGACGATCGGTTCCATCGCATGCACGATGCGGTGATAAAACACGCGCTGCGATTCACCGTCGCCGGGTGGCGAGAAGCCGGGGTCGCGCGTCTGCCATTCGATATATTCGGCGGGAAACTTGTCGTTGATCTCGTCGCTGTCGTGGCCTTGGAACGCGCCATAGAAACGCTCGCGCAAGTTCTCCGATAACCGCACGTCGAGCCCGAGCGCATCCGCGAAAGGACGCGCCGTCTGCTGCGCGCGTTGCAGATCGCTCGAATAGACCGCGTCGATGCGCCCGTCGTGCGCCAGACGCCGGCCGAGCTGTTCCGCCTGCAGAAAGCCATGTTCGGACAACGGGATGTCGATATGCCCTTGAATGCGCTTGATGCGGTTCCAGTCGGTTTCGCCGTGTCGAATAAAGAGAACCTGAGTCGTCATGGTCGTACCTGAAGCCAGAAAGTGACTGGCCCGTCGTTCACGAGCGACACCTGCATTTCCGCGCCGAACTCGCCCGTTTCGACGACGGGATGCTTCGCGCGCGCTTGCGTCACGAAATAATCGAAGAGCCGCTTGCCTTCGTCGGGCGGCGCGGCGGGCGTGAAGCTCGGGCGCAAGCCGCTGTTCGTGTCGGCGGCAAGCGTGAACTGCGAGACGAGCAGCAAGCCGCCGGCAACGCCTTGCACCGAGAGATTCATCTTGCCCGCTGCATCGCTGAACACGCGGTAGCCGAGCATCTTCGCGAGCAGCTTGTCGGCGGCGGCTTCGTTGTCGCCGCGCTCGGCACAGACCAGCGCGAGCAGGCCCGCGTCGATCGCGCCGGTCACGCGCTCGCCCACGCGCACATCGGCGCGCTTCACACGCTGAATGAGCGCGATCATCGGCTTACGCCGTCAGCGTGACGCGCGCGAAGCGGCGCTTGCCCACCTGCACGACGAACTCGCCCGCTTCGACCTTCAGCCCCTTGTCGGAGACCGTCGCGCCGTCGATCTTCACGCCGCCCTGCTCGATGTTGCGCAGCGCTTCGCTCGTCGACGGCACGAGTCCCGCCTGCTTGAGCAGCTGGCCGATCGCGACCGGCGCGCCTGCGAGCGTGACAGTCGGAATGTCGTCGGGCACGCCGCCCTTTGCGCGATGATTGAAGTCTTCGAGCGCCCGCTCGGCATCCGCCGGCGAGTGAAAGCGCGCGACGATTTCCTGCGCCAGCATCACCTTGAAGTCGCGCGGATTGCGGCCGCCTGAGGCTTCGCGCTTGTAGCCTTCGATTTCGCTCATCGGGCGGAATGACAGCAGTTCGAAGTAACGCCACATGAGCACGTCCGAAATGCTCATCAGCTTGCCGAACATCTCGGTCGGCTTCTCGCTGATGCCGACGTAGTTGTTCTTCGACTTCGACATCTTTTCGACGCCGTCGAGACCTTCGAGCAGCGGCATCGTCAGAATGCACTGCTGTTCTTGGCCGTACTGCTTCTGCAACTCGCGGCCGACGAGCAGATTGAACTTCTGGTCCGTGCCGCCGAGTTCGAGATCCGCGTTGAGCGCGACGGAATCGTAGCCCTGCATCAGCGGATAGAGGAATTCGTGGATCGAAATGGGCACGCCGCCCTGGAAGCGCTTCGTGAAGTCCTCGCGCTCAAGAATGCGCGCGACCGTGTAGCGCGATGCGAGCTTGATCATGCCGTCGGCGCCGAGCGGCATCGACCATTCGCTGTTGTAGCGGATTTCGGTCTTTTCGCGATCCAGCACGAGCGCCGCCTGCTCGAAGTACGTCTTCGCGTTCATCTCGATCTGCTCGCGCGTGAGCGGCGGGCGCGTCGCGTTGCGGCCGGACGGATCGCCGATCAGCGACGTGAAATCGCCGATCAGAAAAATGACCTGGTGGCCGAGATCCTGCAACTGGCGCATCTTGTTCAGCACGACCGTATGGCCGATGTGAATGTCGGGCGCGGTCGGATCGAGGCCGAGCTTGATACGCAGCGGCTTGCCCGTCGCGGCGCTTCGCGCGAGCTTCTGCGCGAATTCGTCTTCGATCAGCAGTTCGTCGCAGCCGCGCTTGGCGATGGCGAGCGCGCTTTTGACATCTTCGGTGATCGGGAAGCTGGGCGCGTTGGAATCAGTGGTCATGCTTGCGGCTTGTGAAGTCAAAAGGGTTCGATGACCGGCGATGCGGTGGCGTGGCCTGCGCAGATGCCGCGTCGAGAAGTGGGGCGCGGAAAATGACGAAATCGCGCGCAATTGCTTGTTCAGGCTCACGATTTTACGCGATGACGCGGGCATTCGCGCCCTTTCGTGTCTGATCGCGCGGTTTTGCGCGGCATTCGGCGCTCAGGAGTGTGGAATCGCGTCTTAACGATTCGCCCCGTAACGCGGATAATCGCCGCTGATTGGCAACATCGGCATCGACGAGGAGATCAGCGTGGGAAAGAAAACCGAAGCAATCGAAACCGGCAAGGCGGACGGCGTGTACTTCGGTTTGATGTCCGGAACCAGCATGGACGGCGTCGATGGTGTCGCGGTCCAGTTCGCGACGGGCAAGCCGCCCGTCGTGCTCGGCGAGGCGCATGTCTCCTTTTCCAAAGGCTTGCGCGATGCGCTGTTCGAACTGCAGTCGCCCGGCGACAACGAACTCGAACGCGAAGCGCTCGCCGCGAATGCGCTCGCGACACGCTATGCCGTCTGCTGCCACGAACTGCAGAGCATGAGCGGATGCTCGGCGACGAAGGTGCGCGCGATCGGCGTGCACGGCCAGACGGTGCGGCATCGGCCTGACAAAGGCTACACACGGCAGATCAACAATCCCGCGTTGCTCGCTGAGATGACCAGCATCGACGTGGTCGCCGATTTCCGCAGCCGCGATGTCGCCGCGGGCGGCCAGGGCGCGCCGCTCGTGCCGGCGTTCCACACGACCGTGTTCGGCGAAAAGAACGAGACGCGCGTCGTGTGCAACCTCGGCGGCATCAGCAACATCACGATTCTCGCGGCGAACGGAGACGTGCGCGGCTTCGATTGCGGCCCGGCCAACGCGCTGATCGACGAATGGGCTTTGCGCCACACACAGCGCGCCTATGACGACGGCGGGCAGTTCGCAGCCAAAGGCCGAATCGATCAATCGCTTCTCGACGCGCTGCTCGACGAACCGTTTTTCGACCTCGCGCCGCCGAAGAGCACAGGGCGCGATCTGTTCAATCCGGCGTGGATGGACGCGAAGCTCGCAGCCTTCGCGAACCTCGCTCCCGCCGATGTCCAGGCGACGCTCACGGCCCTCACCGCGACGACCGTCGCGCGCGAGATCGCGCGACACGCGCCGGACACGCGCGCCGTGTACGTGTGCGGCGGCGGCGCACGCAATCCTGTGTTGATGAAGATGCTCCAGCAGGCGCTTGAAGACAGCAGAATCGCAGGCGTTCCCGTGATGACGACCGAGGCGCTCGGCGTGCCGCCGCAACAAGTGGAAGCGCTTGCTTTCGCGTGGCTCGCGATGCGCTGTGTCGCGCGCGAGCCGGGCAATCTGCCCGCGGTGACGGGCGCGGCGGGCGAGCGCGTGCTCGGCGCGATTTATCCGCGTTAACAAAAAACGGAGCCGCTGAGGCTCCGTTTTCTTCAGCCTCAGAAATGCACGCTTAGACCGAGAACGACGAACCGCAACCGCAAGTCGTCGTGGCGTTCGGATTCTTGATGACGAACTGGGCGCCGTTGATGTCGTCCTTATAGTCGATCTCCGCGCCGACGAGATACTGATAGCTCATCGAATCGACGAGCAACTGCACGCCAGCCTTGTCCATGACAGTGTCGTCTTCGTTCACTTCTTCGTCGAACGTGAAACCGTACTGGAAACCCGAGCAGCCGCCGCCTTGCACGAACACGCGCAGCTTCAGATCCGGATTGCCTTCTTCATCGATCAATGACTTGACCTTTTCCGCGGCCGCGTCGGTGAAGACGAACGGCATCGGCATTTCGGTCGTGGGGGTGTCGCTGACAGCGCTCATTCGAATTCTCCAATTAAGCTTCTAGCCGCTATTGTAGGGCTGATCTCAATATCGTGCCGAATGTCCATGGAATCAATGGGCTATATGAAAATTCGACATGGTCCAGCCCAAACGCGCCAAAACGAAAAAAGCCGCCTGCACAGGGCGTGCGGGCGGCTTTTGCAGCTTCGCCGGAACCCGTCCGGCAAGAAGCGCTTAACGCTTCGAGAACTGCTTGCGGCGGCGTGCCTTGTGGAAACCGACCTTCTTACGTTCCACTTCACGCGCGTCACGCGTGACGAAGCCTGCGTTCGACAGTTGCGACTTGAGCGTAGCGTCGTAGTCCATCAGCGCGCGGGTGATGCCGTGGCGAACCGCACCGGCTTGACCCGTCTCACCGCCGCCGTTCACGTTGACCTTGATGTCGAACGTGGTGGCGTGGTTCGTGAGTTCGAGCGGCTGGCGCACGATCATCAGCGACGTTTCACGCGAGAAGTAGTCGGCGATGGGCTTGCCATTGACGATGATTTCGCCCTTGCCCGACTTGATGAAGACACGAGCGACGGCGCTCTTGCGGCGGCCCGTACCGTAGTTCCAGTTACCGATCATGTGGGCTCCCCTTAGATCTCGAGCGCTTTAGGCTGTTGAGCCGTATGCGGATGCGTTGCTTCGGCGTAGACCTTCAGCTTCTTGATCATCGCGTAGCCGAGCGGACCCTTCGGAAGCATGCCCTTGACAGCCTTCTCGAGCGCGCGGCCCGGGAAACGCTCTTGCATCTTGCCGAACGTCGTTTCGTAGATGCCGCCCGGGTAGCCCGAGTGACGATAGTACTTCTTGTCCGTGGTCTTGTTGCCGGTGACCTTCAACTTGCCGGCATTGACGACGATGATGAAATCACCGGTGTCGACGTGCGGAGTGAATTCAGGCTTGTGCTTGCCGCGAAGACGGCGTGCCACTTCGCTGGCGACACGGCCGAGAACCTTATCCGTCGCGTCAATCACGTACCATTCGCGCGTCACCTCTTCGGCTTTTGCGGAAAACGTCTTCATGATCGATCCAAAAAATTGATCTGCCCTTGAACTGTGTCTTGTTCGGCCCTGCTTATATGAGTGCGCTCAGGTCGAAACCGGGCGCGTGCAGGCTCTCACAAGCCTCTCTCCGCGGGCGTGTGGCGAAGAGAACTTTGAATTATAAAGGGAATTTGGTCGCCGCGTCAAAAGAATGCTTCGACAGGCGCGAGGACGAAAAAAAGCCCGAGCAGCTTGGCTCGGGCTTAATCCACCAAAGGAGGAGGTGGAGGAGACAGAAACGAGTATAGGCACGGTCATGCTGCAAAGCAAGAAGATTTGCATCGTGGAAGATGATTCCATAATCTGGAATCTGAGCACAATGGACATGTCCCCCGAAAGCCCTTTATTTTCAGATGCTTACGGGCCGCGGCTGCCTGGACGCCGTCGCGATGAGCCTTTAGAGCCCGTCCTCGACTGGCGCGCTCACGGCCGGCATCAGAATCGCCGCGCCGATTTACGCTTCGTCAACCGGTAGATGCTCGTAAGCAGCGACCGGTGGAAAAATTCCGAACCGCTACAATGTAGCCTCTGTAACGACGCGCTGAACAGCTGGAGCCTGAGCATGGAATGCAAAGTTAGCTGGATGGGACAAGACGGCATGGCCTTCGCCGCCGAAACGGGAAGCGGCCATCTCGTAAACATGGACGGCGCACCGGAAGGCGGCGGCCGCAATCTCGCGCCGCGCCCGATGGAAATGGTGCTGCTCGGCACCGGCGGATGCACCGCCTACGACGTCGTGATGATCCTGAAAAAGAGCCGTCAGGAAATCCAGGGCTGCTCGGTCACGCTGAAGGCCGACCGCGCGAGCGAAGACCCGAAAGTCTTCACGAAGATCCACTTTCACTTCACCGTGACGGGCAAGAACCTGAACCCGGCGACCGTCGAGCGCGCGATCAACCTGTCGCACGACAAATATTGCTCGGCGTCGATCATGCTGGCGAAATCGGCGGAGCTGACGCATTCGTTCGAGATCGTCGAAGCGTAAGTTTCATCGGAAGCAAAAACGAAAAGAGCCGACGTCGCGAGACGCCGGCTCTTCTCTTTTGAATGACGACAAAGCGGGCCGATAAGCCGGATTCTGTGCACGCGCCGCCCGAAAGCGACGCGCGTGGCAATCATTCCTCTAGACGCGTCATTACTGACGCGCTCAAGCTTCCTACCCGCAGACGAACGGGGGCCCCGTCCTGCATCGCGAAGATGCGCGCCTGCCTATTTGGAATTGCTCCGGGTGGAGGTTACCGTGCCGGAACGTCTCGCGACGTCCGCGGTGCGCTCTTACCGCACCGTTTCACCCTTACCTGATCTCCGGACTTGCGCCCGGAGCCATCGGCGGTTTGCTTTCTGTTGCCCTGTTCCGCGTGTCGCCACGGATGGCCGTTAGCCATCACCCTGCCCTGTGGAGTCCGGACTTTCCTCGCCCTCTTCGGCTTTCACCTTGGAGGCCGCGATTGCCTGGCCCGCTTTGCAACTCGTCATTTTAGCATCCGCGCGATCGGCGGCCCGGTCGAAAGACGGAAACGTCGTCGTAGAAATCGGGCGATGCATTCGCGTCCCACCAGCCCGGCACGCCCAGCACCGGCAGCGGCGCGAACGCGCGGCTGTCGATCGGCGCGGCGTTCAGCCGTTCGGACACGCATCCGTCGATGAACGCGCGGCGCGCGGCATCGTCGAGCGAAAAATAGTCGGCGGGAACATCGACGATCCACGCGTGCCCCGTACACGCCTTGTACGGCGCGACGAGCTTTTCCAGCAACGCGTGCCCGAAAATGCGCGCCTCGCAGCGCGTGCCCCACGCCGCGCGCTCGCCGACGAAGAGCGTGCGCCAGCCGAAACCGCGCAGCGCGCGTCCAAGCGATGCATCGGCGCAGGCGAAGAACACCGCGTTTTCATCGAAGAGCGTGAGCGCGTCGCGCACGCCGCCGCGCGTCGGTCCGATGCCGAGCGTATCGATCTGCTCGGCCTGCCGCGCGTTGAGCGCCGCCTTGATGCGCGGATACGCGAACCACATCGAGGCGTTGAAGAAATCGTGGAGATTGTGGCGCGTCGGCACGCAGCCGGTCTGCGCGATGTGACCTTCGTACGACGCACCCGAAGGCAGCGCTTCCTGCGCGATGAATGCAAGCGGCTTGCCGCGGCCCGTGACCTGCGCGGCGGCCGTGGCGTCGTCGTTCAATGTCGCGAGATAGTTGTCGTAACCCGCGAGCGCCGCCGTCTGCCAGCGCCTGCCGCGCGCTTCGATGGACGCGAGCCAAGGCCGCGCCCAGTCGATATCGGCGAAACCCGCGCTCACGTCGGCGTGCTTACTGCGCGTCCACGAAACGCCAGCCGATCGATTCGCCGCCACGCAGCGGCACGACGGTCGAATCGCCGGCGGTGAATTCGGCGGGCAACGTCCACGTACCGCGCTCGATCGTCACCGATTCCTTGCTGCGCGGCAGACCGTAGAAGTCCGCGCCGTGGAAGCTCGCGAAGCCTTCGAGCTTGTCGAGCGCGCCGGCTTTGTCGAAGGTTTCCGCATAGAGTTCGAGCGCGTGCAGCGCCGTGTAGCAACCCGCGCAACCGCACGCGTGCTCCTTCAAGCCCTTCGGATGCGGCGCGCTGTCCGTGCCGAGGAAAAAGCGCGGATTGCCCGACGTCGCCGCTTCGACGAGCGCCACGCGATGCGTCTCGCGCTTCAGCACCGGCAGGCAGTAGTAATGCGGACGCATGCCGCCGACCAGCATGATGTTGCGGTTGTACAGCAGGTGATGCGCGGTGATCGTCGCGCCGATCTCGCCGTCCGCGTCGCGCACGTAATCGGCGGCGTCCTTCGTCGTGATGTGCTCGAACACGACTTTAAGCGCGGGAAAATCGCGGCGCAGCGGCGTCATCACGCGGTCGATGAACACTTTCTCGCGATCGAACACGTCGATGTCGCTATCGGTCACTTCGCCGTGAGTCAGCAAGGGCATGCCGACTTCCTGCATCGCTTCGAGCGTTTTCGCACATTTGCCGAGCAGATCCGTCACGCCTGCGTCGGAATTGGTCGTCGCGCCCGCCGGATACAGCTTCACGCCATGCACGAAGCCGCTTTCCTTCGCGCGGCGGATTTCGTCGGGCGGCGTGTTGTCGGTGAGATAGAGCGTCATCAACGGCTCGAAGCGCGCGCCCTTCGGAAGCGCCGCCAGAATGCGCTCGCGATAGGCCGCGGCCATTTCCGTCGTCGTCACGGGCGGCTTCAGATTCGGCATGATGATTGCGCGGCCGAACTGGCGCGCCGTGTGCGGCAGGACGGCCGCGAGCGTCGCGCCGTCGCGCACGTGCAGATGCCAGTCGTCGGGACGCGCGATCGTGAGCGAATTGGGCGAGGATGAAGTAGCGGACATGGCGAGATGACGGGGAACGTTGGAATGGCGCAAGTCCACGCAAGGACCGGAAAAAATCGCCGTGGAATTTCCACAACGCGCGCATCGACGAGCGTTTGCGCGTTTTTTTCGATTCGGTCTCGGTGATATGCTTGTCGGACGTATTGTAACAACAGGCCAAAAGCCGACCGCCTCAGCATCATGTGCCAACTTCTCGGAATGAACTGCGCCGAACCGACCGACGTGACGTTCTCGTTCACCGGTTTCGCGGCGCGCGGCGGCGTCACCGATCATCATGCCGACGGCTGGGGCATCGCGTTTTTCGAGGACAAGGCCTGCCGGCTTTTCATCGATCATCAGTCGTCCGCCAGTTCGCCGCTCGCGGACATGGTGAAGCGCTATCCGATCAAGTCGAAGAACACGATCGCGCATATCCGCAAGGCGACGCAGGGGCATATCCTGCTCGAGAACTGCCATCCGTTCATGCGCGAACTGTGGGGCCGGCACTGGATCTTCGCGCACAACGGCGACCTCAAAGGCCACGCACCCGAACTCACCGGCGTATATCAGCCGGTCGGCACGACGGACAGCGAGCTTGCCTTCTGCGCGCTGCTGCAAGGCTTGCGGCGCGCGTTTCCGTGCTCGCAGCCGCCGCTCGACGAACTGTTCGACGCGCTCGCCGAACTTACCCGCGACATCACGCAATACGGCGTCTTCAACTTTCTGATGTCGAACGGGCAGGCGCTCTTCTCGCACTGCTCGACGCATTTGTACTACCTGGTGCGTAGCTGGCCGTTCTCGACCGCGCATCTGATCGATGCCGACATGTCGATCGATTTCGCCAAGTACACGACGCCGGAAGACCGCGTCGCCGTGATCGCGACGTCGCCGCTCACCGACAACGAAATCTGGACGCGCTTCGCCCCCGGCGATCTCGCGATGTTCCAGTGCGGCGATCTCGCCCGCGCGACGAATATTCCGGTGCCGGAGGAAGTGGCGAGGAAAGCGGCCGAGCCGCTCGCGAAGGCGTGCATCGGATCCGCGCTGAAGATCGACGAGATACGGACGACAGCGGCGATGGAATCGGAACTCGGGATCGAATAAAAAACGGCGCTTCTTTTCGGAAGCGCCGTTTTGCTTTGCCGAGCCGAGACTCAGTGCAGGATCTTCGCGAGGAAATCCTTCGCACGATCCGACTTCGGATTCGCGAAGAACGCTTCCTTCTGATCGTCCTCGACGATGAGCCCGCGATCCATGAAGATCACGCGATTCGCCACCTTCTTCGCAAAGCCCATTTCGTGCGTCACGCACATCATGGTCATGCCTTCCTGCGCGAGTTCGACCATCACGTCGAGCACTTCGTTGATCATCTCCGGATCGAGCGCGGACGTCGGCTCGTCGAAGAGCATCGCGATCGGGTCCATCGACAGCGCGCGCGCAATCGCCACGCGCTGCTGCTGACCGCCGGACAACTGGCCCGGAAACTTGTCCGCATGCGCGCGCAGGCCGACGCGATCCAGCAGCTTCATGCCCTTCTGCGTGGCTTCGTCGCTCGAACGGCCGAGCACCTTGATCTGCGCGAGCGTCAGGTTCTGCGTGATCGTCAGATGCGGAAACAGCTCGAAGTGCTGGAACACCATGCCGACCTTCGAACGCAGCTTCGACAGATTCGTCTTCTTGTCCGTCAGCGACTGGCCGTTGATCGTGATTTCGCCCTTCTGGAACGGCTCCAGGCCGTTCACGGTCTTGATGAGCGTCGACTTGCCCGAACCCGACGGGCCGCACACCACGACGACCTCGCCCTTCTTCACTTCGGTCGTGCAGTCGGTGAGCACCTGGAACTGCCCGTACCACTTGGAAACATTCTTGATAGAGATCATCTTGCGACCTTTTTCTGAAGACTTTTGACGAGCGCCGACGCCACCACGCAAATCACGAAATAGCACGCGCCCGCGAACAGAACCATTTCGACGGACGTGCCGTCTCGATCCCCGATGTTCGTCGCCGTGCGGAAGAAGTCCGCGAGACTGATGACGTAGACGAGCGACGTATCCTGAAACAGGACGATCGCCTGCGTGAGCAAGAGCGGCACCATCGCGCGGAAGGCCTGCGGCAGCACGACGAGCTTCATCGCCTGGCCGTAGGTCATGCCGAGCGCGAACGCCGCGTTCACCTGACCGCGCGGCACCGCTTGAATGCCGGCGCGGATGATTTCCGAATAGTACGCGGCTTCGAAGAGCGAGAACGCGACCATCGCCGAGGCAAGACGGATGTCGATGTCGGCCGACAGTCCGAGCACGTTTTGCAACAGCTGCGGCACGATCAGGAAGAACCACAGCAGCACCATCACGAGCGGAATCGAGCGGAACAGCGTGACGTACGCGCTCGCGAACCATTGCAGCGGCTTCACGCCCGAAAGGCGGAACAGCGCGAGAATCGTGCCCCAGATGATGCCGACCACGATGGCGAGCACGGTGATCTGCAGCGTGATCTTCGCGCCCGTCATCAGCGTGGGCCACGACGCGAGCACACCGCTCCAGTTGAACTGATGCATTTATTTGCCTCCGATGTAGCCAGGCAACCGCGTCTTCGCCTCGACCCAGCGCATCAGTTGCATCACGACGAGGTTGATGAGCATGTAGGCGATCGTCACCGCGATGAACGATTCATACGTCTGCGCCGTGTAATCGACGAGCTGGCGCGCCTGAGCGGACAGATCCAGCAGACCGATGGTCGACGCGACCGCCGAGTTCTTGAACACGTTGAGGAACTCGGACGTGAGCGGCGGCACGATGATGCGGTACGCGACCGGCATCAGCACGTAGCGATACGTCTGCCATTGCGTGAAGCCCATCGCGAGACCCGCGTTGCGCTGTCCGCGCGGCAGCGCGTTGATGCCCGAGCGCACCTGCTCGCACACGCGTGCGCCGGTGAAAAGCCCGAGACAGATGATCGACGACGAAAAGAACTGCGCGGTGGGCGGCAGTTGCTTGAACCAGTTGCCGATGGAAGGCGGCAGCAATTCCGGTATCACGAGATACCAGACGAAGAACTGCACGATCAGCGGAATGTTGCGGAAGATCGCGACGTAGACGGTGCCGATGCCCGCCAGCGTGCGATTCGGGACCGTGCGCAAGATGCCGAACAACGAGCCGACCACGAGCGCGATCACCCAGGCCGCGAGCGACACGGTGATCGTCACCCAGAAGCCGGAAATCAGCCAGCCGAGATAGGTGGTGGGCTCGCCGGTCGAAACCGGACTCAGCAGGATGCCCCAGTTCCAGTGATAAGACATGGACTCACTCCAAAAAGAAACGGAAGAAGCAAGCTCCTTCCGTTTCGTCTGTTCGATTACCGAACCGGTTAGTCGATTGCCTTGTCATTCGGGCTCTTGTAGAGAGCCTTCATGTCTTCACTTTCGGGGAAGTTGAGGTTGAGACCCTTCGGCGGAATCGGGCTTTCGAACCACTTCTTGTAGATCTTGTCCGCTTCGCCCGAGGTTTCGACCTTGGCGATCGCGTCGTCGACGACCTTCTTGAACTCCGGATCGTTCTTGCGGATCATGCAGCCGTACGCTTCATGCGATTGCGGCGCACCGACGATCACGAAATCGTTCGGGTTGTTCGACTTCGCGCGCTCGCCCGCGAGCAGCGCATCGTCCATCATGAACGCGACGGCGCGGCCGGTCGACAGCGTCAGGAACGACTCGCCGTGATCCTTCGCGCTGATGATGTTCATGCCCATGTTCTTGTCCTGATTCATCTTGCGAAGCAGGCGCTCGGACGTGGTGCCGGCGGTCGTCACGACGGTCTTGCCCTTCAGGTCGGCCCAGTCCTTCACGCCCGAATCCTTCTTGGTCATGAGGCGCGTGCCGATCACGAAGATCGTGTTCGAGAAGGAAACTTGCTGCTGACGCTCGGCGTTGTTCGTCGTCGAGCCGCACTCGATATCGACGGTACCGTTCTGCACGAGCGGAATGCGGTTCTGCGAAGTGATCGGCGTGAGCTTCACCTTCAGGTCGGACATGCCGAGCTTCTGCTTGACCGCGTCCACGACCTTCAGCGCGAACTCATGCGAGTAGCCGACGACTTGCTGCTTGTCGTCATAGTAGGAAAACGGAATGGACGATTCGCGATGCCCCAGCGAGATCACGCCCGTGTCCTTGATTTTCTTCAGCGTGCCGGCGTCTTGAGCGTATGCGCCGGTGGCGAGAAACCCGAGCGCGGCGACGAGCAGCGCAGCCTTTTTAACCTTCATGTGTTCGATCTCCTGTGGCGAAAAACCGGGGCAAGTTTAGCAGGGTAATTATTCTGAAAGAATGATTGTTAACCCACGACCGTCTTATTTCTGAGACGCCGTCGCCGTAAGGGTGCAACCCGGTGCGACCGCGCATATTACTGGCGTTTTTGTGACCATGCTTGACCGAATGCAGCGAGTCGGCCGACTTGTCGCTTTCATGCAAATGCGGGCGGCATTCCGAATGAAATGCCGCCCGCAATCAATTAAAGGGCACGACCGCCTGACACCGAATCAGGGATACAGCCCGCGCATCTCGCGCGCCTGCAGAATGCGCGTACACGCGACGATGAACGCCGCCGTGCGCACCGATACCTTGTGCTCGCTCGCGACCTGCCACACGCCTGCGAACGCTTCGCGCATCACGCGCTCGAGACGCTGATTGATCTCGTCCTCGGTCCAGAAGAAGCTCGAGAAGTCCTGCACCCATTCGAAGTACGACACGGTCACGCCGCCCGCATTCGCGATCACGTCCGGGATCACGAGGATACCCTTGTCGTTGAGGATGTCGTCGGCCGCGGTCGTGGTCGGGCCGTTCGCGCCTTCGACGACGATCTTCGTGCGAATCTTCGACGCGTTCTTCTCGGTGATCTGGTTTTCGAGCGCGGCCGGAATGAGGATGTCGCTTTCGATCATCCAGAATTCTTCCGCCTGTACCGGATCCGCGCCCGCGAAGCCGCCCACGCCGCCGTTCTTCGCGACGTGATCGAGCAGCGCGACGGTATCGATGCCCTTCGAGTTATGAATCGTTCCCGTGTGATCCTGCACGGCGATGACCTTCGCGCCCGCTTCCTGGAACAGCTTGGCCGCGATGCCGCCGACGTTGCCGAAGCCCTGCACCGCGATGCGCGCGCCTTCGATCTCCATGCCGATGCGCCGCGCCGCTTCCGTGCCGACGACGAACACGCCGCGCCCCGTCGCTTCCTTGCGGCCGAGCGAGCCGCCGAGCGAAATCGGCTTGCCGGTCACGACGCCGGTTGCCGTCTGGCCCTGGTTCATGGAGTAGGTGTCCATCATCCACGCCATGATCTGCTCGTTCGTGTTCACGTCCGGCGCGGGAATGTCCGTGTTCGGCCCGATGATGATGCCGATCTCGCTCGTATAGCGACGCGTCACGCGTTCCAGTTCGCCACGCGACAGCGTGCGCGGATCGACACGAATGCCGCCCTTCGCGCCGCCGTACGGCACGTTTACCGCCGCGTTCTTCACCGACATCCACGCGGACAGCGCCATCACTTCGGAGAGCGTCACGTCCTGGTGGTAACGCACGCCACCCTTGCCGGGACCGCGCGACGTGTTGTGCTGCACGCGATAACCCTCGAAATGCGCGACGGTGCCGTTATCCAGCTCGATCGGGCAATCGACGACGAGAATGCGCTTCGGGCGCTTGAGGGTTTCGAGCCAGCGGGAGAGAGAACCGAGATACGGGGCAACGCGATCGACCTGTTGCAGATAGTTTCCCCAGGGACCGAGATCATCGGCATGGAGATACGACGGGATAGCGTGTTTTGCGTCCGGCGCTTGCACAGGTTGCTTCGAGGCAGACATTGATGCTCCAGCGGTGAAGGAATTCGCTCATTGTCGAAAAACGTCGTTTCCAAATCCAATGCCGTTTCCTTATCCCGTCATGCAAAAGTTGCATAACGTCGCCGAGCCTTATGCCGCGGGCTTCTCCGGCTGCGCCTTCAGCAATTCCTCACCGACCGCGTCCCATAGCGCGCGCATCAATGCCTGTCGCGGCTCTTCGCCCTGCGCTGCGAGCTTGTCGCGATAAAGGCGGATTTCCATCGTCAGCGTGAACTGGCCGGCGGGCGTGCCGCGCGTGCCGCGATCGAGGCGCACGAGCCGCCCTTCTTCCACTGCATCCTCGACAGCGCTGTGCGGCAGGAACGCGACGCCATGACCGGCGAGCGCCATCGCTTTCAGACCTTCGGCCATGTCGGTTTCATAGACCTTGTCGAGATAGAGGCGCGTCGGCGCGGTCGCGATGATGACTTCCGTCATGCGCCCGAGGTACGCATTAGGCGTGTACGACAGATACGGCACCGGCGATTCGCCCGTCGCGGGCAGCGTGAAGCGCGCGCGTCCGCCTTTGGTCACGGCGGAAAACGGGCTGATCGGTTCGGCGCCGAGCGTGAGCATGTCGTAGCGCGCGGGATCGAGCGCAACCGGATGACTCGGATGGTGATAGCCCATCACGAGATCGACACCGCCTTCGACGAGCGACAGCACCGCATCGTGCACATTGAGCGCGCGCAGCCGCGTGCGGATGCGTCCGAGCCGCGCCTCGATGTGTTCGAGCCAGCGCGGAAAATACGTGAGCGAAAGCGTGTGCGGCACGGCGAATTCGATGGTCGCCGACGGCACGCCGCCTTGTCCGCGCAATAGCGTGCGCGCTTCGTGGAACTGCGAGAGCATCGCGAGCGCCTGCTCGTAGAACACGTTGCCGGCTTGCGTGAGGCGCGTCGGATACACCGACCGGTCGATGAGTTCCGTGCCGAGCCACGCTTCGAGCGCCTGAATGCGTCGCGAGAACGCGGGCTGCGTGATGTGCCGAAGCTCGGCGGATCGACTGAAGCTGCGCGTCTCCGCGAGCGACACGAAGTCTTCCAGCCATTTCAGTTCCATGCGTTTCTCGGGCGCGCGCGGCGCTTCCTTGGCAAAGAACGCATTCTAGCGGGCGCATGAGCCGTGCGAAGGCGCGGCGCACCATTCGCATGCGGTCACGCACGGACGCGGTGCTGTCGGTTTGCGGGACGCGGAACCTCACGCGTGCTCTGATCCCTCGCCGACCCTTGCGCTACCCGGCGCATCGGTAAATATGCATTCCATTGGCATGATGCTTGCAATTTTCGGGGCCGTCGCGTGCTCATTCGGCAGTACGCGCATATACGGAACCCGCAATGTCCAATCTGATCGCATCGCTCAAGAGCGGCAACTGGCGCTCGCTCCTCGCCTGCTTCCTCTACTTCGATACGGGCTTTACCGTCTGGGTACTGTATGGGCCGCTCGCGCCGTTCATCGGACGCGACGTGACGATGTCCGCCGCGCAGCAAGGCTTTCTCGTCGCGGTGCCGGTGCTGGCCGCCGCCATTCTGCGCGTGACGCTCGGCAACCTCTATCAATCGACCGATGGACGGCGCGTCGCGCTGATGGGCGTCCTGCTCTCGTCGATTCCGTCGATCGTGCTGCCGCTCATGCCCGGCGTGCCGTCGTATGCGGTGTTGCTTGTGCTCGGCGTGTTCCTCGGCATGGGCGGCGCGAGCTTCGCCGTCGCGTTGCCGATGGCTGGCAGCAACTATCCGCCGAAGGTGCAGGGCCTCGTGCTCGGACTCGCCGCGGCAGGCAACATCGGCGCGGTGCTCGACGGCTTCCTGTTCCCGCATCTCGCCGATGCCTTCGGCTGGCAGATGTCGACCGCCGCCGCGCTGCCGCTGCTCGCGATTACGGGCGTCGCGCTCTTCGCATGGGCGTCCGATGCCGGCGTGAAAACCGGCAGCACGATGCGCGCGCTGTCGAGCTTCGCGGTGACGCTCGTGAGCCTGATCGTGCTGGTGCTCGCGGTCAACGCGGGCGTGTTCGGCGGCGGCAAGGCGGGCGTGCTGCTCTTGCCGGTGATCGGCGCGCTCATTGCGATCGCGGTGCTGCCGCGGCATTATCGGTCGGTGCTCGGCGAGCGCGATACGTGGGTCATCATGCTCATTTACAGCATCACGTTCGGCGGTTTCGTCGGCATGTCGTCGTATGTGACGCTGCTGCTTACCTCGCTTTATCAGATGCCGAAGCTCGAAGCCGGCCTCTTCATGTCGCTGCTCGCGTTTCTCGGCGCGATCGTGCGTCCGTTCGGCGGTTATGTCGCCGATCGCGTGACCGGCGTGCGTGCGCTGCTCGTGCTGCTCGCGGCCATCGCCATCGGCGACTTCGCGTTCGCGATCTGGATGCCGCCGGTCGCGGGCGGTCTCGCGATTCTCATCTGCCTGTATATTGCGTTCGGCCTGGGCAACGGCTCGACGTTCCAGCTCGTCCCGCATCGCTGGAAGGGCAAGACGGGATTGCTGTCGGGAATCGTCGGCGCAGCGGGCGGTATCGGCGGGTTCTATCTGCCGGTCATCATGGGCATCGCGAAGGAAAGCACGGGCAGCTATCAAATGGGCTTCGCCACGTTCGGCGTGCTCGCAACGTGCGCGTTCGGCGCGCTCTTCGCGCTGCGCGGTCAGTGGCTGCGCTGGTCGTCGACGGCTTCGCAATCGCACGATGGCGTCGCCATCGGCGGCGCGCACGCGATGGAGTGAGGACAGCGCGTCATTCGCCCAGTGTCGCCAGCGCCGCCTCTCCTTCGCCGGAGCTGGCGGCGCGCTGTTGCTGAAGCGCCCACATCTGCGCGAACAGCCCGCCCGCACGCAGCAACTCCGCATGCGTGCCGCGCTCGACGATGCGCCCGTGATCCATCACGATGATCTGCTGCGCATGCACGACCGTCGATAGCCGATGCGCGATGATGAGGGTCGTCCGCTCGCGCGCGATCGAGTCGAGTTCGTGCTGAATCGCGCGCTCGGACTTCGAATCGAGCGCGGACGTGGCTTCGTCGAAGATCAAAATCGGCGGATTCTTGAGCAGCGTGCGCGCGATCGCGACGCGCTGCTTCTCGCCACCCGACAGCTTCAATCCACGCTCGCCGACGGCCGTGTCATAGCCCGCTGGCAACGCCTCGATGAAATCGTGAATATGCGCCGCGCGCGCCGCCGCGATCACTTCGTCGCGGCTCGCCGAAGGACGCCCGTACGCGATGTTGTAATAGATCGAATCGTTGAAGAGCACGGTGTCCTGCGGCACGATGCCGATCGCCGCGCGCAACGAATCCTGTGTGACGTCGCGAATGTCCTGCCCGTCGATGCGAATGCTGCCGCCCTGCGCGCGATCGAGATCGTAGAAGCGAAAGAGCAGCCGGCCGAGCGTCGATTTGCCCGAGCCGCTGTGTCCGACGACCGCCGTCGTCGTGCCCGCGGGAATCGTGAAATCGACGCCATGCAGGATCGGCCGCGCCTTCTCATACGCGAAGCTCACGTTCTCGAAGCGCACTTCGCCGCCGCGCACGGCAAGCGCGGGCGCGTTCGGCGCATCGGGCACTTCGCGGCCCGCGCCGAGCAGCGTGAACATGCGATCCATGTCGGTCAGCGCCTGCTTGAGTTCGCGATACACGACGCCGAGAAAATTCAGCGGAATGTACAACTGCAGCATGAAGGTGTTGATGAGCACGAGATCGCCGAGCGTCAGACGCCCCGCCATCACGCCCTGCGTCGCGCGCCAGAGGATGAAAACGAGCCCCACGCCGATGATCGTCTGCTGCCCGAAGTTCAGCATCGACAGCGAGCGCTGCGACTTGATCGCGGCCGCGCGATAGCGCTGAAGATTTTCATCGTAACGGCGCGTTTCCCACTCTTCGTTGCCGAAGTATTTCACGGTCTCGTAGTTGAGCAGCGAATCGATCGCGCGCGAATTCGCTTTCGAATCGAGATCGTTCATCGTGCGGCGAAAGTGCGTGCGCCACTCCGTCACCTTCACCGTGAACACGATATACGTGACGAGCGCAATGAACGTGACGATCGCGTAATACGCCTCGTACTTCGTCACGAAGAACGCGAGCACGAGTCCGACCTCGACGAGCGTCGGCAGAATGCTGTAGAGCGAATACGAAACGAGCTGCTGGATGCCGCGCGTGCCGCGTTCGATATCGCGCGACATGCCGCCCGTCTGTCGCTCCAGATGAAAGCGCAGCGACAGCGAATGCAGATGCCGGAACACTTGCAGCGCGAGTTGCCGCACGGCGCTTTCCGTGACCTTGGCGAAGAGCAGTTCGCGCAACTCGGTGAAGAGCGACGTAGAAAGCCGCGCGGCCGCATACGCGACGACGAGCAGCCCGATTCCGCCGATCAGCACGATGCCCGGCGAATCGTTCGCGCGTCCGAGCGCGGTGAGATGCTGCACGGAAGCGAGGCCGTCGACGATGCGCTTCATCACGATCGGCACGCCGAGGTTCGCGACCTTCGCGCCGATGAGGCACGTCAGCGCGAACGCGACGCGCCATTTGTACGTCGTGAGATAAGGCAGCAGCGA
The DNA here is from genome assembly GCF_023631165.1 of Caballeronia sp. AZ1_KS37. Classification (NCBI taxonomy): domain Bacteria; kingdom Pseudomonadati; phylum Pseudomonadota; class Betaproteobacteria; order Burkholderiales; family Burkholderiaceae; genus Caballeronia; species Caballeronia sp. AZ1_KS37. The sequence continues at coordinate 442,177 of NZ_JALQDP010000001.1, read as the reverse complement.
GCGGATCGTCTGCCAGTCGTTGCGCGGGCCTTGCTGCGCGGGCCCGGGCTCTGCGTTCGGGAAGCGGCGCATGAGTTCGTATCGTTCGAGCGCGTCGCGCGAATGGAGTCGGGCGCGGCGTGGGGAAGGTTTTTATCGTCGAAACGGGCGCAACTTCGTCTGGATGCTTTCCCGTACAATTTGCTGCAAGCCCTGGCGCGACGTCGCGCGCAATCGGGCTCATTCATAAATAGGCATTGTCGCAGAAGGTTCAAGAGGCCGCTCACGCGCGCCAGCCTTCGCGCCGCCTTGCAAACCGGAACGCCTCCCATGACCGACCATCCCAATCTTCCTGAGAAACACGTCGCGCTGCGCGTCGTGCCGCAGCCCGCCGACGCCAACGTCCACGGCGACGTGTTCGGCGGATGGATCATGGCGCAGGTCGATATCGCCGGCTCCATTCCGGCGAGCCGCCGCGCGAACGGCCGCGTCGCGACCGTCGCCGTGAATTCGTTCCTGTTCAAGCACCCGGTTTTCGTCGGCGATCTGCTGAGCTTTTACGCCGACATCGTCAAGACGGGCAACACGTCCATCACGGTGTCGGTCGAAGTCTGGGCGCAGCGCATGAGCCTCGCCGAAGAAGTCGTCAAGGTGACGGAAGCGACGCTCACCTACGTCGCGACTGACCGCGATCGCCGCCCGCGCGTGCTGCCGTCGCTGGACTGATAAGAATCGATCAGTGGGGCAGCACGCCCTGCTGCAAAAGGCCCGGAATCGCCTCGTGCGGCATCGGGCGCGAGAAAAGGTAGCCCTGCATTTCGTCGCAATCGCGCTCGCGCAGGAAATCGTGCTGCGCGTGCGTTTCGACGCCCTCCGCGATCACCTGCATCTCGAGCGAATGCGCGAGCGCGATGATCGCCGACGTGATGGTTTCATCGTCGCCCGACGAGCCGATATCCGCGACGAACGAGCGATCGATCTTCAGCCGATGCACCGGAAAGCGCTTGAGATACGACAGGCTCGAATAGCCGGTGCCGAAGTCGTCGATTGCAATACCGATGCCGAGCGCCGATAGCTCCGAGAGCATCGTGATCGCTTCCTCGGCGTTGCGCATGATCGCGCTTTCGGTGAGTTCGAGTTCGAGATAGCGCGGCGCAAGGCCCGTCTCTTCGAGCACCGAAGTCACGAGCCGGGCGATGTCGCGCTGCTGGAAATGCCGCGCCGACAAGTTCACCGACACGCGCGCCGGCGGCAGCCCCGCATCCTGCCACGCCTTGTTCTGCCGGCACGCTTCGCGCAGCACCCATTCGGAAAGCGGTCCGATCAGCCCGCTCTCCTCCGCCACCGGAATGAACGACGCCGGCGACACGAGCCCTTGCTCGGGGTCGCGCCAGCGCACGAGCGCTTCGATGCCGACGATCTGACGCGTCGACATGTCGACCTGCGGCTGATAGTGCAGCAGGAATTCGCCGTCGCGCAGCGCGCGCCGCAAGCGCCGTTCGAGATTCATGCGCGCGCCGACGCTCGCGTTCATCTCCGGCTGATAAAACTGATAGTTGTTGCGGCCCATGTCCTTCGCGCGATACATCGCGAGGTCGGCCTTCTTCATCACGGTTTCGGCGTCGTCGCCGTCTTGCGGATAAAGACTCGCGCCCATGCTGCAGCCGACATACAGCTCGGTGTCGTCGATCCACACCGGTTCGGAGATCGCCGCGCGCGTGCGCTCCATCCACACGATGAGACCGGCTTCGTCGGTGATGTCCGGCAGCACGACGACGAACTCGTCGCCGCCGTGACGCGCGACCGTATCGCTCGTACGCGCCGAGCGCGCGAGCCGCTCCGCGATCACCGCAAGCAGACGGTCGCCGACGCTGTGGCCGAGACTGTCGTTGACGTTCTTGAAGCCGTCGAGATCCATGAACACGACTGCGATCTTCGCATCGCGCCGCCGCGCCGTTTCTATCGCGTGCTGCAGGCGATCTTTCAGCAGATTGCGATTCGGCAGGCGCGTGAGCGTGTCGTAATTCGCCTGATATTCGAGCTCTTCCTGATAGCGCATCAGATCGGTCACGTCGTTGATGATGCCGATGTGATGCGTGGTCATGCCCTGCGCGTTCGGCACCGGCGCGACGAAGAGCTGGTTCCAGAAGAGCGCGCCGTCCTTGCGATAGTTGCGCACGACGACGCTCGCTTCCATGTTCGCATCGAGGGCGCGGCGGATCGACGTGAGCCCTTCCTGATCTCCGTCCGGGCCGTGCAAAAAGCGGCAATCCTGGCCGATGACCTCGCTCGGGTCATAACCCGTGATGCGCTTGAACGCCGGATTCGCATACTCGATCACATTCGCGCCATCGACGACGCCGGTGATCAGAATCGCGTTCACGCTCGCGTCCAGCGCGCGGCTTTGCAGACGCAGCGCGAGTTCGGCGCGCTTGTGATCGGTGACGTCGTGATACGAACCGAGCACGCCGATGGTCTGCCCTTCGCCGTCGAGCAACGGCAGCTTGCTCGAAACGACGGTGCGCAACTGGTCGCCCATCACGATGTCGCGCTCGTGATGCATCTTCGGCACGGTCGTGACGATGACCTCTTCGTCGTCCGCGCGCACCAGATCCGCGAGCGCGCTCCACGGCAAGTCGAAATCCGTCTTGCCGATGACCTGCTCGTTGTACGCGAGACCCGCATCGCGCGCGAACGCATTGTTGCAGCCGAGATAGCGCAGCTCGCGGTCCTTCCAGAACACGCGCTGCGGAATGTTGTCGATGACCGCTTCGAGCATCTCGTTCGAGCGGCGCGCTTCGGCTTCCGCGTTGATGCGGTCGGTCACGTCGTTCGCCAGCATGAAGATGCCCGGCCGGCTCGAGTAGATGAGCGAGTGATGCGACACGTCCGCGCCCACGATCGATCCGTCCTTGCAGCGATAGCGCCAGACGCCCGCCGAACCTCGTCCCGACTGAGCGCGCTCGCCCCGCTCGCCGCCTTCGCCGCCGCTGCGCGCAAGACGCGCGGCGAAGCTGTCGAAGTCGTCCGCATGATGCAGATCGCGCAGCGTCATGTCCATGAACTCCGGCTCGTTGAAGCCGAAGTGTTCGATCGCGGCCTGATTCACGGCAACGAAGCGCATCGTCTCGCTATCGACGATCCACATCGGCACCGGATGCGCCTCGAACATGCCGCGAAAGCGCTCGTTGCTGCGCTGTCGCGCGCGCGCCGCGCCGAGCTTCTCGCGCGATTGCCGCTCGCGACTCGCGAAGAGCCAGATCAGCACGGCGCTGCCCGCGAGCATCGTGAAGACGAGCAGCAGCATGGCGCCGCTCGACGCCCGCGCGGACTGATCGAGCGCGCCGATCGTCGCGTTGTCGATGCGCGAGCGCACCGCCGCGAGCTCGTCGTCGACGCCTTGCTGATCCTCGCCGAGCGTAACGAACGCCGCATCGGCCCATGCGCGGGACGCGTCGGGGCTCGCGTTCTTCGCGCGCTCGAAGGCGACGTCGGCGTCGTGCCGCATGACGGCGGCGCGGGCGGCGAGCGCATCGAATGCGCCCATCATGCCGGGCTCCATTTCGAACTGCGCGCGCAGGCCGCTTTCGAGCGCGTCGAGATGCGCCACGCGTTCCTGATGGCCCGCTGCGGTTTCCGCGATGCCGGTGGCTTCGAAGCGGCTCAGTTGCGTCAGCGATTCGCCGAGCGTGCTGCGATAGTTCGCGAGGTCGCGCAGCAGGCTCATCGAGCGCAAGGTGCGCGCGTCGCTTTCACGCAGACCGCCGATCCGCTCGCAGGCGACGAACGCGTTGGCGCCGAGCGCGGCCAGCACGACGGCAATGTTGACGAGCAAACCTCTGGAGAGGAATCGAGTCATGAAGAGCGGGCTAATCCCTTTGATGCGCGCACATCGAACGCAATGCGCGGCGTGGCGAACGGCTCCACGCCCGATTAATGGATAACGTCCATTAACGGCGCATCTCGCCCGACATTTAGGGCTCACCCGCAAATAATCTGATTAAAGCGGCTGCTTAACGTTTGCGAGCCGCGTGCTCACTCCGTGAGACCGAACTCTTTCATCGCGGGCAGGAAATCGTGATTGACCTTGTCCGTGTTGCGCGAGAGTTTCGCGAGCGCGTAACGCTGGAAACGATCGAGTTGGCCCCAGCGATCGAGACTCGGCGCGCTGATCCCGGAGAGGCTGCTTTGACGGATCACGGTTTCCGGCACGGCATCGGCGTGCATCCACACCGGATCGGGGTCGCGTTCGATCTTTTCGGGCGCGGCATTGGCGTGCGTCTTCAGCATCTCTTCAAGCGCGAGGTCGAAGTTCTTCTCGAGCTCGGCCTCTTCTTCGATCGGAAAGCGCGCCAGCAACGCGCGATCTTCGTAAGGAAGCTGCTGCCATTGGTCAAGCGAGATGCGCATGCCGAAGCGGTCGAGATTGAAGCGCACGGCAAGCGGAATGAAGCGCAGATTGTCAGAGGATTCGACTTCGAATCCGAAGAGACGCGCGGCGTCGTAAAGTCCCATAGCGAAGCCTCGTTGGATTGAAGCGGGCGGCGCGGCGCGCGATGCCCGCTTAAGTTATTGTAGGGCCTTGGATCTGGCTGGAACCATTGCAATCTAGCCGCTGTTCGCGTCGCGATGCGTGCGGACAGCAACTTTTGGCAGCAAGTCACATACCCGACTTTACTCGAAGTGAGCGGTCAGGAGCATTGAAGTGGAACAACTCGAAACCGACGACCAACCCGGCTTCGTCGAGCGCCAGGTGCGCAGGCATCGCAAGAACGAAGTTGCGATCGCCGCTGACAACGTCGGTCAGGAATGGCCCGTCGCGCTGGTTTTCAACGGCATTTCGCACGCGGTGATGATGTGCACGCCACGCGATCTCGAAGCGTTCGCAGTGGGCTTCTCGATGACGGAAGGCATAGTTGAGCGCGGCAGCGATATCCACGATATCGAGGTTTATTTGCGGGATGACGGCGTCGCGTTGCCGCATGCGGAAGTGCATCTGCAGGTCGTGCAGCGGGCTTTCGCGTCGCTGAAGGACAAGCGGCGCGCGCTCGCCGGGCGCACCGGATGCGGCGTGTGCGGCATCGAAAGCATCGACTTGCTCGATCTTCAGCCGGAACGCGTGCCGGAGACCGGCTTTCTGAATCGTCTCGCGCCCGATGCGATCGAACGCGCCGCGCGCGAATTGCCCGCGCATCAGCAATTGACGAAGCTGACGGGCGGTCTGCACGCCGCCGCGTGGTGCGACGAAAACGGCGCAGTGCGCTACGCCTTCGAGGACGTCGGGCGGCATAACGCGCTCGACAAGCTCATCGGCCAGTTGATCCTGCGCCGCGAGGACACGACGCAAGGTTTCGTGTTCCTGTCGAGCCGCGCGAGCTATGAACTCGTGCGCAAATCGGCGCGCGTCGGCGTGCCGATGATCGCGACGATTTCCGCGCCGACCTCGCTCGCCATTTCGATCGCGATGCAGGCGGGCCTGCGGCTCGTCAGCTTCGCGCGCGAGAACAGCTTCGTCGAATACGATGTCGAGTGAAGCGCGCTATTCGAACTTGCTGAAGTCCGGCTTGCGCTTCTCGAAGAACGCCTGAAACGCCTCGCGCGCTTCGGGCGCGACGAGCATCCGCGAGAAATGCGCGGCTTCGTCTTCCATGCGCGCGGTCACTTCGTGCGCGTGCGCGCCTTTCATCAGCGACTTGGTCACGCGCAGCGACGACGCCGGCAAGAGCGCGAGCCGCTTCGCCTTGTCGAACGCGTAGGCGTCGAGTTCGGCGGCATCGATCGCGCCGTTGAGGAAGCCCATGCCGATCGCTTCGTTCACGTCGAACGCTTCGCCCAGCAAGAGCTTTTCCGCCGCGCGCTGATAACCCGCCGTGCGCGGCAGCAGCAGGCTCGACGCCGCTTCCGGACACAGCCCCAGTTGCGAAAACGGCAGCGAGAACTTCGCGTTCGGGCTCGCGTAGACGATGTCGCAATGCAGGAGCATCGTCGTGCCGATGCCGACCGCCGTGCCCGCGACCGCCGCGACGATCGGCTTCGGAAAGCCGGCGATGCGCCGCAGGAACTGGAAGACGGGCGCGTCGAGTCCCTTCGGCGGATCGTTCAGGAAGTCATCGAGGTCGTTGCCGGCGGAGAACGTCGTGCCGTTCGCGCGGATCAGCACCGCGCGCACGGTCGGGTCCATCTCGGCTTCGTAGAGGCCGTCGGCCATTTCCTGATACATCGCCGCGGTGATCGCGTTCTTCTTTTCCGGACGATTGAGCACGATGCTCAGCACGCCGTCCGCGCGTTCGATCTGAATCTCCATCCGCTGTCTCCTTTGTCGGCCCGCGAGCTTTCGGCACTCGCGGACCGTTTGCATCAAAGCCGCTCGATGATGCCCGCCGCGCCCATGCCGGTGCCGACGCACATCGTCACCATGCCGTACTTCAGGTTGCGGCGACGCAGGCCGTGCACGACCGTCGACGCGCGGATCGCGCCCGTCGCGCCGAGCGGATGGCCGAGCGCGATCGCGCCGCCGAGCGGATTGACCTTGGACGTATCGAGTCCGAGATCGCCGATCACCGCGAGCGCCTGCGCCGCGAACGCTTCGTTCAGCTCGATCCAGTCGAGATCGTCCTGCTTCAGGCCCGCCGCCTTCAACGCGGCCGGAATCGCTTCCTTCGGCCCGATGCCCATGATCTCGGGCGGCACGCCGCGCACCGCGAAGCTCACGAAGCGCGCGAGCGGCGTGAGGTTGAACTGCTTCAGGATCTTTTCCGACACGACGATCAGCGCGCCGGCGCCGTCCGACGTCTGCGAGCTGTTGCCCGCCGTCACCGAGCCTTTGTTCGCGAACACGGGACGCAGCTTCGCGAGACCTTCGACCGACGTATCCGCGCGCGGACCTTCGTCGAGCGCGATCTCGCGCGCGTTCACGCGAACTTCGCCCGATGCGAGATCGGGGAAGCGCTCGTTCAACGTGTATGCGGCGATTTCATCGGCGAATTCGCCCGCTTGCTGCGCGGCCAACGCCTTGCGATGCGACTCCGCGGCGAACGCGTCCTGCGCCTCGCGGCTCACCTTCCAGCGTTCCGCGACGCGCTCCGCCGTCAGCCCCATGCCGTACGCGATGCCGACATCTTCGTTGCGATCGAAGATATGCGGCGACAGCGAAGGCTTGTTGCCCATCATCGGCACCATGCTCATCGACTCGCAGCCGCCGGCGATCATCGCATCGGCTTCGCCGACGCGGATGCGGTCCGCCGCCATCGCGAGCGCCGTCAGGCCCGACGCGCAGAAGCGGTTCACCGTGACGCCGCCGACGGTGTTCGGCAAGCCCGCGAGCAACGCGCCCATGCGCGCGACGTTCAGTCCTTGCTCGGCCTCGGGAATCGCGCAGCCGACGATCGCGTCCTCGATCACGTTCGTATCGAGCCCCGGCACCTGCGCGACGGCCGACCTGATCGCGTGGACGAGCAGCTCGTCCGGGCGCGTGTTCCTGAACACGCCGCGCGGCGCCTTGCCGATCGGCGTGCGGCTCGCGGCGACGATGTATGCGTCTTGAAGTTGTTTGCTCATCTTATGCAGCTCCGCTTAGTTACGCACCGGCTTGCCGGTCTGCAACATGCCCATGATTCGCTCTTGCGTCTTTTGCGTGCCGAGCAGCTCGACGAACGCGCGGCGCTCCAGCGCCAGCAGCCATTCTTCGTCGACGAGACTGCCCGCTTCGACATCGCCGCCGCACACGGCTTCGGCGATACGGCTCGCGATCAGATAGTCGTGATCGCTGATGAAGCGCCCGTCGCGCATGTTGACGAGCGACGCCTTGATCGTCGAGATCGCCGAGCGGCCCGCGACCGGCACCTGCTTCGCGCGCAACGGCGGACGATAGCCCGATGCGCTCAATGCGCGCGCTTCCTTCTTCGCGATGTCGAGCAGTTCGTGCACGTTGAAGACGATCGTGTCGGACGGCTTCAGATAGCCCATCGCGCGGGCATCGAATGCGGAGGACGACACTTTCGCCATCGCCGCGTTTTCGAAGGACTTCTGCAGGAACTTGAGCAGATCGCTGGTCGCGTTGACGGCGCTCGCCGCTTCCGCCGCGCGCAGTGCCGCTTCCTTGAGACCGCCGCCCGCCGGCACGAGACCGACGCCCACTTCGACGAGACCGATATAACTCTCGACATGCGCGACGCGCTTCGCCGAATGCAGCAGCAGCTCGCAACCGCCGCCGAGCGCAATGCCCGAAACCGCCGACACGACCGGCACGTTCGCGTATTTCACGCGCATCATGCCTTGCTGGAACTTTTTCACGAACGGCTCGATGCCCTTCGCGCCGCCCATCATGAACGCGGGCATCGCTTCTTCGAGATTCGCGCCCGCCGAGAACGGACCGCCGGGCGCGCCGAGTTGCAGCGAAGTCGGCTGCCAGATCACGACGCCACGGTATTCCTTCTCCGCGAGTTCGATGGCTTGCGTGAGGCCCTCGATCACGCCCGGACCGATGGTGTTCATCTTCGACTTGAACGACACGATCACGACATCGCTTTGATCGTCGTCGAGCCACGCGCGCACGTTTTCGGTTTCGAAGAGCGTCTTGCCGTAGGTCTTCGGATCGGCGCCCGTCTCACCGACGAGCGGCGCGCGGAACACCTGCTTCTCGTACACGGGCAGCGTCGAGCGCGGCTCGAAACGGCGCGCGGCGGGCGACCACGAACCTTCGTCCGTGTGCACGCCGCTCTTCTCGGCGACGGGACCATCGAGCACCCATGCGGGCAGCGGCGCGTTCGAGAGCGCCTTGCCTGCATCGATGTCTTCCTGGACCCACTTCGCGATCTGCTGCCAGCCCGCGGCTTGCCAGCTTTCGAACGGTCCCTGGTTCCAGCCGAAGCCCCAGCGGATCGCGAGATCGACGTCGCGCGCGTTGTCCGCGATCGATTCCAGATGGACCGCGACGTAATGGAACACGTCGCGGAAGATCGCCCAGAGGAACTGCGCCTGCTTGTTGTCGGTTTCGCGCAAGAGCTTGAAACGCTCGGCTGGCGGACGCTTCAGAATGCGGCCGATGAGTTCGTCGGCTTTCGGGCCGCCCTCGACATAAGAAGCCGTCTTCGGATCGAGAACCTTGATCGCCTTGCCTTCCTTGCGATAGAAACCCGCGCCCGTCTTCTGGCCGAGCGCGCCGTTCTTGACGAGCGCGTCGAGCACGGGCGGCGTCTTGTAGACGGCGAAGAACGGATCGTCGGGCAGGTTGTCCTGCATCGTCTTGATGACGTGCGCCATCGTGTCGAGACCGACGACATCGGCTGTGCGGAACGTCGCGGACTTCGCGCGGCCGAGGCGCGAGCCGGTGAGATCGTCGACTTCGTCGAAGCGCAGGCCGAACTTTTCGGCTTCGGCGATGACCGCGAGAATCGAGAACACACCGACGCGATTCGCGATGAAGTTCGGCGTGTCTTTTGCGCGCACGACGCCCTTGCCGATCACGCTCGTCAGGAACGTTTCGAGTTGATCGAGGATCTCGGGCTTCGTGGATGCGGTCGGGATCAGCTCGACCAGATGCATGTAGCGCGGCGGATTGAAGAAGTGCACGCCGCAGAAGCGCGATTTGAGTTCATCGGAGAAGCCGTTCGACAGCTCCGTGATCGACAGGCCCGACGTGTTGCTCGCGAAGATCGCGTGCGGCGCGATGTGCGGTGCGACCTTCTTGTAGAGATCGTGCTTCCAGTCCATGCGCTCGGCGATGGCTTCGATCACGAGATCACATTCTTTCAGTTTCTCGATGTCGTCGTCGTAGTTCGCGGGTTCGATGTACTGAGCGTCGTCTTTCACGCCGAACGGGGCGGGCGACAGCTTCTTGAGGTTCTCGATGGCCTTCAGCGCAATGGCGTTCTTCGGGCCTTCCTTGGCCGGAAGGTCGAAGAGCATGACCGGGACGCGGGCGTTGATCAGATGGGCGGCGATCTGCGCGCCCATCACTCCCGCGCCGAGCACGGCGACTTTTTTGACGTTCACGGTGGGGTCACTCCGGGGTTCGTGAATGTTTGGGGTTTCGTCTTGCTGCGGCTTTCGCTTTTTTGTTCGCTTTCGCTTTCGCTCGGGTTCGCTTCCGCCTTCGTGCAATCCTGTTTTCGCGTCGGTCCATTAGCACTGCCGCCCCGCACAGGGGCAGAGCTAATAGACCGACACGAAAACGGGATCACCCGAAAGCGAAAGCAGAAGCGAAAGCAAAAACATCAAAACAACGCTTCGTCGTAATCCATCATAGGCTTGGCACCGGCCCGAGCAGCGCGAATCGTAGAAGCGGTCTCAGGCAGCAGCTTGGCGAAATAGAACCGCGCGGTGGCCAGCTTGGCCTTATAGAAAGCATCACCGCCAGAGGCACGATCGAGCGCAACCCTCGCCATCCGCGCCCAGAAATAAGAAAACACGAGATGCCCGACAGTGCGCAGGTAGGGCACAGCAGCAGCCCCGACCTCATCGGGATTCTGCATGGCCTTCATGCCGATCTCCATCGTGAGCTTCTGCACCTTCTCGCCGATATCCGCGAGCGGATTGATGAACTCCTGCATCTCCGGCTTCACGCCTTCCTGCTCGACGAAGTCCGCAACCAGCTTGCCGAAGCGCTTCAGCTTCGCGCCCATGTCGCCGAGAATCTTGCGGCCCAGCAGGTCCAGCGCCTGAATGGAATTCGTGCCCTCGTAGATCATGTTGATGCGCGCATCGCGGACGTATTGCTCCATGCCCCATTCGGAGATGAAGCCATGTCCGCCGTAGATCTGCATCGCCATGTTCGTGCCTTCGAACGCGTTATCGGTCAGGAAAGCCTTGATGACCGGCGTCAGCAGCGCGACAAAATCGGCGGCTTCGGCGCGCACGGCTTCATCCGCATGCGACAGTTCCTTGTCGATATTCAACGCCGCCCAATACGTGAACGCGCGGCCTGCCTCGGCATAGGCCTTCTGCGTGAGCAGCATGCGACGCACATCCGGATGCACGATGATCGGATCGGCGGCCTTCTCCGGCGCCTTCGGGCCGGTCAGCGAGCGCATCTGCAGACGCTCTTTCGCGTACACGAGCGAGTTCTGATACGCGACTTCAGTCAGCCCGAGACCCTGCATGCCAACGCCCAGACGCGCTGCGTTCATCATCACGAACATCGCGTTCAAGCCCTTGTTCGACTCGCCGACGAGCCAGCCCTTCGCGCCGTCGAGGTTCATCACGCAGGTCGCGTTGCCGTGAATGCCCATCTTGTGCTCGATCGAGCCGCACTTGATGTCGTTGCGCGCACCGACCGCACCGTTCGCGTCCGGTACGAACTTCGGCACGATGAAAAGCGAGATGCCCTTGGTGCCCATCGGCGCGCCGGGCAGACGCGCGAGCACCAGATGAACGATGTTCTCGGCCATGTCGTGCTCGCCGCTCGAAATGAAGATCTTCGTGCCGGTGAGCGCGTACGAGCCGTCGGGATTCGGCTCGGCCTTCGTGCGCAGAATGCCGAGGTCCGTTCCGCAATGCGGTTCCGTGAGGCACATCGTGCCGGTCCACTCGCCCGAGACGAGCTTCGAGAGATACGTCGACTTCTGCTCCGGCGTGCCGTGCGCATGCAGGCATTCGTAGGCGCCGTGCGACAGGCCCGGATACATCGTCCAGGCCTGATTCGCCGAGTTGAGCATTTCGTAGAGCGCGTTGTTCACGAACGCGGGCAAGCCCTGGCCGCCGTACTCGGGATCGCATCCGAGCGCGGGCCAGCCTGCATCGATGTACTGCCGATAAGCTTCCTTGAAGCCGGCAGGCGTCTTCACGACGCCATCGCCCTCGTAAGTGCAGCCTTCGCGGTCGCCGCTCTGATTGAGCGGGAACACGACTTCGGAGCAGAACTTCCCGGCTTCCTCGAGCACCTGATTGATGGTGTCGGCGTCGAGGTCGGCATGCTTCGGCATGCTCTTCAATTCGGCTTCCACGTTCAGCACTTCGTGCAGCACGAACTGCATGTCGCGAAGGGGGGCGGCGTACTTTCCCATGAGTCTCTCCAGTTTCTTCAAGCGTCTGGTTGCGCGCCGCCGAACCCTTTGTCGATTCGAACGGCGCCGCTAACGGCTGTCGGTCTGTTGCGATGTCAGATTCGTGGCCGGGATCGGAGTCGGCTGCGCAACGCTTCCATTCGCGCCCGCACTCGACGTCTGATACGACTGAATCGTCTTTTCCAGCGCGTCCCGCGTCAGTTGCACGGCTTCCGGCAGATGCAGGAAGCGCGCGTCGTGATGCAGGCCGAGCGTAAAGCTGTACAGCTCGAACAGCATCAGATGCGGATCGGTTTCCGCCTTCAGATGCCCTTCGTCCTTCGACTGGCGGATCGCGCGCAGCAGCGCCTCGCGCCACATGCTCACGCTATGCACGAGCTGCTCGCGCACGGCGCTCGCGGCGCGGTCGTCGTACTCCACCGCTCCGCTGATATAGATACAACCCGTGGTCACTTCCTGGATGCGTTTCTCCATCCAGCGATTCATCATCGCGCGCAATCGCGGCAGGCCTCGCACCTCACGCAGGCTCGGAAAGAACACCTCATCTTCGAAGCGCCTGTGGTACTCGCGCACCACTTCCACCTGCAAGTCCTCGCGCGACCCGAAATGCGCAAACACACCGCTCTTGCTCATTTGCATCCGTTCGGCCAACAGGCCGATCGTCAGCCCTTCCAGCCCGTCCCGACTTGCCAACTCCAGCGCTGCGTCGAGAATCGCGGCCCGCGTCTGTTCGCCTTTTCGCATGATGTCCCTACCGTTCTTATGTGACCCGTAAAATCGAACGGCCGTTCTATTATTATGGCCGAACGTTGGTGATACAAGCAGATTTTTAGACACGCATTTCTAAAACGCCAAGCCTTGTCTATAGGATAAATCTCAACAATGTCGGGGTTCATTGTCGCGTTTTATGTACGGACTGCCTGTAAGTGACTGCCCGAATTTCCCGATTCGTGGGAAGCCTTCTCCAGCGCTGCTTGTCGGTATGTATTTTTGCGCAATCGCTGCTAAAAGGCAGGTTAATCGTACTGCCCGATGGTGATCACCTTCATCATCAGCCGGTACGTGTTATAAGCCAGCCAATTAAGCGTGCGCTCCGTAACGGGCCGCGCCGCATAGTGTTTTTCATCGATGGGGCGGCCTTCGTCAAAAGCCTGAAGAATGGCGTCGTGCAACCCCGCGATCTCGGAATGATTGACGAGCACCATGTTGGCCTCGTTGTTGAGCACGAGCGAAAGCGCATCGAGATTGGATGAGCCGATGGTCGCCCAGTCCGCGTCCACTACCGCGACCTTGCCGTGAAGCATCGTCTTCTCATACTCGGCGATCCTCACGCCATGCTTGAGCAGATTGCCGTAGAGAAACGGCGTCGCGTAATCGAGCGCGACGAACTCTTTACGACCGATGACGAGGGACACGCGCACGCCGCGCTCCGCCGCGTTGACAAGCGCGCGCCGCAGCTTGCGACCCGGCATGAAGTAAGGATTCGCCAGCAGGACTTCGCTCTCGGCGTTCGCGATCGCCCGCAGATACGCCTTTTCGATCGCGCGCCGGTTGAGCAGATTGTCGCGCGCGACGAAAGCGACGCACGGGCGATCGACCGCGTGAATCTCGCCGAGACGCGCGCGCCGGCGTGCCAGCATGGCGCGACGGGCGTTCCATCGGCCGGGCGCGCGATCGCTCTCTTGCGTTTCACAACCCGGCTGCGACGGCTGACGCGGCTTCACGCCGAGCCGGATGCGCTGCCATTGGAGATCGAACGCTTCGCGCACGTCCTTGACGACGGGGCCTTGCGCCTCCATCGCGAAATCCCAGCGCGGACGCTCCAGACGCGTGCCGTTCTGGTCGTAGTCGTCGACGATATTGATGCCGCCGCAAAACGCAAAGGTCTCGTCGATCAGCGCGAGCTTGCGATGCGTGCGCGACCAGCCTTGCGGACCGAACAGCAGATGCGGGTTATAGATGCGATGCTCGACGCCGCGCGCCTTCCAGAGCTCGAACATCGGCAGATTGCTTTCCGTGCCGATGCCATCCGTGATCACGCGTACCGTGACGCCACGCTCGGCGGCGCGCACGAGCGCATCGGAGACGGCGCGACCGATGTCGTCGTTGGCGAAGATGTAGGTTTCGAGCGACACCGATTTGCGCGCGTTGTCGATCCGCTCGATCAACGCCGGAAAGAACTGCACGCCACCTTTGAAGAGCCTGACGTGATTGCCCGTCGTGAAGCATAAGCGCGGCGGCCGGCGGCCGGAGAACAGCGCCTGGCGCAGCCGCTTGAAACTGCGCCGGGGACGCAGTCCGATCATCGGTTATGCGCCGCGAGGCGCTCGGGCAATTGCAGGATCGCTTCCCGGTTCGACCACGAGAAGCATCGGTCGGCGGCCTCGCGAAACGGCAGCCAGAGATGCGCGGTGTGTTCGCGCGGCGCGAGCGTCACTTCGAGACAATGTGGCACGAGCAGGCTGAACTGATGCTCAGTGTTGCGCATGATCCCTTCCGCGTAGCGATGCCGCCATTGCGGATAAATCTCGTACTGAATGCTGTGATGCCAGTCGAGCAGCGCGTTCTCGGGCACGAGCGCGCTGCCTATCACGATGCCCGTCTCTTCCTGCACCTCGCGCGCGGCGGTCTCGATGAGCGGCTCGTCGATGTGATCCTTCGAGCCCGTCACCGATTGCCAGAAGCTCTTGTGATCCGCGCGTTCGATGATGAGCACGTCGAGCTCGGGCGTATGAATGACGACGAGGACGGATTCGGGAATTTTGGGCGGCTTCTGCATGAGCTTTTGAACGCGCGTTTCTTTATCTGTTTATGCCCAAAGACTGTAACGCAAAAAACGAAAAAGGCGCACCCGGCGCCTTTTTCATCACATCGACAACGAAAGCTGCTTATTGCGCTTTCTGCTCCGGCTGACGCAGACGGATGTGCAACTCGCGCAACTGGCGCTCGTCCACTTCGCTCGGGGCCTGCGTGAGCAGATCCTGCGCGCGCTGCGTCTTCGGGAACGCGATCGTGTCGCGGATCGAATCGGCGCCGGACATCAGCGTGACGATGCGGTCCAGACCGAACGCGATGCCGCCATGCGGCGGCGCGCCGTACTGCAGCGCGTCGAGCAAAAAGCCAAACTTCAGGCGGGCTTCTTCAGCGCCGATCTTCAGCGCGCGGAACACCTTGCTCTGCACGTCTTCCTGGAAGATACGCACGGAACCGCCGCCGATTTCCCAGCCGTTCAGCACCATGTCGTACGCCTTCGCAAGGCAGCGGCCCGGGTCCGTTTCCAGATACTCGAGGTGCTCGTCCTTCGGGCTCGTGAACGGGTGATGCGCGGCCACGTAGCGGTTCTCTTCCTCGTCGTACTCGAACATCGGGAAGTCGATGACCCAGAGCGGCTTCCAGCCGGTTTCCAGCAGGCCGTTCGCCTTGCCGAATTCCGAATGTCCGATCTTGAGACGCAGCGCGCCGAGGCTGTCATTCACGACCTTCGCGCGATCCGCCGCGAAGAAGATGATGTCGCCGTCTTCCGCCGCCGTGCGCTCCATGATCGCCGCGAGCGCCGCGTCATGCAGATTCTTGACGATCGGGCTTTGCAGGCCGTCGCGGCCCTTGGTCTTGTCGTTGACCTTGATCCACGCGAGCCCCTTCGCACCGTAGATGCGCACGAATTCCGTGTAGCCGTCGATGTCGCCGCGCGACAACTCGCCGCCCTTCGGCACGCGCAGCGCCGCGACGCGGCCGTCCTTCGAGTTGGCCGGCATGCTGAACACCTTGAAGTCGACGTCCTTCACGGCATCCGTGAGGTCGGCGAATTCGAGCTTCACGCGCAGATCCGGCTTGTCGGAGCCGAAGCGGCGCATCGCTTCCGAGTACAGCATGACCGGGAATTTCTCGGGCAGCGCGACTTCCATCGTCTCCTTGAAGACGTGGCGGATCATGTTCTCGAACAGATCGCGGATTTCCTGCTCGGTGAGGAACGAGGTTTCGCAGTCGATCTGCGTGAATTCCGGCTGACGGTCGGCGCGCAGGTCTTCGTCGCGGAAGCACTTGGTGATCTGGTAGTAACGGTCGAAGTTCGCGACCATCAACAATTGCTTGAACAATTGCGGCGACTGCGGCAGCGCGAAGAACTGGCCCGCGTTCACGCGCGACGGCACGAGGTAGTCGCGCGCGCCTTCCGGTGTGCTCTTGGTCAGCATCGGCGTTTCGATGTCGATGAAGCCCTGCGCGTCGAGATACTTGCGCACTTCCATCGCGACGCGATAGCGCAGGCGCAGATTCTTCTGCATCTGCGGACGGCGCAGGTCGAGCACGCGATGCGTGAGGCGCGTGGTCTCCGACAGGTTGTCGTCGTCGAGCTGGAACGGCGGCGTCACCGATGCGTTCAGCACCACGAGTTCGTGGCATAGCACTTCGATCTTGCCGCTCGTGAGGTTCGCATTGACGGTGCCTTCCGGACGGTTGCGCACGACGCCCTTCACCTGCACGCAGAACTCGTTGCGCACGCCTTCGGCCACCTTGAACATCTCGGCGCGGTCCGGGTCGCAGACGACTTGAACGAGGCCTTCGCGGTCGCGCAAGTCGATGAAGATAACGCCGCCGTGATCGCGCCGGCGATGCACCCAGCCGCACAGCGAGACGGTTTCGCCCAGTCGGGCCTCGGTCACCAGACCGCAGTATTCAGATCGCATCGACATGATGTTGTGTCTTTCGTTGTTCGTTAATCAACGGCTCGCGCGCTCGGGTCATGCTCTCTCGCGGCTGACTCTCGCTGCGCGCGCGCCGGCATTACATCGGCGGCTCGGTGGGGCGGCGGGCTGGCGCGACCGGTGTCGGTGCGCTCGGCGAAGGGGCCACCACGCCCATCGAGACGATGTATTTCAGTGCGGCGTCGACGGTCATGTCCAGTTCGACGACTTCGCTTTTCGGCATCATCAGGAAGAAGCCGGACGTCGGGTTCGGCGTCGTCGGCACATAGACGCTCACGTGCTCTTCATCGAGATGATTCAGCACGTCGCCGCCCGGAATGCCCGTGAGAAATCCGATGGTGTACGAGCCTTTGCGCGGATACTCGATCAGGAGCGCCTTGCGAAACGCGTTGCCGCTCGAAGACAGCAACGTGTCCGACACCTGTTTCACGCTCGTGTACAACGGGCCGACGACCGGAATGTGACGAAGGATGGCGTCCCACCATTTCACGAGCTTCTGGCCGACGAAGTTCTGCGTCAACAGCCCGACGATGAAAATGAACGCAAGCGTCAGCACCGCGCCCACGCCCGGCAGATGAAAACCGACGATCCGCTCGGGCTGCCACGATTGCGGCAGCAGAAGCAGCGTCTGGTCCATCGTTCCGATCACGAGCCCGAGCACCCACAAGGTGATGGCGAGCGGCACCAGCACGAGCAGGCCGGTGAGGAACACGGTTTTCAGCGTAGTCTTTTTCGTGGTCATTTACACGGGGCGAAGGCTGCGCCGGCTCTCGAGTGCGTCGGAGATTCGGCTTGGCAGGCGGGTCGCGCTCGGCTGAGCGCGGTCTACGAGGTCATCGGCGCGGCATGTGGCCGGCCGCGCCGGCCGTCTGGCGCTCAGGCGGCGCTCGACGATGCGGACGCGCCCGCGGCGGGTTTGGCGGCATCCGAGGATGATGGCGTGCTCGCCGGCGTCGCGCTATCGCTCGAATTCGAGTTGCCGGAACCGGCCGAAGCGGCATCGTCCGATTTCGCCGCCGATGCGTCAGACGCGGCCGCGTTGCTCTTGTTGCCGGCATTGCTGTTTCCGCCACGGAAGTCGGTGACATACCAGCCTGAACCCTTCAACTGGAATCCGGCGGCGGTCACCTGCTTCGAAAAAGTGTCCTTCCCGCAGGCGGGACACTGCGTGAGCGGCGCATCGCTCAGTTTCTGAAGCACGTCTTTTTCGTGGCCGCAGTCGGCGCAACGGTACGCGTAAATCGGCATGGCACTCTTCCTACAATGATCTGTCGACGCTTGCAAAGCCTTGAATTATAGCCGCAAACCGATATTGGCCCGCGATTTTCGGGACCGCGGGCGCAAGATTAACCGCGCAATATTTCGGGGCGTCGGCGGCGAATTTCAAGCCGGCTGGCTCAGATTCGCCGCCACGTCATCCAGCGCTCGCGGCCGGCGAATACGGGTATCGAGTTGCTCACCTCGCGGTCTTCGATCAATTCGAAGTGCGGCGACAGCAGTGCATCCAGTTCGGCGCGCTCGATTCCGAAAGGCGGCCCTTTCGGCGTCGCTCCGATGAAAAAGAAGCCCGCCAGCAGCGCGCCGGGCGCAAGCAACGCCGCCATCCGGCTGGCGTAATCCTGCCAGCGGGTCTTCGGCAGCGCGCAGAGAAACGCGCGCTCGTAGATCCAATCCGGCGAAAACGGCGGCACATACGCAAAAAAATCCGCCTCTTCGACGACGCCCGCATGCGCGCCGAGTTGCGCGCGCGCCGCCTCGACAGCGGCCGGCGAGAAGTCGATTGCGCGGACCGGCCAGCCGCGTTCGGCAAGATGGAGCGCTTCGTACGCGCTGCCACAGCCCGGAATCAGCACACTCTGCGCACTGCGCGACGCGACGAAACTCTTGAACATCTCCGGAACGCCGGCCTGATCCCACGGCGTGAAGTGCTGACCGAAACGTTCATCCCAGAAACCCGGAGAGTTCGGATCGCGGTTTTCGAAATCGGGAACGTTTGAGTTCGTCGGATCGCTCATGCTGCGCGCCCTCAGGGATGGAGCCAGAACTGCGCGATTACGAAGCCCGCGCCCGCCATCGCGACGACACCGGCAACGAGCACCGCGACGAGCAGGCGGTTCGTGCGCTTCTGCTCCGCAAGGAGCATTCGCATCAGTTCGTCGCTGCCGCTTTTCGGCGCGTCGTGGCGCTCCGCCAGAATATGGTGAATCAACCGCGGCAGCTGCGGAATCGTCTTGCTCCACTGCGGCGCTTCCATTTGAAGCCGCTCGTACCAGCCGCGCCAGCCGATCTGCTCGTTCATCCAGCGCTCGAGATACGGCTTGGCCGTTTTCCACAGATCCAGCTCCGGATCGAGCGAGCGCCCGAGTCCTTCGACGTTGAGCATCGTCTTTTGCAGAAGCACGAGTTGAGGCTGAATCTCGACATTGAAGCGTCGCGACGTCGAGAAAAGGCGCATCAGCACCTGCCCGAGCGAAATGTCCTTCAGCGCGCGATCGAAATAGGGCTCGCAGACCGCGCGGATCGCGCTTTCCAGTTCCTCGACGCGCGTGCTCGGCGGCACCCAGCCGGATTCGAGGTGCAGCGTCGCGACGCGGTGATAGTCGCGCTTGAAGAAGGCGAGGAAGTTCTGCGCGAGGTAGTTCTTGTCGAAGTCCGAAAGCGCCCCGACGATGCCGAAATCCAGCGCGATATAGCGCCCGAACGTCGCCGGATCGAGGCTCACCTGAATGTTGCCGGGATGCATGTCGGCGTGAAAGAAGCCGTCGCGGAACACCTGTGTGAAGAAAATCTCGACGCCTTCGCGCGCCAGCTTGGGAATATCGACGCCCGCGGCGCGCAAGGTCTCCACCTGGCTGATCGGCACGCCGACCATGCGCTCCATGACGAGCACCGTCGGCGCGGACAAGTCCCAGTACATCTCCGGCACGAGCAGCAGATCGAGCCCCTGGAAATTGCGGCGCAACTGGCTGCCGTTGGCGGCCTCGCGCATCAGATCGAGCTCGTCGTGCAGATATTTGTCGAACTCCGCGACCACTTCGCGGGGTTTCAGACGCCGGCCGTCCGCCCAGAGGCGCTCGGCCCACGTCGCGATGTCGCGCAGCAGGGCGAGGTCGGAGTCGATCACGGGCAGCATGCCCGGGCGCAACACCTTCACCGCGACGGCCTTTCCCGCGTGCTCGCCGTTCCTGATCTTCGCGAAATGCACCTGCGCGATGGACGCGCTCGCCACCGGCACGCGCTCGAAATCGTCGAACAATTCGTCGATGGGCGCACCGAGCGATTTCTCGATGATCGACACGGCCACCGCCGAATCGAACGGCGGCACCTGATCCTGAAGCTTGGCGAGCTCGTCGGCGACATCGACGGGCAGAAGATCGCGCCGCGTCGACAGCACTTGCCCGAACTTCACGAAGATGGGCCCGAGGCTTTCCAGCGCGAGCCGCAAGCGGATGCCGCGCTCGACGTCGAACCTGCGGCCGAACGTCGTGATACGCATGAGGTAGCGCACGCGACGATCGTCGATGCCGCTCATCACCAGCTCATCGAGACCGAATCGGACGATCGTGAAAAAAATCTTGAGGAAACGCAGAAAACGCATGGTTCGAATTTGCTTCAGCTCGTTATTCGTGCGAGTCGCGCACAGACTCGCCGCCGGATCGCGCTGAGGCGCCGCTCGCCGGCCGGGATTGTTCGGTTTGCCGTTCGATTCTTTCGATGCGCTTTTCGACGCGCGCCAGTGCATCGCGCGCTTTCGAAAGCTCGGCGTTGAATGCGTCGAGCGCGCTCTTGCGCACGAGTTGCGGGCGCTCGTCGAGGAAATACTCGGTGAAGGTGTCAAGAAGATTGCGCCCGGTGCGCTGCGCCTGCTCCTGCACCGCCCGCGCGATGATGCCAACGCGATGCGCGGGCGCGTCGCCGATTACGCGCGCCAGATCCTCTTCCGGATCCCAGCGCAGATGTTCGGCCAGCTTGGCGAGCGTCGTCGCGAATTCGGCGTCGCCCTCGATGCGAACGTGTTTCATCACCGCCGCCTGGCCGCCTTGCACGAACGCGGGCAGCGCGTCGAGCGGCACGGCGATCGTCACGTCGAATGCGCCCGCTTCCGCTTCCGTGGTTGCCGCGAAGAGACCGTCCGGCTGCACGACGAGCGCGATCGAAACCGGCCCGCACGACAGCTTCACGCGCTTGCCTGCATAAGGCTTGAGCCGCTCGAGCGCCCAGGGCTCGCGCACGAGCAGATGGTTCACGGCGGCCGCGAATCCACTGGACGCGGTCTTCAAGGCGGGATTTGCTGCGGGACGGGCGGATTCGTCTGCGTTCGTCATCGGCTGTGAGATGAAAAAACCCGCGCGGGACACTTCTCGCGCGGGTTTCTATTCTACCTTCGCAACCGGCCATCACACCGACGGTTGCCGGCGCCCTGGCCATTCGGCCAAGGGCATGGTCAAGCTCAACTGACCTGCTGAATGCCCGCCAGCAGCCAGCCTTCGTTGCCCGACTTCTGCTTCGACAGGTTCCAGACCTCGACGAACGGTTCCGCCGCCGCCCCTTCCGACTCGCGGATCAGGCCGTGGAAGCGCACGCTCGCGAGATACTCGGACGCACGGTCCTCGACACCGAGCACATCGGCGTTGAGCTGAACCACGTCGGTACGGTTCGGCGCGCTGCCGCGTGCGTCGACGTCGAGTTTCACCTCGGCGAACATCTCGGGCGTCGTGAACTCGCGGATGTCGTTGACGTTGCCGCGATCCCACGCGTCCTGCAAACGCACGAAGTAGACCTTCGCGTTACGCACGAATGCTTCGGTGTCGAAGCCCGCCGGCACGTTGGGATTCGCGACCGCTTGCGTCGCCGGCGATTCGATGTAGTTGGCACCGAAACCGGTCGGCTGCTGCGGCATTTGCGGCGGTTCCTGATTCAGGCTCTGGCGCGCGGCCGCGCCGTACGGCGAACCCGAAGCAGATCCGGCACCCGCGTATGCCGGCGTGTTGTTGCCCTGACGCTTGCGCATGATGAAGCGGAACAGCATGACGGCCGCCAGCACGATCAACGCGATCATGATCATGTTGGCCATCGCGCCGGCGAACGCCTCGCCCAGCCCGAAGTGCGACAGGAGCGCCGCGATGCCGAGACCCGCCGCGAGACCGGCGATCGGCCCGAGCCAGCGATTGCGCGCGGGTTGCGCCGCGGCGGGTGCGGCCGGCGCGGCCGGCGCGCGCTGTGCCTGCGCTGCGTTGTTCTGCTGCATCGATTGAGACTGCGAAGGCGGCGTCGCCTGATGCTGCTGCGTTGCCGTGGCCGACTGACGGCCCATGCTGCGGCCGCCGCCCATGCGCTTGGCTTCCGCCGTTTCCGCGAAGATTGCGCCGGCCGCAATAACGCCAGCCAGCGCCAAGATTCCGGCCTTCCTGAAGAAGAGGTTCAGGAAACCCCGGGATTGGGGTTTGCGCGAATCGAACATATCGAATCCTTAAGAGAGTGGAACATCAAAATTTGGTCCCGACGTGTAACGCTACCACGCCACCTGACAAATTGTAATATTCGACTCGATCCAGGCCCGCTTGTTCCATCATTGTTTTGAGAGTTTCCTGGTCCGGGTGCATGCGGATGGACTCGGCCAAGTACCGATAGCTATCCGCATCTTTGGCCACTTTTTCGCCAAGCCACGGCAAAATCTTGAAACTGTAGACATCGTACGGCTTCTTTAGCGGCTCCCATACTTTCGAAAATTCCAGCACGAGCAGCTTTCCACCAGGTTTCAGCACGCGCGTCATTTCGGCCAACGCGCGATCCTTATGCGTCATGTTACGAAGACCGAAGGCAACTGTAACCACATTGAAATAATTGTCCGGGAACGGGATCTTTTCGGCGTCGCAGAGCAGCGCGGGCGTCAGCACGCCTTTGTCGATCAGCCGGTCGCGGCCTACGCGCAGCATCGATTCGTTGATGTCCGTGTGCCAGACTTCGCCGGTCTCGCCGGCCTGCTTGGCAAACGCCATCGCGAGATCGCCCGTGCCGCCGGCGATGTCCAGCACCTTGTAGCCCGGCCGCACCTTGGCCTGCCCGATCGTGAAGTGTTTCCAGATCCGATGCAGTCCGCCGGACATCAGGTCGTTCATCAAGTCGTAGTTGCCCGCGACGGAATGAAACACGCCCGCCACTTTCTTCGCCTTGTCCTGCTCTTCGACCGTTTCGTATCCGAAGTGGGTCTTGCTCATCGCGCGTTTTCCTCGCCTGTTGTTCGTTCTATGTCTGCGCAAAACTCGCGCCGGCTATGCGGCGTTATGCCGCAGCCCTATTGCTCAGTGACAGTGTCCGCCGGATGGTTTTGCGGCCATCGGCGCGTCTCGGTCCACGCCGGCGGCTTCCAGCTTCGCCAGATACTCGCGCCACAGTTCGTCCTGACGCGTCGCCAGGTCGTGCAGGATGTCCCAGGAATAGATGCCGGTATTGTGACCGTCCGAAAAATTGAGTTGCAGCGCATAGTGCCCGACCGGATCGACGCCGATGATCGTCACCTCGCGCTTGCCCGTCTGCAGCGTTTCCTGTCCGGGGCCGTGGCCCTGCACTTCGGCGGACGGCGAATAGACGCGCAGAAGCTCGAACGGCACGCGATACGACTCGTCGCCGTATTGCAGCTCCAGCACGCGCGATTTCGAATGCACGACGACGCCGGTGGGAATCGGCGTCGTGGAAGTGAGTCCGCTCATGATCTCGTCTTATTGATGGCCGAAGGCCTGGTTCAGCTCGTTGCGCACCTGTTCGCGCAAAAGCGTGGCCTGCGCGCGGCGCTTCGATAGCTGCGATTCGGACACCGTGCGCTGGCGCGGCGCCCAGATCGGCAGAGGAAAGCGGGAATCGTTGGAAAAGCGTGGAATGACGTGCCAGTGGACGTGCGGCACCTGATTGCCGAGACTTGCCAGATTGATCTTTTCCGGCACGAGCACGCGGCGCATCGCGCGCTCGACGCCGTTGACGGCGGTCATCACGCGCACGCGGTCGGCATCCGGCAAATCGGACATTTCGGCGACGTGCGCGCCCCAGATCACGCGACACAAGCCCGGCCAGTCGGGCTCATCGGCAAGGACGACGCGCAACGTGTCGTCCGACCACAGCACTTCGCCGCCGTCTTCACGGCAAAACACACAGTCCATCTCATACCTCTAGCGAATCAAACCTCGATTTCGCTATTACACCAGCACGCGCTCGATACCGCCATTGTTCGCGCGTTCGACGTACTGTTCCATCCAGTTTTCGCCGAGCACCTTGCGCGCCATTTCCACGACGATATAGTCCGCCTCGACGTTGGCGTCCTCGTTGTAGCGCGACAGACCTTGCAGGCACGACGGGCAGCTCGTCAGGATTTTCACGTCCGTGCCGTTGGTCTGCGCGCCATCGCCTGCGGAGAGCACCGAACCGGGCGCCGCGCCGGCCGAGCCCGCAGACGCGTTCATCGGATTGATCGCGTTCGAGCCCGCTTCCGCGACGAGCGGAATGCCGCGCAACTTGGCCGCGCCCTTGCGAATCTCTTCTTCCTTGCGGAAGCGCACTTGCGTCGAGATGTCCGGACGCGTGACCGCCAGCGTGCCCGATTCGCCGCAGCATCGATCGTTCTTCTCGATCTTGTAGCCGTCGTTCTGCGAACCCATCAGATCGTTGACGAGCTTGACCGGGTCCATCGTCTTGATCGGCGAGTGACACGGATCGTGATACATGTAGCGCGTGCCGGTCACGCCGTCGAGCTTCATGTTCTTCTCGAGCAGGAACTCGTGAATGTCGATGATCCGGCAGCCCGGGAAGATCTTCTCGAATTCATAGCCCGCGAGCTGGTCGTAGCACGTTCCGCACGACACGACCACGGTCTTGATATCGAGATAGTTCAGCGTATTCGCGACGCGATGGAACAGCACGCGATTGTCGGTGACGATCTTCTCGGCCTTGTCGTACTGGCCGGAACCGCGCTGCGGATAGCCGCAGCACAGATAGCCCGGCGGCAACACGGTCTGAACGCCCGCTTCCCACAACATCGCTTGCGTCGCGAGCCCGACTTGCGAGAAGAGACGTTCCGAGCCGCAGCCGGGGAAATAGAACACGGCTTCCGAATCGACGGTGGTCGTCTGCGGATTGCGGATGATCGGAACGATCTTGTTGTCCTCGATATCCAGCAGCGCGCGCGCCGTCTTCTTCGGCAAATTGCCCGGCATCTTCTTGTTGACGAAGTGGATCACCTGCGTCACGACCGGCGGCTTGCCGACCGTCGCGGGCGGCTGCGCCGTCTGCTTCTTGACGATCTTCTTCAGCACATCGTTGCCGAAACGCTGCGCCTTGTAGCCGAAGTCCATCATCACGTTGCGCGCGAGATTGATGGTCTGCGGATTGGTCGCGTTCAGGAAGAACATGCCCGCCGCGTTGCCGGCGTTGAACTTCTTCTTGCCCATCTTGCGCAGCAGATTGCGCATGTTCATCGACACGTCGCCGAAATCGATCTTCACCGGACACGGCGTCACGCACTTGTGACAGACCGTGCAGTGATCGGCGACGTCGTTGAACTCGTCCCAGTGCTTGATCGACACGCCGCGGCGCGTCTGCTCTTCGTACAGGAACGCTTCGACGAGCAGCGACGTCGCGAGAATCTTGTTGCGCGGGCTGTAGAGCAGGTTCGCGCGCGGCACGTGCGTCGCGCAGACCGGCTTGCACTTGCCGCAGCGCAGGCAGTCCTTGATCGACTCGGAAATCGCGCCGATATCCGACTGCTGCATGATGATCGACTCGTAGCCCATCAGCCCGAACGACGGCGTGTAGGCGTTGCGCAGATCGGCGCCGTCGAACAGCTTGCCCTTGTTGAAGCGGCCATGCGGATCGACGCGCTGCTTGTACGCGCGGAAATCGCCGATTTCGTCTTCGGTCAGGAATTCCAGCTTCGTGATGCCGATGCCGTGCTCGCCCGAGATCACGCCGTCCAGCGAACGCGCGAGCTTCATGATGCGCGCGACCGCGTGATGCGCGTCCTGCAGCATCGCGTAATTGTCGGAGTTGACGGGAATGTTCGTGTGCACGTTGCCATCGCCCGCATGCATGTGCAGCGCGACGAAGACGCGCCCGCGCAGCACTTGCTTGTGGATGGCCTGCGCTTCGTCGAGGATCGGCTTGAACTCGCCGCCGTTGAAGATCTGGCGCAGTTCCGCGCGGATTTCCTGCTTCCACGACACGCGCACCGTACGGTCCTGCGCGACATGGAACACGTTGGCGTCAGGCTGAATGTCGACGCGATCCGCGAACTTTTCCGCGAGCGCTTCGTAGCCGAGATTGACGAGATAGTGCTGCGCCTCGCGCAAGGACATGTCGAGCTTGTCGCCGACGAACGTCCAGCGCTCACGCACGCGCTTCAGCAGATCGAGCGCCTGCTGCACGCGGTCTTCGAGCAGTTCGGCGCTCGGAATTTCGTTCGCGTCGTCGGACTTGCCGAGCGGCAGCTTGCCGTTGCGGAAGAACGCTTCGAGCGCGTCGACGAGTTGCAGCTTGTTCTTCAGCGACAACTCGATGTTGATGCGCTCGATGCCGTCCGTGTACTCGCCCATGCGATTGAGCGGAATCACGACGTCTTCGTTGATCTTGAACGCGTTCGTGTGCTTCGCGATGGCGGCCGTGCGCGAGCGGTCGAGCCAGAAACGCTTGCGCGCCTCGGCGTTCACCGCGACGAAGCCTTCGCCGCTCTTGCCGTTCGCCATGCGCACGACTTCCGATGTGGCGGCGGCGACGGCATCGGCGTCATTGCCGACGATATCGCCGATCAGCACCATCTTCGGAAACGCGTTGCGCTTGCTCTTGGTCGCGTAGCCGACCGCGCGCAGATAGCGTTCGTCGAGATGTTCGAGGCCGGCGAGGATCGCGCCGCCCTGCTTCGACGTCTCGAACAGATAGTCCTTGATTTCGACGATGCTCGGAATCGCATCGCGCGCCTGGCCGAAGAATTCGAGGCAGACGGTGCGCGTATGCGCGGGCATCTTGTGCAAAATCCAGCGCGCGGACGTAATGAGACCGTCGCAGCCTTCCTTCTGCACGCCGGGCAGCCCGGCGAGGAATTTATCGGTGACGTCCTTGCCGAGCCCTTCCTTGCGGAACGTGCGCCCGGCGATGTCGAGGCTTTCGGTGCGCAGCAGCTTCTCGCCCGGCGGACGATTGCCGTCGAACCAGTCGAGCCGGAAACGCGCCACTTCGACGTCGTGAATCTTGCCGCAGTTGTGATCGAGACGCGTGACTTCGAGCCAGTTGCCTTCCGGATCGACCATGCGCCACCACGCGAGGTTGTCGAGCGCCGTGCCCCACAACACCGCCTTCTTGCCGCCCGCGTTCATCGCGACATTGCCGCCGACGCACGACGCATCGAGCGAAGTCGGATCGACGGCGAACACGAAGCCCGCCTGCTCCGCCGCTTCGGTGACGCGCCGCGTGACCACGCCCGCGCCGGAGAAAATCGTCGCGACCTTGTGATCGACGCCCGGCAGATCCGTCATTTCGACGGGACCGAGCTGTTCCAGCTTTTCCGTGTTGATGACCGCCGAAAACGGCGTGAGCGGAATCGCGCCGCCGGTGTAGCCGGTGCCGCCGCCGCGCGGAATAACGGTAAGCCCGAGTTCGAAGCACGCCTTGATGAGTCCGGCGATTTCGGCTTCGGTGTCCGGCGTCAGCACGACGAACGGGTATTCGACGCGCCAGTCGGTTGCATCGGTGACGTGCGCGACGCGCGACAGGCCGTCGAACTTGATGTTGTCCTTCTGCGTTTCCTTGCCCAGAACACGCGACGCGCGGCGGCGCAAGTCGGCCATGCGGCCGAACTCGGCGGCGAAATCATCGACGGCGCGGCGCGCGGCGGCGACCAGCAACTGCACGCGCTCGGCGCGTTCGCGGCTGCCGGCTTCGTCGCTATGCGCGGTGAGATCGGCGCTGCGGCGCTTTTCGATTTCGGCGAGACGGTGATTCAGCGCTTCGACGAGCAGCGCCCGGCGTTTCGGATTGTCGAGCAGGTCGTCCTGCAGATACGGATTGCGCCGCACGACCCAGATGTCGCCGAGCACTTCGTACAGCATGCGCGCCGAACGGCCGGTGCGGCGCTCGTTGCGCAGTTCGTCGAGCACGGCCCAGGCTTCGTCGCCGAGGAGCCGCATGACGATTTCACGATCGGAAAACGACGTGTAGTTATAGGGAATTTCGCGGAGACGCGGCTCGATATCGAGCGCCAAGGCGGCATGGGCGCCGTTCGGATCGAAGGCTTGAGGTGCGTTCATGTTCGACGGTTCGGTGTGCCGGCGCTCGCGCTAGAAAAGCGGAAATGCCGGCGATGCGCGTGGGGGCGCAAATTTTCGAATGAAACTTCTCTTGGCGAAGGCCGCCGGGCTCGTCACAGCGCCTTCGGTGTGCCCTGGATCAACGCCACGATCGCGCGTGGCGCGCATGCCTTTCCGCCGCGGGATGCGACTCGCGGGAAACATGCGCCAGAAAATCGATCCGAAGCTGCCGGTGCATCTGCCGATCCTGATTGCTGATTCGTAAAAGGAAATTCTAACCCATCGGGCAAACGCGCGTTTGCGGGCGCTAGCAGCGAGAAGGGGCTTTTGCGTGCGGATTCGCGACGCGTTCATGTCATTTTCGACGCTTTTTTACACGACCGTCCGGACGGTCGAAGCACACGGCGCGCCCGGAACGCGCGCGGATGGCGCTATCATTGATGCTTTCGCTCTCAAAAACCTGCGCGCATCGCGGCCGCCTGACGATTTCTCGCATGACACATCCCGACTACCTGAAAAAAGTGCTGACCGCGCGCGTGTACGACGTCGCGCGTGAAAGCGAGCTCGAACCCGCGCGCAACCTGTCCGCGCGCCTGCGCAACTCCGTGTTCCTCAAGCGCGAGGACAATCAGCCGGTTTTCTCGTTCAAGATTCGGGGCGCCTATAACAAGATGGCGCAGCTCCCGGCAGACGTGCTCGCACGCGGCGTGATTACGGCGTCGGCGGGCAACCACGCGCAGGGCGTGGCGCTGTCGGCGGCGCGGCTCGGCTGCCGCGCGGTGATCGCCGTGCCGACGACCACGCCTCAAGTGAAGATCGACGCGATTCGCGCGCACGGCGGACCGACGGTCGAAATCGTGCTCGCGGGCGAGTCGTACAGCGACGCCTACGCGCGCGCCGTGCAGCTTCAGGAAGAGCGCGGCCTGACCTTCGTGCATCCGTTCGACGATCCGGACGTGATCGCCGGACAAGGCACGGTGGCGATGGAAATCCTGCGCCAGCATCAGGGTCCGATCCACGCGATCTTCTGCCCGATCGGCGGCGGCGGGCTGGCTGCGGGCGTCGCGGCGTACATCAAGGCGGTGCGCCCGGAGATCAAGGTGATCGGCGTGCAGACCGAGGATTCCTGCGCGATGGCGCAGTCGATCAAGGCGGGCGAGCGCGTGACGCTCTCCGAAGTCGGCCTGTTTTCGGACGGCACGGCGGTGAAGCTCGTCGGCGAGGAAACGTTCCGGCTGTGCAACGAGTTGCTCGATGAAGTCATCACCGTCGATACCGATGCCCTTTGCGCCGCGATCAAGGATGTCTTCCAGGACACGCGGAGCGTGCTCGAACCCGCCGGCTCGCTCGCGGTCGCGGGCGCGAAGCTGTACGCGGAGCGCGAGGGCATCGAGGGCAAGACGCTCATCGCGGTGACGTCGGGCGCGAACATGAACTTCGACCGCATGCGCTTCGTCGCGGAGCGCGCGGAAGTCGGCGAGGCGCGCGAGGCCGTGTTCGCCGTGACGATTCCCGAAGAGCGCGGCAGCTTCCGGCGCTTCTGCGAGCTCGTCGGCACACGCAGCGTGACCGAGTTCAATTACCGCATCGCCGATGAAAGAGCCGCGCATATCTTCGTCGGCGTGCAGATCAAGTCGCGCAAGGAAACCGCGCAGATGATGTCGTCGTTCATCGAGCATGGTTTCGCGACCGTCGACCTTTCGCACGATGAGCTCTCGAAGCAGCACATTCGCTACATGGTCGGCGGACATTCGCCGCTCGCGCGCGACGAACGTCTGTTGCGCTTCGAGTTTCCGGAACGTCCGGGCGCGCTGATGAAGTTCCTTTCGTCGATGGCGCCCGACTGGAACATCAGCCTGTTCCATTACCGGAATCAGGGCGCGGATTACAGCTCGATTCTCGTCGGCATTCAGGTGCCGCAGTCGGACAACGCGGAGTTCGAGCGCTTCCTCGCGACGCTCGGCTATCCGTGGTGGGACGAAGGCGCGAATCCGGTCTACAAGCTGTTTCTGGCGTAAATCGAAATGCCGAAGTTCACGCTCGAAGACAAGCTCGTCGTCGCGATTTCGTCGCGCGCGCTGTTCGATTTCGAGGAAGAGAACCGCGTCTTCGAGACCGGCGATCTCGCGCAATACGAAGCGCTGCAACGCTCGCGGCTCGACACGCCCGCGAAACCCGGCGTCGCGTTCGGGCTGATCCGCAAGCTGCTCGCGCTGAACGCGGATGAACAGCGCGTCGAAGTGGTGATCCTGTCGCGCAGCGATCCGATCAGCGGGCTGCGCGCGTTTCATTCGTGCCGCGAACACGGACTTGCGATCGAGCGCGGCGTGTTCACGCGCGGCCGTTCGCCGTTTGCGTATCTGAAACCCTTGCGGGCGTCGCTGTTTCTATCGGCGAATCCGGACGATGTGCGCGACGCGCTCGCCGCCGGTTTTCCCGCCGCGCGCGTGCTGCCGGAAACGCCGCGCGCCGCGAGCCGTTACGCGGACGAAATCCGCATCGCGTTCGATGGCGACGCCGTGCTCTTTTCCGACGAAGCCGAGCGCGTGTTTCAAAGCGATGGTTTGCATGCGTTCGTCGGGCATGAATTGGACAAACGCGAGTCGCCGCTGCCGGACGGTCCGCTTAAGCCGCTGCTCGCCGCGCTCAACAAATTGCAGCGCATCGCCGACGATCACGACGATCAGCCGATGCACATCCGCACGGCGCTCGTCACCGCGCGGTCCGCGCCGGCGCACGAGCGCGCGATCCGCACGCTGATGGCGTGGAACATCGAAATCGACGAAGCGATGTTTCTCGGCGGACTCGACAAGGGAGAATTCCTGCGCGAATTCGAGCCCGACTTTTTCTTCGACGATCAAATTCGCCACTGCGAATCGGCTCGCGTCGTCACCGCGACGGGGCACGTTCTCAGCGGCATAGCGAACGCATCATGACACCCGATCAATCTCCGCTCGGCAAGCCCGTCCATTACACCGAACAGTACGATGCGTCGCTGCTGTTTCCGATCGACCGCAAGCGCGCGCGCGATGCGATCGCCGTGCCCGCGCGTCTGCCGTTCTTCGGCACGGATATCTGGAACGCGTATGAGCTGTCGTGGCTGAACAAGCGCGGCAAGCCGCAGATCGCGGTCGCGACGTTCTTCGTGCCGGCGGATTCGCCGAACATCGTGGAATCGAAGTCGTTCAAGCTGTATCTCGGCTCGTTCGCGCAGACGCAATTCGATTCGATCGACGACGTGCGCGCGGCAATCAAGCGCGATGTGTCCGCCGTCTGCGGCGCGACCGTTTCGGTGCAACTCGCCGCGCCGGCCGATTTCGGCAAGCTCACGATGGAAGAGTTCGATGGTTTGTCGCTCGACCGGCTCGATCTCGATTGCGATGTTTTCTCGCCGGATCCTTCGTTATTGAAGGCCGCGCACGATGAAGCGCCCGTCGACGAGACGTTGTTTTCGAACCTGTTGAAATCGAATTGCCCGGTTACGGGACAGCCGGACTGGGGCAGCGTGCAGATCCGCTATTACGGCGGGCAGATCGATCACGCGGGATTGCTGCGGTATATCGTGTCTTACCGCGAACATACGGGGTTTCATGAGCAATGCGTCGAGCGCATCTTCATGGACATCATGCGGGAGTGCAAAACGGAACGGCTCGCGGTGTATGCGCGTTATACGAGGCGCGGCGGGCTGGATATCAATCCGTTCAGAACGAATTTCAACTTGCCGATGCCGGATAATGCGCGGCTGGCGCGGCAGTGAATAACGACGCGGCTCTGCTTCACAGGAATCAGAGCCGCGATCGCATGTTCGCCTTCTTACGCCTTCTTATAAGCCACGCAATCCACCTCGACCTTGCAGTCGATCACCATCGACGACACCACGCAAGCCCGCGCCGGCGGATTCGCGCCGAAGTACTCCTTGAACACCTTGTTGAACGACGCGAAATCGCGCGGATCGTCCAGCCACACGCCGCAGCGCACGACGTGCTCGGTGCCGTAACCCGCCTCCTTCAGAATCGCGATGACGTTCTGAATCGCCTTGTGCGATTGCTCGACGATGCCGCCGTTGATCACTTCGCCATCTTCCATCGGCGTCTGGCCCGACACGAACAGCCAGCCATCGGCCTCGACCGCGCGTGCGAACGGCATATGCGCGCCGCCTTGTCCCTTGCCACCTTCCACGCCATAACGCTTCATCTTTCAGACTCCTTTTCCTGACTCGAACCAGTGCTCAAAACGCGCCGGCCGCATCCAGCTTGGATGCCGAACCGCGCGCCACGAAACGTCCCGCTCGCGCGCCGGTCACGGCCTGCTCGCGATACGTCAAAACGCCATTCACCCACACCGCGTCGATGCCGTCCGCCGCCTGCTGCGGATTCGCGAACGTCGCCGAATCGATCACGCGCTCCGGATCGAACACGACCAGATCCGCGTGATAGCCGACCTTCACTTCGCCGCGCTCCGCGATGCTGAAACGCCGCGCCGACAGGCTCGTCATCTTGCGCACGGCTTCTTCTAGCGTCAGCACGCCTTCGTCGCGCGCATAGTGGCCGAGCACGCGCGGAAACGCGCCCCACAAACGCGGATGCGGCAGCGGATCGTTCGGCAAGCCGTCCGAACCGACCATCGTCGCGGGATGCGAAAGAATGCGCCGCACGTCGTCTTCCGACATGTTGTGATACACCGCGCCCGCCGGCTGCAAGCGCTTCGCCGTTTCCTGCTGCGTCACCTTCCATTCGTCGGCGACTTCGCGGATCAGCTTGCCGGCCATCTCCGGATGCGGCGTCGACCAGGTGATCGTGATGTCGATATCGCCCGTCACCTGCTTCAAGTCCAGCGTCGATGAACTGCGGTTATACGGATAACAATCGCATCCGACCGGCTGCCCGTCGCGCGTCGCTTCGATCGACTTGAGCACTTCCGCGCTGCGTCCCCAGTTCGACGGCCCCGCGCACTTCAGATGCGAAATCACCACCGGCACGCGTGCATGACGCCCGACGCGATACGCCTCGTCCATCGCGTCGAGAATGGCGTCGAACTCGGTTCGCATGTGCGTCGTGTAGAGCGCGCCCGCTTTCGCGAGCGGCTCGGCGAGCGCCTGCACTTCCTCGGGCGGCGCGCTGAACGCCGAGCCATACGCCAATCCGCTCGACAATCCGAGCGCGCCGTTACCCAGCGCTTCTTCGAGCTGCGCGCGCATCGCGGCGACTTCATCGGCGGACGCGCCGCGATCCAGCCGGTCCATATGATTGTTGCGCAGCGCCGTATGGCCGATGAGCGCGCCGACATTCACCGTCGGGCGCGCGGCATTCACGGCATCGACGTAAGACGCGAAAGTCGGGTACGCGAACGCGGCGGCGTCACCGAGCAGGTTCATCGGATCGGGCGGATCGCCCTTCAGCGTCACCGGCGACGCGCTGATCCCGCAATTGCCGACGATCACCGTCGTCACGCCCTGCGTGATCTTCGGCATCATCTGCGGCGAGCGGATCACGTGCGTGTCGTCGTGCGTGTGGACGTCGATGAAACCGGGCGCGAGCACTTTGCCTTGCGCGTCGAACACGTCGTCGGCGGTCCAGTCCGCGAGACCGCCCGGCGCCTCGATCGCAACGATGCGTCCGTCGCGCACGGCGACATCGCGTTCGACGGCGGGCGCGCCCGTGCCGTCGATCACGCGCGCGCCGACGATCAGCGTGTCGGCCTTCAACGATTCCATGATCAGTCTCCCAAGGGTTGACGCTCGCCGCCGCCGCGATGCGAATCGAGCGCGTGCTTCATGCGGCGCAACAGTTCGCGGCTGTGATCGGCCTGCTTGACGGCCAGTTCGGTGACGAGCAAATCGAGCGCCATCATCATCGCGTAACGCGACGACGAGGGCTTGTAGATGAAATCCGTTTCGATCGCGATGACCGGAATCAGCCAGTCCGCGAGCGCGCCGAGCGGCGATGCGGGCGCGGTCAGCGCGATCACGCGCGCGCCGTACTGCCTCGCCAGCGCGCAGCTTTCGACGATCTCGGGCGTCTGCCCCGTCACCGAAAGCGCGACGACCACATGTTCCTTCGATAACGTCGACGCCACCATGCGCTGCAACAGCCCGTCCTGATACGACGCGACCGGCCGCCCGAGCCGCACGAGGCGAAAGCGCATTTCGTCGGCGAGCGCCGTGGAGCCGCCGCCCATGCCGAACACGTAGATCATCGACGCGGCCGCGAGCGCATCCGCGGCTTCGGCGATCGGCGCGGCGGCGAGCGCGCCCTGATTCTGCGCGAGCGTCGCCTGCACTTCCTCGAAGATGCGCGCGGCGAGCGAATCGGGCACGGCGTCCGCGTCGCGCCGGAAGAAACGCTGTCCGACGCCCGCCGCCTGCGCGAGCCGCAGCTTCAGTTCGCGCACGTCCTCGCAACCGACGGCTTTCGCGAAACGCGTCACCGTCGCGACGCTGACCTCGGCCTTGTCCGCCAGCGCGCCGATGCTCGCGCGCGACGCGCTCACGATGTCGTCGAGAATCAGCGCGGCTACCTTGCGCTCGGCCCCGCGCAACTCGGGCGCCCGCTCCGCGATGCGTGCGACGATGTCGAAACTGAGCGTGTCGGCGTGGCCGTTCATGGTTTACGATGAGCCCGTGTTACTAAATAACATTTCCTTCCCGGATGCTACTTTGGTTAACATGGCACCGTCAACCTTGACGCACATCGCACTGCGCGCGGGGTTTATTTAAACGGACGATGGAGTGGCAGCACATGAAAGTTACAAACTATCAGAACGCGACGATCGACCCGTTCGGCAAGGGCCTCGGAATGGTGCCCGGCACGGGCATCCAATTGAACGACGCGTCGCGCCTGCAATGGAATCTGCTCGAAGAGGACGTGAGTCTGCCCGCCGCCGTCCTCTATTCGGATCGCATCGAACACAATCTGAAGTGGATGCAGGATTTTGTCGGCGAATACGGTGTGAAGCTCGCGCCGCACGGCAAGACGACGATGGCGCCGCAACTTTTCCGCCGTCAGCTCGACACCGGCGCGTGGGGCATTACGCTCGCGACCGCGCATCAGGTGCGCGCGGCGTATCGCGGCGGCGTGCATCGCGTCCTGATGGCGAATCAGCTCGTCGGCAAACGCAACATGGGCATGATCGCCGAATTGCTCACGGACGCGAGTTTCGAGTTCTTCTGTCTCGTCGATTCAGCCGATGGCGTCGATCAGCTCGGCGAATTTTTCAGCTCGGTGCGCAAGAAGCTGAACGTGCTGATCGAACTCGGGGTGCCGGGCGGACGCACCGGCGTGCGCGATGACGCGCAGCGCGATGCCGTGCTCGCCGCGATCGCGCGCTGGAACGGCACGATCGAACTCGCGGGCATCGAGTTGTATGAAGGCGTGCTGCAGGACGAAACCAAGGTGCGCGAGTTTCTGAAGAGCGCGGTCGATGTCACGCGCAAGCTGATCGGCGAAGGCAAGATCGCGCGCAAGCCGGCGATTCTGTCGGGCGCGGGATCGGCGTGGTACGACGTCGTCGCCGACGAGTTCGCGAAGGCCAACAGCGATGCGATCGAGGTCGTGCTGCGGCCGGGCTGCTATCTGACGCACGACGTCGGCATCTACAAGAAAGCGCAGAACGAGATTTTCGCGCGCAATCCTATCGCGAAGAAGACGGGCCAAGGTCTGAAGCCGGCGCTGCAACTATGGGCGTACGTGCAGTCGATTCCGGAACCGGACCGCGCGATCATCGGTCTGGGCAAGCGCGATTCCGCGTTCGATGCGGGCATGCCGGAGCCGGCGAAGCATTATCGTCCGGGCAACGAAGCGCCGCGTGACGTATCGCCCGACGAAGGCTGGGAGATTTTCGGCCTGATGGATCAGCACGCGTACTTGCGCATCAAGCCGGGCGACGACGTGAAAGTCGGCGACATGATCGCGTTCGATATCTCGCATCCGTGCCTGACGTTCGACAAGTGGCGTCAGATTCTGGTCGTCGACCCGAAGTATCGCGTCACCGAAGTGATCGAAACGTTCTTCTAAGCCTTTTCTTCGAGCGCGGCCGCCGATGCGGCATTCGCGGCCGCCACTTCCTGAAGGCGTCCCTCGAACATGTGCAGCGCGCTCGACAAGGCCTCGATGGCCTCGTCGGGCAGCGAAGCCATCGTGTCGTGAAGGAACGCATTGCGTCGCGGCAAACCATCTTCCGCGATGGCGCGTCCTTGCGCCGTCAGCGCGACATTCGACACGCGATTGTCGCGTGCATCGACGCTGCGCACGATCCAGCCGAGTCCTTCCAGCGTCTTTAGCTGACGCGTCAGCGCGCCCGGGTCGACTTTCAGATGCTCGACGAGCCGCTTCTGCGACAGCACGCCCGCGTGCTCGTGCAACGCGAGCAGAATGCGCCAGCGCGGCATCGGCTGGCCGACGGCCGTCTCGAACGCCGACATGAACGCGCGATATGTGCGCCCGAATTGCTGCACCACGGCGATACGGTCCTGTTCATTCATGCTCTTTCTCTATCATTCGGCGAGGATGACCGGCTCTTGCGGCCCTTTCAGTCGCACCGGCGGAACGCGGCGCGACTGCCACAACGACACCACCGCGATCACCGCCGCGAGCGCGAGACCAATGTGGATCGCGGCGACGAGCGCTTCGCGCGCGGCTTCGAGCAGCATCGCGCCGTTATGCCCCGCCGCGCTCAGTTGCGCAAGCAGCGTCTCCTGACCTTCGCGATTGATGAGGATTTGCGGATCGGAGAGATCAGCGGCCCAATGCATCGCGTGATCTTTTTCCAGCGCGAGATTCACGCCGCTCGCATAGAGATGCGCGACAAGCGTGCCGGTGAGCGCCGTGCCGATCATCCCGCCGATCATGCGCAGCGACTGCAAAAGCGCCGTCGCGATGCCCAGATGCGCGCGGCCCGCGGTCTGTTGCGCGAACACGGTGAGATTCGGCATGACGAAGCCGAGGCCGAGTCCGCCGAGCAGCATGATGACGAGCAGCAGCGAACGCGGCATGTTGTGCGTCGCGACGACGGTGCCGAGACACGACACCGCGAGCAGCGCGAAACCGACGTACAGCATCAGATTGGCGTTCTTCAGGCGCGTGACGATGCGCCCGTTCACGATGCTGCCGATCGTGATGAACACGACGAGCGGCGTAATCATCATGCCCGCGTCCTTCGGCGACATGCCGAAGCCGCCCTGGAACAGCAGCGGCGCATAGAAGAGCAGCGAGAACATCGTGAAACCGCCGAGAATCGCGAGCGTGAAGAGCGCGGCGAGCGCCTTGTTGCGAAACATGTCGATGGGCAGGATCGCGTAATCGCAGCGCATTTCCCACTTCCACAGCGCGAAGCCGGCGGCGACGCTCATCGCGAGCAGCGCGACGGATTCCGCGCCGAAGCCGTGTTTCGGCAGCATTTCGACGAACAATTGCAGCGCGCCGAGCGCCACCGCGATCAGCGCGGCGCCCGGCCAGTCGAGGCGCATCTTGCCTTCATGCGCGACGTGCCGCAGATGCGGCAGGAAGCGCCACACGAAAAAGAGCGACACGATGCCCACCGGCAGATTGACGTAGAAGACCGAACGCCAGCCGTAATACTGCGTGAGGAAGCCGCCGAGCGACGGCCCGACCGCGTTCGCGATGCCGAACGCGGAACTCATCAGCACTTGCCAGCGCAGGCGCACGACGTTATCGGGGAAAAGATCGGCGATGCACGCGAACGCCGTGCCGACGAGCATCCCGCCGCCGATGCCTTGCAAGCCGCGCGCGAGCACGAGGAACATCATGCGGTTGGCGAGCCCGCACAGCACGGAGGCGACGGTGAACACGACGATCGACGCGATCACGAACGGCTTGCGGCCGTAGTAATCGCCGAGGCGTCCGAAAATTGGCACGGTGATGACGGAAGTCAGAAGATACGACGTGGCGACCCACGCGTAGAGATCGAAGCCTTTAAGCTCCGCGACGATCGTCGGCAGCGCGGTGCCGACCACAGTCTGATCGAGCGCGACGAGCATCGTGACGAACGAAACGCCCAGCATCGCCATGAGGGATTCGCGAAAAGGCAGCACCTGCCCGCTGGAATGATGCGCGGCTGTATGAACGGCCATCTTTGTAAGCGCAATGATTGACTAGTCAACGGAAATGGAATCATAGCACGGGCGCGCACTCTAATTCTGCGTGTCAACTTACCTTTTCCCGGATAGAACCCTCGCATGGAACCGACGCCGATCATCACCTCGCCGCTTACGACCGAAGATTTCGCGGCCCTTGCCCGCGCGAAGGAATTGCTGGAAAGCCCGTCGCTGACGATGAAGCTGGCGAGTGTCGTCGGCGCGCCCATCGAAAAGCTGATGGGCCGCTTGCCGGCCGCCGCGCAGGAAAAAGTCGACGACGCGACGCAGCTCGCGCTGAAGAAATGCCTTCAGGTCGCGCTGCGCACGCTCGGCAAGAGCGCGCCCTCCGATTCGCTACTCGCGCCGCCGCCCGACAAGCCGCACAACCTGATGCACAAACTCGCCGTCGCGACGACCGGCGCGGCGGGCGGCGCATTCGGACTGTTCGCGTTGCCTGTCGAGTTGCCCGTTACGACGACGCTGATGTTCCGCTCGATCTGCGATATCGCGCGCAGCGAAGGCGAGGACGTGCATCGAGTCGAGGCGCAATTGCAATGCATGATGGTGCTCGGCATGGGCGGCACCAAAACCGACGACGACAACGCCGATCTCGGCTATTTCATCGTGCGCGGCGCGCTTGCGCAGTCGGTCTCGCGCGCGACAAACGAGATCGCCGCCAAGGGTCTGAGCAGTCACGGATCGACGGCGCTGCTCAAGTTCCTGCAGACGGTCGCATCGCGGTTTTCGGTGCAGGTCAGCGAGCAGGTCGCGGCGAAGTCGATTCCGGCGATCGGCGCGGTGCTCGGCGCGATGGTCAACACCGTGTTCATCGACCATTTCCAGCAGATGGCGCATGGGCACTTCACCGTGCGCAGACTCGAGCGTCGATACGGCGCGTCGGCGGTCGAGCGCGCGTATCAGACGATCGAGGTCATGGGCGGGCGATGAGCATTCGTCGCCGCCGCCGTCGATTCGATGAATGCGGCGGCGTGCGCGAGCGCTTCGCGCGCCTCGGGCATGAACGGCGCCCAGATCTGGAAGATGTGCGGCACGCCGCGCCAGATTTCCATTTCGACGCGCACGCCCGCCGCGCGCGCTTTGGCTGCGACGCGGGTCGCGTCGTCGAGGAGCAATTCCGTATCGCCGGCCTGGACGAAGAGCGGCGGCAAGCCTTCGTAATCCCCGAAAACGGGCGACGCGTAAGGATTGCGCGCGTCCGCCGCGCCGAGATATTGCTCGGCCACTTTGGGAAACGCCGACGCGTGATACATCGGATCGCGGCCGTCGTTGGTTCGCATCGACTCGCCGCTGGACGTCAGATCCGTCCACGGTGAAAACAGCACGGCTGCGGCCGGAAGCGGATCGCCTGCGTCGCGCAGCGAGAGAAGCGTCGCGAGCGCGAGGCCGCCGCCCGCGGAATCGCCCGCGATGACGATCGATTGCGCCGGCACCCCGTTTTCGAGCAACCGACGATAGGCCGCGACGCTATCGTCGAGCGCCGCTGGAAAGCGATGTTCCGGCGCAAGACGATAATCAAGCGAGAAAACGCTGGCATTCGCGCGGGTCGCCAATCCGAACGTAATCGCTCGATGACTGCGGGGCGAGCAAAAGTAATAACCGCCGCCGTGCAGATAAAGAATCGTTGCGCGCGGCGTTGTCGGCGGGATGAGCCATTCGCCGCGCAGCGGTGCATCGCCGATTGTCTCGCGGATGTCGAGCCGCCATCCTTTCGGCACGCGCGGCGACCAGAGCCGGCGCGACGCGTAGTCGCGCGCGAGTTCGACGTCGAGCGTGGGATGCGCGCTGTGCGGACGCACGCGTTTCGCTACGACCCAGCACGCGAAGGCGCTTTGCCAACTCATCGTCGCCGAGCGTCAATCGGCAGGCACCACCTGACCGCGTATCTCGCCGGTCGGGTTCTCCTGCGTGTGAATATTGAAATACCACTGACCCGCCATGAGATCGGTGACTTGCGGGTCCGTCAGCGTCGCTTGTCCTTTCATCGGGCTCGCGAGCGCTTTCTTGTCGACGGGCACTTGCACCTTCGCGTTCTGTCCGACCGGCGCGGGGCCGTGGAAATGCGCCATCGTCACCGGACCCGATAGCTCCGCATAAGTCGCGGTCCAAGTCAGCACTTTAGTGTCGGTGTCGAAAGTGGCGTCGAGGATGCCGTGGCCTTTGCTCACGCGCGGCGGAACTTCGCTCGAAGGCTGGAGGTTCGCTTTTAGCGCGACGGAGTCGGCGTGAGCGGGGCTCGCGGCGAGCGTCGCGAGCAGCAGAATGGGTATCCAGCGGACATGTGGTCGGCATGTCGAGATCATCATTGCTCTCCTGGTCGCGGTCAGTGCGCGTTTTGCTGGGAGGACCGCATCGCCATGGTAGATCAATTCAAATGCGTGACGCATTTCCCTTCGATGAAAGCGGGCGCGCCCATGCGAAAAGGGCGCCTCGCGGCGCCCTTCTCTAGCTAGCTACAACAGCTTGGTACTGCTCTGACCGCTTTAGAAGCGGTGACGGATACCCGTCGTCAGGAGAACCTGACGGCTGCTCGAGGAAGCGTCGCCTGCGCCGCTGATAGCAGCGCGCGGGTACACGCCGTCTCCACCGCCGCTCGCGATCTGCACAACGCCTTCAGCATAGATGTCGGTGCGCTTGGACAATGCATAGTCCGTCTGCAAACCGAACTGGTGACGGCGAACGCGCCTGGACTCATCCAGCGGAACTTCGGTCTTGGCGTACGTGAAGGTGTAAGCCGCACCAACCGACAGTGCCGGGCTAAGTGCGTAGCGGCCGTTGATTTCGTAGTTATTGGTAATCGACGAAGAATCAAGCGCGGCGTTGCTATTGTTGTCGAGGCGGATCTGCGTCCAAACCAGACCGAACGTCATAGCACCGGTCGTGAAACTACCGCCCGCACCGAACGTACGCACGCGTGCTGTGTCTTGATCGGCCGGAGTGAACAGCGTTACCGGAACCTCCGTGATCGCGCCGACGTTGTTCGAGTTGTAACCGTTCGCTTGCGTGTATGCCGCGCCGAACTTGAACGGACCATTCGCATAGCCCGCACCGAGGCTGTATGCCCGGTTTGCGGCGAAGCTGCCCGCGGTGTTCGAGAAGCCGTATGCGCCAGCGAACGACAGGCCGGAATAGTTCGCACTCACGAACTTGATGGAGTTGTTAATGCGGAAAGCGTTACCGTCCAGATTGTCCAGATCGCCCGGGTGCGCGAAGTACGTGCCGCCCCACGAGCCGGTCGCGCTCAACGGGCCGAGATAGTCGGCAACAGCGTCGTTCTGACGACCGAGCGTCAGAGTACCCGCTTGCGCCATCGACAGACCGACGTAAGCCTGACGGCCGAACTGGCGACCATCGCTGGTGCCGTTCGCGATGTTGAAACCGTTTTCCAACGTGAAGACGGCTTTCATGCCACCGCCGAGGTCTTCAGCGCCGCGCAAGCCCCAACGGCTGTTCTGCAGATTGCCGCTGGTCACGCCCCACGCGCTTGCCTTTTCGTAGCCTGCGCCGAACGGAGCTTGCACGTTGTTGACGTACGTCAGGCCCGCATCGACCAGACCATACAGCGTGACGCTGCTTTGCGCGCTTGCAGCAGTTGCGAACGAACCGGCCAGAGCGGCGACGGCCGTTACGATCAGAGTCTTTTTCATGTGTATTCCTTTGAGTCTTGAGACTCGATGGGTTGCTTCAGGCCAAACGCCTGTCGAGTTCGGACTCCCGTCTTCGCTCGTCTTGTTCAGCACCGATATTCGGCACGGCAAAGTTTATTGCCCGCTATTTTTGAGAAACCGCCAAAGGAATCACAAAAACCTTTTCGAATAATTCGAAAAGTTCAATTTCGGGATGGGTTAACGCTTAGGCCGCATGGACTTACGCGTCATCCGATTAGCGCCGTGCGAACGCGCCTATGGACACGAGTTGCGTTCATGCCACAGTGGTCGCATTGAGACATTCGTCTCCGATCAGAACACTCCGATTCCCC
This sequence comes from Caballeronia sp. AZ1_KS37, assembly GCF_023631165.1. Taxonomy (NCBI): domain Bacteria; kingdom Pseudomonadati; phylum Pseudomonadota; class Betaproteobacteria; order Burkholderiales; family Burkholderiaceae; genus Caballeronia; species Caballeronia sp. AZ1_KS37. Next base: position 400,118 of record NZ_JALQDP010000001.1, on the reverse strand, counting down.
AGCATGTCATCGCGCTCTAACATCGCGCACGCGAGGCCGCGCTTTAGCCGCCGGCATTTATCGGCATACTCGAAGCGTTCGAAATGCGCTTCTCACATCGATCGCTCAATGAATCAACTCCAGGCGATGCGCGTCTTCCTGAAAGTGGCGGAAACCGAATCGTTCGGCCGTGCCGCCAACGCGCTCGATCTATCCAACGCCGTGATAACGCGCTACGTCTCGTTGCTCGAGGCGCATCTCAACACGCGCTTGCTGAACCGCACGACGCGCAGCGTGTCGCTAACCGAGGCCGGTCGCGCCTATGCGGACGGCTGCCGTGCAGTGATCGAACAGATCGAGACGATCGAAGCATCAGTGGGGAACAGTTCGGTCGATCCTTCGGGCACGCTCAAGCTCGTCGCGTCGGCATCATTCTCATTGCTCGGACTCACGCCAATGCTGCGCGGATTCCGCGAGCGATACCCGAACGTGAAGTTGCGCTTGACGCTGCTGCATCGTCCGGTCGATCTCGTCGCGGAGGGCTTCGACGTCGGCATCGTCGTGCCGCATCTCGTGAACAGCGGCATGCTGATCAACCGCCCGTTGGTGAGAGTCGCGGCGGTGCTCGTCGCCGCACCGGCTTATCTGGCGCAACGCCGCGCGCCCGTCGGGCCGGCATCGCTGGCGTCACATGAGTTTCTCGCGCCGTCTTCGGATATCCATGGATCGACGTGGTCCTTCATCGGACCGTCGGGAGAGACGGAAAGCGTCGAACTCGATCCGGCATACAGCGTGAACAGTTCGCACATGTTGCGGCAGGCGGCGCTTTCCGGAATGGGAATCGCGGTGCTCCCGGAGAGCTACGTGGCGCAGGATATCGAGGTGGGTTCGCTCGTGCGACTGCTGCCCGGCCATACGCTCAAGGACGCTGACAAGGAAGTGTCCATCGTCTACCCGGGACGCCGGCACGTTTCGGCCAAGACACGCGCGTTCGTCGATTTCGCGCTCGCCTATTTCCGCGATGGCGAACTCGCCGATGCGAGTCCCTGCACACCTACGGAATAAGAACGCGCCCGGTCAGAGAATTGCGGCGCCTTGCGCGTGGATACGGTCCACGAGCTGCTCGCATCGCGCGATCAACGCAAGTCCCTCGCGACGGCGCACGTCGCGCGATTTCACATGCAGATCGCGACGAAACTCCTCCAGCGCGCCGAGCAGCGGCCGATACTGCAACACGCTCGCCGCCCCGACGACGCGATGATGCCAGTCCCGCAGATCATCGACCGTGCCGCGATCGAGCAATTGCCGAAGCGCCACGAGATCCTCGCGGAACGACGACACGAACGCATCCAGCAATGCCTTGACGGTCGCTTCGCTGCCCCATAGTTGCGCCATGGCGCTCAGATCGAGTTCGTCATCGTAGCGGGCCGGCACATCGGTTCCCTGAGCGGAATGTGTCTCGGCTTCGGGCGTGCGTTCATTCGTGATCCACCATCGGTTCAGATGCTCCCGCAACGTAGCGAGCCGGGTCGGCTTCACGAGACAGTGGTCCATGCCCGCCTCACGGCACTTGCGCAATTCGTCGGGCGCCGTGCTCGCCGTGACGCCGAGGATCGGCAAGCGACGCGACGCGCCGGCTTCATCCGAACGGATGCGTCGAGCCAGTTCGTAGCCCGTCATGTTCGGCATGTGGCAATCGGTAATCAGGAATCCGTATCGGGTGTCAGCGAGGGCAGCGTATGCCTCGGCGCCGTCGTGCACGACATCGCACGCGAAACCCAGCAGGGTAAGCTGATTTCGAATCAGCTCCTGATTCACCGGATGATCTTCGGCGACGAGCACGAGCCTGCCGCTGCGCAGCGCGTCTTCCCGGTCGGGCGCCACCATCTTCGCTTCGTGCGAATGCGTGACGCCCGATGCGACCTGCGGCATGCCTGTCAATGCGGCGACGCAGGCCGCGCCGAGGCCGTGCCATGAAATCGGATTGACGCTCACGCGGATGTCGTCTTCGAGAATGCGGTATCCCGTCGGCTTCGGCTTTTCGGTTACGTGGATCACACGCGAAGCGGATGGCGAAGCGTGCTTGTGCGTATCGCTCAGAAAGACGATCTCGATGTCTTCGAGCAACTCGTGTTCTGATCGCGCGAGTTCGTCGGGCGTGTAGCGCAGCAATTGCAGACCAAGCGCCTCGCCATAGTGCACGAGGGCCGCCGCGACGCGATCGTCGTCGATCGCCACGATGCCTCGCTTGCCGCGCAATCCGTCGATCTGATAATGCAAGGTCTCGACGGGCATCGTGAGACGAACGGTCATTGCCGTGCCGACGCCCAGCGCGCTTTCAAGGCTCATCGCGCCGCCCATCAGCGCGACGAGACGATTGCAGATCGTCAGGCCGAGCCCGGTGCCGCCGAAGCGCCGCGTCGTGGAGGTTTCAGCTTGCACGAACGGCTCGAAGAGGCTTCGCTGCGCGTCCGGAGCGATCCCGATGCCCGTGTCTTTCACGCACAGTTCGATCACCTGCGCCGACTCGGTGTGCTCGACCGCGCGAACGTGCAGCGCGACATCGCCCTTGATCGTGAACTTGATCGCGTTGCTCATAAGATTGAAGAGAACCTGCCTGAGCCGCACGCTGTCGCCCCTGACCGCCGCGGCCACTTCGGGCGCCACGTCGACGCGCACGCGCAGGCCCTTTTCGTGCGCTCTTGCGGCGAGCAGGCCCACCGCACTATCGACGAGTTCGCGCAAATCGATCGGCGTGGACTCGATCGTCAGCCTGCCGGCCTCGATCTTCGAATAGTCGAGGAGATCGTCCAGAATCTGCAGGAGCGCGCTCGCCGAATCCTGAATCATGCCGAGCATTTGCGACTGGTCGGGGTTCAGACGCGTATTTTCGAGCACTTCGACGAGCCCGAGCACGCCGTTCATCGGCGTACGGATTTCATGACTCATCATCGCGAGGAAGTCGTCCTTCGCGCGCGATGCGGCTTCGGCGGCGTCGCGCGCGCGGGCGAGTTCGTCGGCGCGGGCGTGCTCGACACTCGCGTCGGCCCAATAGCCGCTCCAGACCACGGCGCCGTCGTCTTCGCGGTGCGCGACGAGATCCGCGCGAATCCAGCGGTGCACGCCTTCCACCGTCGAACGAAACTCGGTGTGCAGCGGCTCGAGTGTCCGCGCCGAAGTTTCGATTTCCGCGAGAAGCCGGGCGCTGTCTTCGTCGTGGACGTGCGTCAGCGCGTGAATCGGATCGTCGGCCAGAGCGGCGACGTCCAGACCGAGCAACTGACGCGTATCGCCATCGATATAAGGAAGGCTGTACGTGCCGTCGCTCGCGCGGCGCAACTGGAACACGACCGCCGGCAGCGATCGCGTCACGTCGTGAAGACGCCGCTCGGTTTGCCGCGCGCGCGTTTCGGCGTCGCGAATATCGGTGATGTCGATCATCGTGCCGACGACGCCCGCTCGCTCCCCGTTCGACGCATTGAACGCGCCCGTCCAGAAAAGCCCGCAGCGCGAGTGATTGCTGTTGTCGGCAAATTCCGCTTCGACTTCCTGACGTTGACCCGTTTTGAGCGTCGTGCTGGTCAACTCGTGAAGCACGCGGCTGTGCGCGTCTCCCCACGCCGTGACTTCGACGCTCGTGCGTCCGAGAACGTCTCCGCGTCGAACGCCGAGCGCTTCTTCGAAGGCACGATTCACCGCGATGTAGCGATTCTGCATGTCCTTCGCGACGAGGGGATACGGCACCACCTCCATCATGGTCTGCTGGAAACTGAGTTGCGTAGCCAGACGCTGCTCGGTCTCCATGCGCCGTCCCATTTCCTGCTGCAATCGGACGAAAGCGCGCAGCGTCACGAACAAGACGGCTGCGATGCCGATGAGCGCAGGCAGCAAGCGCAACGCGGAGATATGCGTGGTCGCGGATGCCGCCTGCCTGGCGACGGCTTGCGTCTCGGCTTGCCTGAACGCCCGCTTGATCAACAGGTCGAGCGGCTGCAAATCGGAATGCATCGCGTAGTTCAAGGTTCCGGGCGGGCTCGGTGCGACGATCATTTCGATTTCGCCGCGTTGAAACGCCGATGCGGCCGTGGGCCAGTCGTTGAATCGCTTCGGCTCGAACGTGACGCCGAGGGACTGTTCGATTTTGGCGAGCGCGACTTCCGGCGGCTGAAGCGGCTGATCCGGACGACCGCGTGACGCTTCTATCAAGCCGACGGCGATCGGACTCAGCGTGCGCAAGTAACCGCGCTCGGGCTCATCGAGTTGGGCGCTGGCCGTTGCGTCGTTTGTATTTTTTCGAAGTCCAGAAGTCGGCTGGGAAGCGTAGGCATGCGGGTCGGCCGCATTGCCGAACGATGGCGCGATCAGGCTGAAAAGGAGCAAACAACGCGCGAACAGAAATCTCAATTCGAATCCTTCGGATGCGGGCCGGCGCGGCAAGGACCGTTGCTGCGCCGTCTGAGCAAGAACTCGATGACGCCGATTCACGGCTTTTGACCGCTACGAGTCGCCGCGCTTCGTGCTTGCCTGTCGAGTGCAAATGTCTTGAGTCTGAGCCGCTGCGTATCAGGATCGAATCAGAACCGTCCCAATTTGCTCCTAAACCGGGCATCGGCGACGGCTACACCACTTCAGACCAGGCCGACTTGCTGAAAGTAGGCGACCAGCTCCTCCTCGCTATCGAGTCCCAGCTTGCGCATGCCGGCACGCTTCTGCGTCGCGATCGTCTTGCGGCTTCGTCCGAAGTGCTCAGCGATCTCATGGACCAGAAGACCGCGAGCGTAGAGCTGGAAGACCTCCCATTCGCGTCGGCTCAGTACGCCCACGCGCGCCGGCGATGTCGCGGGCAAATGGCGCACGGCCGCCTCCACGGTTGGGGAGAGGAAACAGCCGCCGGCTTCAGCGACGGATATCGCGTCGTGCAGGCATTCGAGTCCGTCGCGCTTGTCGATCACGCCGTCTACGCCGAGCTGAACGAGCCCGGCCAGCATTCGCGTTTGGCAGATCATCGTGAGCACGATGATCTTCGGCCGCTTTTCCTGCCAGGTCAGACGCCTGAGAAAGGTGATCGAGCTGCTTTCCCCGTCGATACCGCGCATACCGATGTCGGAGAAGATGAAGTCACACGGCGTGGTATCGATTGCTTCGGCAAGTTCCAGCGTGTCGCACGCGGTGGCGACCACGCGCACCGCGCCATCTCGCTCGAGCAGGGTTTGAATACCCTTGATGACGACCGGATGGTCATCCGCAACGATGGCGCGTTTCGGCGTTCTTGTTCTCATTCTGTTATGCGTTCTTGCTGGCCTCAGGGCTTGCGCGGCGTGCGCGCTATGCGATGCGTCTAGATCAAGCCACTGTCCGCGATAAATCGATACAAATCCGCGTCTGTCGATAAATCGAGCTTTCGCATGGCCGCGCATTTTTGGGCGCTGATCGTCTTCACGCTGCGATCGAGTTCCTTCGCGATCTCGGTGACATTCGCGCCGCGTGCATAGCGCTCGATCACTTCCAGTTCGCGGCTCGTGAGCCGCTGACGAATGAAACGCGCGTGGCTTTCGGAATCCGCGAGCGCGAGCGTGCGGCGTATTGCGGGCCCGAGATAGGTTTCATTGGCGATGACCGAAACAATCGCGACGTAGATCAGTTCGAGCCGGTCTTCCTTGCTTAGAAACGCGTGGGCTCCCGCTTCCAGCGCCTGCTTGACGAGCGCGGCGTCGCCACTGCGCGACATGACGACGATCCTGACCTCCGGATACTGGTTCGCCACATGCTGAATCAGCTCGACGCCGTCGCCGTAACGTCCGCCCGGCATGAAATAGTCGATGACGACGACGTCGCACTCGCCGCGAGCAAGCGACTCTTCGAGTTGGGTCGAATTAGCGTGACGACTTACCACCTCTACATTGGGAAAATTCCCAGCGAGTCGCTCGACGGCGAGGATGACGAGAGGATGATCATCCGCTATTGCGAGCCTTATCCGTTTAGCGTGCGAGAACACCTGGTTCCCGTTCCAGAACTCCATTGCCTCAAACCCCTTCTAGTCCTGCGGACCAGAATTCACATCCAAAAAAGAGAAGGTCGATCATCCGGCATCGAAAAATTTAGATACATAAGATGCATCCGAAACCATTTCAGTGCGCCAAAAACTCATCCTAATCCGCGTGCGCGTACAAACGCGAATAACCCGGGATCGTTTCTTACGCCTAGCTTATTCATCGCATCACGTTTCTGACGGCTGATCGTGCGAACATCGCGATCGAGTTCTTTTGCTATTTCGGTAATCGAATGGCCTTTGGCAAACAGGCGGACGACTTCGATCTCTCGCACGGACAGGCGCGGCTCCTCCGGCGAAAATTCGGTCTCCGTGCCCGCTTCCGCAAGCGCCGCGACAAACGAGGCGCTCACGAAACGGCGTCCGACGCTCGCATGCCGCACGGCCGTCACCACGAGTTCGATGGGTTCGGCCTTGTTGACGAGGCTCATCGCGCCGGCATTCAGGATGGAGCGCAAAATCGCGACGTTGCTCACGCTGGTGAGCACGACGATGCAGAGGTCGGGGAAATCCTGGCGCACCTTGCGAATGAGACGGAGACCGTCATTTGCATCCGCTCCCGGCTCGGGCATGGCGAAGTCCGTGACCAGCACATCGCACGGCTTGACCGCGAGTTCTGCCAACAAAGTGCTCGCATTATTTGCCTCGCCGACGACCTCTAATCCGTCTGCGGCGGCGAAGATGGCCTTCATCCCAAGGAGAACGAAAGGATGATCGTCAGCCAGTACTATTCGAAGCTTCAAGAGGCCCCCGGTTATTCTTGGTCTCGGTGAAAATGCTTGTGGGCTGCAACGGCGCGCAACGGATTAATCCACGCGGCACGATTAAGCACGGCTTTCCGATTCGCGTTTACCAGAAACACATAAACCGCAAACCTTCAAAAACCTCAATTAGATGACGACAAGCAAATAAAGATTGCGTTTATTTTCTCGGATAATCGCCTCAAAAATAGAATGTGACCAATTTGCAGGCCATAGGATAAATCCGATTAGACTGCGGAATAGTTGGTGTGCACTTGATGGCGTACGAGCGCGACTACCAGGCGCCGAGCGCTGAATAGGCTCCGGCGCGAGCAATAGATCACACCGCAATCAGGAAGCGCCTCGCCGACTCAAAAAAAATGGGCCTCAGGCTGTTTCAGCCAGAGGCCCATCTTCCGATGCGCGAATTGTCGGTGATTCTTTGTAGAGTAGGTCTCAAGTTTGAAGTGATCTCCCCAGCGACCTCTCGTCAAACCGTGCTTGCAGTTTTCCCGCACACGGCTTTCCGACTGCCTTCAGCCAGCAGCGTTACAACGGCACAGGGCGTGCATACCTGCTTGATTCTTCTCCGGTCACCGACAGGCCATACAACTTGAAGAGCCCGTGGTAATCGTAGAACCAAGATGGCGGGTGGTCCCTCCACCCCTTAGCTCGCTTCTTGTGCTTCTTCCGAAGCATGATGCAGAGCGTCCACGTCGTGTAGTTCGCGATGCTCAAGAAGTGCTTCCTTGAGTTACCCGTCTTGAAGTAGTTTCCCCAACCGCGAAGGATCGGATTGACCCTCTCCTTGATGAGCTGCGGCAGATTCCAGTGCTGTCCTGTTCGGACAACCTCCCGAATCTTCTTCTTGACCGATTTCATCGCCTTGGGCGAGGGGTAGTAGTACGACTTGAGCTTGCCCGTCACCTTCGACGGTTGGGCTACAAATCGGTGACCCAGAAAGTCGAACGGCTCCTCCCGGGCATCTACTATCCGTGTTTTCTGCGCATTGAGCGTGAGACCAAGACGATCCAGCACTTTCTTGGCCTCCCCCAGATAGAACTCGGGGTTCTTGTTGCACAGAATTACGAAGTCGTCGGCGTACCGCACAATGTGAGCATCGTACGGCCGATTAGCAAACGCCTTCTTCACCCATGTGTGATCCAGCCAGTGCAAGTAGAGGTTTGCGAGCAGAGGAGAGATAACTCCCCCCTGTGGTGTCCCGGTCGTTTCCGTCCGGACTCGCATATCCTCCATCACACCCGCTTTGAGCCACATCTCAATCAGTTTTACAACGGATCGATCTATGACCTTGGATCGCACTGACAGCAGCAGTTTGTCGTGTGGAATCGTATCGAAATAAGCCTTCAGATCCGCATCCACAACCCAATGGCATTTGAAATTCAGCCATTTGTAGACTTCCCGCAGAGCCTGTTGCGCACTCTTTCGAGGGCGAAAGCCATACGAAAAATCCTTGAAACTCGCTTCGAACATGGGTTCGATAACAAGCTTCACTGCCGCCTGAACTACGCGATCTGCGATAACTGGTATGCCCAGCGGTCTTTGCGATCCATCAGCCTTAGGGATATACACCCGTTTGACCGGCAGAGGCTTGTACCGCTTCGCTTTGAGCCGTGATTGAATTCCGTCCAGAAAATCACCAAGACCGATTTCCTCTTCAATTACATCGAAGGTTTGTCGGTCGATGCCAGGGGCACCTTTGTTGGCTTTCACCTGTTGGTATGCCGACCACAGCACATCGCTCTGGCACACTTTGTCATATAACGCACCGAATTTCCGCGTCGGATTCGTCTTGGCTGCCTGGTATAGCTTTCGTTGCAGTACTCGCACACTTTCTAACGGCGTGTTTTTAGCTCTCGCAATCACGCAGTGCCTCCTACAAAAAGAGCATGACAGAAGCAGAGGCCCTTCCCTCCGGCAAGGTTATGTTGTCCTTGCCATCAACAGTACTATGACCTCCTCCGACTTCTCTATCCCGCGTTTCCCCGAACTTCGGCGGTTACCTTATATCGTCGATTACGTGGCGGGTTAAGCCACGACGGGTAGAGATCTCGTTCGTTCCGCTCAGTGCTTTATATGCATCCCATCCTCAATACCCCGAGTTCCTATCATGGCTTCAAGTGGTTAGTTAATCCACCATGACTCGCTGGCCTTCGCCCCCGTTCTAGAGGCTCGGCGGAACCACCCTACACCACACCACTCCCAGCATACTCGTGTGGCTGACATTTACGAGGCTTGTTCAGGTTCACTTTCGTTACGGGCTGCATATTTGCGCGCTCCCACTGACTGGGTCGGGGGACACGTTTATCCGGCGTTGCTCCCATGTTTCAGTCGCCATCCACATGTACGCCATCGCTACGCAGTCAAACTAACCAACTACTGCGACAGGACTCGCACCTGTTAGACACTGAGCAGCTTACCGAACCGCTCAGAACGGGATATCGTCGTCCATGTCGTCGAAGCCGCCGCCTGCCGGCGCGCTCGGGCGGCTGGAACCGCCGCCTGCTGAGCCGCCGCTCGCACGACCGCCCGCGGGCGCGCGTCCGCCGCCGCCGCCACCGCCGCCCGAACGATCCATCGGCGCGCTGCGGCTGTAGCCGCCATCATCGCCGGCACCGGCGCCGCCGCGACCGCCGAGCATCTGCATCTGATCCGCGACGATTTCGGTCGAATAGCGCTCCTGGCCCGATTGATCGGTCCATTTGCGCGTGCGAATACGCCCTTCGATGTAAACCGACGACCCCTTCTTCAGATATTCGTTGACGATTTCGGCGAGCCGGCCGAAGAACGCCACGCGATGCCACTCCGTGAGTTCCTTGAATTCGCCGGAGGCCTTGTCCTTGTAGCGGTCCGTCGTCGCGAGACGAATATTGGCCACGGCGTCGCCGCTCGGGAGGTAGCGGGTTTCCGGGTCGGCGCCCAGATTGCCCACGAGAATGACCTTGTTGACTGATGCCATGATTTCTCCGGTAGATTCCTTGCTAACTGTCAGCCGAAAGATGCGATTGGACCGATCTCGTCTTCAGACGTGGATTCGGTTGCACCCTGTCGGCTCGATTCGATGATTCCAATTTCTCTCAGGCCGCGCGCTCTGTTCTGCGCGGTGGCGGCTTCATCCATGCAGCGACGATGAGCCACGCCAACACCAGCGCCGAACACGCGAAGAAAACCGCGCTCGGCCCGTCGAGCTTCAGCAGCCAGCCGCCGATCACCCCGCCGAGGGCAAGGCCGATCGACTGCGTCGTGTTGTACACGCCCGCCGCCGCGCCCTTTCTCGTGCCCGGCGCAAGCTTCGACACCAGAGACGGCTGCGACGCCTCCAGCACGTTGAAGCCGAGAAAGTACACGAACAGAATGGCTGCCACGGACCACAGCGTATGGGGAGCCGCGCCCAATAACAACTGGCCGATCAGGATAAGCCCGATCGCACTCAGCATCACGCTCTTCATTTTTCCACGTTTCTCGGCGGCGATGATGGCCGGCACCATGAGCACGAACGCGAGCGCCATCACGGGCAGGTAAATCTTCCAGTGCGATGCGACCGGCAACCCGCCGTCCACCAGAATGCGCGGCACGACGAGGAAAAGCGCGGTCTGCGTCGCGTGGAGCACGAGCACGCCGAAGTTCAAGCGCAACAACTCGACGTTGTGCAGCACTTCCGCGAACGGCGCCTTGACGTGAACCGGATGCGCGGGCGGATCGGGCACGATCCAGAACACCACGCCCACCGCGAGGATCGACAGGACGCCGATCACCGTGAAAAGCCCGCTCATGCCGACCCAGTGGAACACGATCGGCGCGCCGACGATCGCCACCGCGAACGACACGCCGATGCTGCCGCCGACCATCGCCATCGCCTTCGTGCGGTTTTCCTCGTGCGTGAGATCGGCAATGAACGCGATCACCGCGGACGAAACGGCGCCCATGCCCTGGATCACGCGCCCGGCGATGATCCACGTCATCGAATGCCCGGCGGCCGCGACGAAGCTGCCCACCGCGAAGACGAGCAAGCCGAACGCGATGACCGGCTTGCGCCCGAGCTTGTCGGAAATCCAGCCGTAGAAGATGTAGAGCATCGACTGCGTGACGCCGTAGGCGCCAAGCGCAATGCCGACGAGCAGCACGTTGTCGCCGCCGGGGATGGTTTTCGCGTACACCGAAAACACCGGCATGATCATGAAAAGACCGAGCATGCGCAGCGCGAAGATGGCAGCGAGCGACACGGTCGCGCGCAACTCCGGCGCAGACAGACGTGTGGACGTGGCAGACGGATTGGACATCAGAAACGGGAAAAGGATGAGGGTCGCGTCTGGCCTGGCCTGCGGCGCAGCCAGGCGCGGCCGCCTTGTTCTTGCTCGAAACGGCACTATATGGAATCGCACGGCTAAAAGCGCGCCGCTCGATGCGTCGGCGCTCTCGCGTACTTGGCCGGCAAGTCCCCGCGCCGGCCGATCGACGCGCATCCGGCCCTCGGGCTCGGGCGCTGCGCCCTTTAAAAGTCGTTATAGTAGCAGGTTTGGCCCCCTCTCTTTCCGCCCGGCAATGGCTTCGTGGCCCGTCCGGACAGATGAAAGCGCCGCTGAAAACATCCGAAAGCACCCGAAAAACGCCGGAACGAACTCGTGGAAGAAATTCGTATTCGTGGGGCTCGCACCCACAATCTGAAGAACGTCAATCTCGACTTGCCGCGCCATAAGTTGATCGTGATCACGGGGCTGTCGGGGTCGGGCAAGTCGTCGCTCGCGTTCGACACGCTCTATGCGGAAGGCCAGCGCCGTTACGTGGAAAGCCTCTCGGCGTATGCGCGGCAATTTTTGCAGCTGATGGAAAAGCCGGACGTCGATCTGATCGAAGGTTTGTCGCCGGCCATTTCGATCGAGCAGAAGGCCACGTCGCACAATCCACGCTCGACGGTCGGCACCGTCACTGAAATTCACGATTACCTGCGTCTTTTGTACGCGCGCGTCGGCACGCCGTATTGCCCGGATCATCTGATTCCGCTGGAGGCGCAAAGCGTCTCGCAAATGGTCGACGCCGCACTCGCGCTGCCTGAAGAAACCAAGCTGATGATCCTCGCGCCGGTCGTCGCGGATCGGAAGGGCGAGCACGTCGAGCTGTTCGAGGAAATGCAGGCGCAGGGTTTCATCCGCTTTCGCATCCGCTCTGGCGGCGGCACGGCGAACGAAGGCGTCGCGAAAATCTACGAAGTCGATTCGCTGCCGAAGCTCAAGAAGAACGACAAGCACACGATCGACGTCGTGATCGATCGTCTCAAAGTGCGGCCGGACATGAAGCAGCGCCTCGCGGAATCGTTCGAAACCGCGCTGCGTCTCGCCGACGGCCGCGCGATCGCGCTCGAAATGGACACCGAAAAGGAGAAGCTCTTCAGCTCGAAATTCGCGTGTCCGATCTGCTCGTATTCGCTGCCGGAACTGGAGCCGCGTCTTTTCTCGTTCAATAATCCGATGGGCGCGTGCCCGGAATGCGACGGTCTCGGACAGATCACGTTCTTCGATCCGAAGCGCGTGGTCGCGCATCCGTCGCTGTCGCTCGCGGCGGGCGCGGTAAAGGGCTGGGACCGGCGCAATCAGTTCTATTTCCAGATGCTGCAGAGCCTCGCGGCATTCTACGAATTCGAAATCGACGCGCCGTTCGAGGATCTGCCCGAGAAAGTGCGCAAGATTCTTCTGTACGGCTCGGGCAAGCAGGCGATTCCGTTTTCGTACATTAACGAGCGCGGGCGCGCGTCGGTCCGCGAGCATGCGTTCGAAGGCATCATCCCGAATCTGGAGCGGCGCTATCGCGAGACCGATTCGGCGGCGGTGCGCGAAGAACTCGCGAAATACCAGAACAATCAGCCGTGCCCGGCGTGCGAAGGCACGCGTCTGCGGCGCGAAGCGCGCTTCGTGAAAGTCGGCGCAGAAGAACAGGCGCGCGGCATCTATGAAATCAGCGGCTGGCCGCTACGCGATGCGCTCGGCTATTTCCAGACGCTGCGTCTGGAGGGCGCGAAGGGCGAAATCGCCGACAAGGTCATCAAGGAAATCGTCGCGCGGCTCTCGTTTCTGAACAACGTCGGGCTGGATTATCTGTCGCTGGAACGCAGCGCGGAGACGCTTTCGGGCGGGGAGGCGCAGCGCATCCGGCTCGCGTCGCAGATCGGCTCCGGCCTTACGGGCGTGATGTACGTGCTCGACGAGCCGTCGATCGGCCTGCATCAGCGCGACAACGACCGGCTGATCGACACGCTCAAGCATCTGCGCGATATCGGCAATTCGGTGATCGTCGTCGAGCACGATGAGGACATGATCCGCATGGCCGATTACGTCGTCGACATGGGACCGGGCGCGGGCGAGCACGGCGGCGTGATCGTCGCGCAAGGCACGCCGGTGCAGGTGCAAAAGGACGCGAATTCCATTACCGGGCAGTATCTGTCCGGCAAGCGCACGATCAGCTATCCCGCCGAGCGCACCGCGCCGGACGAGCGCATGCTGCGCATCGTCGAGGCGTACGGCAACAATCTGAAGCGCGTGACGCTCGATTTGCCCGTCGGACTTCTGACCTGCGTGACGGGCGTGTCAGGCTCTGGCAAGTCGACGCTCATCAACGACACGCTGCAGCACGCGGTCGCGCAGCATCTGTACGGCTCGGCGACGGAGCCCGCACCGTACGAGTCGATCGAAGGTCTCGAACACTTCGACAAAGTGATCGCCGTCGATCAGTCGCCGATCGGCCGCACGCCGCGCAGCAATCCGGCCACTTACACCGGACTGTTCACGCCCATCCGCGAACTGTTCGCAGGCGTGCCGGCGGCGAAGGAGCGCGGCTACGACCCCGGCCGCTTCTCGTTCAACGTGAAGGGCGGCCGCTGCGAAGCCTGTCAGGGCGACGGCGTTCTGAAGGTAGAAATGCACTTTTTGCCGGATGTCTACGTGCCCTGCGACGTGTGTCACGGCAAGCGCTACAACCGCGAGACGCTGGAAGTCCAGTACAAGGGCAAGAACATCAGCGAAGTGCTGGACCTGACGGTCGAGGCCGCGCACGAGTTCTTCAAGGCGGTGCCGGTGGTGGCGCGCAAGCTGAAAACGCTGCTCGACGTCGGTCTCGGCTATATCCGGCTCGGCCAGTCCGCGACGACGCTATCGGGCGGCGAGGCCCAGCGCGTCAAGCTTTCGCTGGAACTGAGCAAGCGCGATACCGGTCGGACGCTATATATCCTCGACGAGCCGACGACCGGTTTGCACTTCCACGACATCGCGCTTTTGCTCGAAGTGATTCATCGATTGCGCGATCAGGGTAATACTGTCGTAATCATCGAGCATAATCTCGACGTAATCAAAACTGCCGACTGGGTCATCGATCTCGGTCCGGAAGGCGGCGCCGGCGGCGGGCAGATCATCGCCCAGGGGACGCCGGAGCAGGTTGCGAAGTCGAAGGCGAGCTTTACCGGCAGATATCTGGCACCCTTGTTGCAACGAGCCAAATCGGCGGCCTGATTCACGGCGCCGGTCTGGCTGCCGAAGCGCTGTCAGCCGGACCGTCGAAATGCGCCGCGCGCGCCGCGGCACGAATAACCGTCGTACGCAGCAGGGGAAAAGGAACGCAGTCATGGCGAAGCGCAACGAAGCGGCCAACGAGGAAGCGCGTGTACGGGACCTGCCCACGCGCCACGTCAGGCTGACGAGCGACATGAGCTTGCCGAAGCTGTCGGCGGTCGAGATCGGCAGCTACGTCCTTGCGCTGCTGGCGCTGTATCTCACGCTCAGGCTGCAATTGCTCGGCGGCCTGCTCGCCGGCATGCTGGTTTTTCAGCTTACGCACATGATCGCGCCGCTGATCGAGCGGCATGTGGTCAGCCGGGGCGCGCGTCTCATCGCGGTCGGGCTGATTTCGGCGATCATCGTCGGCGGGCTGACGGGTGCGACCATCGCCACCATCGAACATTTCGAGCGCGACTTCCCGAGCGTCCAGAAATTGCTCGATCAGCTGATGAGCATCACGTCGAGCGCGCGGCTGTCCGTGCCCGACTGGCTCGCGAATTACCTGCCCGTGGACACCGTGCAGATGAAGGACAAAGCCACCGAGCTGATGCACAAGCACGCCGAGATGCTCCAGCAAGGCGGCAAGGAGATGGCGCGCGGCTTCGGTCATATCGTAATCGGCATGATCGTCGGCGCGATTATCGCGGTGAGCGCGCCGCGGGCGACGCACCATCGGCTGCCGCTTTCCACCGCGCTCGTCGCGCGCGTGTCGCGCTTTTCCGATGCCTTCCGCCGCATCGTGTTCGCGCAAATCAAGATTTCAGCGATCAACGCAGTCTTCACCGCGCTGTATCTTCTCGTCGCACTGCCGCTCTTTCACGAACGGCTGCCGCTTTCGAAAACGCTCGTGCTCGTCACGTTCATCGTCGGACTGCTGCCGGTTATCGGCAATCTCATTTCGAACACGATCATCGTCGGCATTTCGCTGTCGGTGTCGTTCGGCACCGCGGTCGCGTCGCTCGCGTTCCTGATCCTGATCCACAAGCTCGAATACTTCCTGAACGCGCGCATCATCGGCGGGCAGATCGAGGCGCGCGCGTGGGAACTGCTACTCGCGATGCTCGCAATGGAAGCCGCGTTCGGCATTCCCGGCGTCATCGCCGCGCCGATTTTCTACGGATATATCAAGCGCGAGCTGATTTATCTGCGGCTCGTCTGAGCGTAAAAAAGCCCGCCTGAACCGGCGGGCTTTGTCTTTCCGAAAGCGCGATTTAGCGGAACACGACCGTCTTGTGTCCGTTGAGCAGAATGCGATGCTCGGCATGCCACTTCACCGCGCGCGCGAGCGTCACGCATTCGACGTCGCGGCCGATCGCCGTCAGTTGATCCGGCGTCATGTTGTGATCGACGCGCTCCACTTCCTGCTCGATGATCGGGCCTTCGTCGAGATCGGACGTGACGTAGTGCGCGGTCGCGCCGATCAGCTTCACGCCGCGATCGAACGCCTGATAGTACGGCTTCGCGCCCTTGAAGCTCGGCAGGAACGAGTGATGAATGTTGATCGCGCGTCCCGACAGCTTCGCGCACAAATCCGGCGACAGAATCTGCATGTAGCGCGCGAGCACGACGAGATCGGTGTCGTGCTGATCGACGATTTCCATCACGCGCGCTTCCTGCGCGGCCTTCGCTTCGGACGTCGCGTTGAGCAGCGGAAGATGATGGAACGGGATGTCATAGCTCGCCGCGAGCTGATAAAAATCCTTGTGATTCGAGATGATCGCCGGAATCTCGATCTGCAATTGCCCGGTGCGATAGCGGAACAGCAGATCGTTCAGGCAATGGCCAATCTTCGACACCATGATGACGACGCGCGGCTTGACCGATGCGTCGTGCAGTTCCCAGCGCATGCCGAATTCATCGGCGAGATCGCTGAACGACTTGCGCAGCGCGTCGAGGCCCGGATCGCCGCCGACTTGCTGGAAATGCACGCGCATGAAGAACTCGCCGGTGCGGCTGTCGCCGAACTGCGCGGAATCGAGGATATTGGCGCCGAGATTGAACAGGAAGCCCGACACGGCATGCACGATTCCCGGCCGGTCCGGGCACGACAACTTCAGATAAAAACTATGTTCGGTCGACATGACCTTTCCTCGTTCGGTTCTTTCAAATTTGCGGCGCTTCGAACAGCGCGTCGATGCCTTCGCACGCGTCTTCGTCGATCCACTGATGACGCAGCATGCAATCGAGCGTCGCGAGACTCGCATCGACGGTGAGCTTGCCCTCTTCGATCCAGCGCGCGACGTCCTCGATGCGCGCAAGGCGATGCTCGCCGACTTCGCCGTCCTGATTGTGCGGCGCGAAATCGGGCGGCAGGGAGACGTCGTACACGAAGATCTGCTCGGCCTGCGTGCCTTCCGGAAGCGACTGAAGCACATGAAACGTGCGGCCGGGCGTCGCCGTCGAGGCGAGTTCGGCGCTCATGCCCGCCTCTTCCCAGCATTCCTTCACGAGCGTCGGCATGAGTGCGAAACCCCAGCCGATGCCGCCCGCGACGACGTTGTCGAGCATGCCGGGATCGGTCGCCTTGGTGTCGCTGCGGCGCGCGATCCACAACTGCGGCGCCTTATCCCGGTATTTTACGATGCCGTTCAGATGCACCGCGTAGGTCATCGTGCCGAAGAAGCGCGACGCCGCACGCTCGATGAACGCGAGCGGCGCGGCGTCGAAGCCGTTGCGGATCGCGTAGGTTTCGTCGCGCCAACCGGGAATCTTGCCTTCGGCGAAAAGCGCGCCGATGACCGCGCCGAGCGCGGCGCTGCGCGCGTTCACATCGGCGAGCGCTGCGTGCAGGCGAACCGAAGCGGCGTCGATCACGAAGACGTCCGGCCAGCGGCGCAGCGCGTCGACGTCGGATCGGCGAGTCCAGCCGACGCGTTCATCGCCGATAAAGAACGGTAGGTGCGCGGCGGCGTCGAAGCGGCGTGCGGCAACGATCGAAGCGAGCGGCATCTCTCAGTCCTTGAGCGCGACGCGAATGCCGAGCGCGATGAACGTGACACCCGCGAGCCGGTCGAGCCACACGCCCACGCGCGGACGGCGCTTCAGCCACGCGCCGATCATTCCCGCGCCGATGCCGAAAAGCGAAAACACGACGACCGTCTGCAGCATGAAGAGCGCGCCGAGTTCGAACATCTGCAGCATCACGCTTTGCGCGCCGTGCGGATCGACGAACTGCGGCAGGAACACGATGAAGAACAGCGTCACTTTCGGATTCAACATGTTGCCGATCACGCTCTGGCGGAACACGGTCGTAAGCGGCTGGCTCGGGCGCGCGTGCGCGGTCGCGAGGCCGTGGCTGCGCAGCGCCTTGATGCCGATCCACACGAGATACGCCGCGCCCGCCAGTTTCACCGCCTGAAACGCCATCGGCGACGAACGCAGCAGTGCTGCAACCCCGAGCGCCGCGAGCGTCGTATGGAAGATCACGCCGAATGCGAACCCGCACGCCGCGACCACGCCCGCGAGCCGTCCTTGCGAAATGCCGCGCGCGAGCACCTGAAGATTGTCCGGCCCCGGCGCGACGGTGATCGCGACGGAAGCCGCGAGAAAGAGCAGAAAGTTGGGCATGTCAATGTCCGGCGAATTCGCAAACGGTATAAAGCGGCACGCCATTTTCGCGCAGCAGCTTCGAGCCGCCGAGATCCGGCAGATCGATGATCGCCGCCGCCTCGACTACTTGCGCGCCGAGCCGCTCCAGCAGAATCTTGCCGGCCATCATGGTGCCGCCGGTCGCGACGAGATCGTCGACGATCACGACGCGGTCGCCCGGCTTGCACGCATCCTCGTGAATCTCGACGGTCGCGCGGCCGTATTCCAGCTCGTACGACTGTTCGAGCGTCTTGTACGGCAGCTTGCCCTTCTTGCGGATCGGCACGAAACCGAGGCTCAGCTCGTACGCGAGAATCGGCCCGATGATGAAGCCGCGCGCGTCCATGCCGGCGATCACGTTCACGTTTTCGTCGATATAGCGCTGCACGAACAGGTCGATCAGCATGCGCAGCGCCTTGCGGTCTTGCAGGATGGTCGTGATATCGCGGAACTGCACGCCGGGCTGCGGCCAGTTATCGACGGTGCGCACGCGCTCCTTGATGAAACGCGCGGCGTCGAGCTGGGCGTGCGAGGGGGTAATGGACATGACTTCTCCGGAGTCCGCGCCGTGAGGCCGCGCGTTCGCCTTGGTGACAAAAGAGGGAAGCTAGGCTGCCCGGCGATTGCGCGAGAGCCGTTCCTCGGCTTGCGCCAGCACTTCGGGCAGGCCGCGCAGCACGACGATATCGTTCGCGCGCAGCTTGGTTTCGGGGTCCGGTGCGACGCCCCGGATGCCGTGGCGCCGGATCGCGGTCACTTCGACACCGTTGCCGACGAGTCCGAGATCGTCGAGCGAATGCCCGACGGCTTCGGAATTTGCGTCGATGGGTACGGATTGTAGCCGGACCTGCTCGTGGCCATCGTCGTCGTCGACGTCGTCGGCGCCGTGGAAATAGCCGCGCAGCAGGCTGTAGCGCGCATCGCGCATTTCCTCCACGCGCCGCACGACGCGGCGCATCGGCACGCCCATCAGGACGAGCGTGTGCGATGCGAGCATCAGGCTGCCCTCGACGATCTCCGGAATCACTTCCGTCGCGCCCGCCGCGGTGAGCTTTTCGAGATCGGCGTCGTCGACGGTGCGCACGATCACCGGCAAAGTCGGCGCGAGTTCGTGGATGTTGTGCAGCACGCGCATCGCGGACGGCGTGTTCGCGTACGTGATCGCGACCGTCGCCGCGCGATGAAGGCCCGCCGCGAGCAGCGATTCGCGCCGTCCGGCATCGCCGAACACGACCGATTCGCCCGCCGCCGCTGCCGCCGCCACGCGATCCGGGTCGAGATCGAGCGCGACATACGAAATGCCCTCTTGCTCCAGCATGCGCGCGAGGTTCTGTCCGGCGCGGCCGTATCCGCAGATGATGACGTGGCCGCTCTGCTTCAGGCTCTGCGTCGCGATTTTCGTCATTTGCAGCGATTGCAGCATCCATTCCGTCGACGAGAGCCGCAGCACGATCCGGTCCGCGTTCTGGATGATGAACGGGGCGGCGAGCATCGAGAGCAGCATCGCGGAAAGAATGGCTTGCAGGATCGTGGAATCGACGAGATGCGAATCCAGAATCAGATTCAGCAGCACGAAGCCGAACTCGCCCGCCTGCGCGAGACCGAGGCCCGTACGCATCGCGACGCCCGGCGTCGCACCGAAGGCGCGCGCGAGACCGGTGATCATCACCGCCTTGAGCAGGATCGGCACGACGAAAAAGCCGAGCACGAGAAACGGATGCTCCCAGATCACGCGCGGATTCAGCAGCATGCCGGTCGTCACGAAGAACAGACCGAGCAGCACGTCGCGGAAAGGCTTGATGTCCTCTTCCACCTGATGCCGATACGGCGTCTCCGCGATCAGCATGCCCGCGATGAACGCGCCGAGCGCAAGCGACAGACCGAACTTGTCGGTGATGAACGCCGCGCCCAGCGTCACGAGCAGCAGGTTCAGCATGAACAGCTCTTGCGAGCGGCGCCGCGCGACGAGGTCGAACCAGCGCGTCATGAACTTCTGGCCGATGAAAAGCAGCACCGTCAACGCGATGACGATTTTCACCGCGGCGATGCCGAGCCACATCGCGAGCTGCGACGACTGGCCGTTGCCGAACGCCGCGATGATGATGAGCAGCGGCACGACCGCCAGATCCTGAAACAGCAGCACGCCGAAGATGTTGCGGCCGTGCTCGGATTCGAGCTCGAGCCGCTCGGCGAGCAGCTTGCTGACGATGGCGGTCGAGGACATGGACATCGCGCCGCCGAGCGCGAAGCTCGCCTGCCACGACATGCCGATCCAGAAATTGGCGATCCAGCCGAAGATCATCGCGAGCGCGATGGTCGCACCGACCTGGCTCGCGCCGAGTCCGAACACGATGCGCCGCATCGAGCGCAGCTTCGAGAGCGAAAACTCGAGCCCGATGGAGAACATCAGGAACACGACGCCGAATTCGGCGAGATGCTGCGCGCGGTCGGTGTCCGGCGCGATGCCCGCCGCGTGCGGCCCGACGATGATGCCGACCGTCAAATAGCCGAGCATCGGCGGCAGGTTGAAATAGCGAAATACGACGACGCCTGCCACGGAGCAGAGCAGCAGCAACAGCGTCATTTCGAGCGGAGAAATCGGCATCCGACTAGCGTCCTCGTTCGTCAGCGTTCCGAGGCGCGTGAATCGGGCGCTCCGGCATCTTAAAAAGGCCCCTGACGACAGGGCTTGCGGGGGCGGATAGACGGCGGCGCACCGGGCTCCGTACGGGGCGGCCCGGAATCGCCTTTGCTATACTCCGCGCATGATAGCGAAAATCAATGGCGACCGGGCGCTGGCGCTGGCTCGCAACGTAATTCAGATCGAAGCCGACGCCGTTCGCGGGCTCTCCGAACTCCTCGACGACAACTTCACGAACGCGGTCGAAACGCTGCTCGGCTGCCGCGGCCGCGTGGTCGTCTCGGGCATCGGCAAGTCGGGCCACGTCGCGCGCAAGTTCGCCGCGACGCTCGCCTCCACCGGCACGCCGGCGTTCTTCGTGCATCCGGCCGAAGCGAGCCACGGCGACCTCGGCATGGTCACCGCCGACGACATCTTCATCGCGCTGTCGAACTCGGGCGAAACCGAGGAACTCGTCGCCATTCTGCCGCTCATCAAGCGGCTTGGGGCAAAGCTGATCGCGATCACCGGCCGTCCCGAATCGAGTCTCGCGCAACTGGCGGACATGCATCTGAATGCACGCGTCGAAAAGGAAGCGTGTCCGATGAATCTCGCGCCGACGGCCAGCACGACCGCCGCCATGGCGCTCGGCGATGCGCTCGCCGTCGCCGTGCTCGACGCGCGCGGCTTCGGTCCCGACGACTTCGCGCGCTCGCATCCGGGCGGCGCGCTCGGGCGGCGCCTGCTCACCTATGTGCGCGACGTGATGCGCGTAGGCGACGAAGTGCCGGTCGTTTCGCTCGACGCAACCGTTGCGGACGCGCTCTTCCAGATCACCGACAAGCGCATGGGCATGACCGCGGTCATCGACGAAAATCGTCACGTCCACGGCATTTTCACCGATGGCGACCTGCGCCGCATCCTGCAGCGCGACGGCGATTTCCGCGCGTTGAAACTCGCCGATGTCATGACCCGTAATCCGCGCACGATTGCGCCGGATCATCTCGCGGTCGAAGCCGTGGAACTGATGGAGCGCTTTCGCATCAATCAGATGCTGGTCGTGGACGCCGATGCGACGCTGATCGGCGCACTGAACATGCACGACCTCTTCTCCAAGAAGGTAATTTGATGGCGCAGAAGCCTCTCACCGCCGCCGAACGCGCGAGCCGTCTGAAGCTGATGGTGTTCGACGTCGACGGCGTTTTCACCGACGGCAGTCTCTATTTCACCGCCGAAGGCGACGCGATGAAGTCGTTCAATTCGCTCGACGGCCACGGCGTGAAGATGCTGCAGTCGGTCGGCGTGCAGACGGCGATCATCACGGGACGGCAATCGGGCATCGTCGCGGCGCGCGCGCGCGAACTGGGCATCACCCATCTCTATCAGGGCGTCGGCGATAAAACCGTCGCGCTCGCCGAACTTCTCGAAGCCACCGGCATTCCGGCCGACGAATGCGGCTACATGGGCGACGACTGGCCGGATCTCGCGGTGATGCGCCGCTGCGGCTTTGCGGCCGCGCCCGCGAACGCGCATCCCGAAGTAATTCAGCGCGTGCACTGGGTCGCGGAAGCGCGCGGCGGCCACGGCGCCGTGCGCGAAGTCTGCGACGCGATCCTGCGCGCGCAACATCGCTACGACGAACTGCTCGCCGCAGCGCTCGGAGGCTGAGGCCATGCCGCGCCCCGGAAAGCTCGCCTCGCTCCTGCCGCTTCTCGCGGTGGCGGCGCTGGCCGGCATCACCTACTGGCTGCTGCAGGCCACGCTGCCTCCAGCACAGCAGGCGCCCGCGCCCGAGAAGCGCCACACGCCCGACTACTTCGCCAACAACTTTTCGGTTTCCGAGCTCGACGCCACCGGCACGACGCAATATCGTCTGACGGCGAAGTCGATGGTGCATTACGAAGACGACGAGATCAGCGAGCTCACGCTGCCCGCGATGCGAATGTTCCAGCCGATGAAGCCGACCGTCACGGCGACGGCCCAGCGCGGCACGGTCAATGGCGACGTCTCGATCGTCGATCTCTACGACGACGCGCGCATCGTGCGCGCGGCCGGTTACGGAGATCCGCAGATGCAGGCGGATTCCCAGCATTTTCGCGTGCTGGTGAACGACGATGTCATCGAAACGGAAAAACCGGTTAGACTTCAGCGCGGCCCGTCGGTGATGACGGCCTCTGGCATGAACTACAACAACGTGACCCGGGTGATGAAGCTGTTCGGTAACGTGCGCGGCGCGATCGCAGCCACGGATATCAACGGCGGTTCGTCCAAGTAATCCCGGCACTCCCATCCGAATTGTGACTGCATGAACGAAAGGTTCCCTCGTCCCGATGGCGGCCCTGCGCGCGCAATGCTCGCGCGCCGTGCCACGCACGCCGTGCGGGCCGGGCTCGCTGCCGCCCTGACCATCGCGGTCGCGCTGGCCGCGCTGCCGGCGCACGCCGAAAAGGCCGACCGCGACAAGCCGCTCAACATCGAAGCGGACAACATGTCGTACGACGATCTCAATCAGAAGAACATCTTCACCGGTCACGTAGTCGCGACGAAAGGCACGATCGTGATCAAGGCCGACCGCGTTGAGGTGACGCAAGACCCGCAGGGTTATCAGTACGCCACCGGCACGTCGACCGGCAACAATCTCTCGTATTTCCGTCAGAAGCGTGACGGTCTGAACGAGTACATCGACGGCAACGCGGTGCGAATCGATTACGACGGCAAGAACGACTTCACGAAGCTCACGACGCGCGCGGTCGTGCGCCGCCTGCAAGGCCTGACGACCGTGCAGGACGAAGTGCACGGCAGCGTGATCACCTATGACGGCCAGAAGGACTTCTACACGGCGAGCGCGGGCAAGGACCAGGCCGGACCCGGCAATCCGAGCGGCCGCGTGCGCGCGATGCTCGCGCCGCGTTCAGGCGGCGCCGCGCCGCTGAACGGTTCGCCTGCCACGCTTTCTCCGTCGAATACCATTCAAGGAACGCCGCAGCAGTGAATTCGCCCGCCATGCCCCACCGTAAGCCGGAAGGCGAGTCGAGTTCGCTCGTCGTCCGCAATCTGAAGAAGCGTTACGGCTCGCGCACCGTGGTGAAGGACGTGTCGCTCGATGTGAAGAGCGGCGAAGTGGTCGGGTTGCTCGGCCCTAACGGCGCGGGCAAGACCACGTCGTTCTATATGATCGTCGGTCTCGTGCCGCTCGATGCCGGCGAAATCGATCTCGACGGCAACTCGATCAGCCTTCTGCCCATCCACCAGCGCGCGCACCTCGGCCTGTCGTATCTGCCGCAGGAAGCATCGGTGTTTCGCAAGCTCACTGTCGAGCAGAACATCCGCGCGGTGCTGGAACTGCAAACCGATGCGTCGGGCAAACGCCTGTCAAAAGACGCCATAACACAGCGCGCCGAAGCCTTGCTCGACGAGTTGCAGATCGCGCATCTTCGCGAGAATCCGGCGCTGTCGCTGTCGGGCGGAGAGCGCCGTCGCGTCGAGATCGCGCGGGCGCTCGCGACCAACCCGAGCTTCATCCTGCTCGACGAACCCTTCGCGGGCGTCGATCCGATCGCGGTGCTGGAAATCCAGAAAATCGTGAAGTTTCTGAAGCAGCGCAACATCGGCGTTTTGATTACCGACCATAACGTGCGCGAGACGCTCGGCATTTGCGATCACGCGTACATCATCAGCGACGGCACCGTGCTCGCGGCGGGCGCGCCGAGCGAAATCATCGAGAACGAAAGCGTGCGCCGCGTCTATCTCGGCGAGCATTTCCGCATGTGAGCGCACCGTCGCAAAGGCCGCATTGATAGTGCGCCGCATCATGCGAAAGTTGCAAAACTTACGTGCCGCCCCCGTGGGCGGCATGCGCTTTTTTGGAATCCCCGCGAGGTTTCGCGCGCGTGGCAAACTCTCTACAATGATTAAAACTTTGCCATGAAAGCCAGCCTCCAACTCCGCCTCTCGCAGCATCTTGCGCTGACCCCGCAACTTCAGCAGTCGATCCGGCTGCTGCAGTTGTCGACGCTCGAACTGCAGCAGGAAGTCGCGATGGCCATCGCTCAGAATCCGCTGCTCGAGAACGACGACGACTGGATTGCGAGCCCTTTGCGCGTCGCCGCGGACGGTTCGCTGATCGCGGCGCCGGCCACATCGAGCGCGCCGCCCGATTCGATGATGAGCAACGGCTCCACGTCGAGCAGTTCCAGTTCCGAGCGTTCGGAAAACAGCGAGCCGCAAGGCGTCGACGAGTACAACGGCCTGGGCTCGGACAGCGGTCAGGACTCGAGTTCATGGAATCTGGAAGACTACGGCCGTTCTAACAACGCTTCCGACGACGACGATCTGCCGCCGCTGCAAATCCACGAATCGACCACGACGCTGCGCGACCATCTGACGGCGCAGTTGCGCATGACCGCGGCGAATCAGCGCGATCGGGCGCTCGTCACGTTTCTGATCGAGTCGCTGGACGAGGACGGGTATCTCACGGCATCGCTCGACGAAGTCCAAACCGATCTTCCCGAAGAACTCGAAGTCGATCTCGACGAACTGAGCGCGGCACTCGCGTTGCTGCAGAGTTTCGATCCGCCCGGCGTGGGCGGACGCTCGGCATCGGAATGCTTGAAACTGCAGTTGCTGCGGCTCGATGGCTCGCCAACGCGCACGCTGGCGCTCGAGATCGTCACGAATCATCTGGAATTGCTCGCCGCGCGCGACTTCACGCGCCTGCGCAAACAGTTGAAGGCAAGCGACGACGCCCTCCGGGACGCACATTTGCTGATCAAGTCGCTGGAGCCGTTTCCGGGCGCGGCGTATGGCAAGAGCGAAGCAGACTACGTCGTTCCGGACATTCTCGTGCGCAAGACGTCGGGCGGCTGGACGGCTGAACTCAACCCGGAGATCGTGCCGAAGCTGCGCATCAACCATTTGTACGCGAACATCCTGCGCAACAATCGCGGCGATCCGGGCAGCGGTTCGTTGCGTCAGCAGCTTCAGGAAGCGCGCTGGCTCATCAAGAACATTCAGCAGAGGTTTGAGACGATCCTGCGTGTCGCGCAGGCAATTGTCGAGCGTCAGAAGAACTTTTTTGCACATGGCGAAATCGCCATGCGCCCCTTGGTTTTGCGGGAGATTGCTGATACGCTGGGTTTACACGAGTCGACGGTTTCTCGTGTGACCACGGGCAAGTACATGCTCACCCCATTCGGGACGCTTGAATTTAAGTACTTCTTTGGATCGCACGTTTCGACCGACACAGGAGGCGCGGCATCGTCAACGGCGATCCGGGCCCTCATCAAGCAACTGATAGGAGCGGAAGACCCCAAAACTCCTCTTTCAGACAGCCGCATCGCCGAACTGCTGGCGGAACAAGGATTCGTGGTAGCGCGGCGCACCGTAGCCAAGTACCGCGAAGCCCTCAAGATCCCGGCAGTGAATCTGCGCAAGTCTCTATGACCCGTCTCTGTAGTCCATCGCGTGTTGCGATGGGCGTTTACCGGCCGCAACGCGAAAGCGCGGACGTGCCGGCCGATGCGCCCCGTTTGTCAAGCGCGCCAGGATGACGCGCCGGCGGGACACATTGCCGACCGGTATCGGACGAGCCGACGTGGCCTAGCGGCCATTAGCTTGGAGAGCAACTATGAATCTGAAGATCAGTGGACACCACCTCGAATTGACGCCTGCGTTGCGCGAGTATGTGATCACGAAACTGGACAGGGTGCTCCGTCATTTCGATCAAGTGATCGACGGCAACGTGGTCCTCTCGGTCGACAATCATAGGGAAAAGGAAAAGAGGCAGAAGGCGGAAATCAACCTGCACCTGAAGGGCAAGGACATTTTCATCGAGAGTTGTGACGCTGATATGTACGCGGCCATCGACCTGATGGTCGACAAGCTGGATCGGCAGGTCATCAAGCACAAGGACAAGATCCAGGGCCACGCCCATGAATCCGTGAAGTACCGCGGCGAGTCGCATGAGATGGAAGCGCCGTCGCCGTGAGCATGAAGCACGGCATGCACGAAGTCTGATCGCCGGATGACAGCAAAACCCGCCGCCACAGGACGGCGGGACTGATTGGAGGGAGTCCTCGAATATCCGGAAACGATGGATCGGCGCATGCACCGAACCGAAGCCGCCCCGACTGGCGGCTTTTTTGTTGGATTTCTGCCGCTAGGTGATACAAGCCATTGATTTTCAGGGCTTTGTCCTGCACATTGAATTGAAAACCGTGCCATTGCGCGGCGCACCATCGGGCAGTGCCCTGTTCTATAATGGTCCGGTAATTTTCGGGGTCGCACGACAGGCACGCTGCAGGCAACGCCGCCAGCGCACTTTCCGTTTCACCATCGCCGTGAGCGCTTTCAGACAGCGGCCACGATGAGGAGCTATCAGGCCACGCTTTCGCCTGCCAACATGAATCGTTTAGCCAAATTTCTTCCCATCGAGAACGTGGTTCTCGGACTGTCCGTTACCAGCAAGAAACGCGTATTCGAGCAAGCGGGCCTGATTTTCGAGAACCAGAACGGCATCGCTCGCAGCACCGTCACCGACAACCTCTTCGCGCGTGAGCGCCTCGGCTCGACCGGCCTCGGCGAAGGCGTCGCCATTCCGCACGGCCGCATCAAGGGGCTGAAGCAACCGCTCGCCGCCTTCGTGCGTCTCGCCGAACCCGTCGCGTTCGAATCCCCCGACGGCCAGCCGGTCTCTCTGCTCATCTTCCTGCTTGTGCCCGAACAGGCGACGCAGCAGCATCTTGAAATTCTGTCCGAGATCGCCCAACTGCTCTCCGACACCGAGGCGCGCGAGCGTCTGCACAAGGAAGAAGATCGTGACGCGCTCTATCAGGTGCTCACGCAATGGCAACCGTAATAGCCACCCGAACATAGCGTTGCGCGTCCGTGCCGCCTCCGCGCCGGGCGCGCCTCGCTTACGCAAGGCTTCTGGGGCACAATCGGTCAAACGCAGCGCCATGCAGCGTATCGAAGCGACCCGCTTCGTCGTGACGCAAAGGCTGCTCCCGGCTTCCAACGGAGTTCCGGTCTCATGGATACGTCCAGCATCAACGCCCAAAGCATTTTCGACGACAACGCCGCCGCTCTTAAGCTCAGCTGGCTCACCGGGCATGAAGGCTGGGAACGCGGCTTTTCGAGCGAGACGGTCGCCAACGCGACGTCGAGCGCCGACCTCGTCGGTCACCTGAACCTGATTCACCCGAACCGTATCCAGGTGCTCGGCGACGCCGAGATCAACTACTACCAGCGCCAGTCCGACGAAGACCGATCGCGCCACATGGCCGAGCTGATCGCGCTCGAGCCGCCGTTTCTAGTCGTCGCGGGCGAAGTGGGCGCGCCGCCGGAGCTCGTTCTGCGCTGCACGCGCTCGTCGACGCCGCTCTTCACGACGCGCATGTCGGCGGCGGCCGTTATCGACAGCCTGCGCGCGTACATGTCGCGCATTCTCGCGCCGCGCGCGACGCTGCACGGCGTGTTCATCGACATCCTCGGGATGGGCGTGCTGCTCACCGGCGACTCCGGTCTCGGCAAGAGCGAGCTCGGTCTGGAGCTCATCAGCCGCGGCCACGGACTCGTCGCCGACGACGCCGTCGATTTCGTGCGCCTCGGCCCCGATTTCGTCGAAGGCCGCTGTCCGCCGCTGCTGCAAAATCTGCTCGAAGTGCGCGGCCTCGGACTGCTCGACATCAAGACGATCTTCGGTGAAACCGCCGTGCGCCGGAAGATGAAGCTCAAGTTGATCGTGCAACTCGTGCGCCGGCCGGACGGCGAATTCCAGCGCCTGCCGCTGGAAAGCCAGACCGTCGACGTGCTCGGCCTGCCGATCAGCAAGGTGACGATTCAGGTCGCCGCGGGCCGCAACCTCGCCGTGCTGGTCGAGGCCGCGGTGCGCAACACGATTCTGCAACTGCGCGGCATCGATACCTTGCGCGACTTCATGGATCGCCAACGCCTTGCGATGCAGGATCCCGACAGCCAGTTTCCCGGCAAGCTGATCTGAGCGCGCGCCGAAACGAATCGGGCGCAGGTGCTAAGCTTAGGAAAAGCGAATTTCCCGAGACCCATGCGTATCATCCTGATCACCGGCATCTCCGGTTCCGGCAAGTCCGTTGCGCTGAACGCGCTTGAAGACGGCGGCTACTATTGCGTCGACAACCTGCCGCCGCGCTTTCTGCCCGAACTCGCCGACTATCTCGCGAAAGAAGGCCAGACGCGCCTCGCCGTCGCGATCGACGCGCGTTCGAGTCTCTCGCTCGATGAAGTGCCGTCCATCATCGACAAGCTCTCGAAGGACTTCGATCTGCGCGTGCTGTTCCTCAACGCGAGCACGCAGTCGCTGATCCAGCGTTTCTCCGAGACGCGCCGGCGTCATCCGCTGTCGGGCCCGCCGATGCGCGAAGCCGATGTCGGCGTGCTGAACTCGCTCGCCGAAGCGATCGAACGCGAGCGCGAACTGGTCGCGGGCCTCGCGGAATACGGCCATCAGATCGACACGAGCAATTTGCGCGCGAACGTTCTGCGCGCGTGGGTCAAGCGCTTCGTCGAAACCGACGCCGCCGACCTCACGCTGATGTTCGAATCGTTCGGCTTCAAGCGCGGCGTGCCGCTCGACGCCGATCTCGTCTTCGACGTCCGGACGCTGCCCAATCCGTACTACGACCGCGAATTGCGCCCGTTCACGGGCCTCGACAAACCGATCATCGATTTCCTCACCGCGCAGCCGCTGGTCGGCGAGATGATCGACGATATCGGCGCGTTCGTCGGCAAATGGCTGCCGCGTTTTCGCGACGACAACCGCAGCTATCTCACTGTCGCGATCGGCTGCACGGGCGGCCAGCATCGCTCGGTGTTCATCGCGGAGGCGCTCGCCGCGCGCTTTTGCGAGACGGCAAATGTGATCGTGCGGCATCGTGACGCGCCCATCCCCGCCGGGTAGCGCGATCCACACGCGAACCTGATCGCCCGCGCCGGCGGTCCATCCTGGAGGGACGCGATGTCCGCGAATCCTGTTCTGGCCGACTTGCCGCTGTTTCCGCTTCACACCGTGCTTTTTCCCGGCGGCCTGCTGCCGCTCAAGATATTCGAGGCACGCTATCTGGACATGGCGCGCGAGTGTCTGCGCGAGCAGACGCCGTTCGGCGTGTGCCTGCTCAAGAGCGGGCACGAAGTCGCCTCGCCGGGCGATCCGTCGGTGCCGGAAAGCATCGGCTGCCTGGCTGAAATCGCGGAATGCGATGTCGATACCTTCGGTCTCCTGCTCGTGCAGGCACGCGGAACCGATCGTTTCCGGCTCACCGATCATCGTGTCGAGCCGAGCAATCTGATCGTCGGCACGGCCGAGTTGCTGGGTGAAGATCAGCCGCTGCAGGGCGCCGAGGCGCTCGCGAAATTCGGCGCGTGCGCAGAAGTGCTGGAGCGCATCATCGACACGATCAAGGAACGCGAGCCGCAGAATCTGCCCTTCGTCGAGCCCTTTCTATACGACGATCCCACCTGGGTCTCCAACCGCCTCGCCGAAATCCTGCCGATCCCGATGCGCGCACGCCAGAAGCTCATGGAGTTGATGGACGCCGGCGCGCGCATCGACGTCGTGCATCACTACATGCAGCATCATCAACTGCTTTAGAGAAGCGTGCCTGTCAGCGCGTCGAGCAGCTTGCGCACCGGCGCGGGCACGCCATAGGCGTCGATCTTCGCGAGCGACGCCCAGACGGTTTCGAGGTCCATCAAGTCGCGCGGCGCCTGGCGCGCCTCGCCGAGCCGCGGCTCGATATCCAGCTTGAAGTGCGTGAATGCGTGCGACATCGGCGCGAGTCGCTGCAGATGTTCATCGGCGCCGAGACGCTGCGCGACTTGCGCTAGCGCGGCTTCGTCCGCCGCTTCGGGCAGGCTCCACAATCCGCCCCATATTCCGATCGACGGACGCTTCTGCAGCAGGATCGAATCGCCGTCCCTCAGGACCAGCATCCATGTCTTGCGCGTCGGCACGGCTTTCTTCGGGCGCGCGGCGGGCAACTCGCGCTGACGCCCTTCGACCTTCGCCACGCAATCCGATGCGAACGGACAGCGCGCGCAGTCCGGCTTGCCGCGCACGCACAGCGTCGCGCCGAGGTCCATCAGGCCTTGCGTGTAAGCGGTCACATCGTTGTTGTTCGCGGCTTCCGGCAAGAGCGATTCCGCGAGCGTCCACATCGCCTTCTCGACTTTCTTCTCGCCCGGAAAACCTTCGACGCCGAATACGCGCGCGAGCACGCGCTTCACATTGCCGTCGAGGATCGTCGCGCGTGCGCCGAACGCGAACGACGCGATCGCCGCTGCCGTCGATCGTCCGATGCCCGGCAGCAGCGCGAGTTCGTCGACGGTCTGCGGAAACGCGCCACCGTGCTCGTGCGCGACGGCCTGCGCGCAGCGGTGCAGATTGCGCGCGCGCGAGTAGTAACCGAGCCCGGCCCAGAGCGCCATGACGTCGTCGATGGGCGCATCGGCGAGCGCCGATACCGTCGGAAAGCGTTCGAGAAATCGCGCGTAGTACGGAATGACGGTGGAAACCTGCGTCTGCTGCAGCATGATCTCCGACAGCCAGATGCGGTAAGCATCGCGCGTGTTCTGCCACGGCAGGTCGTGACGGCCGTGAATGCGTTGCCACGCGATGAGGCGCGACGAAAAATCGGTGAGAGCGAGCATCGGATATTAGCGTTGGCAGCGCGGGCAGAAGTACGTCGAGCGCTGTCCCTGGACGATTTGCCTGATCGCCGTGCCGCAGACGTGGCACGGCAGGCCCGCGCGATCATAGACGAAATAGTCGAGCTGGAAGTAGCCCGACTCGCCGTTGCTGCCGACGAAATCGCGCAGCGTGCTGCCGCCCTTGTCGATGGCGGCGGCGAGCGTCACGCGCACGGCGTCCGCGAGCAGGTCATAGCGCACGAGAGAGATGCGCCCGACGGCGGTCGTCGGCCGGATGCCCGCGCGAAAGAGGCTCTCCGACGCATAGATATTGCCGACGCCCACCACGATCCCGCCCGCGAGCAGCGCCTGTTTCACCGACACCTTGCGCCCGCGCGTCTCGCGGAACAGCAGCGCGCCCGAAAACTCCGGCGAAAACGGCTCGACGCCGAGGCTCGCGAGCAGCGGATGTTCGAGCACGTCGCCGTCCGAGCGCGGATGCCAGAGAATCGCACCGAATCGGCGCGGATCGCGAAAACGGAGAATGAAATCGTCGAATACGATATCGACGTGATCGTGCTTCGCCGCCTCGGGCGGCTGCGGCACATGCCGCAGCACCCGCAGCGTGCCGGTCATGCCGAGATGGACGATCAGCCAGCCTTCGACGGTTTCGAACAGCAGATACTTCCCGCGCCGCTCTACTTTGTCGATTTTCAGATGGCCGAGCGTCTTCGGAAGATGCTTCGGGATGGGCCAGCGCAGCGCGGGCGTACGCACGTCGACGTGCTCGACGCGCCGTCCGGCGACATAGGGTTCGATTCCGCGGCGAGTGACTTCGACTTCCGGCAGTTCGGGCATTTTTCTGGAGAGAGACTTGCTCTGGCGTTTGTGCCGGTATTTTAGCGACCGCGTTACAATCGACTGAAACATCGTCTGGATTTCCATGAACTCGTTCGTCATGAAGCTGTTTGCGAAGCGTCAGTCCAGTTCGACGCATTCGTTCGCCGTGCCAATGTCGCGAATCGCCGGCGCCGTTGCGCTCGCGATGGCCGCGCTCGCGTTCGCGCCCGCGCACGCCCAGGCGCAGAACGCCACGCCCGTTCCGAGCGCCGACGATCAGGCCGACGCGCAAAACGCCGCCGATCTGCTGACCGCGCCCGTCAGCGGCGCGGAGACACAGGATCTGCCGAATGTGACAATGTCGAGCCAGATCGTGTTCCAGGTTCTGGCGGCCGAAGTCGCATTGCAGCGCGGCCAGCCCGCGCCCGCATTCCAGACCTATCTCGCGCTGGCCCGCGACACGCACGATCCGCGTTTCGCGCAGCGCGCGACTGAAATCGCGATCGCCGCGCAAAGCCCGAACGACGCGCTCACGTCGGCGCAGCTCTGGCAGCAGTTCGCGCCGCATTCCGATCGCGCGGCGCAGTTGAGCGCATCGCTGCTAATCGTCGGCGGCAAGCCCGAAGACGCGAAGCCGACGCTCGAACGCGAACTCGCGAAGGTGGCACCGGACCAGCGCGGCGACGCCATACTTTCTCTTCAGACCTTACTCGCGCGCGGGCCGAATCGTGTCGGTGGCCTGAACGTGCTCAAGGACCTGACGCAAAACGATCAGAACCGGCCCGAAGCGCAACTCGCGCTCGCACGTCAGCAGCTCGTCGCGGATGATCCGCCGGGCGCGAAGGCATCGCTCGAAAAGGCGTTGCAACTCAAGCCGGACTACCTGCCCGCCGCGCTGACGCTTGCGCGCATGGGTCCGGAAGAGCGCAAGGAAGGCATCGCGTCGTTCGAGAAATACGTCGACAAGAATCCGAAATCGCATGACGCGCGGCTCGCGCTCGCGCAGTTGTATCTGTCCGCCGACAGGCTCGACGACGCGCAGAAGCAGTTCGAGATCATGCGCAAGAACGACCCGAAGGACCTGACGCCGTTGATGGCGCTCGCGCTCATCAACATCCAGAAAAAGCAGTTCGACAAGGCGCAGGACTTCTTGAACCAATACGCGAAGGCGGCGGAAAACACGCCGGGCGCGGATCCTGGTCAGGCCTATATCTATCTCGCGCAACTGGCGCTGGAACAAAAGAACGACGACGCCGCGAGCCAGTGGCTCGACAAGATTCCGCGCACGAGCCAGCAGTATTTGCCTGCGCAGATCACGCGCGCGCAACTGCTCGCGAAGCAAGGCAAGGTCGACGATGCACGCGCGCTGATCGGCAATCTGCAAAGCTCGGATCCGCGCGATCTGGCGCTGCTCGCACGCACCGATTCGGCGATTCTTTTCGAGGCGCATCGCTACAAGGAAGCGGAGGCGAATCTCGCGAAGGCGGTCGCCGCGTTCCCCGACGATCCCGATCTGACGTACGACTACGCAATGGCCGCCGAGAAGAACGGTCACTACGACGTCATGGAAACGCAGCTTCGCACTTTGATGCGGACGCAGCCGAACAACCCGCAAGCGTACAACGCGCTGGGCTATTCGCTCGTCGATCGCAATCAGCGGCTCGACGAAGCGGTGAAGCTGATCGAACGAGCGGTTTCGCTCGCCCCGAACGACGCGTTCATCATGGATAGTCTCGGCTGGGCGCGCTTCCGTCAGGGCAATGCGGCCGAGGCGGAGAAGATCCTCAAGAACGCCTACAACCTTCAGCCGAACGCCGAAATCGGCGCGCATCTGGGCGAGGTGCAGTGGAAGTCAGGGCAGCAGGATCAGGCGCGCGCCACATGGCGGCAAGCGCAGAAGCTCGAACCTGACAACGACACGCTCGTCAAAACGCTGAAACGACTTCAGGTGAACGACCTTTGATCGCATTCGATTCATTCGCCGGCGCATCGCTTCGACGCGGCGCGCTCGGCATCGCGGCGGCCGCCGCGCTGGTAATGTCCGGTTGCGCGCTGGAACCGCGCGTTCCCACGACGACGAACGCATCCACGTCGCTCGCGACGCAGACGAGCCGCATGTATCACGGACGCTTCGCCGTGCAGTACAACGACCAGAACGGCACGCCGCGCAACGCCTACGGCAATTTCGACTGGCAGGAGACGGGCGACACCGTCACGCTGCAGTTGCGCAATCCGCTCGGCCAGACGATGGCGATCGTGACTTCATCGCCGTCGCTCGCGACGCTCGAATTGCCGAACCGGCAACCCGTCAGCGCCGACAACGTATCTCAACTCATGCAGAACACGCTCGGCTTCGCGCTGCCGGTCGAAGGGTTGCGCTACTGGCTCCAGCCGTCGGCCGCGCCTAGCTCGCGTGCACAGACCACGCTTGATCCGGGCGCGGACAACGGCCGTCCGAAAGAAATCAAGCAGGACGGATGGACGATCGACTATCTCGCCTATGCCGACGCGCCGGGAACCGGCGTGAAGCGCGTGAATCTCACGCGCAGCGAACCGCCGCTCGACATCAAGCTCGTGCTCGATCAATAACTCAGCCGCTTTCGGTTCAAAGCATCACGCATGTCCTCATCGAACGAAACGCTTCGTGACTGCCTCGCGCCCGCGAAGCTGAATCTTTTTCTTCACATCACGGGCCGCCGTCCGGATGGCTACCATTCGCTGCAGACCGTTTTCCAGTTGCTCGACTGGGGCGACCATCTGCACTTCAGGCGTCGCGACGACGGCGTCATCATGCGCAAGACCGACGTGCCGGGCGTGCCCGAAGAACACGATCTCGTCGTGCGGGCCGCACGTTTGCTCCAGCAGCACACGCGGACGAAGTTCGGCGCGGAGATCGAGATCGACAAGCGTTTGCCAATGGGCGCGGGCCTCGGCGGAGGCAGTTCCGACGCGGCGACAACTCTTTTAGCGTTAAATCGTCTCTGGGGTGTTGATCTTTCGCGTGAGATTCTGCAGAATCTCGGCCTGCAACTCGGCGCGGACGTGCCGTTTTTTGTCTTCGGGCAAAATGCTTTCGCAGAAGGTGTAGGTGAGGCGCTCCAGGCAGTCGATCTGCCGAAACGTTTCTTCCTCGTAGTAACGCCTGATGCTCACGTCCCCACCGCGGCGATTTTCTCCGAAAAAAGCTTGACACGGGATACGAAAGTCGTCACAATGATGGACTTTCTTGCACAGCAAAGGTCAGACACAAACTGGCCAGACAGCTTCGGTCGAAACGACATGCAGGCTGTGGTTGCAGGAAAGTACGCGGAAGTTGCAAAGGTGCTCGAGTGGTTTTCCAATCTCGCACCGGCGCGAATGACCGGATCTGGAGCAAGCGTGTTTGCCGCTTTCGCCAGCCGAGCCGAAGCAGAAATGGCGCAAGCCAAACTGCCGGCAAGCTGGAAGAGTGTGGTAACGGCAAGTCTGGATTCTCATCCTCTCTTCGCTTTCGCGTCATAGGTTTCGTTTTGCCGGGTATGTCCTACACTTCCCGGCGAGACTCAGAGTTGTGTAGGGGAGTCGCCAAGTTGGTCAAGGCACCGGATTTTGATTCCGGCATGCGAGGGTTCGAGTCCTTCCTCCCCTGCCATTCCTTTTCTCGCGTTTTTCCTCTCGCCTCCAGCCGCAGACAGGTGCACGATGAGCAGTGACGGCCTGATGGTTTTTACTGGCAACGCTAATCCCGCGCTTGCACAGGAAGTCGTCAAAATCCTTGGTATTCCTCTCGGCAAAGCGATGGTCAGCCGCTTCTCAGACGGCGAGATCATGGTCGAGATTCAGGAAAACGTTCGGGGCAAAGACGTATTCGTTCTGCAGTCCACCTGCGCTCCCACGAACGACAACCTGATGGAACTGATGATCATGGTCGATGCGCTCAAGCGCGCATCCGCAGGCCGGATCACCGCAGCCATCCCCTACTTCGGCTATGCGCGCCAGGACCGCCGTCCGCGTTCCGCGCGAGTGGCCATCTCGGCGAAGGTCGTCGCGAACATGCTGGAAATTGCCGGCGTCGATCGCGTGATCACCATGGACCTTCACGCCGACCAGATTCAAGGCTTCTTCGACATCCCCGTCGACAACATCTACGCAACACCCGTTCTTCTCGGCGATCTGCGCAAGCAGAACCATGACCATCTGCTGGTCGTGTCGCCGGACGTCGGCGGCGTGGTGCGCGCGCGCGCGCTCGCCAAGCAGTTGAACACGGACCTCGCGATCATCGACAAGCGCCGTCCGAAGGCGAATGTCGCTGAAGTGATGAACATCATCGGTGAAGTGGAAGGCCGCACCTGCGTCATCATGGATGACATGGTCGACACCGCCGGCACGCTGTGCAAGGCCGCGCAAGTATTGAAGGATCGTGGCGCGAAACAGGTTTTCGCATACGCGACGCACCCCGTTCTGTCGGGCGGCGCGGCGGCGCGCATCACGGCGTCGGAGCTGGACGAACTCGTCGTCACGGACACGATTCCCCTTTCGGCCGAATCGCTCGCGTGCGCGAAGATCCGTCCGCTGTCGAGCGCGGGTTTGCTCGCGGAGACGTTCTCCCGAATCCGGCGCGGCGACTCGGTGATGTCGCTCTTCGCCGAAGGTTAATTAGAATCGAGCAAGGAACGTGAAGCAGAGGCTTCGCGTTTTTGCATGATCGGCGCGAACGGACGAAGGTTCGCGTCGCTTGTTGTGGGATCACACGTTTTCGATGATCCCGGTTTCCCTGCCTGGTCGCGGGCAGATATAGGAGTCGAATATGAAAGTCGTCGCTTTCGAGCGTAGCAAGCAAGGTACGGGTGCGAGCCGCCGCCTGCGTAACTCGGGCAAGACCCCGGGTATCGTGTACGGCGGTGAAACGGACGTTCAACTGGTCGAACTCGACCACAACGCCCTGTGGCACGCCCTGAAGAAAGAAGTTTTCCACTCGTCGATTCTCGACCTGGAAGTGGCCGGCAAGTCGCAACAAGTTCTGCTGCGCGACGTGCAATACCACCCGTTCAAGCAGCTCGTGCTGCACGTGGACTTCCAGCGCGTCGACGCGAAGAAGAAGCTGCACACCAAGGTGCCGCTGCATTTCATGAACCAGGAAACCAACCCGGCCGTGAAGCTGTCGGGCGCGGTGATCTCGCACGTCGTGACGGAACTGGAAGTGGAATGCCTGCCGGCAGACCTGCCTGAGTTCCTGGAAATCGATCTGGCGAAGATCGAAGCCGGCCAGACGATGCACGCGAAGGACATCCCGCTGCCGAAGGGCGTGAGCCTGACGATCTCCGTCGAGGCGGAAAATCCGGTGGTGGCTTCGGCGACCATTCCGGCTGCCGTCGTGTCGGAAGGGACTGGCGAAGCTGAAGGCGACAAGCCGGCAGCCGAGTAAGCACGCGGAATATCGCTATCCTCTCGATCCGTTCGCAAGAACGGTCGACGTGACCCGCCGGCGCGCAAGCCCCGGCGGGTTTTTTTTCGTTCTACAAGACTCGACATGATCAAGCTGATCGTCGGCCTGGGCAATCCGGGCGCCGAATACACGGCGACGCGGCATAACGCGGGCTTCTGGTTCGTCGACCAGTTCGCACGCGACGCCGGCGCCACGTTGCGCGAAGAGCGCCGTTTCCACGGTTTCTACGGCAAGGGACGTCTGCACGGCCACGAAGTGCATCTGCTCGAACCGCAGACGTTCATGAATCGCTCAGGGCAATCGGTCGTTGCGCTCGCGCAGTTCTTCAAGATTCTCCCCGACGAAATTCTCGTCGCGCACGACGAACTCGATCTTCCGCCCGGCACCGTCAAGATGAAGCTCGGCGGCGGCAGCGGCGGACACAACGGCCTGAAGGACATCTCCGCGCATCTTTCGTCGCAGCAGTACTGGCGGCTGCGCATCGGGATCGGGCATCCGCGTGATCTGATTCCCGAAGGCGCGCGCGCGGGCGCGAAACCCGATGTCGCGAACTTCGTCCTCAAGCCGCCGCGCCGCGAGGAACAGGACGTGATCGATCAGTCGATCGAGCGCGCGCTCGCCGTGATGCCGTTCGTCGTCGCAGGCGAAACCGAGCGTGCGATGATGAACCTGCACCGCAATTCTTGATTTGGAGCCGACAGTGAGCCGTTTCTGGAGCGATATCGTCCATCGTCTGACGCCGTATGTGCCGGGCGAGCAGCCCGCGCTGGCGCATCCCGTCAAGCTGAACACCAACGAGAATCCGTATCCGCCGTCGCCGCGCGTCGTCGATGCAATCCGCCACGAGCTCGGCGCGGACGGCGCGTCGCTGCGCAAATATCCGGATCCGACCGCGCGTGCATTGCGCGAGGCCGTCGCGAACCATCACGGATTGCGCATCGAGCAGGTTTTCGCGGGCAACGGTTCGGATGAAGTGCTCGCGCACGCGTTCCAGGCGCTGCTCAAGCACGACAAGCCGATCCGCTTTCCCGACATAACCTACAGCTTTTATCCCGTGTACGCGCAGCTTTACGGCGTCGAATACGAGACCGTGCCGCTGAACGCCGATTTCGCCATCGATGTCGACGATTACCGCGCGCCATGCGGCGGCGTGCTGCTGCCGAATCCGAATGCGCCGACGGGCCGCGCCCTGCCGCTGTCGGAAATCGAAGTGCTGCTGAAGGCGAATCCGGATGCACCCGTCATCATCGATGAAGCGTATGTGGACTTCGGCGCGGAATCGGCCGTGAATCTGATCGACGCCTATCCGAACCTGCTCGTCGTGCAGACGACGTCGAAAGCGCGTTCGCTGGCGGGTATGCGCGTCGGCTTTGCGTTCGGCGATCCGGCGCTCATCGAGGCGCTCACGCGCGTGAAGGACAGCTTCAATTCGTATCCGCTCGACCGCCTCGCGCAAGTCGCGGCAATCGCGTCGTACGAAGATCAGGCGTGGTTCGAGGAAGGTTGCGCGAAGGTGATCGCGAGCCGCGAGAAGTTGAGCGCGCAGCTACAGACGCTTGGATTCGATGTCGTTCCGTCCGCAGCCAACTTCGTCTTCGCGAAACATCCCGCGCACGATGCCGCGACGCTCGCCGCGGCGCTAAAGTCGAAGGAAATTTTCGTGCGCCATTTCAAACTGCCGCGCATCGATCAGCATCTGCGCATTTCCATCGGCACGCCGGCCGAATGCGATGCGCTCGTCGCTGCATTGACGGAGATCGTCGCTTAGGAATTGCCCTTCGCGGCCATCAGCGCGTGGTACTTGGCCATCAACTGTTCGGGCGATTCGGCGTGCGCCGGATCGCGCGGAATGCATTCCACAGGGCACACTTGCTGGCACTGCGGCTCGTCGAAATGGCCGACGCATTCCGTACATTTGTTCGGGTCGATGACGTAAATCTCGGGACCCATCGAAATTGCGTCGTTCGGGCACTCGGGCTCGCAAACGTCGCAGTTGATGCACTCGTCGGTAATGATCAGGGACATGCTTCACTCTCTTCTTGCCGGATGGCTTCCGGCATAAACCCGCGCACCTTCGCAGATAAGTGCGCGGGCCCGGCGTCTCAAGGCGCCGCCGGATCTTTCTGCGTCTGCTCGCCGACCTTGTCCATCAACCGCTTTTCCACCGACGGGAACACGAACTTGCTCACGTCGCCGCCAAGCTGCGCGATCTCGCGCACGATGGTGCCGGAGATGAACTGATATTGATCGGACGGCGTCATGAACATCGTCTCGACATCGGGCAGCAGATAGCGGTTCATCCCGGCCATCTGGAATTCATACTCGAAATCGGAGACGGCGCGCAATCCGCGCACGATCACGCGCGCGTTGTTCTTACGCACGAAATCCTTCAATAGCCCGGTGAAACTGCTCACCTGCACGTTCGGATAATGCCCGAGGACCTCGTGCGCGATATCGAGCCGTTCCTGCAGCGAGAAAAACGGCTTCTTCGCGCGGCTGTCCGCGACGCCCACGACGAGCTGATCGAAAATGCTCGATGCGCGCCGCACGATGTCTTCATGCCCGCGGGTGAGCGGGTCGAACGTACCCGGATACACGGCGACAACCATGAGCTTCTCCTCTTCTATTTACACTGGGCCGCGTGGCTGCGACGACCAGCTCTGCCTCGTTTCCCGCGAAATCGGCTGCGTCGAAATCGGGAACGCGCATTATTCCTCATTTTCGCGGCGCAGCAAATGATAGCGGACGGCGCCCGCCTTGCCCTCGCGCACGACGCTCCAGCCGGCGAGCGCATCGATGCCGGACATGTCCAGCGCATCGCCGCATTCGACGTAAATCGCGCCATCGGGCGAAGCGAGCGGCGCCGTCAGCTCGAGCGCCCGCAATAGCAACGCGTGATCGCCGAAAGGCGGATCGAGAAAGATCACGTCGAACGAACCGGGCGCGAGGCTCGCGACGAGCCGCAGCGCATCGGCCTCCGCGATCTCGATGTTGCGCGCGCCGAGCTTGGCCTGATTTGCGCGGATCTGAGCGGCCGCCTTCGCGCTTCGTTCGATCATCAGCACGCGCGCCGCGCCGCGCGACGCGGCTTCGAAACCGAGCGCGCCGCTACCGGCGAACATGTCGAGACAACGCTGTCCGGAGAGATCCTGGCCGAGCCAGTTGAAGAGGGTCTCACGCACGCGATCCGGCGTGGGCCGAAGGCCATCGAGATCGAGCACGGGCAGCGGCGTGCGCTTCCAGTCTCCGCCGATGATGCGGATCGTGTGCGGTTTGCCGCCGCGCGATGGCGTGTGGCTGGTCAGGGCGGAGCGGGTAGCGGACGAGCGAGGCATAAAAGGAAGGTGGGAGTCGGGCGCGCCGGCGTGTTTTTGCTTGAGATCGGATGGCGCGAGCAATGAAAGCCAACGTTACCACACGCACGCCATGACGGGAGCCGCACGGGCGCGCACGGCAGCGCCTGATAAAATATGCCGCTTCCATCCCATCGCGCGGGCCTCGCGCAAAAACGACTCGAAAGCGCGCACAGGGCCATCGGATCACGCGCGCATCATCGTCACACATCCATGTTCAGCTTCTTCAAGAAATTCAAAAAGCCGGCTGATGCGCCGCTCGACGCGCCTCAGGACGAATCCGTCGAGGCGGCCGAAGACGAAGAAATCTCCGACGCCGAGCTGGAACGTCAGGCGCTTTCCGCCGAAACGCCGTCGGAGGAAGTGCAGCCGGAGGAACCGGCGCCCGCGGAACCCGTCGCTCCCGCTGCGCCCACGCCGCCCGCCGCACCGCCCTCGGAGGAATCGAAGGAATACTGGCAAGGGCGCACGCAATCGCAATGGGCGCGCGGCCCAGAGACGGATCAGGCGAGCGAGGAAGTCGTGCCGCCGCCGACGCTCGATGCGGCCGCGAAAAAATCGTGGATCTCGCGTCTGCGGCACGGTCTTTCGAAGACGAGCTCCAATCTGACGGGGATTTTCGTCAGCGCGAAGATCGACGAGGATCTCTACGAAGAGCTCGAAACCGCGCTGCTCATGTCCGACGCCGGCGTCGATGCAACGGAATTCCTGCTCGAATCACTGCGCGAGAAGGTGCGCGCGGAACGCCTGACGGACGCCTCGCAGGTCAAGAAGGCGCTGCGCGAACTGCTCGTCGATCTGCTGCGCCCGCTCGAGAAATCGCTGATGCTCGGACGCGCGCAACCGCTCGTCATCATGATCGCGGGCGTGAACGGCGTCGGCAAGACGACGAGCATCGGCAAGCTGGCGAAGCATTTGCAGCGCTTCAATCAGTCGGTGATGCTCGCCGCCGGCGACACGTTCCGCGCCGCCGCGCGCGAACAGCTGACGGTCTGGGGCGAGCGCAACAACGTGACGGTGATCGCGCAGGAAAGCGGCGACGCCGCCGCCGTGATCTACGACGCGGTCGGCGCGGCGCGCGCACGCAAGATCGACGTGATGATGGCCGACACCGCCGGACGTCTGCCGACGCAATTGCATCTGATGGAAGAGCTGCGCAAGGTGCGCCGCGTGATCGCGAAGGCAATGCCCGATGCGCCGCACGAAGTGCTGCTCGTCATCGACGCGAACACGGGTCAGAACGCGCTCACGCAGGTCAAGGCGTTCGACGACGCGCTCGGTCTCACCGGCCTCGTCGTCACGAAACTCGACGGCACCGCGAAGGGCGGCATTCTCGCGGCCATCGCGCGTCAGCGGCCGGTGCCGGTGTATTTCATCGGCGTGGGAGAGAAAGTCGAGGACTTGCAGCCGTTCAGCGCCGAAGAATTCGCCGACGCGTTGCTCGGCTGAACGTGAAACGAGCGCCCGCGTGGCGCTCTTTTTTATCGCGCGAAGAGCAAGGAAGCCGCGATCCACCACATCACGCAGCCGACGATCACATCGAGCACGCGCCACGACACGTCTTTCTCGAACCACGGTTCCAGAAGACGCGCGCCGTAGCCGAGCGCCGTGAACCAGACGATCGACGAAGACATCGCGCCGGCCGCGAACCACGCGTCGCCCGGCCAGCCGCGTTGCGCGCCGATGCCGCCGAGCAGCACGACGGTATCGAGATAAACGTGCGGATTGAGCAGCGACAAGGCGAGCACCGTGGATGCCGCGCCCACCGCCGTCTGCGAATCGCCATCCGATGCGTCCAGATGCCCCGGCCCGCGCCACGCCGCGATGAACGCGCGCAAGCCGTACAGGAACACGAAGATCGCGCCGGCCCAGCGGATCACGTCGAGCAGGACGGGCGCACGCGAAATGAGCGCCCCCATGCCGCCGACGCCGAGCCCGATCAACATCACGTCGATGAACGCGCAGATCGACACGACGATTCCTACGTGACGTCGCTTCAAACCCTGCCGCAACACGAAGGCGTTCTGCGCGCCGATCGCGACGATCAGGCTCGCGCCCAATCCCGCCCCCGACAGAAAGCTCGGGAAATCGGCCGTCATTCGGCGTCCGGTTGCTGCGCGGGAGCGGCCCGCGCGAAGGCGTCGATCGTGCTGGCGTGATCGGCGATGCGCGAAATCGTCGGATAAGCGCTCACGTCGATGCCGAAGCGCCGCGCGTTGAACACCTGCGGCACGATGCACAGGTCGGCAACGGTCGGCGTGTCGCCGAACGTGAGCGCGCCGACGCGCCTGTCGGCGGCCAGCCGCGTTTCGAGCGACGTGAAACCCATCTCGACCCAATGCCGATACCACGCGTCCTTCACGTCATCCGGCACCTTCACCTGATGCTTCAGGTACTTGAGCACGCGCAAATTGTCGAGCGGATGAATCTCGCACGCGACCTGCATCGCGACCGAACGCACGAACGCGCGATCGGACGGATTCTTCGGCAGGAGCGCCGGCTCGGGATGCGTCTCCTCGAGATACTCGATGATCGCGAGCGACTGCGTGAGAACGTCGTCGCCATCGACGAGCGCCGGCACAATGCCGTCCGGATTCACCGCGCGATATTCGGGCTTCAACTGCTGGCCGCCGTCGCGCAGCAAATGCACGCCCTCGTACTCGTAATCGAGCCCCTTCAGATTCAGCGCGATACGCACGCGATACGCCGCCGAGCTGCGGAAATAGCTGTAGAGCTTCATGGTCGCGGACTCAGACGACGCGCACGGAGAATTCGCCGATGCCGTCGACGCCGCCCTTCAGCACGTCCCCCTTCACGACCGCGCCGACGCCTTCGGGCGTGCCGGTGAAGATGAGATCGCCGGGGAAGAGTTCGAAGAGCGTCGACAGATACGCGACCGTCTCGCCGACCGACCAGATCAGTTGCGAGATGTCCGAGCGCTGCTTTTCCTCGCCGTTGACCGTCAGCCAGATCGCGCT
Organism: Caballeronia sp. AZ1_KS37; assembly: GCF_023631165.1. Lineage (NCBI taxonomy): Bacteria > Pseudomonadati > Pseudomonadota > Betaproteobacteria > Burkholderiales > Burkholderiaceae > Caballeronia > Caballeronia sp. AZ1_KS37. The sequence continues at coordinate 356,322 of NZ_JALQDP010000001.1, read as the reverse complement.
CTTTTCCAGATGCCCGACCTTCGATACGGGATGAATCGGGCCGATCGGCGCGGAGCGGTCGAAACCCTTCGCCGTGTCCCACGGACGGCCGAGCTTCTTCGCTTCGGCTTGCAGGTCACGGCGCGTCATGTCGAGCCCGAGCGCGTAGCCGTAGACGTAGTCCAGCGCCTTATCGGCGGGAATGTCCTTGCCCTGCTTGCCGATCGCGGCGACGAGTTCCATCTCGAAGTGCAGATTCTTCGTCTGCGACGGATACGGGAATTCCGCAGTCGAGCCCGGCGCAACGTTCAGCACGGCATCGGCGGGCTTGCTGAAGAAGAACGGCGGCTCGCGATCCGGATCGTGGCCCATTTCGCGCGCATGGGCTTCGTAGTTTCGCCCGACGCAGTAGATGCGGCGCACGGGAAACTGCTCGTTCGAACCATCGACGGGCACGGCTGCTGCCGGCGCCGGAGGAAACACATAACTCATCCCGCTCTCCTGATGCTGTTTTGATTTGCAGATTTCCGGACGAATGCGTCGGCGTTCACGGCCGGCGAGAACAAGGAGTGTAACGTGCGCGCACAAATCGTGGCGAAGCTTGTCGGGCTTGGCTCAGCGAGCTTTCGACCGGCCTTCGGAGCTGCGGCTGGCGCGGTGGTTTTAGTAAGCATCGGCGGAAAAGCGCGCGAAACGTTCGATGGGCAAACCTTGCCAGCGCTCCTCAAATGCGGTACTCAATAGCATTCCTGCACCTTAAAAAGCGCAACGGCATCGCTCAGATTACGGAATTGAGCGCCCGATCGCGCACCTCTCCGATGACCGACTCCGCTTCCCCCACTTTCGCCTGCGCACGCTACATCAAGGAAATCGGCCGCGGGCCGAATGGCGCGCGCGCACTTTCGCACGAGGATACTTACGCGCTCTACGAAGCGATGCTCGACGATCGCGTGCCCGAACTCGAACTGGGCGCGGTGCTGCTGGCCTATCGCGTCAAGGGCGAAACCGCCGCCGAGCTTGCCGCGATGCTTTCCGCCGCGCATCGCTCGTTCGAGCCGCTGCATGTCCAGGATGGCCGCGAGCACGCACGGCCCGTCTCGATCCCGAGCTACAACGGCGCACGCAAGACGCCCAATCTCGTGCCGCTCCTGTCGCTGCTGCTCGCGCGCGAAGGCGTACCGGTCCTGGTGCACGGTGTCACCGGCGATCCCGGCCGCGTGACGAGCGCCGAAATCTTCGCCGAACTGGGCATCGCGCACGCGGCTTCGCACGATGAAATCGAAGACAGCCTCGCCTCGCGCCGCCTCTCCTTCGCGCCGATCACCGTGCTCGCGCCGAAGCTCGCGCGATTGCTCACGCTCAGACGCCGCATGGGCGTGCGCAATTCGACACATACGCTCGTGAAGATCCTTCAACCGTTCGCGGACCCGGGCCTGCGGCTCGTCAACTACACGCATCCCGAATATCGCGAGAGTCTCACCGGGCTTTTCACCGCGCATCCGGACGCGGCGGCGGGCGGCGCACTGCTCGCGCGCGGCACGGAAGGCGAAGCCGTCGCGGACACGCGCCGCCAGGTGCAGGTCGACTGGTTTCACGACGGCCACGCCGAAACGCTGATCGCGCCCGAGCATTCGCAGCCGGACGCCCCGCGTGTCGAGCTGCCCGAGACGCTCGACGCCGCGACCACCGCGCGCTGGATCGAATCCGTGCTGCGCGGCGATGTGCCGGTGCCGCCCGCGGTCGCGCGCCAGGTTGAAGTCATCGCCAATGTGGTGCGCAAGCCGGTCGCCGGTCAGGAAAATCCCGTTTGACACACTATTCAACGCTGGTTTAAAGTCGAACGCATGCGCTTGACCCAGTTTTCCTCCCTCCGAATTATTTCGGGCCGCCTAGCGCGGCCCCTATCGCTACGTCTAGCGTAAGTCGCCAGACGTAGCGCCGTGCGTTCGCAAGTCGCGCGGTCCTCCAGAAGTTTCCCGCAGTACCTTTTCTTACCAACCTGTAGTCGTCAGCTTTTCGTTCGCGCATCCCGCGAAACGGAAACGCGAGGGTCACATGCACGCTGCTTCGCGCACGTTCACGTTGGTCGCAGGCGTCACCATCGCCCGTGATTCGTGTGAACGCGCGCGCCGCCCGGTCTTACGTGCATGCCGCCACGCCCGGCCAGCCGCCGGACACGGCCTCTCTCGCAGACGCTACGCAAACCGTCCGAAGAGAGATCGACGATCATGATGCCGAACCCCGCCGAGAAATACCGTCCGTTTCCGCAAGTCCGTCTGAATGGCCGCCGCTGGCCGAACCGCACGATCGAAAAAGCGCCCGTCTGGATGAGCACCGATCTGCGCGACGGCAACCAGTCGCTCATCGAGCCGATGAGCATCGCAGCGAAGCTCGAGTTCTTCGAGATGCTGGTGAAAATCGGGTTCAAGGAAATCGAGGTGGGCTTCCCGTCGGCATCGCAGACGGATTTCGACTTCGTGCGCAAGCTGATCGACGAAAAGCGCATTCCGGACGACGTGACCATCGAAGTGCTCGTGCAGTCGCGCCGCGAACTGATCGAGCGCACGTTCGAAGCGGTGGAAGGTGCGAGCAAGGTGATCGTGCATCTCTATAACGCGATCGCGCCGTCGTTCCGCAAGATCGTGTTCAACCAGTCGAAGGACGAAGTGAAGGCGCTGGCGGTCGAAGGCACGCGCATCATCAAGGAATGCGCGGCGGCGCGGCCGGACACGCACTGGATCTATCAGTACTCGCCCGAAACCTTCAGCATGACGGAGCTGTCGTTCGCGCGCGAAGTCTGCGATGCCGTCGCGCAAATGTGGCGTCCGACGCCCGATCACAAAATGATCGTGAATCTGCCCGCGACCGTCGAAGCGGCAACGCCCAACGTCTTCGCCGATCAGATCGAGTGGATGGACCGCAACATGGGCTTTCGCGACAGCATCGTGCTGTCGGTGCATCCGCATAACGATCGCGGCACGGCCGTCGCGGCGGCGGAAATGGCGTTGCTCGCTGGCGCGGATCGCATCGAAGGCTGCCTCTTCGGCAACGGCGAGCGCACCGGCAATGTCGATCTCGTGACGCTCGCGATGAATCTCTACACGCAAGGCGTGGATCCGGGCCTCGATTTTTCCGATATCGACGCCGTGCGCCGCGTCGTCGAGCGCTGCAATCAGATTCCGGTGCATCCACGCCATCCGTACGCGGGCGATCTCGTGTTCACCGCGTTTTCGGGTTCGCATCAGGACGCGATCCGCAAGGGCTTCGCGCAGCGCGTGCCGGGCACGGTGTGGGAAGTGCCCTATCTGCCGATCGATCCGGCTGATCTCGGCCGCAGCTACGACGCCGTGATCCGCGTGAACAGCCAGTCCGGAAAGGGCGGTTCGACGTATCTGCTCGAACGCGGTCTCGGCTTCACGCCGCCGCGCCGCGTGCAGATCGAATTCAGCCACGCCGTCCAGAAAGTCACCGATGCATCCGGCGCGGAAATCAGCGGCGAAGCGATCTGCGAGCTCTTCAAGCGCGAGTATTTCGATGCGGGCGGGCCGGTATCGCGCATCGACGTTTCGACGCTTACGGTATTCGAAAGGCGCGTCGCATTACCGGCCGTAGTGGCTGCGACGAGCGGCGACGCTCACGCGCAGGCGGTCGCCGCCGCGCTCGGCGTGGACGCGAGCGTGAACTGGTTCGAGACGTCCGTGACGGCGAACGGCGACACGGCGGCGTTCGTCGGCTGTCGTGTCGGAGACGGGCCGACGCGCTTCGGCGTCGCGGTGCATGCGAATCCGGCGCTCGCGGTCGCCGATGCCGTCGTGAGCGCGGTCAACCGCTCCGGGCGCGTCGTGGACAACCTGCGGCAAGACGAAGCCGTGGAAGCGTGATGGGCGGCGCGCGTGGCTATTCGAGCGCCACGCGCGTCGCCTGCAGGGCCAGCAGCTGCCATTGGCCTTCGGTCTGCACATGGACGGCGGTGTAGGCGATCGGAAACAGCAGCGCGCCGTTCTTCGATTCCATCTCGATCAGCGCACGGCCCGACACGAGGCACGTATCGCGGCCGGCGGGCAGCACATCCTGCGACTGAATTTCGATCTGCCGATAGCGGCGGCGGCCCGCGGTGATCGCGTCGATGAACTGGCGCTTCGTCTCCCGCTTGCCGTTCGTGTGGACGTAGCTGACGTTCTCGGCCAGCAGCGCGTCCAGCGCCGGGCCGTCGCCCTCGACCATGGCACGGAAGCGATCGCGCTCGAGGCCGCGGATGGCCTCAATGGTTTTTGCCGGCATCTGTCGATTCCCCTTGTGTCGAGGAACCGATGCGCCGGCGCCTCGTCAGAAGTTGTATTGCAGATATAGCTGGCTGAAATTTATACCAGGATTCGGCTCTTTGATACCGCCGTTCGACAGATGCTGAAAGCGAAATCCCGCTTGATAGCTCTGCTTCGACCCGAAGATCATGCCGACGCCCACCATGTCCGCGAACTGGAACGCCGACCCGACGCTGAAATCCTCGGTGATGCGCGTGTGCGAGAGCAGCCGCACGCCGACGCCCGCCTCGATGAACGGCCGGAAGTAGCCCGAGCTCTTCACGAAGCGCAGCACTGGCGTAATGCCGAATTCCCATATGTTCGGATGCACGGCGTTGTCCTCGGTCGTGTGCCAGTAGGACACGTGACCTTCGCCGATGAGCGTGAAGTGAAAACCGCCGATCTCCCACCAGGTGAGGCCCGGATCCCAGGACAGGCCGAGATCGGCCTTCTTGATGTCGTGGTCGGCGACGCCGCCGGCGATCTGGACACCGAATCGGTCGGCATGAGCCGCCGCCGACGCGAGACCCAATGCAGTACAAACCGCCACGCGCGCTAGCGGGCGGGGCCACGAACTCTTGTTTTTATGCATTTGCACCCCAATTTGCTCGGATAGCGGGTGTGTTTCGTAAATTGCTGTCGCTTGGCGATTCTAGTGACGTTTTAAAACATTTGCAGAAATCGCATCAGCGCGCCCCCGTTTGTAGAATTTCTGATCGCGACAGTGGGCAAGTAAGGTAAATGATGCGAAAACGTTTCAGCCTCCGGTAGTTTCTTCCGCTGCTCGCGCAACAGTCCGTCCTATTGGACCCGCAAATTCGATAGTTTTTGTGGGAACTCCCACATTCCCCTCTGCTCTAACACTTAGCACTCGATGGACTGGAGTGCTAATATCGTGTCTGACTTGCCGCGGTCGTTAAGCGGCACGTGAATTGTTGATAAGGAGCTTATGAGCGTGACCAATGCGATGACCCTTCCGAATGTTGTGAGCTCGGCACCTGCCAAGGCATCTTCGGCAGGCGCGCTGACGTACGCGCAGTCGTCGATGCTGACCGGCCAGATCGGCAACATCGATTCATACATACAAGCAGTGAACCGTATTCCGATGCTTTCGCAGGCGGAGGAACGACAGTACGCCACCGAATTCCGCGAGCAGGGCAACCTGAACGCCGCGCGCCAGCTGGTGCTTTCGCACCTGCGCCTCGTCGTGTCGATCGCCCGTAACTATCTCGGTTACGGCTTGCCGCACGCCGACCTGATCCAGGAAGGCAACATCGGTCTGATGAAAGCGGTGAAGCGCTTCGACCCAGAGCAAAACGTGCGCCTGGTGTCGTATGCGATGCACTGGATCAAGGCCGAGATTCACGAGTACATCCTGCGCAACTGGCGCATGGTGAAGGTCGCGACGACCAAGGCGCAGCGCAAGCTGTTCTTCAATCTGCGCAGTCACAAGACCAGCCATTCCGCGTTCACGCCGGACGAGATCGAAGGTCTCGCGAGCGAGCTGAACGTAAAGCGCGAGGAAGTCGCGGAGATGGAAACGCGCTTGTCGGGCGGCGATATCGCGCTCGAAGGCCACGTCGAGGATGGCGAGGAAGCGTACGCGCCCATCGCCTATCTGGCCGACTCGCACAACGAGCCGACTAACGTCATCGCCGCGCGGCAGCACGACAGGCTGCAAAGCGACGGCCTCGCCGATGCACTCGAATCGCTCGACGAACGCAGCCGCCGCATCATCAAGGCGCGCTGGCTCGACGTGCAGGACGACGGCTCGGGCGGCAAGACGCTGCATGAACTGGCCGACGAGTTCGGCGTCTCGGCGGAGCGCATTCGCCAGATCGAGGCGAGCGCGATGAAGAAGATGCGCTCGGCGTTGCATGACTACGCGTAACAATTGACTGTGCCATTGCAGAAATTGCAAAGCCCGCCGTCGACGAGACGGCGGGCTTTTTCTTTGGCACTTCGCTGAAAACACAAACGGCGCCCGCGGGCGCCGTTTGTTATCGAGCTTCGATTACCGCTTCAGGCAGGCATCGGTGCAGCGCCGCCGCCGTTGCCGGACAAGCGCGTGGACAGTTGCGCCGCATAGCGCTGCGCCGCCGCGCCCACGACGATGTGGAACGTATCCGCCGACACCCACGCCACATCCAGCGACGACAAACGCTGACGATCCACCGACGACGGATCGCGCACGACCACGCGCAGGCGCGTCTGCGCAACCGCGTCGAGCGATACCACGTTGGTCGCGCCGCCGAACACCGCGAGCCAGCGGAACGGGTCCGGATCGAGCGGGCCGGGCGTCTGGTCGCCGCTCACCGCTGCCGCGACCGGTTGCGCCGGCGTCGACGATGCGGGCGTTGCGCCGCGCGTCGACGAATGCTCGAGTTCGCTGCGGATTTCATCGGCGATCAGATCGGCTTCCGGCCCGATGATCACCTGGACGTTGGTCGCGCCGCGCTTCAACACGCCGCGCGCGCCGATGCTCTTCAACTGCGGCTCCGACACCTTCTCCGAATCCACGACCGACAGACGCAGACGCGTCGTGCAGGCATCGACGAGCGTCAGATTCGATGCGCCGCCGAGCGCCGCGACGTACTTCGCAGCGCGCGTGTTCGACACGGCTGCTGCCGCGCCGGGCACGGGCGGAATCAGGCCGCCATCGACGGTTTGCGCCACGTCGGTTTCGGCGTCGGTCGTGGCCGGCTCGCGGCCCGGCGTCGCCATGTTGAACTTGCGGATAAAGAAGCGGAACAGGCCGTAATAGATGACGAAGTACACCGCACCGACCACGAGCGCCAGCCAGCCGCGCTGCGACAGACCGTAGTTCAGCACGTAGTCGATCGCGCCCGCCGAGAACGTGAAGCCCAGATGGATGCCGAGCGCCGAGCAGATGGCGAGCGACAGGCCCGTCAGCACTGCGTGGATGCCGTAGAGCACCGGAGCCAGGAACATGAACGAGTATTCGATCGGCTCGGTCACGCCCGTCAGGAATGCGGTCAGGGCCATGGAGAACAGCAGGCCGCCGACGATCGCGCGGCGCTCCTTCGGCGCTTCATGGAACATCGCGAGGCACGCGGCCGGGAGACCGAACATCATCACCGGGAAGAAGCCCGTCATGAAGCCGCCCGCCGTCTTGTCGCCCGCGAAGAAGCGATGCAGGTCGCCGTGCACGATCGCGCCGCCGTCGGGCGGCGTGAACGAGCCGAACACGAACCACGCGAGCGAGTTGATGATGTGATGCAGACCCGTAACCAGCAGGATGCGGTTCAGCACGCCGAACACGAAGGTGCCGAGCGCGCCGGCGGTCGTCAGCCAGTTGCCCGCGCCGTCGATGGCCGCCTGCACCGGCTGCCAGATGTAGCCGAAGACGATGCCGAGCACCAGACACGCGACGCCTGTCACGATCGGCACGAAGCGCTTGCCGCCGAAGAATGCCAGATACTCGGGCAGCTTGATGTCCTTGTATCGGTTATACAGATAGCCGGCCACCATACCGGCGATGATCCCCGACAGCACGCCCATGTTGAGCTTGTCGTTGATGTCCTTCATCACGGCCACTTCGATGAGGTAGCCGATCGCGCCGGCGAGACCCGCCGTGCCGTTGTTGTCCTTCGCGAAGCCCACCGCCACGCCGATCGCGAACAAGAGCGGCAGATTGGTGAAGATCGCGTCGCCGGCGTCCGCGATCATCTTGATGTTGAAGACATCGGGCTGGCCGAGACGCAAAAGCAGGCCGGCCACCGGTAGTACGGCGATCGGCAGCATCAGCGCGCGGCCTAGTCGCTGCATCTTTGCAAACGGGTTGGCGTCCATCGGGTTCTCCAAAAAATATAGGTCTTGTCTTTGCTGCTTCGGGGATTGCTGAAAAGGCATCCGTGAAGCTGGCTGCAGGGAAGACGTTCAGTCCTGCGGCCAGATTTCGCGGCTTGCCGCTCTTACTGCCTGAGCCGATTCGAGCGCGAGGCAATCCTCGGCGCGCTGACGGCACAGTTGGTAATCGAGATTGCGCACGCGTGCCTTGATGCCGGGCACCGACACCGGATCGACCGACAATTCCGTCACGCCGAGTCCGATGAGCAAGGGCGCCGCGACCGGATCGCCGCCGAGCGCGCCGCACACGCCGACCCACTTGCCGTGCTTCTCCGCGCCCTGCACCGCCGCCTTGATGAGACGCAGCACGGCCGGATGCAGGCCGTCGGATTGCGCGGCGAGATCGGGCTGGCAACGGTCCATCGCGAGCGTGTACTGCGTGAGATCGTTGGTGCCGATCGAGAGGAAATCGCCGTATTTCGCCAGTTGGTCGGCAAGCAGCGCCGCCGACGGCACTTCGATCATCACGCCCACGTCGACCGGATCGGTGCGGCCCGCTTCGCGCGCCAGTTCGTCGATGCGCGCACGCAAGCGCTGCAGTTCGCCGGAATCGGTGACCATCGGCAACAGGATTCGCAGCGCGCCCGCCGGCTTCACGGCGAGCAGGCCGCGCAACTGGTCATCGAGCAGATCGGGGCGCACTTGCGCGAGCCGGATGCCGCGCAGCCCGAGCGCCGGATTTTCCTCGGGCGGCAGCGTCAGATAATCGACTTCCTTGTCCGCGCCGACATCGAGCGTGCGGATGATCGCGGTGCGGCCCTGCAAGGCATCGACGATGCCCTGATAGCTTTGCGCGTGCTCCGCGACCGTCGGCGCCGACTGGCGATGAATGAACAGCAGTTCGGTGCGCAACAGGCCGACCGCATCGGCGCCGTTTTCGACGGCGGCTTTCGCGTCGTCGAGCGTCGCGATGTTCGCGGCGACTTCGATCGCGCGGCCATCCTTCGTCGATGCCGCTTCGCGCGACAGCTTGCGGTTCGCTTCACGCACGCCCGCGAGCCGCTCGCGCTCGTTGCGTGCGCGCTCGACGTCGAGCGCGGTCGGCGCATGCTCGATGCGTCCCGCCGATGCATCGACGACGACTTGCGTGCCTTCGGGAATCGCGTGCAGCGCATCGCCGATCGCGACGAGCGCCGGAATGCCGATCTGCCGCGCGATGATCGCCGCGTGCGAGGTCGCGCCGCCGCGCGCCATCACGAGCGCGGTGACGCGCGTGCGGTCGAGCGACGACAGATCGGACGGCGTGAATTCCGTGGCGGCGAGCACGGCTTCCTGAGGCAACTCGAGCGCCGCCGTGTTGTTGAGGCCGAGCGCGCGCAACACGCGCTTTTCGATGTCGCGAAGATCGGCCGCGCGCTCGGCGAGCAGTTCGTCCTGCACGTTCGAGAGCAGCGCGATCTGCGCGCGGATCGCCTCGCGCCATGCGAAGCCCGCGCTCTTGCCGAGGCTGATGAGATCGCGCGCGGCGTCGAGAAGCGTCGGATCTTCGAGCAGCACGCGATGCACCGCGAAAATGCCCGCTTCGCCGACCGCGCCGCGCTGCGACGCGGTACGCACGGTTTCGCCGAGTTCGGCATCGACCTGGGCGATGGCTTTATCGAGCGCGCGGCTTTCCGCCGCCGACGCGCCGCTCGCCTGTTCCGGCGGCACGATTTCCTGATCGTCCCAGCGCACCAGCTTGCCGATCGCGATGCCCGGCGCCGCGCACACGCCCGCGAGCGTGTTCGGCGGCAACGGCTCGCCCGTTCGCGTGGCTTGCACGACCGGCGCGGGCGACTTCTCGCGCGCGGGCGATTCTTCGACTTCGCCTTGCGCCGCGCGCACCAATTCCACCGCGACCGCTTCGACCGCCTGTTGCGCCTGCACGCCGATGCCGACGAGCTCGATGGTCGCGCCCTCGCCCGCACCGAGGCCGAGCAGGCCAACGACGCTTTCCACTGGCGCCTTCTTGCCTTCGTAGCGCACTTCGACCTTCGCGTCGAAACCGCGGGAAGCTTCGCGTGCCCGCGCCGCCGGACGCGCATGGAGGCCGCCCGCATGGGAGAGCGTCAGGCTGCGGCGCGCTTCGTCGAGAACGACCGCGCCCGCGCGCGCCGTCTCGGCTTTCTCGCCGTCCTTGGCGCGCAGAACCAGCAGGCGCGAGCCCGCTTTCAGCACGCCGCGGCCGGCGCGATCGATGATATCGAAGGCATCGCCGTTGGCGATCGCGATTACCGAAACGAGGCTCGGCGCGTGCTGCGCGACGAAATCCGCATCGAACTCGATCAGCGGCTCGCCCGCGCGCACCGTCGCGCCTTGCTGGATCTTCGGCGTGAAGCCCTTGCCGCCCAGCTCGACCGTGTCGATGCCGATATGCACGAGAATCTCGGCGCCTTCCTTCGTGCGCAGCGTCACGGCGTGATGCGTGCGCGCCAGATGCGTGATGGTGCCGTCGCAGGGCGAGACGAGCACGTTATCGAGCGGATCGATGCCGATGCCGTCGCCGAACATGCCCTCGGCGAACACGGGATCCGGCACGTCGGCGAGCGGCACGACGGGACCGGTGAACGGCGCGAGCAGCACGACGTCGTTCGGGTTATCGATGGAATGGTTCAACAGTGACTCCTCGGCACGGCGCATCGGCTATCTCACTCAATGGGTTTCGGTGACCTTGTTCAGGTGGCGCGGCGCGTCGGGATTGCGCCCGCGCGCGGCGGCCAGACCCGCGGCCATCACGTAGAACGAAAGAATCGCGGCGATCGGATCGAGCGCAGGATGGTCCGTGGCGACGAGCGGCAGTTCCGCTTCGGCGACGTCGGCTGGGGCTGCGAGCAGCACGCGCGCGCCGCGGGCACGCATATCGGCGGCAAGCTGGATGAGACCCGCCTGCTCCGGCCCGCGCGGCGCGAACACGAGCAGCGGATAGTCGCGGTCGATGATCTCCATCGGACCGTGACGCACTTCTGCGCTGGAAAACGCTTCGGCCTGAATGCCCGACGTTTCCTTCAGCTTGAGCGCGGCTTCCTGCGCGATGGCGAGGCCGAGGCCGCGCCCGATCACGATCATGCGATCGACGCTCTTCAGTTCGTCGACGGCGCGCGTCCAGTCGAGCTTGCCGGCGGCGCGCAGCTTCTCGGGCAGCGAATCGAGCGCCTTCAGCAATTCGACGTCGCGCTGAACGTGCGCGATCACGATCGCGGAAAGCGACAGCATCGCGATATAGCTCTTGGTCGCGGCAACCGACAGTTCGGGACCGGCGAGCAGCGGCAGGAAGTATTCGCACGCGCTTTCGAGCGGCGAACCGGAGACGTTGACGGCCGCGACGGTGAACGCCCCCGCGTCGCGCAGCGCCTGCATGGTGCCGACGAGATCGGGGCTCTTGCCCGACTGCGAGAACGCGACGGCCAGTTGGCCCGAGACACGCAGCGGCGCCTGCTGCAACGTCGCGACGGACATCGGCAGCGATGCGACCGGCACGCCGATGCGGCTCATCGTCAGGCTTGCGAAATAACTGGCGGCGTGGTCGGAACTGCCACGCGCGACCGTGAGCGCGACATTGCGCGGCTGTTCCTTGAGCTTTTCCGCGAGTTCTTCGATGCGCGAGGTATCGGCGAGCTGGGCCGCGACGACGTCGGCGGACTCGAGCGCCTCATTAAGCATATTCGACAATTGATTCTCCTTCGACGTACGTGGCGGTCAGCGCGTGCTCCCGGTCGAGCACGACGAGATCGGCCCAAGCGCCGCGCGCGATGCGGCCGCGGTCTTCGAGTCCGAGATAGTCGGCGGGGAAACGCGACAGGCGATTCGAGACGTCCGCGAGCGGAATGCCTAGCGAGACGAGATTGCGCAGCGCCTGATCCATCGTCAGGGTGCTGCCGGCGAGCGTGCCGTCCGCGAGGCGCACACCGCCCATGCATTTGGTGACGTGCTGGCTGCCGAGGCGATATTCGCCGTCGGGCATACCGGCCGCCGAGGTGCTGTCGGTCACGACGTAGAGACGCGGAATCGCGCGCATCGCGGCCCGAATCGCGCCCGGATGAACGTGCAGCAGATCAGGAATCAGTTCCGCGTATTCGGCATGCGCGAGCGCCGCGCCGACCATGCCCGGGTCACGGTGATGCAGCGGCGACATTGCGTTGAACAGATGCGTGAAGCCGCGCGCGCCGTGCTTGAGCGCGTTCACGGCGTCGTCGTATGTGCCGAGCGAATGGCCGAGCTGCACACGCACGCCGCGCGCCGCGAGGTCCGAAATAATGTCGAGATGACCGGAGATTTCCGGCGCGATCGTGACGACGCGGATCGGCGCGAGATCGAGATACTTCAGCACTTCGTCGCGCACCGCGACGGCGGCCGCGTCCGGCTGCGCGCCGAGCTTGCCGGGATTGATGTACGGACCTTCCAGGTGCACGCCGAGCATGCGCGCGCCGCCCGCCGCGCGGTGTTTGGCCTGTTCGCCGAGACCCGCGACGACGCTCATGAGTTCGTCGCGCGGCGCGGTCATCGTGGTGGCGAGCAGGCTCGTCGTGCCGTGCTGCGCGTGCTGGCGGGCAACGGTGTCCGCCGCGTCGCCGCCTTCCATGATGTCGCGCCCGCCGCCGCCGTGAACGTGCAGATCGATAAAGCCCGGCAGGATGTAGGGCGCGTCGTTGGCGAGCGGATCGGCGATATGTCCTTCGAGCGCCGTCACGCGGCCGTTCTCGAAGCGGACCGTGCCGTGGATCCAGCCATCGGTCGTGAGTATGTTTCCTTTCAGCATGAATTTCTCTGGAAGTACGCGATGCATGGATGAGGTTCAGTGCCGTCCGCGCCGTGCTGCGAGCAGGCTTTCGTCGCGAAAGAAGCGAACGGCGTCCTTGGGTCCTCTCGTTCTCTGTTTGCTCTCTTGATGCGTCCGGATTAAGCGCGTCTGTGCCGACGCTTATCGATGCAGTTCCGCGACGAAGTCGTAGTAGTCGTCGCGACAGTAGGTGTCCGTCAATTCGATCGCGCGTTGATCCGCCGAATAGCCGATGCGCGTGATCACGAGCAGCGCTGCACGCGGCGCGACGCCCATGAGCCGCGCGATCTCCGCGCCGGCGTTCACCGCGCGAAAGTGCTGCAACGCACGCACCACCGACAGCCCGCGCGCCTCCAGATACCGGTAGAGCGAAGCGCCGATCGCGAGTGGATCGGGCACCGCGGCGACCGGCAACGTTGAATGCTCGACCGCCATCACGATGCCGTCCGCGCGCCGCAACCGCTTCAGGCTTGCAACAGCCGCGCCCGGCGCCAGACCGAGGCGCACGGTTTCATCGCGATTCGCTGCGCGCAGTCCGCGTTCTAGCCAGATCGAATCGGGCGTGAAGCCGCGCTGCTCCATCTTTCGCGTGAAACCGGTGAGACGGGAAAGCGGATCTTCGACGCGCGGCGTGATGAAACTGCCCGCGCCTCGTACGCGCCGGATCAGACCTTGCTCGACCAGCAGCGCGATGGCCTTTCTCGCGGTGATCCGCGACACGCCCACACCTTCCGACAACGTGCGCTCGGACGGCAGCGCCTCGCCAGCCGACCAGTTGCCCGCGTGGATCGCCGTGGCGAGGCGCGACGCCAACTGAAGATAGAGCGGCGTGTCGCTCCGCGCGTCGGGTGTCAGGTCCTGCCAGCGATGCTCCATCGAAAGCTCTCACCTCAAAAGTGGAGCCCATTATATAACCAACATAATACCAGTCAACGCTAAAGCGGCGTCTCAGGACGAACGTCAAATTTCTCGCTAAATCAATGAGTTAAAAAATGTTTAGCGGCTCGATTCGGAACATGTCTGCTATTGGGACTTACCCGTACACGTAGTCCACTTGCCGAATTGGTTCCTTAATTGCCTGATAACCCATTTTTCGGGCATTTTCGTATTCGCACGGTCGTTCTTCTTTGGCACAATGCATGTATTAATTCGGATTCACAATTAATTTCAACAAAACGAGAGACTAGAGCGATGGGCAGTTCCGATCCGAGCCGGGCCGTCGAAGCGGTGCGCCGTTTCAACCGTTTTTATGCACGCCATACCGGCGCACTCCACGAGCGGCTCCATAAAAGCTGCTTTTCGTTAACTGAAGTTCGCATCCTGCATGAGTTGGCGCAGGACCGGGCTGCCACGGCGGCCGATTTATCGCGCAACCTTGGACTTGATACGGGCTATCTCAGTCGCCTGATCAACAATTTCCAGAAGAACGGCCTCGTGGTACGGCGAAAGAACGAATCGGACGGCAGAGCGCATCTGCTTCATATCACGCCCGAAGCGAAAGCCCAGGTCGATGAGATCGATCTGCACGTATCGGCCGAGGCCGCCGCGCTGCTCAAGCGGCTGACCGCTGCCGAAATCGATCAGCTCTGCACGGCAATGGCGGACGTCGAGCGTCTGCTCTCGCCGCCGAACGCCGAAGGAGAAACGCGACTGCGCGGCCCGCGCGCCGGAGACTTCGGCTGGATGATCGAGCGCCAGGCGCATCTATATAGCGGCGAGCGGCCGAAGCTGGTCAGCGAGGCATGGGCGGCGAACATGGTCGCGAACTTTCTCGCGGAGATGCAGGCGAACACCCCGCGCATCGCGTGTTGGGTGGCGGAGCAGAACAACGCGACGCGCGTCGGTGCCGCGATACTTACTGCGGACTCCGAAAGCCGCGCACGCATCGACATGTTGTTCGTCGAACCGGGCGCGCGGCGTCGCGGACTCGGCGAGCGGCTCGTCGCGGCGTGCACGAACTTCGCGCACGGCGCTCGCTACGAACAGGTGATCTGCCGGCTGGACGAGCCCTACGAAGATTTCTGCGGACTCTTCATGCGAACCGGTTTCACGCCGGTGCAGGAGGGGAGCACGGGCATTCTTTGGCAGCGGCAGTTGCAGCAGATTTGCGTCGACTGATTGCGCCAAGGAAAACGGCGTCCCGCAGGACGCCGTTTCGAAACTCAAGCGATGACATTCAGAACGAAGGCACGACCGAGCCTTTGAACTCGCTCTTCAGGAACTGGCGGACATCTTCCGACTGGTAAGCCGCAACCAGCTTCTTCACCCACGGCTGATCCTTGTCCTTCGCGCGCACCGCGATCAGGTTCGCGTACGGGCTATGCACGTCTTCGAGCGCGATTGCGTCCTTCGTCGGCTGCAGGCCCGCGGCAAGCGCGAAGTTCGTGTTGATCGCGGCGGCATCGACGTCGGCGAGCGTGCGCGGCAATTGCGCGGCGTCGAGTTCGACGAGCTTGATCTTCTTCGGATTCTCCGCCACGTCGAGCGCCGTCGCGTTGTTGCCGTTCGCGCCCGCGCCCGCCTTCAGCTTGATGACGCCTTGCGCTTGCAGCAGCAACAGCGCGCGATTCTCGTTCGACGGATCGTTTGGCACCGCGACCTTCGCGCCTTGCTGCAGATCCTTGAGCGACTTCAGTTTCTTCGAATAGACCCCGAGCGGCGAGATATACGTCAGCCCTGCGTTGACGATCTTGTAGCCGCGCTGCTTGATCTGACTGTCGAGATACGGCTGATGCTGGAAACTGTTTGCGTCGAGATCGCCGGCGTCGAGCGCTGCGTTCGGCTGCACGTAGTCGTTGAACTCGATCACTTTCACGTTGAGCCCTTCGCGCTTCGCGACCTTCTGCACGACTTGCCAGATTTGCGCGTCCGGGCCGCTGATGGTGCCGACCTTGATCACCTTGTCGTCGGCGTGAGCGGCGAGGCTCGTGAACAACGCGGCGGAGGCCGCGACTGCGGTAATGGCTTTAAGCAAATTTCTGCGCTGCATGGTGTTCCTGTTTCGATGATGCGTGCTTGCTGGATTGCCTGATTCGTCTCCGATCGATGATCAGACCGGGTGACGGATGTTCGCACAGCATTGGTGCGACGTGAAATACAGATTGCTCATGTGAATATCCGCTGCCACGGGGTACGGCTAGAATCAACAACAGAACATCACAAATCTCGCGAGCCGGAGGCGCATCTCACCATGTACGTCATCAATCTTCGCTACACAGGCGCGCTTGCCGAGATCGACGACGCGCTCGACGCGCATCGCGCCTATCTCGAGCGCTATTTCGCGGCGGGCGTCTTCGTGATGGCGGGACCGAAGGTGCCGCGGGATGGCGGCGTCATCGTGGCGTCAGGCATCGAGCGCGATCGGCTAGATGCGATCGTCGCGGAAGATCCGTTCGCGCAGCAAGGGCTCGCGCACTACGACATCATCGAATTCAAGGCGACGCGGCTCGCGCCGGGTCTGAATCTGCCTGAGCCGTCGCTGGACGGCTGAAAAAAGAAGTGGCCCGTTCGGGCCACTTTCGCGATCAGTCGATCAAGATTTTCAGGTCGTGAACCCACGGCTCGACGCCCTGCCCGTCGCGCGCGAAGAGACGCAGCTTGCCGTCCTTGTCGAACACGTAGCTCGCGGCGGTGTGATCCATCGTGTAGTCGTCGGGCGTCTTGCCCTGCGACTTCGCATAGTAGACGCGGAAGTCCTTGGCGAGCTTCGCGAGTTGCGCATCGTCGGCGGGCCGCAGACCGACATACGACGAGTTGAACGCCGCCACGTACTGACCGAGCAGATCGGGCGTGTCGCGCGCCGGGTCGACGGTGACCATCAGCACCTGCACGTCTTTCGCTTTGTCGCCGAGTTGCTGCATCGCTTGGGAGAGCTCGGCGAGCGTCGTCGGGCACACGTCGGGGCAATGCGTATAGCCGAAGAACAGCACCACGGCCTTGCCCTTGAAGTCCGCGAGCGTGCGCGTCTTGCCGTGCGTATCGGGCAAGGCGAAATCGCTGCCGAATTGCTTGTTCCCGGTGATGTCGAGATTCTTGAAATCCGGGGCTTTCTCGCACGCCGAAAGCAGCGCCGCGAAAAACAGCAGCGCGAAGATGCGACGAAGAATGGCCGTCATGCGCCGATCACCGTACGCACGTAGTGATCGACGAGCAGCGCGCCGAACAGCAGCGACAGGTACACGATCGAATAGCGGAAGGTCTTGCGCGCGAGCGCATCGGAATAGTCGCGATACATCTTCCACGCGTAGCCGATGAAACCCGCGCCGAGGGCGATCGCGCTCGCCAGATACACGACGCCGCTCATGCCGGAGATATACGGCATCAGCGTCACGGCGAACAGCACGAGCGTGTAGAGGAAGATGTTGAGCAGCGTGTACTTCTCGCCGTGGGTGATCGGCAACATCGGCAGGCCGGCGTTCTCGTAATCCTTGCGGCGATACAGCGCGAGCGCCCAGAAATGCGGCGGCGTCCACACGAAGATGATCAGCACGAGAATCCATGCGTCGCCGGGCACGTGTCCCGTGACCGCGGCCCAGCCGAGCGCCGGCGGCATTGCGCCCGACGCACCGCCGATCACGATGTTCTGCGGCGTGTAAGGCTTGAGCAGCAGCGTGTAGATGACCGCGTAGCCGACGAACGTGGCAATGGTGAGCCACATCGTAAGCGGATTGGTGAACGTGTAGAGCGTCCACATGCCGATGCCGCCGAGCAACGCGGAGAACGTCAAAATCTGCGTGGACGTGATCTGGCCGCGCGCGGACGGTCGCCACGCGGTGCGGCGCATTTTTGCATCGACTTTTTGCTCGACGAGACAATTGATTGCAAATGCCGCGCCGGCCAGCAACCAGATGCCGACGGCGCCGCCGATCAGCTTGTCCCACGGCACCATGCCGGGCGTGGACAGAAACATGCCGATGACGGCACAGAAAACGGCGAGCTGCGTGACGCGCGGCTTGGTCAGCGCGAGATACTGCGATGCGCGGCTGCCGAGTGGGGAGTTGAGTGTCGTGCTATCCATGATGTGGAGTCACGCTGAAACGACGTCGCGCGCGGGAACTGCGGCGCGGCCGGGACGGCTGGAAGAGATTCGAAAGTTTAGCATAACGAGTAGCAGCAACAGGATCGCGGCTCCGCCGTTGTGCGCCACCGCGACCGGCAACGGCCACTGCAGCACGATGTTCGACATGCCCGTCAGGAACTGAAGGACGATCATCAACAATACGCCGTTTGCGGGCTTTCGCAGCGATTCGAAACGTCGCAGTCTCAGCGCGAGCCACAGCAGATAAATCACGACGACGACCGCGAACGTGCGATGCGTCCAGTGAATCGCCACCAACGCGTCCTGCGAGATCACGTCACCGTCGCCGGTCATGCCGAGCGCGCGCCAGAGATGAAAGCCGTGCTCAAAATTCATTGGCGGAACCCACTGGCCGTTGCACAGCGGAAAGTCCGTGCACGCGAGCACCGCGTAATTCGTGCTGACCCAGCCGCCGAGCGCGATCTGCACGACGAGCACCAGCAAGCCGAATGCCGCGGCCGGCATCCAGCGCGCGGCGGCGGCATTCGAAACCGAGTCGAGCGATGGAATCGGCGTCATGCGCGCCGCCAGCCAGCCGAGCACGCCGAGCAGCGCGAGTCCGAGCAGCAGGTGCGTCGTGACGATCACCGGTTGCAGCTTCAGTGTGACGGTCCACGCGCCGAACGCGCCTTGCAGCAGGATAAGCAGCAGAATGCCCGTCGGCCACCACGGCGACACGTGCAGCGGACGCTTCTTGATGCGCGCCGTCCACGCGATGATCACCTGCGCGATGATGAGCACGCCGATCGCCATCGCGAAATAGCGATGCAGCATCTCGATCCACGCCTTCACCATGCTGACGGGACCGGTCGGCATCGCCTGATACGCGGCTGAAATCTGCGCATGGGCGATGAACGGCGACGACGTCCCGTAGCAGCCGGGCCAGTCCGGGCAGCCGAGGCCGGAATCGGTCAGACGCGTGAAGCCGCCGAACATGATGAGATCGAGCGTCAGGAAAGTGGTCAGCCAGACGAGTTTCCTGAACTTGTCGTCATCGGCCTTCACCCATACGTACGAGAGCGGCAGCAGCGCGATGCAGATGCCGATCAGGCCCAGTTGCAATACATAACTCATGTTTAACCTTCAAACCGCGTATTAGCCGCGCTTTAGCCGATGCGCGACCACTTCAGGAGCTTTGCCACATCCCCGTTGATCTTCTTCGGATCGGGATTTTTCGGGAAGCGCATCATCAGATTGCCGTTCGGATCGACGAGAAAGATGTGATCCGTGAGCTTTGTGCCGTCATTCACCGGCAGCCACGCCGCGATCGCCTTCTCGTCGGCGACGAGCATGCGCGTGTCCGGCTGCGGATACGCGGACTTGATGACGTCGGCGACCGGCTTGTCATCGGTGCGCAGCCACACGTTCACGACGCGCTCGCGCTCGGCGTTCTGCAACACGCGCACTTGCCGCATGAAATAGAGGCGCGTCGCGCATTGCTCGTCGCAGTCGCTGCCGTTGACGGTGATCATCAGCCATTTGCCTTCGAGCGACTTGAACGGCAGGGTCTGCCCTTTTTCATCGGTGACGACGAGCCGCGCCGGAATCGGGCGCTGCGGATCGATCAGCGTGCCGTAGCTCGATGTGCCGCCCGCGGGCTTGAACACGTAGTACATCAGATACGACGCGATCACCGGCGCTGCGCACACGAGCGCGAGCAGCAAAAGCATCCAGCGGCCGCTGATCCAGGAGCCTTTCTTCGCGTTTCCTTGCTGCGTGCGTGTCTTGTCGGTGGCAGCGGAGCGTTGTGATTGCATCGGTGAAAATGTGTCTCTGTTCGTCAGTGTTCAGGCGTGATGCTCGGCTTCATCGTCGGATTCGCCGCCTATGTCGGTTGCATCGCGCTTCTTCCCGGCGCGGCGCGCGGCGTACAGGCCAAACCCGATGGCCGCCGCCGCCATGCCCCACCACTGGAACATGTAGCCGTAATTGCGCTCGACGCCGAGCGTCGGCGCGGGCCAGTCGCGCACGAGCCTGTCGCCGGTATCGTTCGTCTGCTGGATCACGAACGGCTGAAACGCCAGCCCGGTTTCGGCCGCGTACGATCTGATATCCAGGTTCTGGCGGATCTCCTTGTGCGCAGCCGATCCGCCGCTGCCCAGTTCGAACGCCTGCGACGCATTCGCGCGCGCGATCCCCTTCACCTCGACGACGCCTTTCGGCGTCTCATACGGCTCGATGCCCGTGCGGTCCGCCATGTTGCGCGGCAGCCATCCGCGATTGACGAGCACATAGCCGCCGCCCTCGAGTTTAAGCGGCATCACGACATAAAAGCCTGGCTGGTCGTTATAGGGACGATTGTCCAGATACACGACGCGCTCCGGCATGAACTCGCCGCGCGCCTCCACGCGATGGAACTCGATCGACTTGAGCGGCATCGGCTCGACGCCGACTTCGCGCGCGGGCGCATTCTCGAACGCGACGATCTGCGCGTTGAGCGCTTCCTTCTGATGCGCGCGGTCGCGCTGCCAGAAGCCGAGGCGCACCGTGATCGCGACGACGATCAGAATCAGGAGCGCGGGCCAGAACCGGATCTTCATGCCGAACGCCTAACCGTCGGCATCCGGCCGGCCGCTACACGCCGGGTTCCGTCGAGTGAGATAATGAGATAGTCCAAATTCATACTGCTCACCGTCGTTCCTGAGCAAAATCGCTGGCTGGTTTCATGCACATCTTCGTTGCTATCGCATTCATCCTTATCATCGGCAGCCTGGGCTCGGCGCTCTATTTCATGATGACCGACCGGGGCAGGACGAAGCGGATGGTGTGGTCGCTCGCCGCGCGCGTCGGGCTGTCCATCTCGCTCTTCCTTTTCATCCTGTTCGCTCACTGGATGGGCTGGCTTCAAACGTCGGGCGTTCCCATCGGACGCTGATCGCGACGATACGCGCAACGCGCGCCTCGCCCCGCGAGGCGAATTGTCGCGCGCGGCGCTAAAACGCACCGCCTCTTCAAACGACAACGCCGCCCCTTGAGACATCGAGGGCGGCGTGTTGATCACTGCTTCTATGCTCTCGGACCGGCGTCGCCGCCGGCCTTGCATCGCCGACGGCGCATCGCGCGCGCCCGCGTCGATATTCCTTACAGCCAGTAGACGACGACGTACAGACCCAGCCACACGACGTCGACGAAGTGCCAGTACCACGCGGCGCCCTCGAACGCGAAGTGGTGCTCCGCCGTGAAGTGACCGCGAATCAGCCGGAACATCACCACTGCCAGCATCGTGCCGCCGAGGAACACGTGGAAACCGTGGAAGCCCGTCAGCAGGAAGAACGTCGAGCCGTACACGCCGGAGTTGAGCGTCAGGTTGAGTTCGTTGTACGCGTGGAAATACTCGTAGCCCTGGCAGAACAGGAAGATGATACCGAGCAGAACAGTCGCGCCCAGCCAGATGATCGCCTTCTTGCGATGATCTTCGCGCAGCGCGTGGTGCGCCACCGTCAGCGTCGCGCCGGAAGACAGCAGAAGCGCCGTGTTGATGGTCGGCAGGGGCCACGGCACCATCGCGCGGAAATGCGGCACGAGCGCGGCGGGGCCGTTGTTCGGCCACACGGCGGTGAAGTCCGGCCAGATCAGCTTGTAGTCGAGGCTGCCGAGTTCGTGCATCGCGATGGCGCGCGCGTAGAACAGCGCGCCGAAGAACGCCGCGAAGAACATCACTTCGGAGAAGATGAACCAGCTCATGCTCCAGCGGTACGACACATCGACACGCTTGCCGTACATGCCGCCTTCGGATTCGGAGATGGCGTCGCCGAACCAGTGCCACAGCACGAACAGCACGAACAGCAAGCCGATAAACGTGCCGGCGGGCCCGAAGCTATGGCCGTTCACCCACGACGCCAGCGAGGCGAGCATGATCAGCAAGCCAGTTGCAGCCATCACCGGATGCCGCGACGGATGCGGCACGAAATAGTACGGGCTCTCGTTTTGACCGCTCATTGTTGATTCTCCACTTCGATCCAGTTGCTTGAATTTTCTTTTGCCGCCGGCAGCAGCGCTTCGCGCGACGCCCGGCGTTTTCCGTCTATCCCACTACCGCGCGCACGATCAGCAACAACACGACGATGAACAGCACCGCCCCGATGATGCCCGCCGCGATCAGATGCAGCGGATTCAACTGCGCGGCGTCGCTCTCCAGGTCGGCCCGGCGGCGCACGCCGAAAAACGACCAGCACACCGCCTTGATGAGCTTGAAGAAACCGCCCTTTTTCGGCGTATCCGCGCTCATGGCCGTCACGAGCCCTTCGCCACCGACTTCGGCGTGTTCAGCTCGAAGAACGTGTACGACAGCGTGATCGTCTTCACATCCTTCGGCAGCTTCGGATCGACGACGAACACGACCGGCATGCGCTTGGTCTCGTTCGGCGCGAGCGTCTGCTGCGTGAAACAGAAGCATTCGATCTTCTTGAAATACTCGGTGGCCTGCTTCGGCGCATAGCTCGGAATCGCCTGCGCGTTCACCGTGCGATTCTGCTCGTTGGTCACGTCGTACATGACCGTCATCACTTCGCCGGGATGGATGTCCAGCGAGTTCTGCTCCGGCTTGAACTTCAGCGGGCCGCGCGCGTTCGCATCGAATTCGATCGAGATCGAGCGGCTCATGTCCACTTGCGTGTTCTTCGCCTCGCGCGCGCCGACGTCCTTCTGCACGAGGTTGTTGATGCCGGTGATCTGGCAGATCGCGCGGTACATCGGCACGAGCGCAAAGCCGAAGCCGAACATCAGCGCGGCGACGACGAAGAGCTTGACCAGCATCGACCGGTTGAACGACCGGTCGACATGCGAATTTTCCTGCTGAGTGGACACGTTGCTTTCCTACCCTCGCGACAACAGGTATTGCCTGACGACGATACCCAGAAAGAAGACGGCGGCAACCAACACCATGATGATTCCGAGCCGCTTGTTACCCGCGCGTATTTCCTCGGGCGTGCGTCTTTTTTGTGGATTCGGGGCCATGCTTTCTCTTGCTTGCCGGCTGCAAGACTTCCGTGGCGGAAGCCTTGCAAACCTCGATGCTATTTATTCGACCGTCGGCGGATTTTCAAACGTATGGAACGGCGCCGGGCTCGGCACGGTCCATTCGAGGCCTTCCGCGCCATCCCACGGCTTGTCGGATGCCTTCTCCAGCTCGCCGCCGCCACGATACGTCGGCAGCGCGACCGCGAACAGGAAGTACACCTGTGCGAGGCCGAAGCCGAATGCGCCGATCGTCGCGACCTGGTTGAAGTCCGTGAACTGCGCCGGGTAGTCCGCATAACGGCGCGGCATGCCGGCGAGACCCAGGAAGTGCATCGGGAAGAACGTGATGTTGAAGAAGATCATCGACGCCCAGAAGTGGATCTTCCCGCGCATCTCGTTGTACATCCAGCCGGTCCACTTCGGCGCCCAGTAGTACCAGCCTGCGAACAACGCGAAGAGCGAACCCGCCACCAGCACGTAGTGGAAGTGCGCCACGACGTAATAGGTGCCGTGCATCTGGATGTCGAGCGGCGCCATCGACAGGATCAGGCCCGTGAAGCCGCCCATCGTGAACACGAACAGGAAGCCGATCGCGAACAGCATCGGGGTTTCGAACGACAGCGCGCCGCGCCACATCGTCGCCACCCAGTTGAACACCTTCACGCCCGTCGGGACCGCGATCAGCATCGTCGCGTACATGAAGAAGAGCTGGCCCGTCACCGGCATGCCGGTCGCGAACATGTGGTGCGCCCACACCATGAACGACAGGATCGCGATCGATGCCGTCGCGTACACCATCGAGCTATAGCCGAACAGCGGCTTGCGCGAGAACGCCGGAATCACCTGCGACACGATCCCGAACGCCGGCAAGATCATGATGTACACCTCGGGGTGACCGAAGAACCAGAAGATGTGCTGGTACATCACCGGATCGCCGCCGCCCGCCGCGTTGAAGAACGACGTGCCGAAGTGACGGTCGAACAGCACCATCGTGATCGCGCCCGCCAGGACCGGCATCACGGCGATCAGCAGGTACGCGGTGATGAGCCACGTCCACGCGAACATCGGCATCTTCATGAGCGTCATGCCCGGCGCGCGCATGTTCAAAATCGTCACGACGATGTTGATGCCGCCCATGATCGACGACGCGCCCATGATGTGGACCGCGAAAATCGCGAAGTCCATGCCGGGGCCCATTTGCGTGGAGAGCGGCGCGTACAGCGTCCAGCCCGCGGCGGTTGCGCCGCCCGGCACGAAGAACGAGCCGACGAGCAGCACCGCGGCAGCCGGCAGCAGCCAGAAGCTGAAGTTGTTCATCCGCGCGAACGCCATGTCCGATGCGCCGATCTGCAGCGGCACCATCCAGTTCGCGAAACCGACGAACGCCGGCATGATCGCGCCGAACACCATGATGAGGCCGTGCATGGTGGTCAGCTGATTGAAGAACTCGGGACGCATGATCTGCAGGCCCGGCTCGAACAGCTCGGCACGGATGCCGAGCGCCATCACGCCTCCGGAGAGGAACATGATGAAGGAGAACAACAGGTACAGCGTACCGATGTCCTTGTGGTTGGTAGCGAAGAGCCACCGGCGCCAGCCATGCGGCGTCTCGTGCGCATGGTCGTGCGCGTGGTCGTGACCTGCGCCTACATCGTGTCCGATGCTAGACATGACAATCATCTCCTAAAGCGAATACTCGGGGCACTTGGCAATGACGCGTGGGACTTTCCGTTGCCGTCCGGCGAAGGAAAGCGCCACGCTCGGCACGTCAAGCAGCCGGACTGATTTCCACGCGACGCGCTTCCTTGTTATCGGCGCCGCCCGTGATGGTTTCCGGTTTCTTCAACACGATGCGGTCTTCCGACACGCCCGCTGCCTTCAGCGCGTCGCGCACGGCTTGCGCGCGGCGCTTGGCGAGATCGGCGTTCTGGTCGGCGTTGCCGGTCGCATCGGTGAATCCCGACAACGCGATCTTCGCGTCCGGATGCGCCTTTGCGTAGGCCGCCGCGGCGTCCACCGCACTCTTCGCGTCGGCGGGCAGCGAATCCTTGCCCGTCTCGAAATAGATGCTGGCGGGCAGACCGGCGGCTTGCGACGCCTGCGCACCCGATGCAGCCGGCGCGCTCGCTTCGGCCGCCGCGGGCGCGGCGCTCGCCGCTTCCGGCGCCGATGCCGCCGCCGCATTGCCGCCGCCTTCGGGCATCTTGCCCGCCTTGGCGTCGATGACCTGCTTCGGTTGCAGCAGATCGCCGGTGTGGTTGCTCCAGCTATTACGCTCGAACGTGACGACCGACGCGATCTCGACGTCGTTCAACACACCTTGCCACGGCGGCATCGCGGCCTTGCCGTGCAGCACGATATTCAGATGCTCGGCGATGGAACCGTTCGCGATCTTCGAGCCGTCGAGCGCCGGGAACTGGCCCGCGCCCTTGCCGGTCGGCTGGTGGCAGACCGCGCAGTTCGACGTGTAAACCTGCTGGCCGCGCGCCATCAGTTCGTCCTTGGTGTACGTCTTGAGCGGATCGTCCTGGCCGGCGGCCATCTTCTTCTTTTGCCCGTCGACCCACTTTGCGTAGTCATCGGCCGACAGCACTTCGACGACCACCGGCATGTACGCGTGCTCCTTGCCGCACAGTTCCGTACAGAATCCGCGATACGTGCCCACCTTCTCGGCCTTGAACCACGTGTCGCGCACGAAGCCCGGAATCGCATCCTGCTTCACGCCGAATGCCGGGACGTACCACGAGTGAACGACATCGTTCGCCGTCGTGATGATGCGGATCTTCTTGTCGACCGGCACGACGAGCGGGTTGTCGACTTCCTGCAGATACAGCGTCGAGATCGGCTTCTGACCGTTCACTTCGCTGCGCGGCGTGGAGAGCGTCGAGAGGAAGCTGATGCCTTCGCCCGGACCCTTCACGTAGTCGTAGCCCCACTTCCACTGATAGCCCGTGACCTTGACGGTGAGATCGGCGTTGGACGTGTCCTTCATCGCGACGACGGCCTTGGTTGCCGGCAGCGCCATCAGAATGACGATGATGAACGGCACGATCGTCCAGATGATTTCGACCGTGGTGCTTTCGTGGAAGTTGGCCGGCTTGAAGCCTTTCGACTTGCGATGCTTGAAGAGCGAATAGAACATCACCCCGAACACGCCAATGAAGATGACGGTGCAGATGATGAGCATGAAGATATGGAGGCCGTAGAGCTCCTCGGCGATCTTCGTCACAGGCTGCTGGAAGTTGATCTCGTTGACAGCGGGACCGCCTGGACTGTTTTCGACCGCCAGGGCTGCACCGGCGGAAAGCAGTGCGCCTGCCGCCAGCACGCCCGAGAGGGCTCGCTTGATTGTTTTCATAGCATCCTTACCCAAATTTTCCATTCAAACCCTCGACCCCCGTGGCATCGCACCCGCCGGCTCCTCTCATAGACGTCTCAGCGACGCCTGTAACTCGGCAGCAAATTGTTTGCGACGATGCTGTGCAAGGTGTTGTCCGATTTTCACCGATTGACCGCGCGATACGATCGTGAGCGGCTCTCTCGGCGTCGCGCCCGCTTCGACCCGCACCCAACGCGGATTGAACTCGAACTGCGTCAGCTCTTCGGCGTTCATCTGTTCGATCAACAACCGGTTTTGATACAGCCGGATCCGTTCGTAGTCGACCGCATGGCGCGCGTAGATCAGAAACGCGATGCCCACGACCGCCAACTCGATTCCGGTGAACGGCAGCACCAGCCAGGCGCCGTTCAGAAACAGCGGCGTTGCGATTGCCAGCGAAAACAGCGCAAGCGACACATAGAAGCCCACGAACTGACGCGGCGAGACCGAGCAGTTTCGCTTCATCAGCCAGTCCTTGATGACCGGCTCGGACTCCGTCAGCGTCTGGCTGGCTTGCATCGCTGCCTCCATCAATCCGCACGCAATCACACACATTTGCTCGGATTTCGCCCAAATTTGTGTCGGTCCGGGCGACAAACTGACGCATTATAGGCGTCTTGGGTGGCATCCACAAGCAAGGGTCGTAACCTCGCAAAGCCAAGCGCCACAAGCTTCTGCGCCTTTTTGACGCACCTTTTTGCGCGCTTTTCTTGCGCAAATTTCAGACATAACAACTGTGCTCTTTACCGATTCAGCGTTTCGGTCTCGAGCCTCGTCCAATGTCTTGAAGACGGACGATGCCGTGCCCGTCCGCTGTCGTGCGCGGCACTGCCTTCCACGCATGCCCGTAGATCACTTCGAAGGTCAGCGGGATCGTGCCGTCGTCGCGGCGCAGCGCTTCGAGCGCCTGATGCACCGCGCCGCGCACGGCCTTGGCGTCCGCATGGCCTTCGTCGAACGCGCGCTCGAACGGATACGCGCCCCAGCGCGTCACGTCCGCGAACAGCGATTCAGGCGATTTGTACGTGATCGTCAGCACTTCCTGATCCATCACCGGAATTTCGAAGCCGCTTTCGACGAGCATGTCGCCGAGATCGTGCATGTCGACGAAATCGATCGTATGCGCTTGCGGCGCGAGCCCGAGCGTCCGCTCCGCTTCGCGATACGCGGCGCGAAGCTCGCGCAGCGTATCGGGGCCGAACGTGCTGAACATCAGCAAGCCGTTCACCTTGAGCACGCGCTGCCATTCGGGAAAAACGAGGTCGGGCCGCGCATGCCAGTGCAGCGCGAGATTCGACCACAAAAGTTCGAACGCGCCCGATGCGAACGGCAGCGCGGAAAAATCCGCCTGCGCGAGTTGCGGGCCGCGTGCGCCGAACGCCTTCGCGAGCGTCGAAGGAAGAAAGCGGCGCCATCCCGCGCCGTTGTCCGCGTCCGTGGCTTCGGCGGCGCGCGCGCGCGCGAGCATCGCGGACGAGATGTCGATGCCGGTCACCGACGCCTCTGCAAAGCGTTCCCGCAAACCGGCCAGGTCCGCCCCGGCGCCGCACGCCGCATCGAGGACGCGCATCGGCGCAACCTTGATGTATTCGAGCCGCTCGCGCATGCGCTCCGCGATCTCGCGTGGCAGGAACGCGACCTCGTCGAAGGCGGCGGCGCGACCGTCGAAGATCGCGCGCAAACGGCGCGGATCATAGGCCGGACGGCTAGTTTTAGGGGATGTCGGGGACATGTCGATCTTTTTGCGGAGAGTGCGAAGTATACTCGGTCGTCTCGAAAACGACCCATGCGAAGTGCTGATACGAGGCATAAACGCTTCGTGAGGCGCAATGAATGCGCGTGTTTAGCGCATCGAGCCGCGATTTTTCCGATTCAGCAGTCATGAAAGCCGACAGCATTCGCCTTCCCTTCCGGACGCCCGTCACGGCACGCGCTCGCGGATTCGCGTCGGCGGCAAAACGGCTCGTCGCGTGCGCGCTGCCGAGCCAGTGCGCGTTATGCGGCAATTTGTCGCAAGCACTGCTGTGCGATGGTTGCGACGCGCAGTACTGGAATGAGCCGCGCTTGCGCTGTGCGACGTGCGCGCTGCCGTTGGCGGCATCCGCGATGCGACGCGAGCGCGAAGACCTGCGCGTGCACTGCGCCGCGTGCCTCGAAGCGCCGCCCGCGTTCAACGACACGCTCGCGCTCGCCGACTATCGCGCGCCCCTCGACACGCTCGCCGTCGAGTTGAAGTTTCGTGCGCGGCTCGCCGCGGGCGAGGCATTCGCGCGGCATCTGCATGCGCGTTTCGAGGACAGCGATCTGCCCGCGCCGGATGTGATCGTGCCGATGCCTCTCTCGCGCGAACGGCTCATCGCGCGTGGCTACAACCAGGCGTGGGCCATCGCGCGTCCGCTCGCACGCATGATGCGCGTGCCCGCCCACGCATCGATGATCGCGCGGGTCCGGCATACGTCGGCGCAATCGCGGCTCGATCGCGAAACGCGCCGCCGCAATGTTGCGAGCGCGTTCGCCGTCTCGCGCGATGTGCGCGGCACGCATGTCGGCGTCGTCGACGATGTGATGACATCGGGCGCGACGCTCGACGCGCTTGCTCGCACGCTGAAGCTCGCCGGCGCGCGGCGTGTCAGCAATTTCGTGGCGCTGCGCACGCCTAAAGATTAATCACCTTTATTAGAAGCAATCCATGTTCAACGTCGTACTCGTCGAACCCGAAATCCCGCCGAACACCGGCAACGTGATCCGCCTGTGCGCGAACACGGGCGCGCGTCTGCATCTGATCGAGCCGCTCGGCTTTCCGCTCGACGACGCGAAGATGCGCCGCGCCGGCCTCGACTATCACGAGTACGCCGAAATGAACGTGCATGCGGACTGGGATGCCTTCATCGCGAAGGAAACACCCGACGCCACGCGCATGTTCGCGTTCACGACGCGCGGCTCGACGCCGTTCTTCGATCACGCGTTCAGGCCGGGCGACTGGTTCGTGTTCGGCGCGGAGACGCGCGGCCTCGCGCCCGAATTGCTGGCGCACTTTGCGACGGAACAGCGCGTGCGCCTGCCGATGCGGCCGGGTAATCGCAGCCTGAATTTGTCGAATACGGTGGCGATCGTGACGTTCGAGGCGTGGCGTCAGGCGGGATTCGAAGGCGGCGCTTAAGCCTTTGCCGCTTCGAGTTCGGTTCGATAGAGCGCGAGCATGTCGTCCTGAAAGCATGCAAAGACGACACGCTGAACGGCGGGCGTGGAAGGCAAGGTGTCGATGACCGTGCGCACCGCGATCTTCACGGCTTCATCGTGAGGAAAGTGATAGATGCCGCAACTGATGGCCGGGAACGCAATCGACTCGCAGCCCGCTTCCTGAGCGAGTTCGAGCGAGCGCCGGTAACAGCTCGCGAGCAATTCGGGCTCGTTCTTCTTGCCGCCGCTCCAGCGCGGCCCGACCGCATGAATGACGTGCTTCGCGGGAAGATCGTAGCCGCGCGTGATTTTCGCGTCGCCGGTTTCGCAGCCGCCGAGCGTCTCGCACTCGCGCAGCAGGCCTTTGCCGGCCTTGCGATGAATCGCCCCGTCGACTCCGCCGCCGCCGAGCAGCGATTTGTTCGCCGCGTTGACGATGGCATCGACTTCGAGCGTGGTGATATCGACTTTCAGCGCTTCGAGCTTGGGCCTACGCACACACGCCTCCGATTACTCTGCTTTTGCGTCCCGACTGAGCAGCGCCTGCACGGCATCGCGCGGCGTCACGTTATCGAAGAGCACGCGGCATACCGCCTGCGTGATCGGCATCTCGATTCCGCGCGAATGCGCGAGCCCGAGCACGGCGCGCGCGCATCGCACGCCTTCCGCGACATGGCCGAGCGCCGCGAGAATCTCCTCGAGCGTGCGTCCGCTGGCGAGTTGCATGCCGACAGTGCGATTGCGCGACAGATCGCCCGTCGCGGTGAGGATGAGATCGCCGAGGCCGGTTAGCCCGGTGAAAGTCTCCGCGCGGCCGCCGAGCGCGACGCCTAAGCGCGACATCTCCGCGAGCCCGCGCGTGATGAGCGCGGCGCGGGCGTTCAGGCCGAGACCGAGGCCGTCGGAAATGCCCGTCGCGATTGCGAGCACGTTTTTCACCGCGCCGCCGACTTCGACGCCGATGACATCGTCGCCGGTATAGATACGCATCGCGCCATGATGGAACGCCGCGACCGTGCGCGCGCCCAGTTCCGCCGATGCGCTCGCGACCGTCAGCGCGACCGGCAAGCCTTGTCCCACTTCGCGCGCGAAGCTCGGTCCGGACAGCGTTCCGTTGCTGCGATGCTCGGGCAATTCGGCCGCGACGACCTCGTTGGGCAGACACTGCGTATCCGCCTCGAAGCCTTTGCACAGCCAGACGATATGCGCCGGTACGACGCCGGCGTCGCGCATCGAACGGCACAGCGCGCGCAGGCCCGCGACCGGCGTCGCGACGACGCACAGCGCTTCATCCGCCGATGCATGCGCGAGCGCCGCGGCGAAATCGGTCTCGAATGCGAGCGCCTGCGGCAGCGTCACGCCTTCGAGATAGCGCGTGTTTTCGTGCGTGCGGGAAAGTGATTCGATGAGCGCGGAGTCGCGCGCCCAGAGCTTCGTGTCGTGCCGGGTCGCGAGGTGGCCCGCGAGCGCGGTGCCCCATGCGCCGGCGCCGAGAACGGCTACTTTCATGCTCGGCTCCGGTCCGGCAGAGTCAGGTCAGTGCGTCGCGCCGTTCGCCGCGCCTTCCTGGGCGCTCGCGAGTTGGGCGATACGCTGCTCGTACAGCGCCTGGAAGTTGATCTCCGCGAGGTGGATCGGCGGGAAACCGGCGCGCGTGATCGCGTCGGCGATGTTCGAGCGCAGGTACGGGAACAGAATGGTCGGGCACGCGATGCCGACGAGCGGATCGATCTGCTCCGCCGGAATGTTGCGGATGTCGAAGATGCCTGCCTGCTTGGCTTCGATCAGGAATGCGACCTTGTCGGTGACTTTCGCCGTGACCGTGCCCGTGACCAGCACTTCGAAGACGCTTTCCGCGAGGCGGTCGGCCTTCACGTCGACTTCGACTTCGACCGACGGCATTTCCTGCTCGAGGAAGATAGCCGGCGAATTCGGCTGCTCCAGCGACATGTCCTTCAAATAGATGCGCTGGATGTTGAAAAACGGCTGGTTGTTCTCGTCAGACATTTTGATTTCCTAGGTAATCCGGTATGCGGCGCGCGTTCGTGTCGAATCGCGCGCCGCGAGTATGCATGTGTCAGGCCGATTCGAGCAGCGGCACGAGGCCGCCCTTTCGATCGAGCGCGGACAGATCGTCGTAGCCGCCGACGTGCGTCTCGCCGATGTACACCTGCGGCACGGTCCGCCGTCCGGTGCGCGTCATCATTTCCTCGCGCCGGCCCGGCTCGCGATCGATCAGGATCTTCTCGATCGTTTCGACGCCGCGGGACTTTAAAAGACGTTCGGCCATCTGGCAATACGGGCACACGACCGTGCTGTACATCACCACTTTTTTCACTTGACTGCTCCTTGTTTCACCACCGGCATGCCGGCTTTTTGCCAGGCGTCCACTCCGCCTTGCAAAACGTGGACCTCGGCGTAACCCGCCTCGGACACGGTGCGGCTCGCACGCTGCGATTCTTGACCGGTTTGGCAAACGAGCACGACCGGATTGCTCTTATTCTTCGCGATCTGGCCGATTTTTGCTTGAAGCTCCGTGGCTTCGATATTTCGTGCAGACGGCAGATGTCCCTTCGCGAATTCCGCGGCGGGCCGCAAATCGACGACCACGGCGTTGCGCCGGTTGATGAGCGTCGTGGCTTCGGCGGCCGAAATGCCGCCGCGCCCGCGCCGCGTGACGGCGGGCCAAAGGAGCAGTGCGCCGGAAACCAGCGCGATGACGATAAGTGCAATATTCGTGTAATCAGTGAAAAACTTCACGTCGAGGGCCGCCGAAATTTAGTAGGAAAGGAAGAAAGGGAAATGGGCGCAATCGGGGCATTATAAAATAACCGTTTCCCGCGATGGCCTCTGCCGTCCGGCCGATGGCGACACCCCGCCCGTTCGGGCAGCATGACGGGGTGCGATCGGCGCACCGCTTTTCCAACTGACCGACCGAAATCATGTACAAGCTAGTGCTCATCCGCCACGGCGAATCGACGTGGAACAAGGAAAACCGCTTCACCGGCTGGGTCGACGTCGACCTGACCGAGCAGGGCAACCGTGAGGCGCGCCAGGCAGGCGTGCTGCTGAAGGAGGCGGGCTACCAGTTCGACATCGCGTATACGTCGGTGTTGAAGCGCGCCATCCGCACGCTGTGGCACGTCCAGGACGAGATGGATCAGATGTATATACCGGTTGTGCATTCGTGGCGCCTGAACGAACGCCACTACGGCGCGCTCGCGGGCCTGAACAAAGCAGAAACCGCGAAGAAGTACGGCGACGATCAGGTGCTCGTCTGGCGCCGCAGCTACGACACGCCGCCGCCCGCGCTCGAACCGGGCGACGAGCGTGCGTCGTACAACGATCCGCGTTACGCGAAGGTGCCGCGCGAACAGTTGCCGCTCACCGAATGCCTGAAAGACACGGTCGCGCGCGTCCTGCCGATCTGGAACGAATCGATCGCACCCGCCATCAAGTCCGGCAAACAGGTCGTGATTTCGGCGCACGGCAACTCGATCCGCGCGCTGGTCAAGTATCTGGACAACATCTCCGATCAGGACATCGTCGGGCTGAACATCCCGAACGGCGTGCCGCTCGTGTACGAACTCGATGAAAACCTGAAGCCCATCCAGCACTACTATCTGGGCGATCCCGAAGCCATCGCGGCCGCGCAGGCCGCTGTCGCCAAGCAAGGCAAAGCGGGCTGATTCCGGCTGTCCGGCAGATGTTTCGCCTCACGAGGGCGCCATAACGGGCGCCCCTCGCGGCGTTCATGGCGCCCGGCTGACGAACCGCGAGCGGCATCGACAGGATCGCGTCGAAACGTGCGCGAGCCATCGCTTCAACGGATGAAAGCCTCAGGCATTTAAGTTGCGTTTAAGTCGCCAATCAAGGCGAGCGGGTATACTGGCCCGTCACCAACGATGCAGCCCATCCGATTCCGACCGCACTCTCTATGCGAAAGAACCTGAAAAACTTCGGCCTGGTAGCCGTTGGCGTTGCTGCCGGCGCACTCGCCACCCTGCAGATCTCCGCATCCGCACAGCAAGCTGCTTCCTCGCCTCTGCCGCTCGAACAATTGCGGCTTTTCGCCGAAGTTTTCGGTCAGATCAAGCACGAATACGTCGAACCGGTCGACGACAAAAAGCTCCTCACCGCCGCCATCAAGGGCATGGTGTCGAGCCTCGACCCGCACTCGTCCTATCTCGACAAGACCGATTACGAAGAACTGCAGGAACAGACCAAGGGCCGATTCGCGGGCCTCGGCATCGAGATTTCTTCGGAAGACGGCCTCATCAAGGTCATTTCGCCGATCGAAGACACGCCAGCGTTCCGCGCCGGTATTCGTCCGGGCGACCTCATCACGCGCATCAACGACAAGCCGGTGCGCGGCATGACGCTGGATAAAGCCGTGAAGCAGATGCGCGGCGAGCCGGGCACGAAGGTCACGCTCACGATCTTCCGCAAGAGCGACGACCGCACGTTCCCGCTCACCGTGACGCGCGCCGTGATCCGCGTGCAGTCGGTGAAGATGAAGGTGCCGGAGCCGGGCTACGGCTACATCCGCATCACGAGCTTCCAGGAGCGCACGGTGCCGGATCTCGCGTCGAAGCTGCAGGATCTCGCGCGCCAGCAACCGAATCTGAAGGGCCTCGTGCTCGATCTGCGCAACAACGGCGGCGGCTTGCTGCAAAGCGCGGTCGGCGTCGCGGGCGCGTTCCTGCCGGATAACGCCGTCGTCGTGTCGACCAACGGCCAGATCGCGGACGCGAAGCAGACGTTCCGCGACACCTACGACAACTATCGCCTGCCGTCCTTCGATTCCGATCCGCTGAAGAGCGTGCCGGAAATCTTCAAGAAGGTGCCGATGGTCGTGCTGACCAACGCGTATTCGGCGTCGGCCTCCGAGATCGTCGCGGGTGCGCTGCAGGATCATCATCGCGCGCTGATCGTCGGCAAGACCACGTTCGGCAAGGGCTCGGTGCAGACCGTGCGTCCGATGACCGCCGACAGCGCCCTGCGCCTGACGACGGCCTATTACTACACGCCGAGCGGCAAGTCGATCCAGAATCAGGGCGTGCGCCCCGACGTGCCGGTCGATCAATACGCGGACGGCGATCCGGACGACGCGCTCGTCACGCGCGAAGTCGATTACTCGAACCACCTCGCGAACACGCAGGATCCGAACGAGAAGAAGGAACAGGAGCAGCGCGAGGCGGATCGTCTGGAGCAACTGCGCATTCTCGAAGAGCAGAACGACAAGAAGACGCCCGAGCAGCGCCGCAAGGACCGCGAGCGCAAGCCGGTCGAGTTCGGCAGCGCGGACGACTTCATGCTCCAGCAAGGTCTGAACAAGCTGGAAGGCAAGCAGGTCGTGGAGTCCAAGTCGTACAGCGAACGCAAGCTCGCGCAGAACAAGCCGGCACGTTCGGCGTCCGCTCCGGTGGTTGCACCGCCTGCGCTGCCGGCCACGCCGGGTTCCGCGCCGGCGTCGGGCGCGCAGCCGGCATCGGCGCCTACCGCGCAGCAGTCGAAGTAACTTTTCCGTAGTCCCCGCAAAGGCTTCGCAGCGTAACGTTGCGAAGCCTTTCTTCTTTTCGCGCTTAGAATGCTTCGTTCGAGCAAGCCGATTCTTTCCGCGATGAACGACGACCAACTCCTTCGCTATTCCCGCCACATCCTCGTCGATGAAATCGGCATCGAGGCGCAGCAGCGCTTTCTCGACGCGCACGCCGTCATCATCGGCGCGGGCGGACTCGGCGCGCCCGCGGCGATGTATCTCGCGGCGTCAGGTGTCGGAAAAATCACGCTCGTCGATGCCGATACTGTCGATCTCACGAATCTCCAGCGGCAGATCGTGCACATGACGCGATCGGTCGGAGCGCCCAAGGTGGAATCGGCACGCGAGACGTTGAGCGCGCTGAATCCGGACATCGACGTCATCGCGGTGAACGCGCGCGCCGACGCCGCGTGGCTCGACATCAACATGCCCGGTAAAACCGTGGTGCTCGATTGCAGTGACAACTTCGCGACGCGTCACGCGATCAACGCGGCCTGCGTCACGCATCGCGTGCCGCTCGTGTCGGGCGCGGCGCTGCGTTTCGACGGGCAGATCAGCACCTTCGACTTCCGCGCACCCGATTCGCCCTGCTACGCGTGCGTGTTCCCGCCGGATCAGCCGTTCGAGGAAGTCGCGTGTTCGACGATGGGCGTGTTCGCGCCGACGGTCGGCATCATCGGTGCGATGCAGGCGGCGGAGGCGCTGCGCGTGATCGGCGGTTTCGGCGAGACGCTCGCGGGCCGGCTGATGATGCTCGACTCGCTGCGCATGGAATGGAACACGATGCGAATCGCGCGGCAGCCGGATTGCGCTGTCTGCGGAAACACCGGAAGCCGCGAAGCAGCGCGCTAAATCGGTCGCGTCTTACGCCGTCGACCGGACGGTCCGCTTAAGCTCATCGATTCTTCAATCGCAGGGCGGATCGTTCTTTGAGCACCATCACTTCGCCGGCGAGCGCGCAACGCGGGCTCACGCAAAGCGCGTTCGCGCGGCCGTCGCTTCCGCGAATCCCCCGCACACGGAGTTCCGCACGCCGTATCGCGTGATCAATTTCCACGCATGCAATAGTTGCTTCAACGACACGACGTGCGACTTCGACAACCGCGATTTTCTGTGGTGTCCGCGCCGGCGCGGCAAGCCCAGCCGCTTTCAATGCACTTCGGCGATCTCACCCGAGCAGGTCATCGCTCGGGTGGATCGACTGATTGCGGATCACGGCTTGGCCTAGACCTTCTGCAACGCCGTGAGCGCGGCCTGCAATTCAGCGGGTTCGTAGGCCGCAAGCACATCCGCGACCGGCTTTTCCAGCGCCTTCAGGTTCGAGCGCAGAATTTCCTGCTTCACGATCAGCAACTGGCTCGGATGCATCGAAAACTCGGTGAGCCCGAGGCCGAGTAACAGACGCGTGACGGCGGGATCGCCCGCCATTTCCCCGCACACCGACACCGGCACGCCCGCGCGCTTCGCCTCGCGCAACGTGAACGCGATCAGGTTCAGCACCGCCGGATGCAGCGGATCGTAAAGATGCGCGACGCTGTTATCGGCGCGATCGATCGCGAGCGTGTACTGGATCAGATCGTTCGTGCCGATCGACAGAAAATCGAGCCGGCTCAGGAACAGCCGCACGGCGATGGCTGCCGCCGGAATCTCGATCATCGCGCCGACCTGAACCTGACGGTCGTACGCCACGCCTTCGTCGTCGAGTTGACGCTTCGCCTCGCGGATCAGATCGAGCGTCTGGTCGATTTCCTGTGCGTGCGCGAGCATCGGAATGAGAATCTTGGTCGGCCCGAACGCCGACGCCCGCAGAATGGCGCGCAGTTGCGTGATGAACATCTGCGGCTCGGACAGGCTCCAGCGGATCGCGCGCAAGCCCAGCGCGGGATTCGGCGCGGTTTCGTAGCCATCGCTTCCGGTCATGGAATCGAGCGGCTTGTCCGCGCCGACATCGATCGTGCGGATCGTCACCGGCTTGCCGTTCATCAACTCGACGGCGCGCTTGTATGCCTCGAACTGCTCCTCTTCCTCCGGCAACTGGTCCTTGTGATTCATGAAGAGGAATTCGGTGCGGAACAGGCCGACGCCCATCGCGCCCGCTTCGACGGCGACTTGCGCGTCTTCCGGCAATTCGATGTTCGCGCACAGTTCGATCTTCGTACCGCAGAGCGTCTGCGTCGGCGAGAATTTCAGGCGCTGGAGCTTGCGCTGTTCCAGCAGTTTCTCGCTCTGACGATACGAATACTCTTCGAGAACGATCGGCGCCGGATCGACGATCACGATGCCATGATCGCCGTCGACGATGATGAGATCGTTCTGGCGGATCAGCACGCTCGCCTGCTGCACGCCGACGGACGCCGGAATGCCGAGACTGCGCGCGACGATCGCCGTATGCGAGGTGCGGCCGCCGAGGTCGGTGACGAAGCCCTTGAACGCCTGCGTCTTGAACTGAAGCATGTCCGCCGGCGCGATATCGTGGGCGACGACGATCATTTCGTTGTGCCCGTTGCTGGCGGCCGTATGCACGACGAGCGACGCGGCCGTCGGCGCGCCGGCCAACGCTTTCAAAAGACGCTCGACGACCTGCTCGACATCCGCCTTGCGTTCGCGCAGATATTCGTCTTCGATCTCGTCGAAATAACCGCCGAGGATTTCCAGTTGCTCGGTGAGCGCCCACTCGACGTTGTAGCGGCGCGTGCGAATCAGGTCGATGGTTTCCTGCACGAGCATGGCGTCGTTCAGGATCATCGTATGGACGTTGATGAACGCGCCCATTTCGCTCGGCGCATCGGCGGAAAGGTCTTCGCGCAGCGCTTCGAGTTCGGCGAGGACGGCCGCCTGCGCCGCGTGGAATCGGGCGATTTCCGCGTCGATCTGATCCGGCTCGATCAGATAGTGGTCTACGTCGAGCGCCGCCGGCGCGATCAGATACGCGCGCCCAATGGCGATGCCGCGCGAGACGGGAATTCCATGCAGCGTGAAGGACACGCGCCCTCCTCTAGTTCTTTGAATGTCGCGGTCTGCCAGGCGCCCCCTCGACGGGCACAAACCGCGCGTCCATTATATGTTCGATCGTGCTCACAAGTCCCTGAACACCCGGTGACGACAGGGCCGGAACGGTTGCACGACGTTACGCGAAAGCGTGATGCGGATACGAAAAAGCCGCGTCGATGCGCGGCTTTTCACTGACGGACACTGCGGCGAAACGCTTACTGCCCTTCTCCGAATTTATCGGCGATGAGCGCGAGAATGGCTTGCATCGCTTCGGCTTCGTCTGCGCCTTCGGTTTCGATCGTCACCGTGCTGCCGATGCCCGCCGCCAGCATCATCACGCCCATGATGCTTTTCGCGTTGATCCGGCGCCCGTTGCGGCTCATCCAGATCTCGCATTGAAAATTGCCCGCCAGTTGTGTGAGCTTGGCCGAAGCGCGTGCGTGGAGCCCCAGCTTGTTCACGATTGTTGTTTCTTGTTGCAGCATGATGCTCCGAAGCGCTAGATGGATGAAATGAGCGGCGTCAGTGGCTGGCGGCCTTCGCGCTGATGAGATCGGCGCTCGCCGAGCATGCCGGATCGGGCGAGCCGGCGGCCTTCGTCGCGAGGGCGCAGGGGTTGAGCGGCGTGGACGAATCCAGTTCCTGGATGCCCTTCGAGCCGCCCTGAAGAATCTTTTCGGCGAGCGTGTCGAGCGGCGTCGCGCGGTAGCAGACGGCGCGCACGAGCATCGGCAGATTGCAGCCGGCGAGCACGCGCACATCGGTGTCGTGCAGGCTCGCCGCGATGTTCGCGGGCGTCGCGCCGAACACGTCGGTGAGCACGATCGCGCCGTTTTCTTCTTTCAGGCGATCGATTTCGGAGCGCGCGAACGCGCGAACTTCGACCGGATCGCAGTCGGGCATCACGTCGATGACGCCGATGCGCGCCGGCAAGCCACCGTAAATATGTGCGATGCACTCGCGTAGCGCGGTGGCGAAAGGTGCGTGCGCGATGATCAGAATGCCAGCCATGTCAGGAAATTGCCTCAGCGACAAATCAACGACGAAAAATCGGACAAATACGTCGGAGTTCGCTCGAAAGCGCGCGAGCGGCGCGGAACACAACTCTAAAGTGGATGCCGTTACAACGAAATCAACCGCCTTCCAGCTTCATTACCCCAAGCCTGCGCGTCGATGCTTAAGCGAACTTTAAGCGCACTTTTAGACGCGATCGCGCCCCAGAAACGCGGGCGCGGGAAAGTCAATTCTAACAGTCCCGCCGAGGTGAGTTTGGCGCGCTGTCCGCGCGCGTTTCGTTGGCTGGCAGACTCAGTGCGCCGCGCGCTCGAGCGCGTCGATAAACATGCCCGCAACGTCGAAGCCGGTCTGATCCATGATTTCGCGAAAGCACGTCGGACTCGTGACGTTGACTTCGGTGAGATAGTCGCCGATCGCATCCAGCCCGGCGAGCAGCAGGCCGCGCGCCTGCAGCACCGGCCCGAGCGTCTCGGCGATTTCGCGATCGCGCGCCGACAGCGGCTGCGCGCGCCCGAGCCCGCCCGCCGCGAGATTGCCGCGCACTTCGCTGCCCTGCGGAACGCGCGCCAGCGAATACGGCACCGGCTGACCGCCGATGACGAGAATGCGCTTGTCGCCATCCTTGATTTCGGGGATGAACTTTTGCGCCATCACCGTGCGCGCGCCGTCCTCGGACAACATCTCGACGATCGAGCCGAGATTCATCCCGTCCGCCTTCACGCGGAACACGCCCATGCCGCCCATGCCGTCGAGCGGCTTCAGGATCACGTCGCCGTGCTCGGCGTGGAAAGCGCGCAGGCGCGCGGCATCGCGCGTGACGAGCGTCGGCGTGACGAACTGCGGCCATTCCGCGATGGCGAGCTTCTCGGAATGATCGCGGATCGCCTGCGGCTTGTTGAAGATGCGCGCGCCGTTGCGCTCGGCGATCTCCAGCAGCCACGTCGCGTTCACGTATTCCAGATCGAACGGCGGATCCTTGCGCATCAGCACGGCGTCGAAATGCGTGAGCGGCAGATGCTCGGCCTGCTCGGCGGCATACCACGGCCAGCGGTCACTGTTGGCCTCGTCGCCGACGATCGCGATGCGCCGCGCGCTCGCCTCGACCTTCGTTCCGGTCCACGCGAGATGCTGCGGCTCGCACGCATAGAGCACGTGGCCGCGCCGCGCGGCTTCGGCCATCATCGCGTAGGTCGTGTCCTTGTAGATCTTGAAGCGATCGAGCGGGTCGGCGATAAAGAGGATGTTCATGACGATTTGCTAGTTCGGTGCGCGGCCTGCGAGCTTACCGCAAGCCGCGAACTCACACCTGAATGGCTTCAGGATCGGTCTTTTCGAGCTCGACCGATGCCGCCAGCAGCGCCAGCCGCGCCACCACGCCGTACATGTAGAAGCGGTTCGGCGGCGCGGCGCCGGGCTTCGCGTGCGTGTCGGGCAACGCCGTGTGCTCGAAGCCGAGCGGCACGAAATGCATGCCCGGCGCGTTGAGGTTCTGATCGCGCTCGCGCGAATCGTGCACGCGGTAAAACCCGCCGACGACATACCGGTCGATCATGTACACGACCGGCTCCGCGACCGCATTTTCCACGCGCTCGAACGTATGCACGCCTTCCTGCACGATCACGTCGTGAACTTGCAGGCCTTCCTTGGCGTCGTTCATCTTCGTGCGTTCGCGCTTGGTCAGCGCGGCGACTTCGCTCGCGTCGTGGACGGTCATCACGCCCTTTCCGTACGTGCCGGCATCCGCCTTGATGACGACATACGGACGCTCGCTGATGCCGTACTCGCGATACTTCTTCGCGATCTTCTTGAGCACGCCGTCGATGGCTTCCGCGAGCGCTTGTTCGCCCGTGCGCGCTTCGTAATCGACGCCTTCCACATGCGCGAAGTACGGATTCACCATCCACGGATCGATCTCGACGAGCTTCGAGAACTTCTTAGCGACGTCGTCATAGCAGGAGAAATGGGTCGACTTGCGGCGCACCGCCCAGCCGGCGTGCAGCGGCGGCAGCAGATACTGCTCGTGCAGATTTTCCAGCACGGGCGGAATGCCGGCCGAAAGATCGTTGTTGAGCAGGATCGAGCAGGGATCGAAGTTCTTCAGGCCGAGGCGCCGCGGCGTGCGTTCGAGCGGCTCCAGCACGATTTTCTGGCCATCGGCGAGCGCGATGGTTACAGGACCGTGGATATTCTCGTCCAGCGTGCCGAAGCGGATGTTGAGCCCCGCTTGCCGCATGATGAGCGCGAGGCGCGCGACGTTCTCGAGATAGAACGCGTTGCGCGTATGGCGCTCGGGAATGACGAGCAGATTCTTCGCGTCCGGGCAGATTTTTTCGATGGACGCCATCGCTGCCTGCACCGCGAGCGGCAACACTTCCTGCGGCAGATTGTTGAAACCGCCGGGAAAGAGATTGGTGTCGACGGGCGCGAGCTTGAACCCCGCGTTGCGCAGATCGACGGAACAGTAGAACGGCGGCGTGTGCTCCTGCCATTCGAGCCGGAACCAGCGCTCGATGGCGGGCATGGCCTCGAGGATTTTCCGCTCGAGATCGAGCAGCGGGCCACTTAACGCCGTAACAAGGTGCGGAACCATGTATTACTCGCGGAAGAAGACAAAAGATTGTAGAGCAATTGCTTTGCCTAAATGGGTATCAACCGCCAATTGACAAGGTTTTGCGGCCCGCGCCGCGCCGCTTCCACGCACTTTTCCGCCTGTCGCTTCAATAGGTTTGGGCGCCGCCTTCGACGAAACCCGGACGGAAATGGCGCACCAAAAAAAATGCCCGCCATAAGGCGGGCGAAGTCGCTGCGCTCGTTCCTTGCTCGCAGCCTACGCGCTCTCGCGGCGCGCCGGTTGCGGCGTAAGACTTACTCGACGTGCTCGCCGTGCAGCGTGACGTCGAGACCTTCGCGTTCCTGTTCTTCCGTGACGCGCAGGCCCATGGTCATGTCGATGATCTTCAGCAAAACGAAGCTGACGACGCCGCTGTAGACGAGCGTGACGAGCACGCCCTTCGCCTGCACGAGCACGCTGCCGTCGAAGCCGCCGATGTCCTTCACCGCGAACACGCCCGTCAGCAGCGCGCCGATGATCCCGCCCACGCCGTGCACGCCGAACGCGTCGAGCGAGTCGTCGTAGTTGAACTTGTGCTTGAGCCACGTCGCCGACCAGAAGCAGACCACGCCCGCGACAATGCCGATCACGATCGCGCCCGTCACGCCGACGAAGCCCGACGCCGGCGTCACCGCCACCAGACCCGCAACCGCGCCCGAGATGATGCCGAGCACCGACGGCTTGCCCTTCGTGATCCACTCCGCGAACATCCAGCCGAATGCGGCGAACGCGGTGGCGATCTGCGTCGTGAGCATCGCGAAACCGGCACGGCCGTCAGCCGCCACTGCCGAACCCGCATTGAAGCCGAACCAGCCCACCCACAGCATCGATGCGCCGATCAGCGAGAGCACGAGGTTGTGCGGCGCCATCACTTCGCGGCCATAGCCGACGCGCTTGCCGAGCACGAGACAGCACATCAGACCCGCGATACCGGCGTTGATGTGAACCACCGTGCCGCCCGCGAAGTCGAGCACGCCAGCCGATGCGAGCCAGCCGGTAGGTTCCCAGACCATGTGCGCGATCGGCGAGTAGACGATCAGCGACCACAGCGCCATGAACACGAGCATCGCCGAGAACTTCATGCGATCCGCGAACGCGCCGGTAATGAGCGCCGGCGTGATGATCGCGAACGTCAGCTGGAATGCGAAATAGACCGACTCGGGGATCG
The DNA here is from genome assembly GCF_023631165.1 of Caballeronia sp. AZ1_KS37. NCBI lineage: Bacteria > Pseudomonadati > Pseudomonadota > Betaproteobacteria > Burkholderiales > Burkholderiaceae > Caballeronia > Caballeronia sp. AZ1_KS37. The sequence continues at coordinate 313,492 of NZ_JALQDP010000001.1, read as the reverse complement.
TCACGGCCAGATGGCTGACGGTAAGCGTCGTCGCCTTGTCGCCCTTGATGTAGGCCATGCCGTGCAGGAACACGCGCGAGAAGCCGCCGAGGAACGAGCCGCCCGGCGTGAACGCGATGCTGTAGCCGACGACCGTCCAGAGGATCGTCACGAGACAGCAGATCGCGAAGCTCTGCATGACCGTCGCGAGCACGTTCTTCTTGCGGACCATGCCCGCGTAGAAGAGCGCGAGGCCGGGAATCGTCATGAACAGCACGAGCGCCACCGAAGTCAGCATCCACGCGGTGTCGCCGGAGCTGATCTTCGACGAATCGACCATGACCGGCTCGGTCGGTGCGGCCGGCGCGGCATCGGACGCGGCGGATGCGGCTTCTGCCGCCGATGCCGCCTGAGCCGACGACGCCATCGCCGTGTTGGCGCTTTCGGGCGCGCTTGCAGCGGGTGCCGAGGCTGCGGCCGGAGCGGACGCATCCTGGGCGAGAGCGGTGCCGACATTCGCGCCGATCAGCGCGCCCGCCACCAACAGTGACATCAAAAAGTTACGCATTCTTCTGGTTCCTCTTATCGCCAATTTCTTGTTAGAGCGCGTCGGCGCCGGTCTCGCCGGTGCGGATGCGGATCACCTGTTCGATTGAGGTGACGAAGATCTTTCCGTCACCGATTTTTCCCGTGCGTGCGGCGCGTTCGACGGCTTCGATCGCCTGATCGACGATGTCGTCCGAGACGGCCGCCTCGATCTTCACTTTCGGCAGAAAGTCGACGACGTACTCCGCGCCCCGATACAGCTCGGTGTGCCCCTTCTGTCGGCCAAAGCCTTTCACCTCGGTCACGGTGATGCCCGAGACGCCGATGGCCGAGAGCGCTTCACGCGCTTCGTCCAGCTTGAACGGCTTGATGATTGCGGTAATGAGCTTCATGTATCCCTCGCTGTGGTGTGCTGATCCTTCGATGCCGTCCATTGAAGCGTGCAGAAAAGGTCGCGCCACTTATGCAACTCGTATGCCATGCGAGCATCCATGCGGCTTTGCGCGATTTCGCGAAACAATCGCACGAAGGGTCGGCCGAACGGCTAACGCGGGCCGCGCGTGCTGGCGTCGGGGTAGGTTCATTGCTAGAGTGGTCCAGAGGTCCCGCAAAAAGGGGCATGGGCGGACAACGCGAGCGCGCGGCGGCGCTAAAATCGCGGCGCCTCAAAGGTGCTTCGACGCGCGTTCGCGCATTCGGCGGCGCGCACCAATATCGAACATTCGATAATTCGGGGCACTGACCTAACAATGAATGCACTTTTTTTGTGCAAGAAGGGAGAAACGATGAAGCAGCCCAACGACGTTTTCAACGATTTGCAGCAGAAGATGAGCGATCTCTTCAAGAATTCGCCCGCGAAAGACGTCGAACGGAATATGAAGGCGATGCTCTCGCAAGGCTTTTCGAAGCTCGATCTCGTGACGCGCGAGGAATTCGACACGCAGACGCAAGTGCTCGTCCGCACGCGCGCTCGTCTCGAAGAACTCGAAAAGCGCGTCGCGCAGCTGGAGCAGCGTCTCGCGGGCGGAAATACGGCCGCGCAGGACTGAGGCGCCAGCACTGCCTATCGCGTACCTCGGCTAGCGAGCCGTGAGTTTCTAGTTTTATTGCCGGCGCGGTCCATGCGCCGTTTCAGGTGAAATCATGTCGCTTGCCGTGGTACGCAGCCGCGCGCCCGCTCCTGGGCGCGCGCCCGAAGTCGTCGTCGAAGTCCATCTCGCCAACGGGTTGCCGTCGTTTTCCATCGTCGGTCTGCCCGATCTCGAAGTCCGCGAAAGCCGCGAGCGCGTGCGCGCCGCGCTGCAGAACTGCGGCTTCGATTTCCCCGTCCGCAGAATCACCGTCAATCTCGCACCCGCCGATCTACCGAAGGAAAGCGGCCGCTTCGATCTGCCGATCGCGCTCGGCATTCTGGCCGCGAGCGGACAGATTCCGGCTGCAGCGCTCGAACATCGCGAGTTCGCGGGCGAGCTTTCGCTGACCGGCGCGCTGCGTCCGATGCGCGGCGCGTTCGCAATGGTCTGCGGCGCGGCGCGCCACTATGCATCGATGCGCGATGCAGCCCCGCCAATCCCCGAAATCTACGTGCCGCTCGCAAGCGCGGCGGAAGCGGCGCTCGTGCCGGGCATCGAGGTCTTCGGCGCGGCGGACTTGCCCACGCTCTGCGCGCATCTGAACGATGTCCCCGGCGCCCGTCTGCGACCCGTGCAAGCCGCTCCGCTTCCCTCGACAGCCGCGCCGTCCGCGGATCTCGCCGATGTCATCGGCCATCCCGCCGCCCGCCGCGCGCTCGAAGTGGCGGCTGCGGGTGGTCATCATCTGCTGATGGTCGGTCCGCCCGGCGCGGGCAAGTCGATGCTCGCCGCGCGCCTGGCCGGCCTGCTCCCGCCGATGAACGACGACGAAGCGCTCACCTCCGCCGCGATCCTTTCGGCGAGTTCGCTCGGCTTTACGCCCGAGCAGTGGCGGCGACGGCCGTTCCGCGCGCCGCATCATTCGGCGAGCGCGGCGGCGCTCGTCGGCGGGCGCAATCCGCCGCAGCCAGGCGAGATCACGCTCGCGCATCTCGGCGTCCTGTTTCTCGACGAGCTGCCCGAATTCGACCGAAAAGTGCTGGAAACCCTGCGTGAGCCGCTCGAAGTCGGCCAGATCACGATTTCGCGCGCCGCACAGCAGGCGGAATTTCCGGCGGCCTGCCAGCTCGTCGCCGCGATGAATCCATGTCCGTGCGGCTGGCGCGGCGACCCGAGCGCGCGCTGCCGCTGCTCGCCCGATGTCGCCGCGCGTTATCTGCGCAAGCTGTCGGGTCCGCTGATGGATCGCATCGACATTCAGATCGAGTTGCCGGCGCTCTCGCCCGCGGAACTGTCGGCGCGCGGCACCGAGCGCGGCGAGTCGAGCGCCGTCGTCGCGGCGCGGGTCGCGGCGGCCCGCGACATACAGACGCAGCGTCAGGGCAAGATCAACCGCGATCTCGACGGCCGCGAAGCCGACGCCGTCTGCCGCCCCGATTCCGCCGGCGAAGCCTTGCTGCGCGCTGCGGGCGAGCGCTTCGGCTGGTCCGCGCGCGCGTACTACCGCGTGCTGAAGGTCGTGCGGACGATCGCGGATCTCGCCGGCGCCGATATGCCCGACGCGTCCCATGTCGCGGAAGCCGTTCAGTACCGCCGGGCGCTGTCGATCGCCTGAAGCCAGCGCGGACGCGGGGTGGTCCACGCGATGCTAAGCGGAAAATTACTTGTCAAGACTTGACTTATGCACACTGAAGCGATCCGGGGCGGTCCTTCGTCTGATCAAACCCCGGTTTTGGCCACATTTCACAGACCATTGATTTTATTGAATTATTTAACTTGCCGCGAACGAAGGCAAACTAACGTAAACCGCATGAGTCGGGCTTTTGAGCGCTACCACACACTGTTTTCCACAAAGTTATCCACAGACATTGTGGATAGCGCAAAAAGTCCATATGAATCCGAGAATTAGCGCGTAAACTTCTGAAGGAACTTCGGCTATTTCCGACACACTAAGACACTTCTTAAGTTAGTGCCTGCAGAATTCGAGGCCTTCCTCTAAAACAGTTTGAAGGACGAAAAGAACTGCTCGGCCTGCTCGGTCGGCGTCGTCTTGTCTGACACGATCGCCAGTTGATAGACGTGCGCGCCGCGCGCCACGAAGCGCGCGTGAATCGTCCGCGACTCGCGCTTCTCCCCCCCTTCGCCCTTCACCTCGATCTCGCTGCCCAACACGCGTCCGCCCGCCGCGAGGTCGATCTGCGTCGCACGCGCCTCGGGCTTCGCATTCACGTTGCGCGCGAGACCTTGCTGGAGGAAATCGAGTGTCGCGCGCTGCAATTGCGGATCGGCGCTCGGCAGCACGACCGTGCCGACGGCGAACACGGCGTCGCCGGCTTCTGCGGTCTGCATGCGCATCGTCATCGACCGGCCTGCGATGTCGATCTTGCGCTCCTCGGAACGCGGCTTCGCGGGCAGCGTCACTTCGTAGCCGTCGTCGTTGTTCGTCACGGTGCGCCAGTCGTATGAGGGCGTGCACGCGAGCAATGCGCCGCATGTGACAGTTGCGCACATCAGCTTGTTGGCGGAAGCAATATTCGGAAGAAAGCGCGCGGCCGCGCGCCGCAAACGGACAGGAAACACGGGGAAAACTCGTTTCATGAGGAATCGCTGCGTGAAAACCATCATTATCGCGCTGCGATGCCGGGCTTATCGGCGCGTCACGAACGCATCCCGAAATTGGCGCTAAAATACGCAGCAGTCTCCGTTCCGTTCGCCGGAGCGCCATCCGAGGTTCCCATGTCCCAAGCCACGCAAGAAACATCCACGCGCGCGAAGAGTCCGCTGCGTTACATCGTGATGGCGCTCGTCGCGGGCGTGATCGCCTGCACCGGGTATTTCGCCTTCGGCGGCCAGCAGAAAGTGCCGGACGCGACCTTCACGCTGCTTTCGGGACAGAAGATTTCGACGTCGGGCGATCTGAAGGGCAAGGTCTATCTCGTCAATTTTTGGGCGACGAGCTGCGAGACATGCATGAAGGAAATGCCGCAGATGATCGACACGTACAACAAATTCAAGGGCCGCGGCCTGGAGTTCGTCGCGGTCGCGATGAACTACGACGCGCCGATGTACGTCAACAACTACGCGCAGACGCGCAAGTTGCCGTTCAAGGTCGCGATGGACGACGGCAGCGCCGCCAAGCAGTTCGGCAACGTGCAACTGACGCCGACGACCTTCGTCATCGACAAGAACGGGAAGATTTTGAAGCGCTATGTCGGCGAGCCGACGTTCGCGGAACTGGATCAACTGCTCGACAAGGCGCTCGGTTCGGCCTGAACGCCTTTACGCAAACACGCAGCCCGCTGGCGACAACCAGCGGGCTTTTTTATCGCTCGGACGAATCGCCTTTCACGACGATTCCGTATCGCTTGATCTTCTCGTACAGCGTCGCCTTGCCGAGCTGCAGCCGATCCGCCGCCACCGCGACCGCGCCGCCGCACTGCTCCAGCGCCTGCCCGATCACCGCGCGCTCGAACTGCTCGGTGCGTTCCTTGAGCGATTGCGTCGATGTGTCGAGCGCCGCCGCCGCACCGCTGTCGTCGAGAATGCCGAGCACCATGCGATCCGCCGCGTTGCGCAACTCGCGCACGTTGCCCGGCCAGTCGCGCTGCATCAGTTCGGCGCGCTGACGATCCGTGATGAGCGGCGCGGGCCGCTCGTAGCGCACGGCCGCATCGAGCAGAAAATGCTCGAAGAGCGGCACGATATCTTCGCGCCGCTCGTTGAGCGGCGGCAGCGTGATCGTCACCACGTTCAGCCGATACAGCAAGTCGCGTCGGAACGTGCCATCGGCGACGAGTTCGTTCATGTCGCCCTTCGCCGCCGCGACGACGCGCAGATTCGCGCGCACCGGCTGATTCGAGCCGAGCCGCTCCAGCACGCCGTCCTGCAATACGCGCAGCAGTTTCACTTGCAATGACAGCGGCATGCTCTCGATTTCATCGAGAAAGAGCGTGCCGCCCGACGCGTGTTCCAGCTTGCCGATACGCCGCTTCTGCGCGCCCGTAAACGCGCCTGCCTCGTAGCCGAACATCTCCGATTCGAACATCTGCTCCGGCAGCGCGCCGCAATTCACCGCGATGAACGGCTTGTCGCGACGCGGCGACATGTCGTGCAGGCTGCGCGCGATGAGTTCCTTGCCCGCGCCCGTATCGCCGTTGATGAGCACGGAGGCATCCGTCGGCGCGATGTTCGCGATCAGCCGGCGCACCTGCTCGATCGCGAGACTGCGCCCGATGATGCGGCTCTGCCCCGCGCCCGCCAGCTCGCGCCGCAGCGCCTGGTTCTCGAGCACGAGCGTGCGGCGCTCCAGCGCGCGGCGCACCGCTTCGATCAGGCGCTCGGACGCGAACGGCTTTTCGATGAAGTCGTAGGCGCCGTCGCGCATCGCCTGCACGGCCATGGAGATGTCGCCGTGGCCGGTGACGAGAATTACCGGCACTTCGGGCGCACGCTCGCGGCATTGCGCGAGCAGATCGAGGCCGCTCGCGCCGGGCAAGCGGATATCGCTCACGATCACGCCGGGGAAACTCGCGTCGATCGCGCGCGCGGCGGATTCGACGCTGCCGTGCCCGATCACGTCGAAGCCCGCGAGTTGCAGGCTCTGCACGCTCGCGCGGCGCACGAGTTCGTCGTCCTCGATGAAGATCACCTGCAAACCGGTGGTCATGTGTTGCTCCAACTGTGTTTTCAAGCGCGCCGCAAAGTCAGCACGAACTCCGCGCCGTGCGAATGATCGGCGTCCGCCTGCGTGCCGCCTTCGGGACCGTCCGCGACGATCGGCGCCTCGCGATTGCGCGCGACGAGCGTGCCGCCGTAATCGCGCGCGATCGCCGATGAAATCGCAAGCCCGAGGCCCAGTCCCTGCCCCATTTCCTTCGTCGTGAAGAACGGCTCGAAGAGTTTCGGCAGCGCATCGACGGGAATGCCGGGACCATTGTCGCGCACGATGAGCTCGATCGTATCCGCGTGGCCATTCAGTTCGATGACGATGCGCGGCCTGTCGCACGACGCGACCGCATCGAGCGCGTTGCCGATCAGGTTGATGAGCACCTGCTCCAGCCGCAAGTCCTCGCAACGCACGAAGATCGGCGCGCTGCCTTCGGCGAGTTCCGGCGCGATATCGATGACGACGTTCTTCATGCGCGGACGCAGCATCGAGAACACTTGGCGCAGCGCCCGCGCGACGTCGGCGCGCGCATTCTTCGGCCGCGCCTTCGTGACGAACAACTTCAGCTGATTCGTGATGTTGCCCATGCGCTCGGTCAGCGACGCGATCGCTTCGAGATTCTCGCGCGCCGCCGCCTGATCGCCGCGATCGATCAGCACGCGAGTGTTGTCGGAAAAACTGCGCAACGCGGCGAGCGGCTGATTCAGTTCATGCGTGATGCCCGCCGCCATCTGGCCGAGCGCGGCGAGCTTGCTCGCCTGAATGAGCTCGTCGTGCGCGGCGCGCAGATCCTGTTCGGCGCGCGTGCGCTCGTTCACTTCCTTCGTGAGTTGCGCGTTCGCTTCCGATAAATCCGCCGTGCGCTCCGCGACGCGTTGATTCAATTCGGCATACGCGGTCTGCAACATCTCCCGGCTGCGGATCATCTCGCGCACGCGCGCGCGCCGCATGCGCCAGTAGAACGCGAGCAGGCACAGCGAGACGAATACGAGCGCGGTGACGATGACCGCGATCTGCGCGCCGCTCTCGACGGGATCGAGCGCGGCCATCGTGATCAGTTGCCAGTCGGGTTCGCCGATGGAGCGATGCGTCGCGAGAAACGCCGGCGCATGGTGTCCGTCTCGCCCGCCGCCGCCGACGCGCACGATCTGCGCGCCGCCCTCGAGCGTCTTTACGACAGTCATCGGCAGCGGCGTGATCGCCTGTTGCGCGTATTGGCGCGTCGCATAGACGGACGCCTCGACGTTCTGCGGCAGCGGCCGCACCGTGTGATATTTCCACGCGGGCACGGACGAGAGAAAGATGACGCCGTGATCGTCGGTGACGATGAGCGGCTCGGATGCATCCGCGCCTTGCAGCCATTCGAGATTCAGCTTCACGACCGCGACGCCGATGATCTCTTTCGTGCCCTCGCGATAGACCGGTTGCGAGATGTAGTAGCCGGGCTCGGTCGAGATCGTCCCGATGCCGAAGAAACGGCCGGTGCTGCCCTTCATCGCGTCGATGAAATACGGCCGGAAGTTGTAGTCCACGCCGACGAAACTGTCCGTCGCGTTCCAGTTGCTCGCGGCAACCGCGATGCCGTTTGCGCGGATCAGATACGTGACGGTGGCGTGCGAGCGCGCGTTGAGGTCTTCGAGATAACGGTTCGCGCGCTCGACGTTCGCACGATCCGGATGATCGAGCGCGTCCTGCACGACCGGATGCCGCGACAGCAGATAAGGCAGATATTCGTAGCGGTCGAGCGTGCTCTTGAGCGTGTTCGTCGTGCGATCGACGCGCGCGGCGGCGTTGAGCCTCAACTCGTCGATGCCGCTTTGCCACGCGAGATGCCACGTGAGCGCGCAGCACGCCACGAGCGCGGCGAAAAGCGCGAAGAACACGACGATGCGGCGCGACACGTGAGCAGATTCCCGCGAAAGAGGATCTGCCATTGTGTCATAGGCTTGTGGCGAATCAGGCGCCGGAAACGACTGCGGCGAAGCACTCGCGGACTGAGGCTTCGCCGCTTGCATGATCGCTTCCGGCTTCAGTGCGGATTCAGACCGACTTCGCTTCTTCGGCGTCGGTCACGTCGACGTCGCGCGACAACGCCGCCTTCAGCTTGCTGCGATCCAGCTCCTTCTCCCATGCCGACACGACGACCGTCGCCACGCCGTTACCGACGATGTTCGTCAGCGCGCGGCATTCCGACATGAAGCGGTCGATGCCGAGAATCAGCACCATGCCCGCGAGCGGAATCGTCGGCACGACGGCGAGCGTCGCGGCCAGTGTGATGAAGCCTGCGCCGGTCACGCCGGAAGCGCCCTTCGACGTGAGCATCGTCACGGCCAGCAGCGTCAGTTGCTGGCCCCACGAGAGATCGGTGTTGGTCGCCTGCGCGATGAACAGCACGGCCATCGTCATGTAGATGTTGGTGCCGTCGAGGTTGAACGAGTAGCCTGTCGGCACGACGAGACCCACGACCGAACGCGAGCAGCCGAGCTTTTCGAGCTTGAGCATCAGTTGCGGCAGCGCGGCTTCCGACGACGACGTGCCGAGCACGATCAGCATTTCTTCCTTGATGTACGCGATGAACTTCAGGATGTTGAAGCCCACCATGCGCGCAATCGCACCGAGCACCACGACGACGAAGACGATCGACGTCAGATAGAACGTACCGATGAGCTTGAGCATCGGCAGCAGCGAACCGATGCCGTACTTGCCGATGGTAAACGCCATCGCGCCGAACGCACCGATCGGCGCGAGCTTCGTGATGATGCCGACCATGCCGAACAGGATGCTCGACAGACCTTCGATGAACGTCGTCACGACCTTGCCGCGCTCGCCGATATGCGCGAGCACCGCGCCGAACAGGAGCGCGATCAGCAGGATCTGGAGGATTTCGCCCTGCGCGAACGCCGACACCAGCGTGTCCGGGATGATGTGCAGGAAGAAATCGACCGTGCTCTGGCCGTGCGCCTTCGTCGCGAAGGAATCGACGGCCTTGTGGTCGAGCGTCGAAGGATCGACGTTGAAGCCGACGCCCGGCCGCAGGAGGTGCGTCGCGGCGAGACCGAGGATCAGCGCGAACGTCGACACGACTTCGAAGTACAGCAGCGCCTTGCCGCCGACGCGGCCGACCTTCTTCATGTCTTCCATGCCGGCGATGCCGGTCACGACGGTACAGAAGATGATCGGGCCGATGACCATCTTGATGAGTTTGATGAACCCGTCGCCGAGCGGCTTCATGTCGGTGGCGAGCGAGGGATAGAAGTGCCCGAGCGCGATGCCGATGATGATCGCGACGATCACCTGCACGTACAGGACTTTATGGATGGGTTTTTTCACGATGTTTCCAGGCGATAACAAGCAGTTGGCGGAAGTACGGCCAGCGGCGAGCGTTGACGCGGGGCGGGCGTGTGTGGGCACGTCTGAACGCGTCGATGGGCGATAGCCGCTTCGTCGACGGATCAGGGACGTTTGGATGCGAGAGGGGTCATCGGCTTGTCTCCTTGACTTTTATGGGCGGCTCATGGGCCGTGCCGTTTGTATCGCAAGGGCAATGCCAGGTTTAAGTTTCGCTTAAGCCGATGATTCTATGGGAGTTTTCTGATCGGCTGGCGGCTTCGAATCCGGGATTCCGGAAATCCGGAATGCGGGCGTCCGGGGTTCTGGACGGTTAGCGCCTCGATTACGAGAAACAAAAAACCCACCGTCTCCGGTGGGCTTTCTCTCAGCGGAAGGGCGAAACCGGCGTCAAACCACGCCCGCCCCATGCGCCTGCACATCCGCGTGATAGCTCGAACGCACCATCGCGCCGACCGCCGCGTGCGTGAAGCCCATCTTGTACGCCTCTTCCTCGTACATCTTGAAGGTATCCGGATGCACGTACGCCCGCACCGGCAGATGATGCTCCGAAGGCTGCAGATACTGCCCGATCGTCAGCATGTCGACGTCGTGGGCGCGCAGGTCGCGCATCACCTGAAGAATTTCCTCTTCCGTTTCGCCGAGACCCACCATCAGGCCCGATTTCGTCGCGACTTCCGGATGCAGCGCCTTGAAGTCCTTCAGCAACTTCAGCGAATGGTGATAATCCGAACCCGGACGCGCTTCCTTGTAGAGACGCGGCACCGTTTCGAGGTTGTGGTTCATCACATCGGGCGGCGCGGCGGTCAGAATGCCGATCGCGCGATCCAGACGCCCGCGGAAGTCCGGCGTCAGAATTTCGATGCGCGTTTCCGGCGAATGCTCGCGAACCTGCCTGATGCACTCGACGAAGTGCGCGGCGCCGCCATCGCGCAGATCGTCGCGATCGACGGACGTGATCACCACGTATTTCAGCTTCAGCGCGCCGATGGTGCGCGCGAGATTCAGCGGCTCGTCGGCGTCCAGCGGATCGGGGCGGCCGTGTCCGACATCGCAGAACGGGCAGCGGCGCGTGCACTTGTCGCCCATGATCATGAACGTCGCGGTGCCCTTGCCGAAGCATTCGCCGATGTTCGGGCAGCTCGCTTCCTCGCAAACCGTATGAAGACTGTGCTCGCGCAGGATCTTCTTGATCTCGTTGAAGCGCGAGTTGCCCGTCGCGGTGCGTACGCGAATCCACTCCGGCTTCTTCAGCTTCTCGATCGGAATGACCTTGATAGGAATGCGCGATGTCTTCGCCTGTGCCTTCTGCTTTGCAGTGGCGTCGTAAGCGGTGGGCGACGAAGCAGAAGCGGCGGTGTCGCCAGCCAGGTTTGCGGTTGCGTCAGTCATTCGGTCGATCCGGTTGTTGCAGCGGCAATTGCGGGGAGGCCGCCGATTTGAAGTGCCAGCCGTTCGGCCAGCACGAGAGCTACGTCGCGCCAGTCGGCCGCGACGCCGAGCGTCGCCATGTCGACCGTTTCGAGCCCCGCGTAGCCGCACGGGTTGATTGCGAGGAACGGCTGCAGGTCCATTCGCACATTGAGGCTCACGCCGTGATAACTGCAGCCGTTGCGAATCTTGAGTCCGAGCGCGGCGATCTTCGCGCCTTCATGCGCCTGCGTACGATCGTTCGCGCCTTGAGGATGCCGCGCCACGTAAATGCCGGGCGCGCCGGCCTTGCGGTCGGTCGCGAGATTATACGTCGCGAGGGTTTCGATCACGGCCTCTTCGATGCGCCGCACCAGCTCGCGCACCATGAGCTTGCGGCGGCGCAGGTCGATCAGCAGATAAGCGACGATCTGCCCCGGCCCGTGATATGTGATCTGTCCGCCCCGATCCACCTTGACGAGCGGAATGCCGCTTTCGGCGAGCAGCAGATGCGCCGGATCACCCGCGAGACCGAGCGTGAAGACGGGCGGATGCTCGACGAGCCAGATTTCGTCCTGTGTTTCGGGCGTGCGAGCGTCGGTGAAGGTGCGCATCGCGTCGAAGCTCTGGCTGTACGGTTCGAGACCGCGCCAGCGCAACGCGACCGGAAAGTCACCGGAACTGAGCACGGTGGCGGGCGCGTCGTGGATTGCTTGTGGGATGGCGAGCGGTGTGGCGGACATGGTGCCGGTAGTTTACCGAAATAGCCCCATGCCCGCCGATGGTGAATTCGCATGCCTTCGATGGCAAATGCGAATACTTGGGGTCAGACGGTTCTCCATCCGGAGCGCAACCGCTGTGCGAGACGCTCGATGCGCGTCGAAACCCAGTGCATCGCGCGTTCGTCGCAGCGCGGCAGGATCGTGAAGACGACATAGGCCGGACGGTCGCCCTCGACGGAAAGCCAGAGCCGCTCGCGCTCGCGCAGCTTGAGATTGTCGCCGGGCACGAGCCAGTAATCCTCGATGTCGTTGCTTCGCGTCGCCCAGACGGGACTGCCGTGGACCATGAGACGCGTGCCGCGCGCAATTCTCATCGGCACGGTTTCGCCGGGCTTGATTTCAAAGGTGACGCTTGTTGATATTTCTCGCATGATCCACTCCGCCAAGGGAACGTTTCGATGACTACAATCCTAGGCGTGACAAGGCATCAGGCAAAACGATCAATTTTCACTGCTATGTGAGCTGTATTGACAACGACACCGCCGACAATCCATATGGACCTCCGCCAGCTTCCCGCCCTGAACGCGCTGCGCGCCTTCGAAGCCGCCGCCCGTCACGAGAGCTTTTCCCGCGCCGCCGACGAGCTTTTCGTCACGCACGGCGCGGTCAGTCATCAGATTCGCGCGCTGGAGTCGGAGCTCGGCGTGTCGCTGTTCGCGCGCGACGGCAAACGCGTGCGTCTCACCGATCGCGGCCGGCAGTACGCGGCGGAAGTGCGCTCGGCGCTCGTCGCGCTGGCGGAATCGACGCGCCGCATCCGCTCCGGCGATCGCGACCGGCGGCTGATCGTATCGACGATTCCGTCGTTTTCCGCCCGCTGGCTGACGCCGCGCGTCGGCAGATTCATCGAGCAGCATCCGGATATCGATCTCGAACTGCTGACGACGGCCTCGCTCATCGATTTCAACCGCGACGACGCGGACGTGGCGCTGCGTTTCGGCTACGGCAAGTACGCGGGTCTGCACACCGAGGAATTGCTCGACGAGGTTTTTTTCCCGGCGTGCTCACCGAACTTTCGCGGCGGCGCGCTGCCCCGCGTGCCGCGCGATCTGGAAAAGCTGCCGCTTCTGCGCTCGGACGACGAGCTCTGGCGTCCGTGGTTCGACGCCGCGGGACTCACCGATCTGCCCGAACCGAAGCGCGGCGTCCTCTATGAGGATTCGTCGAATTTGCTGCAGGCGGCGATCGACGGTCAGGGCATCGCGCTCGTGCGCCGCTCGCTCGCGATGCAGGAAATCATCGCGGGACGGCTCGTGCGGCTTTTCAATGTCGAAGGGCCGAGTCCGTGGAAGTATTACTTCGTGTGCCCGACCGCGCTGCTTCAGACGAAGCGCGTCCACGCGTTCAGGGAGTGGGTTTTCGAGGAAGCGGAGCAGTTCAGGCTGCTCTACGAGCGCACGCCGGCGGTGTGCGATGCGCCCGCGGGCAAGATCAAAGCACTACCTTGACCATCGGATGGCCGGTGAGCGCGCGATAGATATCGTCGAGATGCGCGCGATTCTGCGCGCGCACGGTGCAGGTGAGACCGGTGTAGTTGCCGCCCGAAGACGGGCGCGACTCCACACGCGACGCGTCGAAATCCTTGTCGAAAGCCTTGAGCACATCGACGATCGTGTCGTGGAATTCCGGATGCGTCTTGCCCATCACCTTGATCGGGAAATCGCAGGGAAAATCGAACAGCTCGTCGGCGCTGTGCTTGGCGCTGTCGGTCGGATCGGTGGCTTGTGGCTTGTCAGTCATGACTTTCTCCTTCACTTGCCGCGCTTGGCCTCTTCGGCGAACTCGCGCGCTTTGGCCCGCTGGTAGGCGTCGTACAGTGCAGCATAGACCGGTCCGGGGCGGCCGTCGCCGACGCTCTTGCCGTCGAGCGTCGTGACCGGCATGACTTCTTTCGTCGCCGAGCTGATCATGACTTCGTCCGCCGAACGCAATTCTGCTTCGGTGATGTCGCGCTCCTCGAACGCGATACCCGCCTCGCGCGCCAGTTCCTCGATGAGCCCGTAGCGGATGCCTTCGAGAATGCGCGGTCCGCGCGGCGCGCCCAGCAGCGTGCCGCCCTTCACGATCCACACATTTGAGGACGAACCCTCGGTAAGCAAGCCGTCGCGCAACTGAATGGTTTCGAGCGCGTCGTTTTCGGCGGCGTGCTGCGCCATCAGCACGTTGCCGAGCAACGACACCGATTTGATGTCGCAATGCAGCCAGCGTTTGTCTTCGGCGGTGACGGCGACGGCGCCGCGCGCGCGATCCGCCGCGCTCGGGAACACGAGCTGGCCGAGCATGACGAACACGGTCGGCACGATTCCCGCCGGGAACGCGTGCCCGCGCCGTTTGGCGACGCCGCGCGTCACCTGGATGTAGACGAGCGCATCGCCCGCGCCGGCGTTCTCCGCGATGACGCGATCGATCAGCGCGCGCCAGCCGGCGTCATCGAACGGATTGCCGATGCGAATCTTGCCGAGACTGCGATCGAGCCGCGCCAGATGCTGCTTCAGGCGGAACGGCAGACGCGCGCCGTCGGCTTGCGCGTAGAGCGGCACGACTTCGTACACGCCGTCGCCGAAGATGAAACCGCGATCGAGCACGGGAATGCGCGCTTCGGAAAGCGGTCCCCACTCGCCGTTCAGATAGACCGTCGGATCGAATGCTTCGGCTTGGCTCATCACAGGCTCCTTACTTACGCTTTTGCCACCAGAGCAGCGCCGAATCCCACAGGCGGCCGAAGATGCCCGCTTCCGGCACATCCTGCAACGCGACGAGCGGGAACTGCGCGACTTCCTTGCCATCGGCCATCATCTTGACGCTGCCGATCTGCTGGCCCTTCTTGATCGGCGCGACGATCAGATTGTCGTGCGTGACCGTCGGCTTGACCTTCTCGCCCAAGCCCTTCGGCACGGTGATGTACTGATCCGTCGTGACGCCCGCCTGCACGTTGTCGGCCGCGCCCTTGTACACGCGCGGCGAATCGATCACCTGATTCGCCTTGTACAGACGCAGCGCGTCGTACGCGGTGTAGCCGTAGTTCAGCATCTTCAGGCTGTCCTGCACGCGGTTGTGTTCTTTCGGCTCGCCCATCATCACGGCGACGAGGCGGCGGCTCGCGTCGGGCACGCCGACGAGCGAACGCTTCGCGGTCGCGATCAGGCAGTAGCCGGCGGCCTTCGTGTGGCCGGTCTTGAGGCCGTCGACGGTCGGATCGAGCCACAGCAGGCGATTGCGGTTCGGCTGCTTGATCTTGTTGTACGTGAAGTCCTTCACCGAGAAGATGCTGTAGTACTCGGGGAAGTCGCGGATCAGGCGCGTCGACAGCACGGCGAGATCGCCCGCGGTCGTGTAGTGCTGCGGATCGGGCATGCCGTTCACATCGGCGAAATTCGTGTGCGTCATGCCGATGCGCTTCGCCGCCGCGTTCATCAGCGTGACGAAGTTGCCTTCGCTGCCGCCGACGAGTTCCGCGAGCGCGATGGCCGCGTCGTTGCCCGACTGCACGATCATGCCGTACACGAGATCGTGCACGGTGACGGGCTTGTTCGCCTCGATGAACATGCGCGACTCGTCGGTGCGCACGCGGCGCACGGCCTCGCTCGGCATGACGGTCTGATCCATGTTGATCTTCTTCGACTTCAACGCATCGAAGACGAGATACGCGGTCATCAGCTTGGTGAGCGATGCCGGCTCGACGCGCTCATCGGGATTGCCCGAGGCGAGCACCTGATTGCTGGTGGCGTCGACGAGCACCCACGAACGTGCCGTCACGTCGGGCGGCGGAACCTGGGCGAAAGCGCTCGCCGCCGCCAGCACGGCGGGCAGAACGAAAACGGCTTTTGCGGAAACGGAAACGGAAGGAAAAGACAGGCCGGAAGGGACAAAGCGCATAGGATCGATCGGCGGAAAAAGCACGCTGCGACGATGACGATCGAGGATCGGATGATCGGCGAAGCACGGGTTGAACAGGCTGACCGTCGCTGTCGGTCGGGCATTTCGCCAGGACAGCGGCACGCGCGGCGCCGCGGCGAAAAGCGCTCGTTCGACAGACGGACGCAAAAACGGTTCTCAGAAGCCGGGGTTTCGACGGCCGCGATACGTCGAATGCAACGTCGCGCGGCCGGAATCCGTGAAAAAATTCTGCGCCATTATACGCGCGGGCCGCTTCCGTTTTCCTTGGAATCTGCGCGGTTGCCGCTCGTTTTAACGTTTTTCAGGCTGCGCTTAGCCGCTTTTGCCGATCGATGACGAGCGATGCGCTCAACGCCACGCGTCGACGATCACGCGCTTCAGGATATGCAGCTTGCGATGGAAGAAATGCTCGCCGCCCGGAATCACGACGACGGGCAGTTCCTGCGGCCGCGCCCAGTCGTAGACGGATTGAATCGGCACGGTGTCGTCGACTTCGCCGTGGATCACGAGCGTCGTGTCGGGCACGGGCGCGACTTCCCAGCGGCTCGCCGCCGTGCCGACGAACACCATGCGCTCGATGTCCTTGCCGGCATCACGCATGCGCTTCGCGACGTGCGACAGCACGAAGGTGCCGAACGAAAAGCCCGCGAGCACGATCGGCACGTCCGCCTGACCCGGCTGCGCGCGCATGTGATCGATCAGCGCGAGCAGATCGTCCTGTTCGCCGATGCCGTTGTCATGCTCGCCGCCCGTCTGCCCGACGCCGCGAAAGTTCGAGCGATACGTCGTGTAGCCGAGCTGGACGAACGTGCGCGCGAGCGTCTGCGCGACCTTGTTGTCCATCGTGCCGCCGAAAAGCGGATGCGGATGCGCGACGAGCGCGATGCCGCGCGGCGCGCTGTCGGTCTTGTCGAGCGCGCATTCGATCTTGCCGACCGGACCGTCGATGAGAAACTTTTCGGTTTGCGCGTTCATGCGGGTTGATCGATCAGAAGACGTTCGACGATTTTGCCGTTGGCGAGATGCGAATCGACGATCTCGTCGATGTCGGTTTCATCGACATACGTGTACCAGGTGCCTTCCGGATACACGACCACGACCGGCCCGAGTTCGCAGCGGTCGAGGCAGCCGGCCTTGTTGATCCGCACGTTGCCTTCGCCCGCGAGACCCAGTTTTTTCACGCGCTTTTTAGCGTATTCCTGCATGGCCTGCGCGTTGCAGTTCGCGCAGCTCGGACGCGCCGCATCGGCTTCGCGCTGGTTCAGGCAGAAGAACACGTGGTACTTGTAGAAGGAATCCATGAGCGGGTGCGATGAGAGTGTCGGTCGATTATAGCCAGCGATGTTCGTGCCCGCCGTATCAGGCCGAGCGCCCCGCCTTGCGCGCGCGCCGCCGCGCGAGCCACGCGCGCTCCGCCGCCGAAGCGAGCCAGCCGAGCGCCGCGTACGGCCACACCCACGCGAGCCAGTGCGCGAGCCCGTTGAAATGCAGATAGCGGCCCTGCCGCCAGTCGGCGAGCACGATGTCGAAATACGGATTCACCGGCAGCAGATTGATGAGCGCGAGCGAGATCACGAGCGCCCCGCCCGCGAGCGCCGCGCGCAAGCCGCGCGGCAACGCGACCGACAGCACGCCCGCGATCGTCGCGATGGCGATGCCTTCCAGCGCGCCGTCCGTCGCCCAGTCGAAGGTCAGGCCCGCGCGCGACTGCAGAAAGCTTGCGCCCGCTTTCGCGAAGATCGTCATCGCGATCAGGCCGAGCATCAGCCGGATGCGTGGCGCGCGCTGCCGCGTGAGCAGCGTCGCGAGCACGAGCGCGGCGAACAGGCTCGTCGATGTGATCAGCGCTTCCCAGGCGTCGTCCGGCAGAAGCGCGCCGAGCCGGTCCGGCCAGCTTTCGATGTCCCACGCGGCGGGCGTCCACGCGAGAATCGCGTCCTGCATCGCCGGGTCGAGCTCGTCCCACAGCACGCGCGGAAGATCGCCGCCGCCGAAGAGATACGGCGCGGGGAACATCGCCGCGAACGGCCAGAGCGCCGTCAGCCCGAGCACATACGCCGCGTCGCGCTCGAACCACGTAAAGCGGATGCGCCGCAACAGGCCGCGATCGAGCAGCGCGCTCGTCGCGGGCGCGATCAGCATGCCGCCGACGAGCGCGCCGAACGCGTTCGCGGCGAGATCGAGGTTCGAGGCGACGCGCGTCGGCAGATACGTCTGGATCGCTTCCATCGCGCCGGAGAGCAGCGCGCCGCCGATGAGCGCCGCGCCGACCGCGAATGTGCCGCGCAGACGCGGATAGAGCGCGAGCACGATCAGCGCGCCGAGCGGCATGTAGCCGAGCACGTTGGTCACGACATCGAAAACGGTCAGATATTGCGGCAGCGGATCGGTGAGATACGCGAGCGGGCTCAATCCGAGCGAGCGCCAGCCGGAAAACGGATAAAGCGAACCGTAGACGACGAGCGCCGCATACGCGGCGAGCGCCTGCCGGGAGAACGCCGACGGGCGACGCTGCCATTGCTTGATCGTCATGAGCCGCCCGGACGCTTCGATGCTGGGCGGAAGATCATCGTGACGCGGAGAGCGGCTGCGCGGCGAGCCACGCGGAAAGTTGCGCGATCACATCGTCCGATGCAGCCGCGAGCGCCCGCGCGCCGCCGGGGGCATCGGCGCTCGGCGCGGGCGCGCTCGCGGCGAAGCTGCGCTGGCCGACGACGCGGCCTTGCTGCGTGAGCGTCGCGCGCACCGACACGAGGCCGCGGCTTTGCTCGGGCGCATCGAAGACCTGTTCGAAGCTCGTCAGCTCGACTTCGAGCAGCGGCACGGCGCGCACCGGATCGGCGCCCGACAGAACCGGGCCGCGCGCCGCGAGCGCATCGCGCAGGCGTTGCGTCAGCAACTGCGCGGGCGGCATCGTCCAGTGGCTGTTCGAATAGTTGCCGGTGCGCTGTGCATCGACATAGCTGAGCCGATACGCGAACGAATCGGTTTCGAGACTGCGCGGCGCGCCCACCGCGAGCACTTTGACCGGCGGCATCGGCGCGGCGTTGGCGCTTGCGTTGGCAGCCGGTATCGCGCCGAGGTCGTAATGCGCGTTCGGCATCGCGGTCGACGTCGATCCGCAACCTGCGAGCAACGCGGCGCAGCCGAGCGCGAACGCCGCGACCGCTCCTTTCATGTCGATGTCCGTCATATCTTTTCCCCGATCAATGCGCCGCTTTCGCCGGCCACGCGAAGCCCGGCTCGCCCGGTCCCGGCTCCTTCTGCGGCGCGCCGAAGAGCACGCTGCGCGGATTGGTGCTGAACGCGTCGGCGGCGCGATCGACGGAACGCGCCGCCGCGCTCACGTCGTCGCTGAACGAATAGAAGCGCGGCAACGCCTCGAAACCGACGCGCGCCGTGATGAAACGCAGCGATTCGTTCATGTCCGCGAGCGCCGCGCCCGCGTCTTCGGCGGCCTTGCCCGCCTTGTTCAAGTTGGACACGAGCGGGCCGTCCGGACGATTCAGGTTCTGCACGAGCTGATGCGTCGAGGCGAGCGTCGTGTTGATCTGCCTGAGCGTCTGCGGCAACTGCGCCGTCGCGGGCTGCACCTGGCTCGCGAGCGTCGCGATGCCGTCGGCGGCGGTTTGCAGGCTCTTCGTCGTCGCCATGAGCTGATTGCGCACGTCGTCGGAGAGGAACTTGTCGGCGTCGTCGGAAAGGCGCTCGAACTTCTTCAGGATGATGTCGCCGCGCTGCTGCAACTGCTCGAAGAGACCGGGACGCATCGGCACTTCGGCGACGTGCTGCGGCGACGAAGCCAGCGCGGCCGTATCGGTGCCCGTGTCGTCGAGCTGCACGAACGCGATGCCCGTCACGCCCTGAAAGCCGAGCGTCGCGTACGTGGAATGCGTCATCGGCGCGTTCTTGTCGACGACAATGCGGATGCGGATCTGCCCCGGATGCGACTTGTCGAAGCTGATCGACTGCACCTTGCCGACGCCCAGGCCGCGATAGCGCACGGCCGCGTCCGTGAAGAGGCCGGTCACGTTGGTGCGCGCGATCAGATCGTACGGCACGCGCACGGTGCGATCGACGTTGAAGAAGAACACGGCGAACGCGATGGCCAGCACGAGCACGATCGTGAAAAGCCCGGTCCAGAACGCGTGTGATTTGTTTTCCATCGGCAGGTTCCTTTGGCGCTCGCTTCGCGCTTACTTGTTCACGGCGATCGGCGCATCTTCGAGCGCGGCCGGCGGCAGCTTCGCGCGGCGCTCGGACGGCAATGCCTGCAACGCGCGGCGGCCGCGTCGCCCCAGAAAGTACTCGCGGATGAACGGATGATCCACCGCGCACGCCTCTTCCACCGGCGCCGCGACGAGCACGCGACGATCCGCCAGCACCGCGACGCGCGTGGACAGCGCGACCATGGTGTCGAGATCGTGCGTGACCATCACGACCGTCAGACCGAGCGCGCGATGCAGCGTCGCGATCAGATCGACGAATTCGTCCGATGCCTTCGGATCGAGACCGGCCGTGGGTTCGTCGAGGAACAGCAGTTCGGGCTCGAGCGCGATCGCCCGCGCGATGCCGACGCGCTTCACCATTCCGCCCGACAACGCGGACGGCATCTTGCTCGCGTGCTTGCACGACAGGCCGACCATTTCGAGCTTCAGCATCACGAATTCGCGGATCAGGTCCTCGGGAATCTTGCCGAGTTCGCGAAACGGCTGCGCGATGTTGTCATATACCGTCAGCGACGAAAACAGCGCGCCTTGCTGAAACATCATGCCGGAGCGCGTGCGCAGCATCTTCGCGGTTTCGTCGTCCATTTGCGCCCATTCCTCGCCGAGCACGCGAATGGTGCCCGATGTCGGCGACTCGAGGCCGAGAATCTGCCGCACGAGCGTGGTCTTGCCCGAGCCCGAACCGCCGAGCAACGCGACGATCTCGCCGCGCCGCACATCCAGATTCAGATGCTCGTGAATCACCGTGCGCCCGTAGCGCTTGGTGAGATCGCGCACTTCGATCACCGGTTCCGCGATGACGGGCGGCGGCTGATGACGAACGGCGGTGGCGAGCGTGGTCGACATGGCGGTCAGAGTCCGACGTTCTGAAAGAGGATCGCGAAGACGGCGTCCGCGAGAATCACGATGGTGATCGACGTCACCACGGACGTCGTCGTGCCTTCCCCGAGACTCTGCGAATTCGCCTTGATGCGAAAGCCGAAGTGACACGCGGCGAGCGCGATCAGCATGCCGAACACGACGCCCTTGCCGAGCCCGATCCACAGATTCGCGATCGGCACGACCGACGGCAGCGAGCGAATGAAGAAGTTCATGTCGATGGACAGCACGAGCTTCGCCGCGAGCGCGCCGCCCGTCAGCGCGATGATGTTGGTCCACATGACGAGCAGCGGCATTGCGATGCCGAGCGCGATCACGCGCGGCAGCACGAGGCGCAGGCTATGCGGAATGCCCATGACCTGCATCGCGTCGAGTTCTTCGGTGACGCGCATCACGCCGATCTGCGCGGTGATCGCCGAACCCGAGCGGCCCGCGACGAGAATCGCGGAAAGCACCGGCCCGAGCTCGCGGATCACGGAAAGCCCGAGAATATTGACGATGTACTGGTTCGCCCCGAACGCCTGCAACTGCTGCGCGGACAAGTAGCTCAACACGATGCCGATCAGGAACGCGACGAGCGCGGTGATCGCGAGCGCCTGCGCGCCGGCGCTGTAGATGTTCGCGGAGATTTCCGTCCACGGAATGCGCTGCGGGCGCCGCACCAGCCCGATGAGATCGAGCACGAAGGCGCCGAACATCGCGAGGCCGCCGTACAGGTGATCGAAGAAACCGAAGATGAGCTGGCCGAGCCGCGTGACCGGATCGACGCGATCGACGGCTTCGGGTTCCTCGCGTTCGGCGTCGAGCAGCGCGACGCGCTCGAAGATTTCGCGCTGCGTGTCGGACAGCGCGATGGTCGCGGGCATCTTGCGTCCCCACACGCGCCAGAGCGCCTGGCCGCCGACGTGATCGAGCCGCTCGACGGAAAGCAGATCCCACTGGCTGATCGCCTCGCGCCCGATGGCGCGCAGACGCCGCGTGACGCCGCTCTTCGCGCGATCGCGAGCGAGCGCGAGCGCGGTCCACTGGCCCGATAGCCGGACCACCTTGCCCTGCAGACCGGCTTCCACTCTTAGGCGCGGCGGCGTGTCGAAGTCCAAGGATCGATGGCGCGATGAGACGCGGTTAAAGGGGAGAGGACATTGTAGCGAAGAGTGTCGGGAGGACGCGGGGATGGTGGCAGGCGGGTTTCGGCTGGAAGGCGCAAGGATCGGAATTTCCGTGTTGCGGTGCACTTGAGTCGCTGACCTATCATGGTTTCGAGAACTCCGGTGCAACCGCAATGGACAAACGACTCGATCCGCTTATTTCCGAACTCGATTCGCTCGAAGAGGCTGAACTGTATGACGCCTGGTTCCGCGCGGAGGTAGAAGCGTCACTTGCGGACCCGGAGCCGTCGATTCCCAACGATCAAGTATTCGCGGAAATGGATGCGCTCGTGGCGGCCAAGCGAAAGGCACGGAATGCTCGTTGATTGGCGGCCGCGCGCACGGAGACAACTCAGGGAAATCTACGAATACATTGAAGAGCGTGATCCGCAAGCGGCCGACAATCTACTTTCGATGAACAGGGAAGCAGCCCGGACGTTAGCGGATGTTCCATACATCTATCGTCACGGAAGGGTCTCGAATACCAGAGAGATGATGGTTCATCCGAATTACCTGGTGGTTTACCGTGTGACGCACCGCGTCACCGTACTGGACTCGCTGCATGCACGGCGGCGGTATCCGAGCGACAACACGCGCTGAAGCGGAGTTTCACGGGCTTCGAACACGCATCCCACGGCTACAATACCCGCCATGACCCCCTCTCCTTTCGCCCCCTTCGCCCCCGACGCGCCCTGGCGCATCGACCGCTCGCGGCTTGCGACGCTTGCCGAGCGGCCCGCTCGCGACTGGACCATCGACATCGTCGACGAAACGGGCTCCACCAACGCCGACGTTTTGGAGCAGTTGCGCGCCTCGCGACGCGACGGCACGCCTGCACCCGTCGTCCGCGTCGCGTACTCGCAATCCGCCGGTCGCGGGCGGCGCGGGCGCGCGTGGCTCGCCGAACCGGGCAATGCGCTGCTGATGTCGGTCGGCTGCGTGCTGCGGCGGCCGATCGAAGGGCTGTCGGGTCTGAGTCTCGCCATCGGCACCGCCGTCCTCGATGCGCTCGCGCGTCTGCCGCTCACGCCATCCGCGCGTCCTGCGCTGAAATGGCCGAACGACGTCCTGCTCGACGACGGCAAGCTCGCCGGAATTCTCATCGAAACCGCGTGGAACACGCCTGACGCGACCGCGGTCGTGATCGGCATCGGCATGAATCTGCACGGCGCGGAACAACTCGCCGCGCAGGTCGACGAAGCCAACCGGCTCGCCGCGCAATCCGCGCCCGGCGCCGCGCCGGCAGCGCTCGCGCGGGCATGGCCCGACGCCAATCTCACCGACACTCTCGCCGCGCTCCTCAACGCGCTCGACGCAGCGCTGCCGCGCTTCGAAGCCGAGGGCTTCAGGCCGTTCCGCCAGCGCTGGCTCGACGCGCACGCGTGGGCCGGACGTGAAGTCGCGCTGATCGACCAGGGCATGGAAGTGACGCGCGGCATCGCATCGGGCGTCGACGAGGGCGGCCAGTTGCTGATCGACGCGCCCGAAGGCCCGCGCGCCGTCACGACCGGCGAACTCACGCTGCGCCTTGCGAAGGAACGTCCGTGAACGCGTCGGGAACCGAGGCGCCGTATCTGCTCATCGATGCGGGTAACAGCCGCATCAAATGGTCGCTCGTCGATGAAGCCGGCGCGTCGCTCGCGAACGGCGCATTCGAGCACGCGCATCACTCGACCGTCGCCGACGACGCCGCGCTCGACGATTGGTCCGAACTTCCCGCGCCGGCGAGCGCGTGGATTTCGAACGTCGCGGGCATGCCGGTACAGAACCGCATCCAGCGCCTGCTCGACGCGCGCTGGCCGACGCTGCCGCGCACCGTGGTCCGCGCGCGCGCCGAGCAGTGCGGCGTCATCAACACCTATGCCGATCCGGCCCGACTCGGCAGCGACCGCTGGGCCGGCATGATCGCAGCGCGCGCGGCGTATCCGGGCGAGCATCTGCTGGTCGCGACCTTCGGCACGGCGACGACGCTCGAAGCACTGCGCGCCGACGGCGTGTTCACCGGCGGCCTCATCGCGCCCGGCTGGTCGCTGATGATGGAATCGCTCGGCAGCCATACGGCGCAATTGCCCACGCTCGACGCGGCATCGGCGCGTGAGGCGCTGAGTCAGACGCGCAGTCTTTTCGCCACCGACACCGCCGCCGCGCTATCCGCCGGATGCCTGCTCGCGCAGGCGAGCCTGATTGAGCGTGCGTGGCGCGACCTCAAGGCCGACTGGCGCGCCGACGTCCGGCTCGTGCTCGGCGGCGGCGCGGCAAATGAAATCGCGGGCGCGCTCGACGTGCCGCACACCCGACACGATTCCCTCGTGCTGTCCGGCCTCGCGCTCATCGCGCGCGACGCGACGGCGCGCCACTCATCCTGACTTTTCTGATTTGATTGACGGACGGAGCCCAAGAATGCTGCGCTGGCTGATCGCCCTTCTGATTCTCGCCAACTTGCTGATGTTCGCGGTCATGCGCGGCATGTTCGGCCCGCTTCCCGCGGCCGGCGTGCGCGAACCGCATCACTTATTGCAGCAGGTTCATCCCGAGGCGCTCGCGACGCGCCCGCTGAGTCCCGAAGAAGCGTTCGATCAGCCGCGCGTCGGCGGACCCGCGCCTGCCGCCAACGTGCAGACCGCGCCGCTCGGGCAGTGATCGCGCGCGTGCGAATCAGCTCTGCGCGCGGACTTTCTTGAGGAGCGCGGTCGTCGATCGATCGTGCTCGAACGCGATGGCGAGCGCCTTGCCGCCCCAGCCGCGCACGAGTGCCGATTCGGCCAGCTTGTCCATGTCGTAGTCGCCGCCCTTCACGAGCACGTCGGGGTGCACGGCTTCGATCAATTGCAGCGGCGTCGTTTCCTCGAACTTCACGACCCAGTCGACGCTCTCCAGCGCGGCGAGCAGCGCCATGCGGTCATCTTCCCGATTGATCGGGCGATCGTCGCCCTTGCCTAGCGTGCGTACCGACGCATCGCTGTTCACGCCGACGATGAGCGTCGCGCCGAGCGCTTTGGCATCAGCGAGATAGGTCACGTGGCCGCGATGAAGGATGTCGAAGACGCCGTTGGTGAAAACGACGGGACCGGCGAGCGTCGGACGGCGCGCGGCGAGCGCTTCGCGCGTGATGATCTTGCGTTCGAAAATAGCGGGCATGACGGCGCTCGTTGCGATGTGCTGAAAGCGCGCATTGTGCCACGGCGCTTCGCACGGGAAAAATGCAAAACGGCTCGCCGGTGCTGACCGGCGAGCCGTCCGTTCATCGAAGCCGAAACTCAGGCCGGCTGTTCAGCCCCGTCGCCCGGCGCGGCCTGCAGGCGCTGCGTCACTTCCTTGCGATAGCGATTCAGTTCCTGCGCGGTCACGAACGAACGCTCGAACAGAATCGACAGGTTGTGCAGAATGCGCTCGACGACCTTCTTCTCCCAACTGTCGTCGAAGCGGATCTGGTCGTCCAGCCAGCGCTCGAGCCATTCGGGATCGGGCAAACGCGACTGCACGGTGTCGCGCGGGAAGAGCGCCTGATTCACATGCAGGTTGGTCGGATGCAGCGGCTTTTCCGTACGGCGCGCGGACGCCATGAGCACGCCGATCTTCGCGAACGCCGCACGCGCGGTGTCGCCGGCGTTGACGAGCGCCTTCTTCATGTAACGCAGATACGCGCCGCCGTGACGGGCTTCGTCGCGCGAAATGGTTTCATAAATGTGCTTGATGACGGGTTCCGTGTGCCACTCGGCCGCGCGGCGATACCAGTGATTCAGGCGGATTTCGCCGCAGAAATGCAGCATCAGCGTTTCGAGCGGCGGCGCCGGATCGAACTCGAAGCGCACCGCGTGCAGCTCTTCTTCGCTCGGCACCATGTCGGGCTTGAAGCGCCGCAGATACTCCATCAGCACTAGCGAATGCTTCTGCTCCTCGAAAAACCACACGCTCATGAACGCGGAGAAATCGCTGTCGTGGTGGTTGTCACGCAGGAACATTTCGGTTGCGGGAAGAGCGGACCATTCGGTGATCGCGTTCATCTTGATGGTTTTGGCCTGCTCGTCGGTGAGCAGGGAAGCATCGAATTTGTCCCAGGGAATGTCCTTCTCCATATCCCAGCGGACGGATTCCAGCGATTTATAAAGTTCCGGATAAAGCATGGTGTTCATAGTCCACCCCTGATGCCACTTATGCGACGTTATATCTGTATTGACTTTCGGCCGGAACGTGCAGACATGCCTTGCACGCGAGCAGCCAAGCTTTCAATTTTACGCGGGATTCGGTCGGCCGAAGACGAAATGCGACAACGAAGCGCGACATTTGGCGCTGCGGCAACGCGTCGCGTCCCGCGTAAACACTGCACTCCCCGTGCAAATGTTGCTGTTGTGCGTCTTGTTCTACCGTGGGTGAGGAGCGAAACCTGTGCCTGAGGTATGTTCAAGTGGCGCCGAACTGCCGCCGGAACCGCGCCGGCCGCGCAGTATGACGTGCGCGCATGACAACGATGCGATGCGCGCTTGATGCGGATTTCCGCGCCAATGCCCGACGTTTCGGGCGTCGTCGATCATAGCACGGTGGATTGACGCCAATCCGCGACGGTCTCATCGATCGGGGTCAACCCCGCGATGTGATGCACGCCGTCGTCGAACTTGCGGCGCAGCGCCGGGCTGCTGCCGCCAACCCAGATGCGGACGTGCGGCGGCAGCAGGTTGCGCAGGTCGGTCAGCCCGGTCGAAATGGACTGCGCCGGCAGCACCGCCGTGAACGACAGCGCGACGATATCGATCTTGTGCACCGACACGGCATCGACGATATCGTGCAGCGGCGTCTGCAATCCCAGTTGCACGCATTCGCACTCGGATAGCGTGAACATCGCCTCGGCCATCAGGATGCCGAGGCCGTGACCTTCGCCGGAAAGCGTCGTGAGCAGCACGCGCGGACGGCCGTTGCGCCCGCGCACGGCATCCGAGAGCGGACGTATCAGCGTGCGCAGCGTCGACTGGATCGCCTCGCTGAACAGATGTTCGTGATAGACCTGCAACGTGCCCGCCGCCCACGCATTGCCGATGCGCGCCGACAGCGGCGCCGCGACATCCAGCACGAAGCGTTCGAGGCCGTCGCGCGTTGCGCGCTTCAGCAGGCCGAAGCGGAAATCGTCATAAGCGCCCGCGCGCAGCAGCGAGATCAGATGGTCGAGCTCGGCGTCCGGCGCGTCCTGGCCGACGCCCGAGCTTTCGGCCAGTTGCTGCAGCGCATCGATCGATTGCCCGAGCACTTTGCTCGGCCGATGTCCCGCGTCGAGCAATCGCTTCACGAGCCGCAGCTTCGTCACCTGTTCCTGCGGATACAGCCGCTCCCCGCCGGAAGTGCGCATCGGCTGCGGAAATCCATACCGGCGCTCCCAGACACGCAAAGTGTCCTTCGTCAGACCAATCTCCTGAGCGATCGCGCCGATGCCTATGCCGGTCGCGCCCGCCGTTGCGGCGCTTGGCGGCACGGGTTCCGGACGCTCGGGGCCATCGGAGATCGAATCCGAATCGAAATCTTGTTCTGATGAGTTTGTCATGGACAGATCGGTTCGAACGAAATATCGCATTCGATGCAGATTGCGTGCCCAACGCCGATAGATGGACAAAGATTCCGCACCGTCAAGCTTTCATCATAGACAAAATCGAAATGTGCGTCGGTGCTGAGATGCGTTTCGGCTACGGAAATGTGCGCGTCGAGGGGAATTGGCGAGCGCGGCGGCGCTATGCGCGCCGCCGGTCGTAGTGAGGGAAGTGAGCGCGCCGGAACGCGCGTAGTCAGCCGGGTTTCTTGCGCGGCGCCGTCTTGCGCGCGGCCGCCTTCTTCGCGGCCGCCGCGTCGGGCCTTTCATCGGCGTCGTTGGCGGGCTGCTCCGCGGCGTTCTCACCAGCGGCGGCCGGCTGCGCGCCCGCGGCGCCCATCGGGTTGAGCGGGCCGCTCATGCCGGGCTGAATCATCGCGAGATGCGCAAGCTGATTGAACTGCGATTGCAGCACGTTCCACCAGCCGGTCGGATCGAAGCCGGGCGGCGGCGCTGAAGTCTGCCCCGAAGCGTCTTCGCCTTCAGCCGATGCCTCGCTCGCGGGCCCGGCGCCCGACGCTTCCTGCTTCGGGGCATCGGTCTTCGCCGCGCCGCCCATCGGCCATCCGGCTGACGCGGCCTTCGCATTCTCCGCCGCCGCGGTGTGCGCGCTCTCGACGGACGTCTGAGCGAACGCGCCGAACGCGCGCAGCGTCGCGAGCGTCGCGCGCTGCACTTCGAGCGCCTGAATCGCCGATTGCAGCATGTTGAGATTGAGCTTCAGCCAGTGCTCGACGGCGCGCATGTCGGTCACGCGCTTGTCGAGTTCTTCGATGTTGGTGAGCGGAGCGAGCATATCGGACATCATCGAGAGCGAGGGGCCCATGCCCTGCCCGCCGCCGGGCATCGCGGCGGCGAACGGATTCAGGCGCATCAGTTCCCACATCTTGCCCATCATGTCGGCCTGGCCGAATCCGGGAAAACCGGGAATCGTGTAGGGCGGCGTGCCGCCGGCGTTATCGGTCATTCGACTCTCCTTGTTTTCGTGTGAGGTTCGCGCGGTTCAGAACGGCGCGCCGCCGGGGAAATCCGGCGCGCGCCGTTCGCGCAGCGAGCGCATGCCTTCGTGCACGTCCGGCCCCGCGAAGCCCATGAATTCGAGCGCGAGCGACGTATCGAAAGTCGGCCCCGCCGAGCGCAGCCAGTTGTTGAGCGCGTACTTGGTCCAGCGAATCGCGGTCTGCGAACCTTGCGCCAGACGGTTCGCCACTTCGATTGCCTTCGGCATGAGTTCGTTCTCGTCGACGGCGAGCGACACCAGCCCGATGCGTTCCGCCTCCTCGCCGCTCACCGGCTCGCACAGCAGCAGATAGTACTTGGCCTTCGCCATGCCGCACAGCAGCGGCCAGACGATCGCCGCGTGATCGCCCGCCGCGACGCCGAGCCGCGTATGCCCATCGATGATGCGCGCCGACTTCGACGCGATCGAAATATCGGCGAGCAAGCCCGCGACCAGCCCCGCGCCGACCGCCGGACCGTGCATCGCGGAGACGATCGGCTTGCCGCAGTTGATCACGTTATAGACGAGATCGCGCGCCTCGCGCCACACCCGCGCGCGCACGTCGAAATCGTTCGCCATCTCTTCGACGAGCCCGAGATCGCCGCCCGCCGAAAAGCCCTTGCCTTCGCCGCGAATGAGCGCGACGCGCGTGTCCGGATCGCGATCGATGTCGCGCCAGATATCCGCGAGCTCGCGATGCATGTTGGCGTCGGCGGTGGACAGGCCGCTGTTGTTCGCGCCCGCGCCGGGCATGACGACTTCGAGCACGCCATGCGGATGGCGGCGCAGTTCGAGCGACTTATAGCCCGAATACATGGATAGATCGCTCATGGTCTCGTCGATTGAAGGTTAGCGCGGCTGATAGACCCACTTGCCGTCGCGGATCTCGACCATCACGCGCGCGCGCTGATCGAGGCCGATGTGATCGTTGGGCGACATGTTGACCTGCCCGTTGGTGTCGGAGAAATTCTTCGTGCCTTCGAGCGCATCGCGCAGCGCGGCGCGAAACGCCGGCGTGCCGGGCGCGCCCGCTTTCATCGCGATAGGCACCGCGCGATTGAGCAGCATGCCCGCGTCCCACGCATACGAGCCGAACGCCGAGACCGTGCCCGCGCCCTGCTTCGCCTCGTACAGTTTGATGTATTCGAGTGCGAGCCGCTTGGCCGGATGGTCGTCGGGCAACTGCGCGGCGACGAGCACCGGGCTCGCGGGCAGGAACGTGCCGTTGCAATCCGCGCCGCACACGCGCAGGAAGTCGCGGTTGCCGACGCCGTGATTGTGATAGACCTTGCCTTTGAAGCCGCGCTGCGCGAGCGTTTTCGGCGGCAGCGCGGCGGGCGTGCCGGCCGCGCCGACGACCACCGCATCGGGCTTGGCCGCGAGAATCTTCAGGATCTGCCCGGTCACGCTCGGATCGGTGCGATTGAAGCGTTCATTCGCGACCACTTCGATCTTGTGCAGCTGCGCGAACTTCGCGACTTCGGCGTAGAAGGTCTCGCCGAGCGCGTCCGCCTGGCCGATGTACGCAAGCGTCTTCACGCCATGATTGCTCGCATGCGCGATGATCGCGGAGGCCATCATCGCGTCGGTTTGCGGCGTCTTGAAGACCCAGCGGCGCTTGTCGTCGACAGGCTCGATGATCTTCGCCGACGACGCCAGCGAGATCATCGGCGTTTGGCCTTGCGCGACGACATCGATCATCGCGAGCGAGTTCGGCGTGATCGACGAGCCGATGATCGCATCGACCTGATCCTCGCTGATGAGCTTCTTCGTGCTTTGCACGGCCTGCGTGGTGTCGGAGGCGTCGTCGAGCACGATGTAGTCGACGGGCTTGCCACCCATTTCCTTCGGCAAGAGCGCGACGGTATCGCGCGCGGGAATGCCGAGCGACGCGGCCGGCCCCGTAAGCGACAGCACGAGACCGATCTTCACGTGCTGCGCCGTCTGCGCGAATGCCGCCGTTGCCACCGTCGCGGCGGCGAGCGCGAATGCCGCGCCCGCCAGAAATTTCCACTTGCCTGCCGCCATCGAAGTCTCCTTTTTTTGATCGTTCTTGTGCTGCCCGAAGAGCAGCCCGGCAAAGTGTAAGGCGAGGCTTGGGCGCGCCGCATCGGGCGAAACCCGTTCAATGCTCCGGTTGCACGACCGCCTGATCGATTGCGCCGAAGATCGACTTGCCTTCTTCGTCGAACATTTCGATCTTCACGCTGTCGCCGAATTTCATGAACTCTGTCTGCGGCGCGCCGTGCTCGATCGTCTCCAGACAGCGCTTCTCGGCGATGCAGCAGTAGCCGCGCTTCGTGTCCTTGTTCGAGATCGTGCCCGAGCCGACGATCGAGCCCGCGCGCAGATTGCGCGTC
Organism: Caballeronia sp. AZ1_KS37; assembly: GCF_023631165.1. Classification (NCBI taxonomy): domain Bacteria; kingdom Pseudomonadati; phylum Pseudomonadota; class Betaproteobacteria; order Burkholderiales; family Burkholderiaceae; genus Caballeronia; species Caballeronia sp. AZ1_KS37. The sequence goes on along the minus strand of NZ_JALQDP010000001.1, from coordinate 282,603 downwards.
TTCGCCGCGTGCGCGATGAGCTGGCCGAAGTGGAAGACCATGTCGGTGCCGCAGTCCGGCTGACCGACTTTCCTGCCGTTCCAGTGCACGATCATCGGGCGATGCACGCGCCCTTCGCGCCACGCGTCGCCGAGTTCGTCGGGCGTCACGGCAACCGGCGAGAACGCGGTCGCGGGCTTGCTCTGGAAAAAGCCGAAGCCCTTCGCAAGTTCGGCGGGAATGAGATTGCGCAGCGAGACGTCGTTGACGAGCATCAGCAGGCGCACGCTGCGAAGCGCTTCGTCGGGCATCGCGGCCATGTGTACGTCGGACGTGATGACGGCGACTTCCGCTTCGAAGTCGATGCCATACGATTCCGTCGCGCACACGATGTCGTCCGTCGGGCCGATGAAGTCGTCGCTGCCGCCTTGATACATCAGCGGATCGGTCCAGAATTCGGGCGGCATTTCCGCTTTGCGCGCCTTTCGCACGAGCTCGACGTGATTCACGTACGAGGAGCCGTCCGCCCACTGGAACGCGCGCGGCAACGGCGCCATGCAGGCTTTCGGATCGAACGAAAAGCTGTTGCGCGCGCGGCCGGCGTTCAGCGCTTCGTAGACTTCCATGAGTTGCGGCGCGTAAAAGGTCCAGTCGTCGAGCGCGCGTTGCAGCGTCGAGACGATTCCATCGGCGATTGCGGCCGTGCGCAGGTCGCGCGAGACGACGATCAGCTGGCCGTCGCGCGTGCCGTCCTTCAAGGTTGCAAGTTTCATGGAGCAGTGCCGGGTGAGCGTGGTGACGCGGGTGACGTTAAAGGAAATGTATTTTACGATGGTGAATCCGCCGCCGGCACTCGGCCGAACGGCATAGGCCTTTTCGCACATGCAATCCACCTCTCTCACCGACGACGAAGACACCAGCGACGCCGCCGAAGAAAAAACGCGCTCCGGCATTCAGTCGATCGAAGTCGGCTTCCGGCTGCTCGACGTCCTCACCAACGAGCCGCGCGCGATGATGCTGCGCGATCTCGCCCAACGCGCGGGCATGAGCCCGGCAAAGGCGCATCGCTATCTGGTGAGTTTTTTGCGGCTCGGCGTCGCATCGCAGGATCCGGTTTCCGGGCGCTACGAACTCGGCGGTTTCGCGTTGCAAATGGGCCTCGCGCGGCTTGCGCGCGTCGATGGCGTGCGGCTGGCGCGCATCGCGCTCGCGGAACTGCGCGACCGGCTGGATCAGACGGTCGGCATCGCGGTGTGGGGCAATCAGGGGCCGACCGTCGTGCACTGGATGGAATCGAGCCATCCGGCGAAGGCATCGCTCAAGCTGGGCGACGTGATGCCGCTGCTTTCATCCGCGACGGGTCTGCTTTTCGCCGCGTATCTGCCGCGCAGCAAGACGCAGCCGATGCTCGATCGCGAGCTCGCTGCAATGAAGCAGACGATGGCCGATGTCGAGCCGCTTCTCGCCGAAGTGCGCGAGCACGGCGCGGCGCGCGTCGAAGGCATGCTGCTGCCGACGATCCACGCGTTCTGCACGCCGGTCTTCGATTCGACGGGCGAACTCGCGCTCGGTCTCATCGCGCTCGGGCACGAAGGCACGTTCGACACGCGCTGGGGCGGCGAAATCGACTCTGCCTTGCGCGAGTGCGCACGGGGCCTGTCGTACGAATTGGGGCACAAGGCGAGCGAGCGCTGAAAATGTCCGTCGTTGGGGCCAGGAACATCGTTTCCCTCGCGCATGTCTTATGCCTTTCGCCCGATCGTCCGTAACACGCGCTTTTCACGCTTTCCACGATGTCACTGTTTCAATTCCGCCGTCCTCGCCCCGCGTCCGGCGAGCCGCCCGATGCCGCTATCGAATCCGCCGCGCCCCGCCGCTGGGGACGCTGGGTGCTGGCCGTGCTCGTCGTTGCGGGCCTGCATCTGAGCGCGATGCGGTGGATCGAGCACAACCGTCAGCCGGCGAACGCGCCGCCCGAAACGCCGCCCGTGCAGGTGGAATTGCTGACGCCCAAGCCGATCGCGCCGCCCGCGCCGACGCCGCCCGCGCCGCCGAAACCGGCCGCGTCTCCGGAACCCGTCGCGTCTCCGAAGCTCGCCGCGCCTGCGCCGAAGCCTTCGCCCGCTCCGGTGCTGAGCGCTGCGACGCCAGAGTCCGACGCGCCCGCAGCCGCTTCCGCTCCCGCGCAAATGCCGCAGGCTCAAGCGCCGTCGCCCGCTTCGCAGACCGCGCCGCAACCCAGCGCCGCATCGGGCGACAAGTTCAGCGTCCCGCCCACGGGCGATTTACGTTACGACACGCTCGTGAACGGCATGATGAATCAGACCGGCACGATTCACTGGAGCAACGACGGCCAGCATTACGAAATGATCGTCTCGATCCCGCTGCCTTTCGTCGGTCCGTATGTGTATTCGAGCAAAGGCCATATCGACGGCTTCGGCATCGCGCCGGAACAGTATTCGGAACAGCGCGGCCGCCGTGCCGCCGATATCGCCATCTTCAATCGCGAAACGAAGCAGATCGTCTACACGAAAACGCCGCAAAGCCAGCCGCTCGCGGACGGCGCGCAGGACCGCTTCAGCGTCGTCATGCAGTTGGCGAGCCTCGTGCGCGGCGCGCCGGACAAGTACAAGCCGGGCGTCACGCGGCAATTCAGCGTCGCGGATAACGACAGCAACGAAATCTGGCCGATAGAAACCGTCGGCGACGAAACCGTGGAGGCGCGCGGCGGCTTTACGACGGCGCGCCACTTCACGCGCCTGCCGCGCAAGGAAGGCGACCGCCGCAAGCTCGATATCTGGCTCGCGCCGTCGATCGGCTGGCTGCCCGTGCGGATTCTGCAAACCGAGCCGAACGGAATGCAAATCGAACTGCTCTGGGCAGGCAAGCTCGCCGCGCCGCCGGCGGCGGCACAGGATGTCACCTCGGGCACGCAAGCTGCGTCTGATGAATCCGCGCCCGCCATGCCGAGCACGCCCGCCGCGGACAAACCGTAACGGGGCCGTCACACTCCGTCATGTCAGGCACGAGCGCATTCTTTACGGAGCCGATATGCAGTTGACGATCAATCGCATCGATACACGCTATGTTCTCGACAACGAAGGCGGCGGTCCCTGGCTCGTCTTCATCCATCAGCTCGCCGGCGATCTTTCGATCTGGGATCAGATGGCCGGCTACTTCCGCGACGACTTCACCGTGTTGCGCTACGACCTGCGCGGACACGGCGAAACGACCGTGTCGCCGGATTCGTTCACGATCGACGATCTCGCCGACGATCTCGCGCAACTGCTCGACAAACTCGGCGCGCCTTCGGCACATGTGGTCGGGCTGTCGATAGGCGGCATGGTCGCGCAGAAATTCGCGATCAACCATGCCGACAAAGTGGATTCGCTGACGGTCGTGGGCGCGCCCGCCTTTATTCCCGAGGACGCGCGTCCGACATTCGCGCAACGTGCAGCATCCGTGCGCGAACACGGGACAGCGAGTATCGTGGAAGCCACGCTCGAACGCTGGCTCACGCCGGAGTTCCGCAAGGCGCACCCTGAAGTGACCGAGCCGATCGCGGACACGATCGCGCGCACGCCCGTCGAGGGTTTCGCGCGCGCGGCGGAGGCGATCAGCCGTTTCGATGCGCGAGACAAACTGGCTTCCGTGAAGCAGCGCACGCTCGTCGTCGCGGGTGAAAAGGATGTTGGCACGCCGCATGCTGCTTCAAAGGTTGTCGCAGACACGGTGCCGGGCGCACGCTTCGAATTACTTAACGCCGCGCACCTTGCACCGGTGGAGGAATCGCAGCGCTTCTCCGCTTTATTGGGGAACTTCTTGCGCGGTTCGAGTTGATTCTTCCTGTTTTTGTTGCAAAAGAAAGCCTCGATACAACCGGCATCACGTCGAGGCCACCCCTTGAATTCCAACCCAATCGCTCCAACTACGATTCAGGATTGCCACGGAGCAAACAAGGAATAAGGAGTGTCGCCATGCAAATGATCTACAACAGCCCCAACTATTGCGTCGTCGAATTTCCGCCGCAAGACAACCACCTCGCCATGAAGGCGGGCGGCTACGAGATCGTCGACAAGAACACGCAGCGGGAGATCTTCATCGACGGCGCGCTCGCGGCGAAGTTTCGCGAGCACGTGCAACAGTTGATCGCTGAAGAGCCGTCGCTCGAGGATGTCGATGAATTCCTCGGCCAGTTCGATATCTTGATGAATCAACCCGTCGTGCTTCACTGATGCATGCACGCGCGCGTGCGGCGCCATGCCGCTCGCGCCCGCCGCCGCCCGGACCAGCGGCACAGGCGACACTCGCCACTTCCCAAAGACCCCGCCCGCGCCAGGCGGGGTTCTTTTTTTGCCCGCCCGGAATCGCGCACGCGCCCGCCCATCGGGAGCGACCGTTGCGCGCTGCGGCTACAATGTCAGGCTATTTCACATTTGGTGCAGGCCCCGTCCGTCATGACCCAGAACGCCATTCCGAAAGCCCCCGCGCGCGCCTATACGCGCGGCGCCGCGCTGCCCGCGCTGCTGCAAAAGCGCATCCTGATTCTCGACGGCGCGATGGGCACGATGATCCAGCGCTACAAGCTCGACGAAGCCGCGTATCGCGGCGAGCGCTTCAAGGACTACGGCCGCGACATCAAGGGCAATAACGAACTGCTGTCGATCACGCAGCCGCAGGTGATCCGCGAGATTCACGAGCAGTATCTGGCTGCGGGCGCGGACATCCTCGAAACGAACACGTTCGGCGCGACGCGTGTCGCCCAAGCCGATTACGGCATGGAAGACCTCGCCGCCGAGATGAACATCGAGTCGGCGAAGCTTGCGCGCGAAGCCTGCGACAAATACTCGACGCCCGACAAGCCGCGTTTCGTCGCGGGCGCGATCGGACCGACGCCGAAGACCGCGAGCATTTCGCCCGACGTGAACGATCCGGGCGCGCGCAACGTGACCTTCGACGAACTGCGCGACGCGTACTACGAGCAGGCGAAGGCGCTGCTCGATGCGGGCTGCGATCTGTTCCTCGTCGAAACGATCTTCGACACGCTCAATGCAAAGGCCGCGCTGTTCGCGCTCGATCAACTGTTCGAGGACACCGGCGAACTCGTGCCGATCATGATCTCCGGCACCGTCACCGATGCATCGGGCCGCATTCTCTCCGGGCAAACGGTCGAGGCGTTCTGGAACTCGCTGCGTCACGCGAAGCCGCTCACGTTCGGCCTGAACTGCGCGCTCGGCGCGGCGCTGATGCGTCCGTACATCGCCGAGCTGGCGAAGCTGTGCGATACCTACGTGTCCTGCTACCCGAACGCGGGCCTGCCGAATCCGATGAGCGACACCGGCTTCGACGAGACGCCGGACGTAACGTCCGGATTGCTGAAGGAATTCGCGTCCGCCGGGCTCGTCAACGTCGCGGGCGGCTGCTGCGGCACGACGCCGGAGCACATCGCGGAAATCGCGAAGGCGCTCGCCGAAGTGAAGCCGCGCGCTTTCCCCTCGCAATACCGCGACGCCGCCTGAATCAGAGAAGAGAACAAGACATGACCGATCACACGATGCGTCTTTCCGGCCTCGAGCCGTTCAACGTCACCGACGGCTCGCTTTTCATCAACGTCGGCGAGCGCACGAACGTGACCGGCTCGAAGGCGTTCGCGCGCATGATCCTGAACGGCCAGTTCGACGAAGCGCTCGCCGTCGCGCGCCAGCAGGTCGAGAACGGCGCGCAGGTCATCGACATCAACATGGACGAAGCGATGCTCGATTCGAAAGCCGCGATGGTGCGCTTCCTGAATCTGATCGCGTCGGAGCCGGATATCGCGCGCGTGCCGATCATGATCGACTCGTCGAAGTGGGACGTGATCGAAGCGGGCCTGAAATGCGTGCAAGGCAAGGCCATCGTCAATTCGATCTCGCTGAAGGAAGGCAAGGAGCAGTTCGTTCATCACGCGAAGCTGATTCGCCGCTACGGCGCGGCATCGGTGGTGATGGCCTTCGACGAGCAAGGCCAGGCCGACACGTTTCAGCGCAAGACGGAAATCTGCAAACGCTCTTACGACATTCTCGTGAACGAAGTCGGCTTCGAGCCCGAAGACATCATCTTCGATCCGAACATCTTCGCAATCGCGACGGGCATCGAAGAGCACAACAACTACGCGGTCGATTTCATCGAAGCGACGCGCTGGATCAAGCAGAACCTGCCGCACGCGAAAGTGAGCGGCGGCGTGTCGAACGTGTCGTTCTCGTTTCGCGGCAACGATCCGGTGCGCGAGGCGATCCATACCGTGTTTCTGTATCACGCGATTCAGGCTGGCATGGACATGGGCATCGTCAACGCGGGCCAGCTCGGCGTGTATGCCGATCTCGACGCCGAGTTGCGCGAGCGCGTGGAAGACGTCGTGCTGAATCGTCGTGAGGACGGCACCGACCGTCTGCTCGAAATCGCGGACAAGTTCAAGACCGGCGCCGCGAAGAAGGAAGAAAACCTCGAATGGCGCAATCAGCCGGTCGAGGCGCGTCTGTCGCATGCGCTCGTGCACGGCATCACGAACTTCATCGTCGAAGATACGGAAGAAGTGCGGCAGAAGATCGACAAGGCCGGCGGTCGTCCGATCAACGTGATCGAAGGCCCGCTGATGGACGGCATGAACATCGTCGGCGACCTGTTCGGCGCGGGCAAGATGTTCCTGCCGCAAGTCGTGAAGTCGGCGCGCGTGATGAAGCAGGCGGTCGCGCACCTGATCCCGTTCATCGAAGAAGAGAAGAAGCGTCTCGCCGATGCCGGCGCGGACGTGCGGCCGAAGGGCAAGATCGTCATCGCGACCGTGAAGGGCGATGTGCACGACATCGGCAAGAACATCGTGTCGGTCGTGCTCCAGTGCAACAACTTCGAAGTGGTCAACATGGGCGTGATGGTGCCCTGCGCGACCATCCTGCAGAAGGCGAAGGAAGAAGGCGCGGACATCATCGGGCTGTCGGGACTGATCACGCCGAGCCTCGAAGAGATGGCTTATGTCGCGTCCGAAATGCAGCGCGACGAATACTTCCGCGGCAAGCAGACGCCGCTGCTCATCGGCGGCGCGACGACTTCGCGCGTGCATACCGCCGTGAAGATCGCGCCGCATTACGAAGGGCCGGTCGTGTACGTGCCGGATGCGTCGCGTTCGGTGTCGGTGGCGTCGAGCCTGTTGTCGGACGAAGGCGCGGCGAAGTATCTCGACGAACTCAAGAGCGACTACGAGCGCATCCGCACGCAGCACGCGAACCGCAAAGCGCAGCCGATGGTCACGTACGACGAAGCGCGCGCCAACAAGACGAAGATCGACTGGAGCGCCTACGCGCCGAAGAAGCCGAGCTTCATCGGGCGGCGCGTGTTCAAGAACTACGACCTCGCGGAACTGGCGAATTACATCGACTGGGGTCCGTTCTTTCAGACGTGGGATCTCGCCGGTCCCTATCCCGCGATTCTCAATGACGAGATCGTCGGCGAGTCGGCGCGGCGCGTGTTCTCCGACGGCAAGTCGATGCTCTCGCGCCTCATTCAGGGCCGCTGGCTGACGGCGAACGGCGTCATCACGCTTTTGCCCGCCAACACCGTGAACGACGACGACATCGAGATCTACACGGACGAATCGCGCTCGCAAGTGGCGATGACGTGGCGCAATCTGCGTCAACAAAGCGTGCGTCCGGTCGTCGATGGCGTGATGCGCCCGAACCGCTCGCTCGCCGATTTCATCGCGCCGAAGGATTCGGGCGTGAAGGACTACATCGGCATGTTCGCGGTGACGGCGGGCATCGGCGTCGATAAAAAGGAACAACAGTTCGAAGCCGATCACGACGACTACAGCGCGATCATGCTGAAGGCGCTCGCCGACCGTTTCGCGGAAGCCTTCGCCGAAGCGCTTCATGCGCGCGTGCGCCGCGAATTGTGGGGCTACGCCGCGAACGAGACGCTCGACAACGATGCGCTGATCGCGGAGAAGTACGTCGGCATTCGTCCGGCGCCGGGTTATCCGGCGTGCCCGGATCACCTCGTCAAGCGCGACATGTTCGAAGTGCTTCAAGCGAACGAGATCGGCATGAGCGTGACCGAATCGCTCGCGATGCTGCCGGCCGCGAGCGTCTCGGGCTTCTATATCGCGCATCCGGACAGCACGTACTTTTCGGTGGGCAAGATCGGCGACGATCAGCTCGCGAGCTACGCCGAACGCATGGCGATCTCGACCTCCGACGCCGAACGCGCGCTCGCGCCGTTGCGCTAAGGCATCGTGAAAACGACATATCGCGCAACTGATAGCCGGAATATGCACGGAACAGGCGGGAAATTTTTGAATTCCGTAGACTTGTCAGCGCGATAAGCCGTCGACATGACGGCCAACGCATTCTTTTCGTCAACGGAGAAAGTCGCATGAAGAAGATGACGTCCGCCGTAACCGTAGCGATCACCGCGGCTTTGCTCGCCGCGTCGAGTACCGCCGCTTTCGCGCAGGCGAGCAGCACCGAGGCTTCGTCGTACTCGCCGCCGCAAACCGAGCACAAGAAGAAACCGAAGAAGCCGAAGAAGCAACATCCGCCCGCGAAACCCGCCGGGCCGGAAGGCGGCCAGTCGCAGTAACACGCCGCAGCGCGACTGAAGCCGTCAGACGTTTCGTCGGAAGAAAAAAACCCGCATCGGAAACGATGCGGGTTTTTCTTTGTGTCGCTGCGAATCGCGCGCCTCAGACGCCCCAGAGAATGTCCTTGTCGTGCTTTTGCGCTAGGCGAAGCATGTCGAGGAAAGGAAACGCGCGCTGCGCGAGCCCGATGGGAAGCTCGTGCGGCTCATGTCCTTCTTCGCCTTCATGAAAACGGCCGTCGTGCTCGGCGCGCTCTCTCTTGTCGGTGACGACCGCCGCTTCGAGCTTCTGAATGGCGGCGGGAATTTCATCGTGCGTGATGACGCCCCGCGCCGTGAGCTGCTTGCCGATGATGCCGAGCAAGTACTCCGCGAGGTTCTCGAGCATGATGACATCCGGTGCGGCCGGGGATTTGAATGTGATCAGCATGGCATGGTCCTTTTGTTTATGTTGGGTCATAGGCGGTTTGCAAACGAAACGCGCAGACGAGCCGGTCTCCCTGACAACATGACGACACCCTGATTCGACATATTAGCACCTGCTAAAATCCCCACTTTATGTGGTGGCCGGTTCCGTTCGCCTGCCAACACCACATGCGGGGCCAACGCGTCGCGAAGACGTCCTTCCGAGCCGGCATGCACGCCGGAACGCGCCCCGTCAGCCCTCGCTCCACTGGATCACATTCAGCATGCTGCCCGCACATAAACACACTCTCGAAACGCTCATCACCGACGCGGTCAAGCAGGTCGCGCAAGCCACACAAGGCGCCAGCGAAGCGGCCTTCGTCACGCCCACGATCGTCCTCGAACGACCGAAGGTCGCGGCGCACGGCGACGTGGCGTCGAATGTCGCGATGCAGCTCGCCAGGCCGCTGCGCGCGAATCCGCGTCAGCTCGCGCAGCAGATCGTCGATGCGGTGCTCGGCCTGCCGGCCGCGAAGGGTCTCGTCGAGAGCGCCGAAGTGGCGGGTCCGGGCTTCATCAATCTGCGTCTTTCGGCGACGGCCAAGCAAGACGTGATCCCGGCCGTGCTCGGCGAAGCCGCCGCGTTCGGCCGTTCGACGCGCGACGCCGGCAGGCACGTGCTCGTCGAATTCGTATCGGCGAACCCGACGGGCCCGCTGCATGTCGGCCACGGCCGTCAGGCGGCGCTCGGCGATGCGCTCTCGAACTTGCTCGAAACGCAGGGCTACGACGTGCATCGCGAGTTCTACTACAACGACGCGGGCGTGCAGATCGGCAATCTCGCCACGTCCACGCAACTGCGCGCGCGCGGCCTCAAGCCGGGCGACGAGCAGTGGCCGGAAGCGGCGTACAACGGCGAGTACATCGCCGATATCGCGCGCGACTACATGGCGGGCGAAACCGTCGCGGCGAAGGACGGCGAACCGGTGAAGGGCAAAGGCGACGTCGAGGACCTCGAAGCCATCCGTCATTTCGCGGTCGCGTATCTGCGTCACGAGCAGGACATGGATCTCACCGCGTTCGGCGTGAAGTTCGACCAGTTCTATCTGGAGTCGTCGCTGTACAAGGAAGGCCGTGTCGAGAAGACGGTCGCGGCGCTCGTCGATGCCGGCAAGACGTACGAGCAGGACGGCGCGCTGTGGCTGCGCACCACCGACGACGGCGACGACAAGGACCGCGTCATGAAGAAGTCCGACGGCACGTACACGTACTTCGTGCCGGACGTGGCGTATCACGTGACCAAGTGGGAACGCGGCTACACAAAGGTCATCAACATCCAGGGCTCGGACCATCACGGCACGATCGCGCGCGTGCGCGCCGGCTTGCAGGGACTCGGCATCGGCATTCCGAAGGGCTATCCCGACTACGTGCTGCACAAGATGGTCACCGTCATGCGCGACGGCCAGGAAGTGAAAATCTCCAAACGCGCGGGCAGCTACGTGACGGTGCGCGATCTGATCGAATGGTCGGGCGGACTCACGCCGGGCCACGAAACCGCGCCCGATCAGATCGACGAGGACACCATCCGCCGCGGCCGCGATGCCGTGCGCTTCTTCCTCATTTCGCGCAAGGCCGACACCGAATTCGTGTTCGACATCGACCTCGCGCTCAAGCAGAACGACGAGAATCCGGTCTATTACGTGCAATACGCGCACGCGCGCATTTGCACGATCCTGAACGACTGGAAGGAGAAGTTCGGCGGCGACATTTCGAAGGCAGCGCAGGCCGATCTCTCGCCGCTGTCGAGCGACCGCGCAATGGCGCTGCTCAACAAGCTCGCCGAATTCCCCGAAATGCTCGCGCACGCCGCCGACGAACTCGCGCCGCACGCCGTCGCGTTCTATCTGCGCGATCTCGCTGGCGAATTTCACTCGTTCTACAATGCGGAGCGCGTGCTCGTGGACGACGAAAAGGAACGCACCGCGCGCATCGCGCTGCTCGCGGCGACGCGTCAGGTTCTCGAAAACGGTCTCGCGACCATCGGCGTTTCCGCTCCTCAAAAGATGTGACCCTTCTGCCGCGCACGCACGAATTCAGAATTTTCGGCGTGCGCAAGCAGATGCCTGGCGCGGGCTTGTCTTGAGCCGCCGCTATAATCGTCGCCCAACCAGAAGACTTTCTCGCAGGTGATTCATACGATGGCAAAACCACGCCGCACATCGAAGCAGTCGAAGCAAACGGGGGGAACGTTTATCGGTATCGTGCTGGGCCTGATCGTCGGCCTCGCGATTGCCGTAATCGTCGCGCTGTACATCACGCGTGCGCCCACGCCATTCGTGGCGAAGGTCGCGCCGCCGCCGTCCGAGGCCAACTCCGCGCCTGCCGCCGCGCAACCGTACGATCCGAATCGTCCGCTGCAAGGCAAGACGCCGGGCCAGGCGGTGCCGCAAGCCGCGCAGCCCACGCCGCCCAACACCGCGCCGGGCCAGACCAACAATCAGACGCAGTCGTCGGGCATGCTCGACGAGCCGCAGATCGTCGAAGTACCGCCGTCGGGCGCAACGGCATCGGCTCCGAAGACCGCGAGCACGGCGCCCGCGAAGAAGCCCGAAGCCGCACCGGGCGCGCCCGCCGCGACGAGCAACGCGAACGCCACGCCGCCGAAGGGCGGCTCGGCGCCCACGACGGCGAAGACCACGCCGCCCGCGCCCGGCGAGCCGAACACGGGCTACTTCCTGCAAGTCGGCGCGTACAAGACGCAGGCGGATGCCGAACAGCAGCGCGCGCGTCTCGGCTTCCAGGGCTTCGAATCGAAGGTCACGCAGCGCGATGCAGGCGGCGTCACGTACTATCGCGTGCGGATCGGGCCGTTCGCGAAGTTCGAGGACATGAACACCGCGCGCCAGCGGCTGTCCGATGCGGGCGTCGATACCGCCGTCATCCGTTTCTCGAAGCAATAACGAAGCAATAACGCAGCAAACGAAGTCGAAGCGCCGCGACGCTTAAGCGTGGCTTAAGCGTCGTATGTCCCACTTATGGGCCTGCTTTTGTTCCGTCGCGTTTCCATTGCGTATCTCTTCAATCATGAAAAAAATCTTTAGCGCGTTGGCTCTCTCCCTCGGCATCGCAGCCGCATCCCTGAGCGTCGCGAATTCCGCGATGGCCGCGCCCACCGCCGGCAAGGATTACACCGTGCTGCAGGCGGCTCAGCCGATCGCCGCGCCTGCGGGCAAGGTCGAGGTCATCGAGTTCTTCTGGTACGGCTGCCCGCATTGCAACGAGTTCGAGCCGTACATCGAGGCATGGGCGAAGAAGCAAGGTCCGGACGTCGTGTTCAAGCGCGTGCCGGTGGCATTCCGCGACGACTTCATTCCGCACTCGAAGATGTATCACGCGCTCGACGCGCTCGGCGTCGCGGAAAAGGTCACGCCGGCCGTGTTCAACGAAATCCACGTGAAGAAGAACTATCTGCTGACGCCGCAGGCGCAGGCGGACTTCCTCAAGACGCAGGGCGTCGATCCGAAGAAATACATGGACGCGTATAACTCGTTCTCGACGCAAAGCGCCGTGCAGCGCGACGCCAAGCTCCTGCAGGACTACAAGATCGACGGCGTGCCGACGGTCGTCGTGCAGGGCAAGTACGAAACCGGCCCGGCGATGACCAACAGCCTGCCGGGGACGACGCAGGTCATGGACTTCCTCGTCCAGCAAGTCCGCGACAAGAAGCTGTAAGCACCGACGCTCCGCATGACCGCAGTTCGTTTGAAGGTCTTTATCACCGGGGCGTCGAGCGGCATCGGCCTTGCAATGGCCGAAGAGTATGTGAAGCGCGGGGCCATCCTCGGCCTCGTCGCCCGCCGCGCCGATTCCCTCGCCGCATTCGCGGCCCGTCATCCGCAAAGCTCCATCTCGATCTATCCCGCCGATGTGCGCGACCCCGACGCGCTCGCCGATGCCGCGCGCCGCTTCATCGCGGAGCACGGCACGGCGGATGTCGTCATCGCGAACGCGGGCATGAGCCGCGGCGCGCTGACGGGCCACGGCGATCTCGACACCTTCCGTGCAGTGATGGACGTGAACTATTTCGGCATGGTCGCGACGTTCGAGCCGTTCGTCGCGTCGATGACGGCCGCGCGGCGCGGCACGCTCGTCGGCATCGCGAGCGTCGCGGGCGTGCGCGGGCTGCCCGGCGGCGGCGCGTACAGCGCGTCGAAATCGGCGGTGGCGAAATATCTGGAATCGTTGCGCGTGGAGATGCGCCCGCTCGGCGTGGCCGTCGTCACGATCGCGCCGGGCTACGTGCGCTCGGAGATGACCGCGCACAATCCGTATCGCATGCCGTTCCTGATGGACGCCGACCGCTTCGCCGCGAAAGCCGCCGACGCGATCGAACGCAAGGTGCGCTACGCGACGTTTCCATGGCAGATGCGCGTCGCGGGCATGCTGATGCACGTCCTGCCGCGCTGGCTCTACGACGCGCTCGCCGAACGCGCGCCACGCAAACCACGCGCGGACGAATGACGTAAAAAAACCGGCTGCGCGCAAACGCAGCCGGTTTTTTATCGGGCGAACGTCCGAACGGTCAGAACGCCACGTAGGCCGAGCTGTTCGGCAACTGGTATCCGACGTAGACATGCCGGCCGAAGAAGAACGGCAAGCCGAAGTCGAAGAAGTTCGACATGCCCAACTGACCGCCGAGACTGTTGAAGGCGAACTTGTTCTTGCCTTGCGTCAGCGTGCTCGCGTTGGCGAGCAGGAACGGCACGGTGGCGCTGTTGCCTTCGCTGCCTTTGATCGTGGTCGACAGCGACTGCGTCGCGCTCGGGCAATAGAACGCCGACGATCCGTTGCACAGCGGAAAACTATCCTGGAAGAAGTTGCCGTTCGACCCGGTGTCGAAGAACGTCTTGTACGTCTTGCCCTTGTACGTGCCGGTCAGGTCGCCATAGGGATCGGTGCCGTACTTCGTCACGTTGCTGATCCCGTTGTTGCTCTGCGTGCCGATGCCGAATATCAGCACGCCGGTCGCGGTGGCCGCGCCGTTATCGGCAACGGGCGGCAATTGCACGATCACGCCGTTGTTGTTGACCGCGAACTTGGTGACCGGATTCGTCACTTGCTGCGCCAGCGGCACCGCGACACCCGAGCAATTCGCGCCGTTGGTGCACGAGAAGTACATCGCGTTGAGCGCCGTGCTCGCGCAGCCGTCGCCGCAGTCGTAGGCCTGCGGGCCGATGCCGAGAATGCCGTTCGCGCCGATGTCGGCGGTCGAATTTTCGTCGCTGCCGGACGGACAGCCGTTGTCGCCGGTCGGCGCCGCGGATGCACTCAGATCGCCGATGATCTGAATCGGCACGCCCGACGCCACTTCCGTGCCCATCTTCACGTCGGCCGTGCGGACGGTGCCCCACGTGTAGCCGTCGGCGAAACCGGCGCATTCGGCGAGCTGCCCGCCGTTCGACGCGCGCGAGGTCGGCAGGCTGCCGAGCACGTTCTGCGCCGCCGATCCGAGAATGCGCAGGCCGAAGGACGCCGTGTCGACCTGAATGTTGTCGATCGTCTGACACACCGACGAGCCCGGCGCGCACACCGTCACCGATACGTTCGGAATGTTGACGAAGCCCGCGGCGCCGGAGTTGACGTTGATCGCCACCGCGTTCGTGCCGTTGGGCGCGATCGGCTGCGCGTTCGCGGTGCTGGTGGTCGAGCCGCCGCCGCTGGAACCGCCCGAGCCGCCGGAGCCGCCCGACGAACCGCCGCCGCTGCTGGAACTGGAGTCGTCGCCGCCGCCACCGCCGCAGGCCGCGAGCATGACGGAAAGGCAGAGCACGCCGAGCCAGCGGGCAAGCCCGCCGCGCCGGGACGAAGAGAGAGCGGGATGGCCGAGTGTCGTTCTATGCATACTGAGTCTCCCGTCGCTTACTGGATGTCGCTGGCGGACACGCCGGCAGGCAACGATTGCGGCAAATACGCGCTGCCCGCGAACGAGCCCATGTGACCGCCCGAATCCACGACGAGTCCGGAATCCTGCACGCTGACCGGCCCGCGGCCGCCGCGCGCGGCGCGTTGCGCCTTCAGGCCCTGCTGATACTGCGGGAAATAGCTGCCGAGCAGGCTGGCGAGATCCGGCATGCGGGGACCGTGCCACGCGATGCCGAACACGACGCCTTCCGTCGACAAATATTCGTTGATGACCGTTCCGCTCGCGAGCGTGGTCGTGCGAACGGTGTAGTTCGACGCCGATGTCGTCGATGCGCTCGATGCGCCGCTTGCGACGGCCGCACGCGCGACCGCGGCCGTGGATGATTCCGCCGTGGCGCCTTGCGGCGCTGCCATCGGCTGGCCGCCGAGCACGGCGTAGGCGGGCGCTGCCGCGCTCACGCCGAGCGCGCCGGCAACGATTGCCAACGCGCTCATGAGATGCCCATGACGGGATTGCTTCGGTGCCTTCACTGGGCCTCCTATCGGTTATCCGCCGGCCCCGCCACTTGATTCAGAGACCGGTGCTTGACGATTGAGTGACAGATGCGCCACCGCCTTTCGCCCCAAAATCGTGCGGGCGCGAACATCGTCAGTATGCCAGCCAGGTGGAACCGTCCTAACGTTCGCAAGCGCACGAAATAAAAAACGCGAAGCGCAATGGTATGCGCTTCGCGTCATCTCGCAACTTCGAGGCCGGCCTAAGTTACGAAGGCTTACAAAATCACCCTCAAAATCCCAGGCTGGCGAGCAGATCGTCCACTTGTGACTGATCCTGCACGACGTCGCTGCGTCCTTCGGGATTGATTTGCGGACCGTTCAGCAGGCTTTCCGGACTGCCGGTCGACACTGCCGACATCAGCGCCGCCGCCGATGCAGCGAACTGCTCGCGGCGTTCCGGCGCGATGTTCTCGAGCAAAACGCCCAGCAATTGCTGCTCGATCAGATACACGACGTCCGTAATCTTTTTGATGACCTGGCCGGTCAGATCCTGGAAATCCTGCGCGAGCATGATTTCGAGCAATTGGGCATTGGTCGCCTGCGTGCGCTCCGGCACGCTCTGCAGGAACGAGCGCGTCTGCGCGAGCAGTTCCCCCGCCTCGCCCTGCGCGAGCGGCGCGCCGTACCACTTCGCCCAGCGCGCGTCGAGCGCCTGCGCTTCGGTTTGCAGCGATTCCTGCATCGGCTTGGCAAGCTCGATCGCGTTGAGCGCGCGCTCGGCGGCCTGCTCGGTCATCGTCGCGACATATTTCAGGCGGTCGCGCGCGTCGGGCACGGCTTGCGCGGCGGCTTCGACCTGCTTGTCGAGGCCGAGCTCGCGCATCGAATCGCGCAGCGTGCGCGTCAGTTGGCCGATGCGCGCGAGAATGCGGTCGCTCGACGGATCGCCTTCGCTTTCGGCAACCGCGGCGACCGCGGCTGCGAGTTCAGTGGTCAGATCGTTCAAGATCAGCTCCCCGCTTTGGCCATCTTCTCGAGAATCTTGGTGAGCTTCTCGTCGAGCGTGGCGGCCGTGAAAGGCTTCACCACGTAACCGTTCGCGCCCGCTTGCGCCGCCGCGATGATGTTTTCCTTCTTCGACTCGGCCGTCACCATCAGCACCGGCAGATGCGAGAGCGTCGCGTCCGCGCGGATCTGCTGAAGCATCGACAGGCCGTCGAGGTTCGGCATGTTCCAGTCGGTGATCACGAAGTCGAAGCCGCCGCCGCGCAGACGCGCGAGGCCCGCCGCGCCGTCTTCGGCTTCGTCGACGTTGCCGTAGCCCAGCTCCTTGAGCAGGTTACGCACGATACGGCGCATCGTCGGAAAATCGTCGACGACGAGGATCTTCATGTTCTTGTCCATCATGACTCCAGTGTGTTCTCAATGCGGCGGCGCCGCTTAAATCCAAAGTTCAGACGCGCTGTACGCGTTCGCCCATCGAGGCAAGCCGCGCCATCACGCGCCGGCTCATTTCAGAGAGCGGCGCGATTTCGCTCGCACCGCCCATTGCAATCGCTTCGCGCGGCATGCCGAACACCACGCAACTCGCTTCGTCCTGCGCGAGCGTGTAAGCGCCCGCCTGCTGCATGTCCAGAAGACCGGCGGCGCCGTCGCGGCCCATGCCGGTCAGGATCACGCCGATCGCGTTCTTGCCCGCGTGCTGCGCCGCCGAACGGAACAGCACGTCGACCGAAGGCCGATGCCGGTTCACGGGCGGCGCATCCGACAGATGCGCGACATAGTTCGCACCGCTCCTCGCGAGCACCAGATGCGCGTGGCCGGGCGCGATGTACGCGTGGCCCGGCAACACGCGCTCGCCGTGCTCGGCTTCCTTCACGGTGATGCGGCACAGCCCGTTCAGGCGCTGCGCGAACGACTTCGTGAAGCCCGGCGGCATGTGCTGCGCGATGAGCACCGCGGGCGCATCGGGCGGCAGCGGCACGAGCACTTCGCGGATCGCTTCCGTTCCGCCCGTCGAAGCGCCGACGATCACGAGCTTTTCCGTCGACACGAGCGGATTGTTGAAATGCGGCGCGGGCTTGTGCGTCGCCGCGTTCGCCGGCGCGCTCGCCGCGTGCGTCGTCTGCTTCACGCGCGCCCGCGATGCGGCGCGCACCTTGTCGGCGAGCTTTTCCGCGTAATCGAGCATGCCGTCGCGAATGCCGACTTTCGGCTTCGTGACGAAATCGACCGCGCCGAGTTCCAGCGCGCGCAGCGTGATTTCGTTGCCGCGCTCGGTCAGCGACGACACCATCACGACCGGCATCGGTCGCAGGCGCATCAGCTTTTCCAGGAAGTCGAGGCCGTCCATGCGCGGCATTTCGACGTCGAGCGTGAGCACGTCCGGGTTATGCAGCTTGATGAGCTCGCGCGCGACGAGCGGATCGGGCGCGGTCGCGCAGACGTGCATGTCGGGCTGTGCGTTGATGATCTCGGTCATCAGGCTGCGCACGAGCGCCGAATCGTCGACGCACAGCACTTTGATCTTTGGCGCTGTGTTCATGCTTCCTCCACGGTCTTGAGACGCGACGTGAACAACTCGACGCGCGGGCGCTTCGCCGCCGATGCATTCGTCGTGAACGACTCCGCACGCGGTTTCGCGTTCGACTGAAACAGCTCGACGCGCGCACGCGCTTTCGCGAGCCGCTCCGCGCGCTCTTCCGGCGTGCGCTGCACGAGCGCCTGCTCGCGCTCGACGACCACCGGGTCATGCGCCGTCTTCAGCTTCTTGACCATCACCTGACCCGAGCGCGGCATGAACGCGACCTTGCGCGGATGCGCGCCCTGCAAGTCCTCGGCGACGATGCGAATCTTTTCCAGCGCGAGATAACGCCGCACGAACTCCGAATTGCGATCGCCGATGTTGATGGTCGTCATGCCCGCGAGCACCGCGCCGCCGCCGAACACCTTCGCTTCGAAGCGCTCGCGCCGTCCGCCGCGCTTGATGAGCTCGTTGATGAGCACTTCCATCGCGTACGCGCCGTAGCGCATCGAATCCGACGATGCGTGCGACGCGTCGGAACCGTCATCGGGCAGCATGAAGTGATTCATGCCGCCGATGCCCGCCGTGCGATCGTGGATGCACGCCGCCACGCATGAACCCAGCACCGTGACGAGCACCATGTCTTCGCTCGTCATGTAGAACTCGTTCGGCAGGAGCTTCACGCCCTGCTTCTTGAAGTGATTGTCGAAATAGAGATTCGACGCCATTGGCAGACCGCTCATGCCGGCTCTCCCGCGAGCGCGCGCTTCGATCCGCTCGCAACCTTCGTATCGCGCGTGAGTTCGTACACGGTCTGGCCGCGCAGCCTGAACGCCTGCGACACATACGTGAAGTTCTCCGAATGCCCCGCGAAGAGCAGAGCGCCCGGCTTCATCAGCGGCTCGAAGCGCGTGAGCACCTGGCCCTGCGTCGGCTTGTCGAAGTAGATCATCACGTTGCGGCAGAAGATCGCGTCGAACGGGCCTTTCACGTCGTAGCGCGCTTCGGTCAGATTCACGCGGCCGAAGTTCACCATCGCGCGCAACTCGGGGCGCACTTTGACGAGACCCGCGTGCGCGCCCGTGCCCTTCAGGAAGAAGCGCTTGAGACGCTCGACGGGCAATGCCTTCACCTGATCGAGCGAATACACGCCCGCTTCGGCTTTCGCGAGCACTTGACTGTCGATGTCGCTCGCGAACACCGTGCACTGGCGCGCGGCGTGTTCGCCCAACGCTTCGACGAGCGTCATCGCGATGGAATACGGCTCCTCGCCGGTCGACGCCGCCGAGCACCACACCGAGAACGGCTGCTGCCGGCGCTTCACGAAGTCCGCGAGAATCGGAAAGTGATGCGACTCGCGGAAAAACGCCGTCAGGTTCGTGGTCAGCGCGTTGACGAACGCTTCCCATTCGGCGTTGTCGTCGTTGGTTTCGAGACGGTCGAGATACTGCTTGAACGTATCGATGCCGCAGGCGCGCAGCCGGCGCGCGAGGCGGCTGTACGCCATGTCGCGTTTGTGGTCCGACAGCGAGATGCCTGCGCGGCGATGAATCAGCTCGCGAATGCGGGCGAAATCCGCCGATGTGAATTCGAAATCGCGCTCGACTTCCGTGCCGCGCACATTGGCGGGCAAGTCGACGCGCGCGTTGCGCGTTGCCATCATGATGTTTCGTGCTTCCTTGACGTCGTCCCCGACGTCCGATGTGGCGTGTTCGTCGCGCTCGACCATGCGGACTCGCGCTTTTCCTGCGTGTCGATCGTGGTGCGCGATGCCTGCATGGCCGTTTTCGTTCCGGTCCGGTTAAAAGGTTTCCCAGTCGCCGTCGTCGGCGGTCGTCGCTTTCGCACGCGGTGCCGCAGCGGGCTTGGCAACGCTCGCCGGCTTGATCGCCGGCTTGACCGTTTCCTTGACTGCTTCCTTATTAACGGCCGCTTCCGGCGCAACTTTTGGCGTCTCGACAGCTTTCGCTTTCGCTGCAACCGAAGACGTCGACGGTTCGACGCGCGCCGCCGGCGCAAGACGCGCCACGGCCGTCGATGCGCTCGTGCGCGCCGGCGCTGCCGCCGCGCCTTGCACGCGCCATTGCGCGACCACGTCCTTCAGCTGACGCGTCTGCTCTTCGAGCGATGCCGCAGCGGCGGCCGCCTGCTCGACGAGCGCGGCGTTCTGCTGCGTCACGCTGTCCATCTGCGTGACGGCGCGATTGACCTGCTCGATGCCATCGGACTGTTCCTCCGACGCCGCGCTGATCTCGCCCATGATGTCGGTCACGCGGCGCACCGCCTGCACGATCTCGCTCATCGTCTGACCGGCGCGCGCGACGAGTTCCGTGCCGCTGTCGACCTTCGCGGCCGAATCGCCGATGAGCGCCTTGATTTCCTTCGCCGCCGCCGCGCTGCGTTGCGCGAGCGAGCGCACTTCGCCCGCCACGACCGCGAATCCCCGCCCTTCCTCGCCCGCGCGCGCCGCTTCCACGGCCGCGTTCAACGCGAGAATGTTGGTCTGGAACGCGATGCCTTCGATCACGCCGATGATGTCCACGACCTTGTTCGAGCTCGATGCAATGGCGTGCATCGTTTCGACGACCTGCTCGACGACTTCACCGCCGCGCGAAGCGATATCCGACGCGTTCACCGCGAGCTGGCTCGCCTGGCGCGCGTTGTCGGCGTTCTGCTTCACCGTGCTCGTGAGCTCTTCCATGCTCGACGCCGTTTCCTGCAGCGACGCCGCCTGCTCTTCCGTGCGCTGCGACAGATCCGTGTTGCCGCTCGCGATTTCATGCGCGCCGACATCGATCGATTCCGCGCCGCGATGTACCGCGCCGACCATCGTCGTCAGATTGCCGCGCATGCGCTCGATACCCGCGAACAGGCGGCCGATTTCGTTGCCGCTTTCGCTCTGCGCGGACTGCGTGAGATCGCCGCGCGAGATGCGGTCGAAGTGATCGACGGCCTCGTTGATCGGCTTCACGATCAGGCTGGAGAGCGCCATGCGCGTGCCGATCAGCATCAGCACCGCGAGCACGAGCACCGCGCCGATCGTCATGTTGAGCGCCGCGATATTCGACGACGTGCTGACGCGCGAGCTTTCCGCGTGCGCCTGATGCGACGCGACCGCAGCCGTCACGGCCTGATCGAACGCGACGAACATCGGGCTGATCTTCGTGTCCGCGATCGCGTGATACGCGGCCAGGTCGTTCGCCCGGATCGCGGTGAATTCCGGCTCCACGCCGGTCTTCACGAGCGTCTCGTGCTGGGCGACGAGCGCATCGAGCGTGTCCTTCGGGAGCATCGGCTTCGGCGTATCGAGATAGAGCTTCCAGTTCTCGTTGCTCTTGTCGAGCAGATACTGGCCGCGATCGATCGCCTTCTTCGCTTCTTCCGTATTGCCCGC
This sequence comes from Caballeronia sp. AZ1_KS37, assembly GCF_023631165.1. Taxonomy (NCBI): domain Bacteria; kingdom Pseudomonadati; phylum Pseudomonadota; class Betaproteobacteria; order Burkholderiales; family Burkholderiaceae; genus Caballeronia; species Caballeronia sp. AZ1_KS37. Next base: position 261,271 of record NZ_JALQDP010000001.1, on the reverse strand, counting down.
TTCGGCGAGCGAACGCACGCGGTCGAGCGTCACGCGCGAGCGCAGCAGATACGACGACGTTTCTGAAAGCGCGCGCATCGCGACCATGTCTTCCTGCGCGAGCGACGCGAGCGACGCATTGGCCGAGTTCAGTCCGACGAGCGCGAGTGCGCCGATGAGCGCCGCGCAACCGACGAACAACAAGCCGACGAGCGTGAGCGTCGTGCGGATCGACAACTTCTTCAGCATGGCTTCTTCCTGCTTCCTGAATACGTTTTTATGCGCCGACGGAGTCGATCAACTCCATCTCGCGGCTCGTCATGAGCTTCTCGATGTCCATCAGGATCAGCATGCGGCCGTCGACCGTGCCGAGGCCCGTCAGATATTCGGTCGCGAGCGTGCCGCCGAATTCCGGCGCGGGCATCACCTGTTCCTGCGTGAGCGTGAGCACGTCCGACACGCCGTCGACGACCATGCCGACCACGCGATGCGCGACGTTCAGGATGATGACGACCGTCTGGTTGTCGTACTCGACGCGGCCCAGATTGAACTTGATGCGCATGTCGACGATCGGCACGATGATGCCGCGCAGATTGATCACGCCCTTGATGAACCCGGGCGCATTCGCGATGCGTGTAACGTTGTCGTAGCCGCGGATCTCCTGCACTTTCAGGATGTCGATGCCGTATTCCTCGGCGCCGAGCGTGAACACGAGGAATTCCTGTCCGGCTGCTTCCGTGTTTTGCGTGTCACGACGCGAAGGCGCAGCGGTTTGAATCGATTGAACGTCTGCCATGAAAGACTCCTTCGGTATTAGTGAGCGTGCGCGCCGTGCTGTGCGCGCGATTCGCGGTTGAGCGCGGCCACGTCGACGATCAGCGCGACGCTTCCGTCGCCCAGGATGGTCGCGGCGGAAATGCCGTGCACCTTGCGGTAATTCGTTTCGAGGTTCTTGACGACGACTTGCTGCTGGCCGACGAGCTCGTCGATCAGCATCGCGAAGCGGCGTCCTTCCGTCTGCATGATCGTGACGATGCCCTGCGTCGGCTCGGTGCGCGCGCCTTCGACATCGAACACGCGATGCAGCGCGACGAGCGGCAGATATTCGCCGCGCACGCGCACGACGCGCTCGCCGTTCGCGACCGTGTAGATGTCCTCGGCGACCGGTTGCAGCGACTCCATCACGAAGTTGAGCGGCAGAATGAAGATCTCGTTGCCGACCTTCACCGACATGCCGTCGAGAATCGCGAGCGTGAGCGGCAGCACGATCTTCGTCGTCGTGCCCGCGCCCTGGCGCGACATGATTTCGACGTGGCCGCCCATCGACTGGATGTTGCGCTTCACCACGTCCATGCCGACGCCGCGGCCGGAAATGTCCGTCACTTGTTCGGCGGTCGAGAAGCCCGGCATGAAGATGAGTTGCCAGACTTCTTCGTCGCTCATCGATTCGGAAACCTGCATGCCCTGCTTCTGCGCCTTCGCGAGAATCTTGTCGCGGCGCAGGCCCGCGCCGTCGTCGCTCACTTCGATCACGATGTTGCCGCCGTGATGCGCCGCCGAGAGCACGAGCTGGCCGGTCGTCGACTTGCCCGCCGCGCGGCGCGCTTCCACGGTCTCGATGCCGTGATCGAGCGAGTTGCGCACGAGGTGCGTGAGCGGATCGATGATGCGCTCGATCAGGCTCTTGTCGAGTTCGGTCGCCTGACCGAACGTGACGAGTTCCACTTCCTTGCCGAGCTTGCCGGCGATGTCGCGCACGAGGCGCGGGAAGCGGCTGAAAACGTAATCCATCGGCATCATGCGGATGGACATGACGGCCTCTTGCAGATCGCGCGCGTTGCGCTCGAGCTGCGCCATGCCGTTGAACAGGCGGTCGTGCAACGCGGGATCGAACGTGCTCGTGGTTTCCGCGAGCATCGCCTGCGTGATGACGAGTTCGCCCACCAGGTTGATGAGCTGATCGACCTTCTCCACGCCGACGCGAATCGAGCTGCCTTCCGCCGATGCCGCAGCCTGGGTGCGCGCTTTCTTGTCGGCGTCGCTTGCTGCGGACTTTGCCGGCTGAGCGGCGGACGGGTCTTTCGAGCCCGCCGCCGTCGCCGCTTCTTCCTTCACTGCTTCCTTGCCAGCGGCGGATGCGGGCGCCGCGTGCGCCTGCGATTGCTTCGGCTCTTCGTGTATCGTGGGTTGCGCAATCTGCGTGGCCGTCGCTTCCAGGCGCGCCGGCTGGGCTTCTGCGGATTGCGCCGCTGCATCGCCGCGGCCGATCGTGATCTGCTTTTCATCGATCACGAAGCAGCACACAGCGACGATATCGTCGGCGGGGACGTCCGAGTCGAGCCATACCACGTACTCGGCGTCCGCTTTCTTTTCTCCGACGATGCTTCCCAGGTTCCCCAGCTCCTCGATCAGAGTCGCCAGGTCCTTCTCGCCCACCCCCCGTAGCGTAATTTTCAGGTGGGGTCCAACTTCCGCGTGCGGCGCGCCGGTGTGTCCCGGCGTCGCGGCAGCGGTTCCTGCATTCGTTCCATCGGCGAGCTCGAACGCGCCGTCCCAGTTGCCGTCGTCCTCGATCGCGTCCATCGCCTGCGAAAGCACGTGGGCGGGCGGCGCATTCGGGCCGTCGTAGGCCGGCGCGGCGTTCGCGCTCGCGGCGGACGCGACGTTCGCGTCGGCGCCCGGCAGCGCGGGCGGCTCGATCCGGCCGGACGGTGCGCCTTCGGCCTGTTCGTTCTTCAGACGCTCGAGCTTCGCGCAGATCGCGGCGGCCGCGGCCGCATCCGGCTCCGCGCTCGCGCGATACGCGGCGAGCTGATCCGACAGCACGTCCTTCGTCGCGAGGAACGTGTCGATCATGTCGCGGCGCAGGACGAGTTCGTTGTTGCGCGCGCGGTCCAGCAGCGATTCGAGGATGTGCGTCGTTTCGGTGAGCGCGGTGAAACCAAACGTCGCCGCGCCGCCCTTGATCGAGTGCGCCGCGCGGAAGATCGCCGCGAGGTCTTCCGGATCGGGATTCGCGATGTCCAGAACGAGCAGCAGTTGCTCCATCTGCGCGAGCAGTTCGTCTGCTTCGTCGAAGAAGGTCTGGTAGAACTGGGTAATGTCGAGTGTCATGCTTGAGTCACCATCGGCGCGTGCGTGCGCGAGTTGTCTTGTGCGTTCGCTTTAGTGCTGCGTTTCTTCGGAGAGCGCGGCGACCAGTTCCGTCAGCAGGTCCGGATCGAGCGGCTTCTCGATCCAGCCTGTCGCGCCCGCCGAGCGCGCCGCGTCCTTGAACGGCTCGCCGCCTTCGGTCGTCAGCACGAGAATCGGCGTCGCCTTGTATGCGGGATTTCCGCGCAGCGCCACGATCAGATCGAGCCCGCTTCTGCCCGGCATGTGCTGATCGGTCAGAACGAGATCGAAGCGCTCCGCGAGCGCCCACTCCAGCCCCTCGTCGCCGTCCGACGCAACGGTCACTTGGTAACCCGCCGCCGCCAGCGTCGCCGAGAGGATTTGCCGCATCGCGGCTGAATCGTCGATTGCCAGAATGTGTTTGATCATGTTTGTCTCTTGCCGGGATGACGGTCGAAACGTGTCGACACTTGAGCGTCTTTTTCGAGGTTTTTGCTCACTTCGCCACGGGTCTCACCGCGACGCCGGGAATGAGCTGGCCGAGCGCCGACGACGGATTGCCGTTCGCGTCCGTGCCGTTGTCGAGCGTCGCGCCGCGTGAGCCGTCGTCGCGCAGCATCGACAGCTCCGTCTTGCGATTGAGCACGATCACGCTGATGCGCCGGTTCTCCGGATCGAGCGGATCTTTCTTGTTCAGGTTTTGCGTCGATGCGAGTCCGAGCACGCGCATCACCTTTCCTTCGTCCATGCCGCCCGCGACCAGCTCGCGCCGCGACGCGTTCGCGCGGTCCGCGGACAGCTCCCAGTTGCTGTAGCCCTTGTCGCCGCCCGCGTACTTCACGGCGTCGGTATGTCCCTGCACGACGATGTGATTCGGCACGTCGTTGAGCGAGCGGCCGATCTCGCGCAGGATGTCGCGCATGTACGGCTGCACGGCGTCGCTGGAGAGCGCGAACATCGGGCGCTTCTGGGTATCGACGATTTCGATGCGCAAGCCCTGTTGCGTCGATTCGATGCGGATCTGCTGCTTGAACTGGCGCAGCGTCGGATTGGCCTCGATCGCGGCCATGAGCTTCACCTGAAGATCGTGCAGGCGCACCTGCTCGCGCCGTTCGAGCTCGCCCTGCGCGGACTTGAGCAGTTCCTCGTCGGTGTCGGACGAGGCGCGCTGCGCGAGCTGCGTGGCGCCATCGGTCTTGCGCGCGGCGCCTGCGTCGGTGCTGGAAATGTCGCGGCCGCCGCCCATGATGATGCTGTTGTCCATGCCGACGGTCTTGCCGCCGACCATCGCGGCCTTGAGCGGCATCTGAAAATATTCGGCGATGCCGCGCCGCTGCACCGGCGACGTCGATGAAAGCAGCCACATCAGCAGGAAGAACGCCATCATCGCGGTCATGAAGTCCGCGTAGGCGAGTTTCCACGCGCCGCCGTGATGGCCTTTCTTGCCCGCGACGACGCGCTTGATGAATATCGGGCGATCGGTATCGTTGCTCATCGCTGTGTCTCGACTATGGCGGAAGTCACTTCGACTTGACCTTGCGCACGTGTTCTTCCAGCTCGGAGAACGACGGGCGCTCCGTCGAGAACAGCACCTTGCGGCCGAATTCCACCGCGATCGCGGGGGCGTAGCCATTCAGGCTCGCGAGGATCGTCACCTTGATGCACTGGAACATCTTGGTCTGCTCCGCGACGCGCTGTTCCGCGACGTTCGCGAGCGGTCCGATGAAGCCGTACGAAAGCAGAATGCCGAGGAAGGTGCCGACGAGCGCCTGCGCGATCATCTCGCCGAGAATCGCGGGCGGCTGATCGGCGGAGGCCATCGTGTGCACGACGCCCATCACCGCCGCGACGATGCCGAACGCGGGCATCGCGTCGCCGACCTTGGTGAGCGCGTGCGCCGGCGCTTCGCCTTCGACGTGATGCGTCTCGATTTCCTCGTCCATGAGGCTTTCGATCTCGAACGCGTTCATATTGCCGCTCACCATGAGGCGCAGGTAATCCGTCAGGAATTCGACGATGTGATGGTCCGCGAGAATCTTCGGGTACTGGCTGAACACCGGGCTCTTCGCCGGATCTTCGATATCCGCTTCGAGCGCGAGCGTGCCTTCCTTGCGCGCTTTCGCGAGCAGCACGTAGAGCAGGCCCATCAGCTCCATGTACATGCTCTTGTCGTACTTCGCGCCCTTGAAGAGCGTCGGCAGCACCTGAATCGTCGCCTTGATGGTCTTGACGTTGTTGCCGAGGATGAACGCGCCGACGCCCGCGCCCGCGATCATCAGAATTTCGACCGGCTGCATGAGCGCGCCAAGGTGGCCGCCTTCGATGGCATAGCCGCCGAAGACGGACAGCAATGTCACGAGCGATCCAATGAAAATCAGCACAGTCGAGTCCTCACGTTTGATGCGGTAAGACCGCCGTTAAGTGGTTTACGGCACTCGACTGGAAAACTTTGGGGCACGGTCAAACCACTGTACGTTCCGTGCGGTTTGCCGCGCGACCTTCTCGCTGTTTCGCAAAATCTGCGTCTCAATCGCTGATTTACGGCAACCAAATATCGAACTTTTCCTAACGGCGAAACAAAATTTTCCCGTTCGACACGAAACATCACATTTCCTGCCGATAATACGAACGCGCGTTCAGTTTTGTTGGAGACGCGAAGTCGTGAAATCGGAGAGAACGATGACAAGAGCAATGAAACAGGCCAGCGCGCTCGCGCTGACAGTGACCGCGAGTTCATTCGCCCATGCGGGTTTCGACTGCAGCGGTTCGCGCGGCGGCTGGCGTATGCAGACATCGGATAGCTGGACCGGCTCCGACAAACTTGCCCACGTGGCCGCGTCCGCGCCGTTCGGCGCGCTCGGCGCCTATTTGACGCGCGGCTCGGACCATCCGGTCGTCTACGGCACGTTGATCGGCACTGCGCCGGGCTTGGTGAAGGAAATCGTCGACGGAACCTGCCGCACGGACGGCTTCTCCTACAAGGATCTGGCCGCCGACGCGCTCGGTGCGTGGATCGGCGCATCGGTGACGCATTGGGCGATCCCGTATCAGCGCACGCCGCACGGGATGACCGTCGGGCTTTCGTACCACGATCGCTTTTAGACGGACGCGGGCGCGCGGATCAGGCGGCGATCCGCCCCGCTTCGCGGTCCGCGCCCGCCTTGCGCGTCTTGCCCGCGCGCGATGGCGGCTGGCAGAGGCCGCACACGTAACCGGCGCGCAGTTCGTACGCATGTGCGACGAAACGTCCGCGGCAGCGCGTGCAGACGTTGGTCTGGAGCATGCCGGATTCGAAGTAGCGCACGAGCGTCCACGCGCGCGTGAGCGACAGCACGGGTTCGTCGCCGTACAGCGCCGCGTGTTCGAGATAGAGGCGGTAGCTTTTCACGATCGCGTGAATCGTCGGCTGGCTCTTGTCGTTGGCCGCCATGAAGCGATAAATGCCGTGAAACAGCGACGAATGGATGTTCGGCTGCCACGTCATGAACCAGTCCGTCGAGAACGGCAGCATGCCCTTGGGCGGCGACACGCCTTTCAGTTCCTTATAGAGCTTGATGAGACGGTCGCGCGACAGGCTCGTTTCCGCTTCGAGCAGTTGCAGGCGCGCGCCGAGCTCGATCAGCTCGATCGCCAAAGTGATTTCGCGGACCTCCGCGACCACGCTTTTCGTCGCCATCGGGCTTCGCGCGCGGCGTCAGCCGATCTGCTCGACGGGACTGTCCGCCAGCACAATCGCCGCGTGGGCGTGCGCGAGCGCCGCGCTGCGGTCCTTGTCGGCGAGCGACGAAAGGATCGCGTGGTCATCGAAACGAAAGCGGCACAGCAAATGGCTCGACGACGCCACTTTCACTGCCTGCGCGAGCGTCAGCGAAGCCAGAACTTGCGCAACCTGCTCCGAAAGGCCCAGGCGATACATCGCCGAGATGCGGTCTTCCTGAAGAAGCCGCTGAGCGAGGAGCAAGTACGACAGGTTCACCTCGCGGATTTCCGCGAGCGTACTCGTAGTGCTGGTCGTCATCTTTTTCCCCGAATCGAAACGTGGCTGGTCAGGCCCGGCGGGAACGTTTGCTCGAATTCGCAAAGAAACGCGAATGCGGCCCCGCGCGTGTTGTCTGTTGTCGATTCGATTGTCGCCGATGCCCGCGGCCGCGCCTGTCGGACAAAGCATCCGACGCTGCGACGGAGTTTCGCGAAGAATCGTGTAGGAAAATTTCTTACAAGCCGGCCGCTTCGATGCCGCTCGGCAGACATGCGTTATCGGCACGTATTCGTCTGACTTAATAGCCGCGCCCCGTATTTTTACGACGGGCGCGCGCTGTCGCGCCTTTCAGGCCGCAGGAACGCGAATTGCTCATTCATGCCGCCCGGCGCGTCCGACGCTTCAAATCCGCCCTCATCGCCGCCATCGATGCAATTTCTGACTTCGTAACAGCACATGTATCGCGCTGTAACAACGATAAGCGATTGAAAAATGAAGTGAAATGCCGGTCTCGATCCCGATAATGATCGGTAAGGGATAACCCGGTCGCGATGTTTTTTCATCTCCGGGCCTGTCTCGGGCGGCGTCCAACCACACGCGGCCCGCCCGAATGGCATGCGTTGAGCGCTCGACCGGAGCGTGACTGCAATGCCTTACCTACATGGAGAGTCACGTTATGCGAATCGCACAAATTGCACCGTTGCACGAAGCAGTTCCTCCGAAGTTTTACGGCGGCACTGAGCGCGTCGTGTCTTATCTGACGGATGCGCTCGTCGAACTCGGCCACGATGTAACGTTGTTTGCCAGCGGCGATTCGCAAACCAAGGCGACGCTCGAACCCGTGTGGCCGCGTGCGTTGCGTCTCGATCCGACCGTGCGCGACGCGCTCGCGCCGCACATGCTGCTGCTCGAAACCGTCCGCCAGCGCGCGCACGAGTTCGACGTGCTGCACTTCCACCTCGATTACATGCCGTTCCCGCTGTTCACGCAGATGGACACGCCGTTCGTGACGACGCTGCACGGCCGGCTCGATCTGCCGGAACTGCAGCCGATCTTCAACACGTTCACGAAGGCGAACGTCATTTCGATCTCGGATAATCAGCGCGGGCCGCTGCCGCAGGCGAACTGGCTGAACTCCGTTTATCACGGTCTGCCGAGCCAGTTGCTGACGCCGCAGCCCCACAAGAAGCCGGAATATCTGGCGTTCCTGGGCCGCATCTGCCCGGAAAAGCGCGCCGATCTCGCAATCAAGATCGCGGCCCAGAGCGGTCTGCCGCTGAAGATCGCCGCCAAGGTGGACAAGGTCGACCAGGAATACTTCAAGTCGACGATCGAACCGCTGCTTTCGCAGGCGCACGTCGAGTTCATCGGCGAGATCAATGAAGCGCAGAAGCCGGAATTTCTGTCGGGCGCGAAGGCGCTGCTCTTCCCGATCGATTGGAACGAGCCGTTCGGCCTCGTGATGATCGAGGCGATGGCCTGCGGCACGCCGGTGATCGCGTTCAATCGCGGTTCGGTGCCGGAAGTGATCGACCACGGCGTGACGGGCTTCATCTGCGAGGACGTGCAAGGCGCGGTCGGCGCGCTGCAACGTCTCGACGAGCTGTCGCGCACGGAAATCCGCGCGCAGTTCGAGCGCCGCTTCAGCGCGCAGACGATGGCGCAGAACTACGTCGAAAGCTACACGGCGATGCTTCAGGCCGCGAAGCGCCCGGTGTTGCGTCAGGTCGCGGTGGGCTGATTGCCTTCCTGACCAGAATTGCTGGAACTGCCGCCCGCTTGCCGGGCGGCATTTTTTTGCGCGCTTGTTAAGACATTCGCTAAGGAATGATCCGAAGTTTCGGTGCAATGCCCGTGAATTGAGAGCCGATCGACCATTTTTGACAGTTCGCCAAAGACACCGCGCTTAAACTGCGCTGCGCAAAAGCGCGTCACGCGTTCTTGTTTGAAATCAACGGCTTTTCATCTTTTTCACGAAGGCAGAATCATGCATTTGTCGAAGCGTCTCGGCGCTGAAATTTTCGGTACTTTCTGGCTCGTGCTGGGCGGCTGCGGAAGCGCCGTGCTCGCCGCGGCCTTTCCTGAACTCGGCATCGGATTCGCCGGCGTTTCGCTGGCATTCGGTCTCACCGTCCTGACGATGGCCTACGCCATCGGCCACGTCTCGGGCTGCCACCTGAACCCGGCCGTGAGCATCGGGCTTGCGACGGCGGGCCGCTTTCCGGTGCGCGATCTCGTGCCGTACATCGCGGCGCAAGTGATCGGCGCGACGCTAGGCGCGTGGGTAATCTATCTGATCGCCACGGGCAATCCGAGCTTCGACTTCGCGTCGAGCGCATTCGCCGCGAACGGTTTCGGCGAGCACTCGCCGGGGCACTTCTCGATGGCCGCCGCGCTCATCGCCGAAATCGCGATGACGTTCTTCTTCCTCTTCGTGATCCTCGGCGCCACCGACGAGCGCGCGCCGAAAGGCTTCGCGCCGCTCGCCATCGGCCTGTGCCTGACGCTCATCCATCTGATCTCGATTCCGGTCACGAATACGTCGGTGAATCCGGCGCGCTCGTCGAGCCAGGCGTTCTTCGTCGGCGGCTGGGCGCTCGATCAGCTGTGGCTGTTCTGGATTGCGCCGATCGTCGGCGCGATTCTCGCGGGCGTGCTTTATCCGTTGCTGACGCGTCAGAAGTAAGTCACGGCGGCAGCAAACGGCGGCAAGCAAAACGGGCGCGAAATGCGCCCGTTTTTGTTTTTGCGCCACAGCGCGCATACGAAAGATTAAACGCGCGCGACAAATGTAATGCCGAATTACGCAGCCTGCTTATGAATTTGCGTCACGCGATGTCAAGGATCATTTCGCGCGCCGCCGAAGGCTTGAAGGATAAGGCTTCCAGCGATGTCGACGGCGCCGCCGCGCTTGCGAACTCCCTTACGCCGTCCTTGCACACGGTAACAAGTCCTCGAAGCATGTAAGACGGCGGGCGCTTAAATTGGACTCATGCGACACACGTCGCCTTAAAGGAGAAACACAATGAAGCGCATCGTCACCCACATGCTTGTCGCGACTGGTCTTGCTATCGGTGCTGTCGGCGCGGCTCAGGCTCACAGCGATCTGCACATCGGCGTCTCGCTCGGCGCGCCGGCTTATGTGGCGCCGGCTCCGGTGTACGTGCGTCCGGCGGTTCCGGCGTATCGCGCGCCGTACTATCGCCACGAAGCGCCGCGCTGGTATGGCCGCGATCATCGCGACTATGGCCGATACGACCGCGCGGGCTGGAACCACGGCGGCTACGGCAACAACTGGGGCCATCGCGGATAAGCGGGACCGGCCGCGGATCGAGGTCCGCGGCCCGCCGTGACGGATATCAGTCGGGCGTCTGTCCCGGCGACGCGAGTTCGTCGCGAATGTCGAACAGCTTGCGCAGCTGATGCGCGACGCCCGCCTCGAAGTTGTACCCGATACGCGGCACGTTCGGCAGGCGCTTGATCAGATCGGGGTTCGCGTTGTTCATCATGAACGGATGCCCGGCGGTTTCGAGCAGATCGATATCGTTCATGTTGTCGCCGAACGCGACGCACTGCGCGGTATCGACATCGAGCCGCTCCAGCACGAAACGCAGCGCGCGCCCTTTCGATACGTCCGACGTCATCACTTCCAGACAGTCCGGCAGCGAATACGTGACGTAGAGCGAATCGCCGAACTCCCGTTCGAGGTTCGCGGCGGTCACCTTCAGATCGGCCGGATCGCCGATATACAGCACTTTCGCGATGTTCTCGCCATCATGCTCGCGCAGATCCATCACTTCGTACTTGAAGCCGGAATCCTGGTGGAAGACCAGCAACTCGGGCGCGTGACGGTCGATGAGCCAGGCGTCGTCGGCAAAAAGATTGACGATGACGCGCTCGCTGCCCGCGATCTCGGGCTGCACGAGACGGCGCACGGCGGCGGGCTCGAGGTCGCGCGAATAAATGCGCTCGTCGGCCGGCGTATGCACGCGCGCGCCGTTGGACGTGATGAGATACGCGTCGACGCCGAGCACATCGCGAATGCCGGCGACGTCGCGATAATGCCGGCCCGTCGCGATGACGATAGGCACGCCGCGCGCCGCGAGCGCGCGCACGGTTTCGGCGGTGAAGGGATCGAGCTGGTGGTCGCTGTTGAGAAGCGTACCGTCGAGATCAGTAGCGATAACCGAATACATGACTGCCTTTGTGGTGCCGCGAAGGTCGGTATTTTATCGCGCCGCACCGTCCGCAGCCGCGAAAGCGGACGCCGCGCGTCGCGCCAGTTCGAGCGCGCCCGCTGCGGAATCGGCGCGTGGCGCACGCATGCGTTCGCGCAACATGGCCGGCACGAATGGCTCGTAAGGCGCGGCCAGCCCGCCGCACAGCGCGACGGGCAGCACGCCGGCGGAATCGAGCGCCGCGACGAATTTCGCGATTTCCTGCCCCGCCTGATCCAGCAGACGCGCGGCCTCGGGATGGTCGCGGAACTCGAACACGGTGGGCGCAAGCGTCGCAAAAGCGGTTTGATTCGCGGCGCACAGCCAGACGACGAGACTGTCGCGATCCGTCGCGCCAGTGTGGGCGAGCATCGCGCGCGACCAGCCATCTTCGGGCGCGCGGCCGTCGAGCACGCGCTGCAGATGCACCACCGCGCGCAGGCCGAGCCACGCGCCGCTGGCTTCATCGCCGCTCGGAAAGCCGTAGCCGCCCGCGATTCGGCAAACGCCCGATTCGTCCAGCGACGCCGCGATGCTGCCCGTGCCGAGCGCGACGATCACGCCGGATTCCCCGCCGTGCGCGCCGAGCACGGTCGTATAGGCGTCGCTTTCCACGCTCAACGCGCGCACGTCCGGCGCCGCGCCGAGAAACGCGGTGAGCCAGTCCGCGTTGTTGACGCCCGCCAGGCCACAGCCGAGTGCGCAGTTGCGCCAGTCGAACGGCAGCGCGGCGGCCTCGAATGCGCACGCGCACGCGTCGCCGATCGATTGCCACGCGCGCGCCACCCCGAGCCCGAGCCCCGAAGGTCCGCCGCTCGCGCGCGCCAGTTCGTTGCCGTGCGCGTCGGCGAGAATCACGCGTGTGCCGCTCCCGCCGCCGTCGATGCCGAGCAGGAAGCCGTCAAATGCCGAAGTCGAAGATGTAGTCATGGGCGCAAGCTTACCGGCGGCCGCGACGCGCGCCAATTGGCCGAATGGCATAGATGGCGCGATACGGGCGATCCGCTATGCTGACGCGATTCAAAATAATGATGAGGACTCGCAATGGCAGACGCCGAACACACCCGCTGCGCCTGGGCCACGACCGACGCGATGATCGAATATCACGACGGCGAATGGGGCGTGCCGTCGCACGACGACCGGCATCTGTTCGAAATGCTGGTGCTGGAAGGCGCGCAGGCGGGCCTTTCCTGGTCGACGATCCTCAACAAGCGCGAGGGCTATCGCGCGCTCTTCGCGGGCTTCGACATCGACAAGGTGGCGCGCTTCACCGAGAAGGACGTCGAGCGGATCGTGCAGGACGCGCGCATCGTGCGTAACCGGGCGAAGATCGAATCGGCGGTGCTCAATGCACGCGCCGTGAAGCAGATCCAGCAGGAGCACGGCTCGTTCGCGGATTTCGTCTGGTCGTTCGTCGACGGCAAAACGATCGACACGCCGCGCGATGCGAAAAATCCCACGCCCGCGTCCACGCCGGAATCGGACGCGCTCAGCAAGGCGCTCAAGAAATACGGCTGCAAGTTCGTCGGCACGACGATTTGCTACGCGTTCATGCAGGCCACCGGCATGGTCAACGATCACGCCGTGGGTTGCATGTCGCGAGAAAAACCTAAGACAAAACGGAAGACCGTTGCAAAAACCCCGCTTTGATCGATTCCTATGCGGAAAAATTTTGCCTTTTGACAACATCGTATAGCGTAATTTACGCGATCTAGGGTAAATCCTTATAGATGACGTTTTTTTGCAGTGAAGCACGCGCAATTGCCCGAACTGCAAGGCTTTTGGCCGGGTTTTCCGCACTGCACGAACGTACGAGCCGTGTAAAAATGGCTTCCTCGCGTGCGCTGGCGCACCTTTTTACCGTTCCGAACCGTTATAACTGACGGTGTACGGATCGTCACTGAGTGTAGAAATCCGACGCGAGCACACAGGGCGCAGTCAGACCACACGCCCAGGCCGGGAAAACCGCCGTGCTCGGAGCAGAGGCCGGGCGGCGAGCGTCGATTCTGTTGCGCCATATTTGCAACGACGCTGCCGCTTTCGGTAAGCAGGTGCAGGTTCTCGAATACTTAAACGTATGGCCGCTGCGCAGGGGCGCAGGGGAGAAGATCATGAAAAGCTTGAACTTCCTGACGCATCAGGAGATTTTCAACAGCGCAGTCCAGCATCTTTTCGGACAAGGGCAAGCGGCTTTGCTGCCGCGGGGCGGCGGCGCCTATCGCGGATACTGCGGCGGCTGCCCTGTCGGGAGCTTCATCAAGCCGCGCGACTATGTCACCGCGATGGAAGGCGTGCCCATTCGCTTCATCGCGAAGCCGCCCGAGCAGGTGCCGGCGTACATGGATGTCGGCGTCGTGGCGCTGAAGCGCGCGCTGCTCCGTTCGCGCATCAACGTGTTCGATCCCAACACCGTCGAGTTGTTGTCGTGCCTGCAGAACGTGCATGACGTCTTCGGCAAACGGGAATGGCGCGAGCGTTTGACGTCGATCGCGCGTCAGTTCGGGTTGTCAGCCGAACTTCTTAAAACGGCCGCGTGATATTGCAGGTGCTGTGATGTTGAGCCCTATTACGATGTTGAGCCCGAAGGACATTTACGAGCGCGTCAGCGAGCACTTGCTGACGCAGCGCGCGGTCTCGGAAGACGACAACGGTTCGTGCAGGCTTCGCAGTCCGGAAGGCCGCAAGTGCGCGATCGGGTCGCTCGTGCGCGACGATGTGTACGAGCCGGAGCTGGAAGGCGTCGGCATTTCCTACTATCGGCATGCGCGGGACGGCGGTCTGCTGCGGGCGCTCTACGCATCGAACGTGAATGCCTACGATCCGAACATCATCGATCTGCTGATCGAGCTGGAGGAAGTTCACGACTACGCCGAAATCGAAGAGTGGCCGGCGTTGCTCGCGGCGCTTGGCAGGCGTCACGCGTTCGTCTGAACGCCCTCGCTAAAAAAGGCAATAGAAACGAAAACGGCGGTGCGCCCTTACGGGTCGCACCGCCGTTTTGCCGTTCGGCGCGAGGATCCGAAAACCCTCGCCCGAACAAGACGCTTAGTGCATCTTCTTCGGCAGCATCTGGCTGCGCAGGCGCTTGCGCAGGCGCGCGACAGCGGCGGCCTTCTTGCGCTTGCGCTCGGTGGTCGGCTTTTCGTACGACTGGCGCTCGCGCAGTTCGGCGATCAAGCCATTGCGCTCGATGGTGCGGCGGAAACGCCGAATCGCGACATCGAACGGCTCGTTTTCTTTGAGGACGATAGTGGTCATGTAAATCCTGGTTTGCTAAACGTATTTTCAAGCGCGCGACGACTGCGAGTTGCCGCGCCCCGGCACTCCGATCGTCCGCCGGACGTGAGAACGGCGCGACGGACACGAGCAAAGCGGCCACGGAGGCCGGAAAAGAGAGCGTTGAGATTCAGCCGCGGAAGCGGCAGGCGCTTTCGAAAGAACCACACGAAGGCGCGTTTCAGAGCCGTTCGCCGCTGTTGGTTGACGTTGTCATTTTCAGCGGCGAAGGCAGGAAATCGGGCACATTTCTCGATTCGGGCGCGATGTTACCAGAACACCGCGCCATTGCCAACTCCCGCGCGCCGGCCAACTCATTGATGCAACAGAACTATTTCTGCCACGCGCTGGCTTCGTCGAGCAGATGGATATCGTCGGCTGCGAGTTGCAGGCGCGTCGCGGCGGCCAAGCTCTCCAGTTGCGCGACCGACGTGGCGCTGGCGATCGGCGCCGTCACGCTCGGGCGCGCGATCATCCACGCGAGCGCGACCGTCGCGGGCGTCGTGTCGTTGCGTTTCGCGACTTCGTCGAGCGCGTCGAGAATCTCGAGGCCGCGCGGCGTCAGATACTTTTCGACGCGCGAGCCGCGCGCCTTGTGCTGCGTGTCCGCCTTCGACCGATATTTGCCCGACAGAAAGCCGCTCGCGAGCGCGTAATACGGCACGACGGCGATCTTGTGCTGTTCTGCCACCGGTTCGAGACCGGTCTCGTAGCCCTCGCGGTCGTAGAGGTTGTATTCGGGTTGCAGAATCTGATACGCCGGCAAGCCCGAATCCTTCGCGACTTTCAACGCCTCTTCGAGCCGCTCGCCCGTGTAGTTCGACGCGCCGATCACCCGCACCTTCCCCGCCTTGATGAGCGTCTGATACGCGTCGAGGGTTTCGTCGAGCGGCGTGGTTTCGTCGTCGTAATGGGAGAAATAGACGTCGATGTAATCGGTCTTGAGACGCCGCAGCGAATCGTCGACGGCCGCCGCGATGTTCGCCGCCGAGAGCCCGGCGCGCGTGGACAGCTTGCCGACTTTCGTCGCGAGCACGACCTGGTGGCGCTTGCCGCTTTCCCTGAACCACTTGCCGATGATCGTCTCCGATTCGCCGCCCTGATGCCCGTCGACCCAGGCGGAATAGACGTCGGCCGTATCGATGAAATTCAGGCCGTGGTCGACGAACGCGTCGAGGATCGAGAACGACGTGCGCTCGTTGGCAGTCCAGCCGAACACGTTGCCGCCGAAGACGAGCGGCGCAACTTTCAGTTCCGATGTGCCGATATTGCGTGTCTGCATGTGCGCTCCGAATGCGTCTAGAGGGACCAAAAAGCATACGCGCGAAATCGGCGCCTTGCCGGGCAAGGCTTCGCGGCCTCGCAACAGAATTCGTTACACAAATCGTTTGCGCGGGCCTTAAGTTTTTTTCGAGGGGCCCGATAACCACAAGTAGGCGGCCGGCTATCACCGAGCGCAGGACCGCCAGGCAACTTACTCGGTGCTTTAGCCAAAGCCAGATACAGTCTCCCAGGAGAGAACAAAATGATCGGTATCAACAGCAACATCAACTCGCTGGTTGCACAGCAGAACCTCAACGGCACGCAAAGCGCGCTGTCTTCGGCGATCACCCGCCTCTCGTCGGGCAAGCGCATCAACAGCGCTGCTGACGACGCAGCAGGTCTCGCGATCTCGAACCGGATGCAAACGCAGATCAACGGCCTGAACCAGGGCGTTTCGAATGCGAACGACGGTGTGTCGATTGCCCAGACGGCTTCGAGCGCGCTTTCGTCGATGACCTCCAGCCTGCAGCGTATCCGTACGCTGGCCGTGCAAGCCGCGAGCGGCTCGCTCTCGTCGAGCGACCAGGCTTCGCTGCAGAAGGAAGTTTCGCAGCAGATCGCCGAAGTGAACCGTATCGCTTCGCAAACGACGTACAACGGCCGCAACATTCTTGACGGTTCGGCTGGCAGCCTGAGCTTCCAGGTCGGCGCGAACGTCGGTCAGACGATCAATCTGGACCTGAGCCAAGACATGGGCGCGAACTCGCTCGGCGGCGGCATGGTGCAGAAGGGCAACACGCTCGGCACGTTCTCGAACCTGTCGCTGTCGTCGAGCGGCGCCTACGCCTCTTCCGGCGCGACGATCACCTCGATCAACGTGCTGTCGGACGGCAAGGGCGGCTTCTCGTTCACCGACCAGAACAACGTCGCGCTGAGCTCGACGGCCGTCACGGCCATCTTCGGCTCGGGCACCGCAGGCACGGGCACGGCTGCAGCACCGCACGAAAACACGCTGACGTTCAGCACGAGCATTGCCGGTTCGATGGGCGCATCCGTGAGCTCCGCGATCACCACCCTCAACGCGTCGATCAACAAGATCAACAAGCCGGACACGGTCGCGAACCTCGACATCAGCACCACGACGGGCGCCAACGTCGCGCTGGTCTCGATCGACAACGCACTGCAGACGCTGAACAACGTGCAGGCAACGCTGGGTGCAGCCCAGAACCGTCTGAGCGCAATCGCTTCGTCGCAGCAAGCTGAATCGACCGACCTGTCGTCGGCTCAGTCGCAGATCACCGACGCGAACTTCGCGCAGGAAACGGCGAACCTCAGCAAGGCTCAAGTGCTGCAACAGGCTGGTATCTCGGTGCTCGCGCAAGCGAACTCCCTGCCGCAGCAAGTTCTGAAGCTCCTCGGCTAAGCGGTACGCCAAGGTAGCACCCGACGCCGGATCTTCATCCCGAAGATCCGGCGTCGGGCCGTCCCGGCGACGAAACCACGTTTCGATCTCTTGCGTGTGCGCCCGCGTTCACGAGCGCACACGCAAGAGTTTGTTTCCCGCAACGAGCAGTTGACTGCGATCACGCGCAATCAGGCGACAGCGCGATACACGGAGTTACCCGATGTCCACGATCAGTACGGCCACCACGGCGGCGACCGCCGCGCAGACCCAGGCGTCCGCGAACGCGGCGCTTGCCGAAGCAGCGCAATCCATCATCAGCGGCGCGACGGGCAACTCGTCGATGGACGTCAACGCGCTCGTTACCGCGATGGTCAACGCGAAAACGGCCGGCCAGAGCGCATCGCTCGCCGCCGCGCAATCGAACGACAACACGAAGCTCTCGGCGATCGGCACGCTGTCGTCGGCGCTCTCGACGCTGCAAACTACGATGACGAGCCTGACCGACGGCTCGCTGATGTCGACCTTCACGACCAACGTGACGGGCACCGGCATCACCGCATCGGGCGCCGCCGGCGCCGTGGCGGGCAGCTACGACGTGACGGTCTCGCAGATCGCGAAGGCGCAATCGCTGACGTCGACCGGCTTCGCGACGGACGAAAAGCTCGGCACCGGCACGATGCAGATCAGCGTCGGCTCCAAGTCGATGTCGATCAACATCACGAGCAGCAACAACACGCTTTCGGGCATCGCCGCCGCGATCAACAACGCGTCCGGCAATCCGGGCGTGAGCGCGACGATCGTGACCGGCACGGACGGCCAGCATCTGGTGCTCAACTCCACGACGACGGGCGCGTCGAACGTCATCTCGACCACGATCACCGGCGCGGCCAGCGGCAGCGACCTGAACAAGCTCGGGGTCTCGTCGACGGCCGGCGCAAACGGCGCGGCGTCCACGATTTCCGACGATTCCGTCACCAACGGCTGGTCGCAAAGCGCGACCGCGCAGGACGCGATGTACAAGGTCGGCGGCGTCGCGGGCACGAGTTCGAGCAACACGGTCACGAGCGCGATCAAGGGCGTGACGCTGAACCTGACGGCGGCGGCGGTGACGACCCCGGCGAGCACGCAGACGGTCACGATCTCGCAGGACACGTCGTCGATTTCGAGCGCGATTTCGAACTTCGTCAGCCTCTACAACACGGTCGTCTCGACGATCAACTCTTATACGTCGTTCAACAGCAGCGCGTCCGCGGGCTCGCAGGGCGGCGTGCTGCTCGGCAACTCGGCGGTCAACACGATCAAGAATCAGCTTTCCGCGATCATCGGCAGCGCGGTCGGCAAGGGCAGCGGCTCGATCTCGCTGGCGTCGCTCGGCATCAGCCAGGTTTCGTCGCTCGATGCGACCGCGGAGCAGCCGGCCGGCACGCTGACCATCGACAGCGACAAGCTCACCGACGCGCTGACGAACAACGCAACCGGCGTGTCGCAGCTTTTCAACGCGATCAACGGCGTCGGCGCGCAGCTGACCGACAAGATTTCGAGCTATCTGAGCACGGGCGGCCTGCTCACGTCCGAGACGGATTCGATCAACAAGGATCTCGCCAACATCTCGACGCAGCAGACGACGCTGACCAACTACGCCGCGCAGCTCACGTCGGACTACAACGCGCAGTTCACGGCGCTCAATACGCTGATGGCGAGCATGAACCAGAACACGCAATATCTGACGGCGCTCTTCGGCGGCACGAACAGCGCAGGCGCGATGGCGACCAACAAGTCCTAAAAGCGGAGAACCGGCACGATGAACCAGGACGCTCTCGTCGAACAACTGTTCGCACTGACGAAAGACATGGAAACGGCGGCCACGCTCGCGGACTGGCCGCGCGCAGCGGAGCTCGATGCCGCGCGCACGCCGCTTTTGCAGGCGCTGACGCGCGAGCAGAGCCCGCAGGCGCTCGCGAAAATCCGCGAAATCCAGGGTATCGACGCTGCCGTGCTCGCGGACGCGAGCGCGACCCGCACCGGTCTCGCCGCCGAATATCACGCGGCGATGAAGCGCGTGAACGCCGTCAACCGCTACCAGCAAGGCGCGCGGTTCTAGAAACACCGCGCTTTCGCTTCAGTTTTCCCCCGATGCCCGCTTCACGCGGGCATTTTTTCGCCCGCTGGCGATCCCCCGAATTACGGCGGCTTTCCCGCTCATCTCCGCGCTTCGGTTTGGCGGCCTCGCTTGGATAATCAGTTCAATCGCAAGGAGCACGCCGAAGATCATGAGCATTTCCCTACAGGTTCCGGACGCCACGACGCTGACGCCGGAGCAACAGTTCGAGCAGGACATCGCGACCGTCATGCAGTCGGCGCTGGAGAATCATCACGCCGGCAATCATGCCGACGCCGAAGCGCTCTATCGCGCGATTCTCGATCACAAGCCGGATCACGCGGACGTGCTGTACAACCTCGCGGTTCTCTTTATCCAGACGCAACGTCCGGACGACGCGGTGCCGCTGTTCGAATCCGTGCTCGGCCTGCGTCCGGACAACGGCCAGTACTGGGTCTCGTACATCGACGCGCTCGCGCGCACCAATCAGACGCAGGCTGCCTGGTTCGCGGTTGAAATGGCGCAGCAGCGCGGCGCGCGCGGTCCGGCGATGGACGGCCTGATCGAGCGCCTGTCGCACCCGAATGGCTACGCGGCGGCCGTGCTCGCCGAGGCCTCGCAGCTCGCGCGCCTCGCGCCGAAGACCGTCGATGGCAGCGCGGACGACGCGTCGCAATCGACCGCCGGCAAGCGCGGCAATCCCACGCCGCAGGACCTGAACCAGTTCGCGTCGCTTTACAACAAGGGCCGCCACGACGAAGCGATCAAGCTGGCGCGCGTGCTCGTCGAACGTTATCCGCATCACGTCGGCGCGCAGCGTTCGCTCGGCCTGGCGCTGTACTCGCACGGCCGCTTCGTCGAAGCCATCGAGCCGCTCGGCCGCACGGTCGAGCTGGAGCCCGCGGACCAGCATTCGCGCATGCTGTTCGCGAGCGCGCTGCAGGTTCATGGCGACAACGTCGGCGCCGAGCGGCAGTGCCGTCTGGTGATCGCGCGCGACCCGAATCACGCGGAAGCGCATCGCGTGCTCGGCGTGTCGCTGTCGGCGATGCGCCGTCACGCCGAAGCCATCGAAGCCTGCGAACGGGCGATCGAGCTCGCGCCGAAAAACGGCGACATGCACGGCGCGCTCGGCGTCGTGCTGATGGACGACGGTCAGATCGCGCGCGCCGAAGGCACCTTCCGCAAGGCGCTCGAGTGCAACCCGATCGACTTCATTTCGCACAGCAATCTGCTGTTCTGCCTCACGCACCGTACCGATCTGACGCCCGTCGCGCTCTTCGACGAACATCGCGAATTCGACCGCCGTCACGGCGATCCGGCGCGCCGCCTGTGGCGCGCGCACGAGAACGCGAAGGATCCGCACAAGACGCTGCGCGTCGGTCTCGTGTCCGGCGACTTGTTCCGCCACGCCGTCGCATCGTTTCTGGAACCCGTGCTCGCATTGCTCGCGAAGGATCCGGGCATCGAGATTCACGTCTACAGCACCCATGCGCGCGAGGATTCGACGACGCAGCGCCTGCGCGGCCACGCGCCACGCTGGAACGTCGTCTCGGGCTTGTCGGACGATGCGTTCGTCGAGAAAGTGCGCGCCGACGGCATCGATATCCTGATCGACCTGTCGGGCCATACCGGCCGCAACCGCCTGCGCGCCTTCGCACGCAAGCCCGCGCCGGTCCAGGCGTCGTGGATCGGCTATCCGCAGACGACCGGCGTCAGCGCCATCGACTATTACTTCGCGAACCGCACGCCGCATTTCTCGCCGATCGACGACCAGTTCGTCGAAAAGATCGCGTACCTGCCGGCGGCGGCGCCGTTCCTGCCCGATGCGAATTCGCCGCCGGTCAATCTGCTGCCCGCGCTCCACAAGGGCTACGTCACGTTCGGCAGCTTCAACCGCGTGTCGAAGCTGCGCCGCGAGGTAATCGCGCTGTGGGCGCGCGTGCTGCACGCCGTGCCGGATTCGAAGATGCTGATGGGCGCGATGCCCGACGACAGCGCCGTCGCCGAACTGGGCAAGTGGTTCGCCGAAGAAGGCATCGCCGCGGACCGGCTTGCGCTGCTCAAGCGCTCGAACGTGTCGGTGTATCTGCAGCAGCATCATCAGGTCGATCTGTGTCTCGACACCTTCCCGTATGCGGGCGGCACGACGACGCTGCACGCGCTCTGGATGGGCGTGCCGACGCTGACGCTGCTCGGCGACACGATGCCCGGCCGCGCGGGCGGCACGTTGATGAGCCAGGTCGGACTCGAATCGTTCATCGCACGCGACGCGGATGAATTCGTCGCGAAGGGCGTCGCGTACGCAAGCGATCTGAATGCGCTCGCGGCCCTGCGCACCGGCATGCGCGAGCGCTGCTCGGAATCGGCGCGCTTCCGTCCGGACGTGATCGCCGCGAGCATGAGCCACGCGCTTCGTCACATGTGGCAGCGCTGGTGCGCCGGCCTGCCCGCCGAATCTTTCGATACCGAACTCCTCGCCGCCGCGCCCGCCGCAGCGAATTCAGCAGCCACCACGCAAGGTTGATCATGAGCGCCATTCCTCTCTTTCGCGAGCAGCCCGCCATCGACGAGCGTATCTTCGTCACGCAGCCGCATCTGCCGCCGCTCGACGAATTCGTTCCGTATCTCGAGAAGATCTGGGAAAACAAGACGCTGACCAACGGCGGCCCGTTTCATCAGCAGCTCGAACAGGCGCTGTGCGAATACCTCGGCGTGCAGCACCTCGCGCTGTTCTCGAACGGCACGATGGGTCTCGTCACCGCGCTGCAGGCGCTGCGCATCACGGGCGAAGTGATCACCACGCCGTATTCGTTCGTCGCGACCGCGCATTCGCTGCTGTGGAACGGCATCAAGCCGGTGTTCGTCGACGTGGACCCGGTCACGCTGAATCTGGATCCGCGTCAGATCGAAGCCGCCATCACGCCGCAGACCACCGCGATCATGCCGGTGCACTGCTACGGCCAGCCGTGCGACGTCGAAGCGATCCAGGCGATCGCCGACAACTACAACTTGAAGGTGATCTACGACGCCGCGCACGCGTTCGGCGTGCGCAACGAGGCGGGCAGCATCCTCACGCACGGCGACCTGTCGGTGCTGAGCTTCCACGCGACGAAAGTCTTCAACACGTTCGAGGGCGGCGCGATCGTCTGCCCGGACGCGAAGGTGAAGCAGCGCATCGACCATCTGAAGAACTTCGGCTTCGTCAACGAGACGACCGTGGTCGCGGCCGGCATCAACGGCAAGATGAGCGAAATCAATGCGGCATTCGGCCTGTTGCAGCTTCAGCACATCGATCGCGCGCTCGCGCGCCGTCAGGAGATCGACGCGCTGTATCGCACCCTGCTCGCCGACGTCGACGGCATCGTGCCACTGCCCGGTCTCGCGGGCGGCGCGACGAACCACTCGTATTTCCCGGTGCTCGTGCAAAGCGACTACAAGCTGACGCGCGACGAGCTGTATCAGCGTCTGCGCGATCACGAGATTTTCGGCCGCCGCTATTTTTATCCGCTGATTTCGGATTTCCCGATGTATCGCGGCCTGCCCTCCGCGCAGCCGAGCCGACTGCCGAACGCGCAGGAAGCATCGCGCAAGGTGCTGTGCCTGCCGATCTATCCGGCGCTCGCGGACCGCGACGTCGAGCGCGTCGTGGACGTGATCCGCGCGGCCAACGTCTAAGGCCCGGCAGCCCGGCGCACGCAGGATCGACCCATGCACGTGTTTCTTCTCTTCAGCGGCACCAACGATCGCGCCGTCGTCGCGCTGCTGCGCGCGATCGGCAAGCTCGGGCAACAGGCGGCGGTGATCGCGCGTTCGGCCGCCGATCAGGTTCTGTCGAGCGCGTATCGCGATCTCGTGGTCGCCGTGCGCGAAAACGACACGCTCTCGGTCCCGCTGCTCGCCGGTTATATCGCGCAGGCGAAGGCGAAGTTCGGCGCGCGCCGCGTGACGCTCGTGCCGATCTCCGAATTCTTCAACACCTTCCTGCTGGATCACAAGGAAGCGCTGGAATCCATCGACGGCGTGCATGTGCCGCTCGTCGATCCGTCGCTGTACGCGAAGCTCACGAACAAGGCGAGCGCCACCGAGTTCTTCGCGCGCGAAGGCATCGCGCCGCCGCCCGAATACGCGGGCATCGACGATGCCGTGGTGCCTTTCGTCGCCAAGCCGAAATGCAACGTCGACGGCAAGCGCGTGCTTTATCCGGTGCTCGTGAAAAGCGACGCGGACCTCGCCGCTTTCAAGGCGAGCGAAGATCCGTCGCACTATTTCTTTCAGCACTTCGTGACGGGACGCAGCTTTTATCTGCTCGCCTATTTCGCGCGCACGGGCGAAGTCTTCTGCTCGTCGCAGGAAAACCTCGCGCAGCAGCCCGGCGGCAAGTCGATCGTGCTCGCGCGCACCGCCGATTTTCATGCGAGCGATATCGGCGTGAAGCTGCGGCAGGCGCTTTCGCAATGCGGCTATTTCGGCTTCGCGATGATCGAATGCATCGTCGGGGACGACGGCGCGTACTTCATCGAAATGAATCCCCGTCCGTGGGGACCGCTCGACCTGTGCCTGAACCACGACTGCGGCATCGTCGAAGCTTTCGTGGGCGACTGGGCGACGGAAGATGCAACCGCTTATCAAGGCCGGCGCCTTTCGCGCGCACGCCACGCCACGTATCTGTGGACGGGCGGCATCGTGAACACATGGCGCCGGCGCCGGACGACCGTGCATCGCTATGGCAGCGAAGCGCGTCTCGCGGGCGCTGCGTTGCGCGCCCTGGCCGGCGACGTCTATCTCGCAAGCGACAGCTGGCGAATCTTTTACAAGGAACTATGGAAATGACCTCTGGCGCCACCGCAGTCAAGGAGCGGCTCGCTCAACTCTACGGAGAAGTCTCCAAGCACTCGGGGTATCAGACGATCCCCGACTTCGTCGCGAGTACGCTCGGTTATCAGGAGACCATTCAGAGCCAATGGCGCGGCGACCGCAACCGCCTCGACTGGATTCTCGCGCATCGCGCGCCGCAAGCCGGCGAGCGCTGGGCCGACTTCGGCGCGAATACGGGCTTCT
Source organism: Caballeronia sp. AZ1_KS37 (assembly GCF_023631165.1). Classification (NCBI taxonomy): domain Bacteria; kingdom Pseudomonadati; phylum Pseudomonadota; class Betaproteobacteria; order Burkholderiales; family Burkholderiaceae; genus Caballeronia; species Caballeronia sp. AZ1_KS37. Next base: position 236,879 of record NZ_JALQDP010000001.1, on the reverse strand, counting down.
TCACGTACACGATCGCGCATGCGCATCCCGATGCGCGCGTGACGGCGATCGAAGCGAACGCCGAACACGCGAAGTTCCTGCGCGAACTCGGCGATGCCTTCTCGATCGGCAATGTCGACGTGCATCACGAAGCGCTGCCCTTCGATGGCCTCGACAAGCTGTCGGACATCGACGTGCTTTTGCATCTGAATGTGCTGCATCACGCGGGCGCGGATTTCGACCGCGAATATGTGACCGGCGCGCACGATTTTCCGGCGTATGCGGTCGCTTATCTGAAGAAGCTGCGTCAGGCGTCGCGCTCGCTCGTGTTCCAGCTCGGCTGCAATCTGTGGGGCGACAAGACGCATCCGCTGCAGCCGGGCGCGACCGATGCGGAGCGTCTCGCGTATGTGTCGAAGCTGCTGACGGACGCCGGCTGGCGCATTCGCGATCTCGCGTACGCGAAGAAGACGACCGACGCGCCGATCGCCTATGCCGATCTCGGCAAGGACGTCATCGAAGCGCTGAACGGCCAGCACGGACAAGCCGAACTGCGCCTCTTCGCCGACGCGCTCGCGCCGTATGCGCTGGAACAGCACATCGGCGAGTTTTATCGGCGCGCGATTTACATCGTCGATTAATTGACGGACGGCACTAAAGTTATCGGCGCACGTGCCGATAACCCCTATAAGAACAACAAGAACGACGTGCCGGTTTTCTCGGCGCGCTGCTTCGCTCTTCGATGCCCGCCTCGCGCGGGCATTCTTCTTTGTGCCGCAGCTTTGTCAGCGCCCGAGCGTCAACGCGAGATAGGCCGCGTACAGCACGCCGTTGCCGAGCAGCGCCCACAGCACGACGCCGTTCTCCTTCGCATTGAAGCGCAGCCACGCCGCCGCCGCGAGCGTGATGAGCACGCCCGTCAGCACTTCGATACGCGGCTCCCACGGCGTCAGCATGATGCCGATGGCCGGCAGCAACGTCCCTTGAAACACCATCGCGCCGGTGATGTTGCCGAACGCGAGCGTGTCCTTTCCTCGGCGCGCCCACAGAATGCTGTTCACTTTCTCGGGCAGTTCCGTCGCGATCGGAATGATGATGAGCGACAGCAGCAGCGCCGAAATTCCCAGCGCATGCGACACGCCCTCGACGCCGTGAATGAAGCCCTTCGCGCCGCCGACGAGCAGCACGATGCCGAAGAAAAACTGCAGCATGATCGTGCCGAGCGACGTTTTCAAACCGAGACGCGAAGCGAACAAGGCCTCGGGCGCTTCCGTTCCGTGTCCGCCCTCGACGAGCTTCGCCGAAGCCTTGAACGTCGAAATCACATAAACGATATAGAGCGCGACGAGCCCGACCGCGAACAACGCGCGCACTTGCCACGCGTGATGCGGCACGAACATCGCGGCGCACGCGATGAGAAACGCGACCAGAAAGAAGTTCAGATCGCGCACGAAGCCGCTGCGCTCCGGCACGATGCGCCCGCTCATGCCGCGCGACTTGAGGATCGCGAACGTCATCAGACACGTCGAAAGCGTCGCGAGCATAAGCGGCGCGCCGAGAATCGCGCCGACGCCGATCTCTTCGTTGACCGCACGGCTCGTCGTGCCGCCGAGCAGCGCGATGATCGGCACCGTCGTCTCGGGCAATGCCGTGCCGACCGCCGCGAACAGCGATCCGGTCACGCCTTCGGAAATGCCGAGCCGTTCGCCGAGATGTTCGAGCGCATTCGTGAATAGCTCCGCCGCGACCAGGATGATCGCGAGCATCAGCGCGAGTTCGAGAAAGAGCATCGTCATGCGGCACCTCGCATCGAAACATGCGACGGGTGCGCGAGCGTGCGCGGGAAACGGGGATGTTGTAGTTGTGGGGACACGATGATTCCACGGCCGGACGTCGAGCGAACCACGATGCGCCACGCGCCGTCCGGCCAGGAACGACATAGCGCATCGATGGTCTCGCCAAACCGTTCCGGTCGAACGCGCCACGGCAGCAGGGCCGAGGATGTTGACGCGTTCTCCTTCGCTCGCGAAGGAAGGCTACTCCCCAAAGAAGGCGCAAGTTTAGCCCGATGCGCCCCGTTTCGGCAACCCGCGGAATAAGCGTATGCCGATCGGATCGTTGTCGTCGACGGATGCATCCGCTAATCTGGCCGCGCCGGGCGCGTCGCTTGCTGCGCGTGCTCAAGCTCATCCACGAACAAAAATGAAGATCACGGGAGATCTCATGCGTCTGAAACTCTTCGCCGCGGCCGCCGCGATGGCCATGTTCGCCGCGCCGATGCTCGCGATGTCCAAGCCGCTCACCGTCTGCACCGAATCGAGCCCGGACGGCTTCGATGTCGTGCAATTCAATTCGCTCGTAACGACCAACGCATCGGCGGATGTCATCTTCAATACGCTCGTCTCCTACGACGAAGCCGCGAAGAAGGTCGTGCCCTCGCTCGCGGAAAAGTGGGACGTGACGAGCGACGGGCTCACGTACACATTCCATCTGCGTCCGAACGTTCAGTTTCAGACGACCGATTACTTCAAGCCGACGCGTCCGCTCAGTGCCGACGACGTCGTGTTCACGTTCTCGCGCATGCTCTCGGACGACAATCCGTGGCACAAGATCGCGGGCGCGAGCGGCTTTCCGCACGCGCAGTCGATGGGCCTCGTGAAGCTCATCAAGGCCGTATCGAAAGTCGATGACCATACCGTGAAGTTCGAGCTCAACGAGCCGAACGCGACCTTCGTGCCGATCCTCACGATGGGCTTCGCATCGATCTATTCGGCCGAATATGCGGACAAGCTGCTGAAGGCGAACCAGCAGGTCGATCTGAACAGCAAGCCGATCGGCACCGGCCCGTTCGTGCTGAAGAGCTACACGAAAGATTCGGTCATCCGCTACGACGTGAATCCGTCGTACTGGGGCGCGAAACCGAAGATCGACCGGCTGATCTACGCGATCACGCCCGACGCCGCCGTGCGCGCGCAGAAGATCAAGGCGGGCGAATGCCAGATCGCGCTGTCGCCGAAGCCGCAGGACGTCATCGACGCGAAGAAGGACAAGTCGCTGAAGGTGAGCGAAGCGCCCGCATTCATGACGGCGTTCGTCGCGCTCAACACGCAGAAGAAGCCGCTCGACAATCCGAAGGTGCGTCAGGCGATCAACATGGCCTTCGATCGCACGACCTACATGAAGACCGTGTTCGACAACACGGCGACGCAAGCGGTGAACCCGTATCCGCCGAATACGTGGAGTTACGACAAGAGCATCGAGGCGTACAAATATTCATCCGCCGATGCGAAGAAGCTGCTCGCCGATGCGGGCTTTCCGAACGGTTTCGACACGACGATCTGGGTACGCCCGAACGGCAGCGTGCTCAATCCGAATCCGAAGGCGGGCGCGGAATTGCTGCAAGCCGATCTCGCGAAAATCGGCGTGAAGGCGCAGGTGAAAGTGATCGAATGGGGCGAACTCATCAAGCAGGCGAAGCAGGGTCAGCACGACATGCTGTTCATGGGCTGGGCCGGCGACAACGGCGACCCGGACAACTACATGTCGCCGCTTTTCAGTTGCAACGCGGTGAAGTCGGGCATCAACTTCGCGCGCTATTGCGATCCGCAACTGGACAAGCTCATCGCCGATGGCAAGTCGACCGCCGATGTCGCCAAACGCACGAAGGCGTATGTCGACGGGCAGAAGATCATCCACGATCAGGCGCTGTGGATTCCGCTCGTCTATCCGACGGCGGCGGCGCTCACGCGCGCGAACGTCAGCGGCTATAACGTGAGTCCGTTCGGGCGCGTGAATTTCGGCGCTGTTTCCGTGCAGTAAGCGAAGTCAGGCCGGCGTGAAGCGGATCACGCCGTCAGCGCCGGTCTGACGTTTCAGCGTGCCATCGAGCCAAAGCAGGTTCAGATGCGCGAGCGCTTCGCCGAGCGCGAACGTCATCTGATGGATATCGAGCTTGCGCTTGAACATGATAGGGACGATGTCTGCGGCGCTGCATGGCTTTTGAGCGCACGCGTCGCGCACTTCCGCCAGCCGCGCGCGATGATGCTCGCGCAATTGCCCGATGCGCGTTTGCACGCCGCGAAACGGCTTGCCGTGTGAGGGCAGCGCGAGCGTATCGGCGGGCATGGTTTCGTAGCGGCCGAGCGATTCCAGATACAGCGCAAGCGGATTGCCTTCCGGCTCGACCGCGAACACCGACACGTTTGTCGAAATGCGCGGCAACACCATGTCGCCGGAAATGAGCAACTTGTCGGCGGCGCAGAAAAGCGCGCTGTGCTCCGGCGAATGGCCGTAGCCCGACACCACTTCCCAATTGCGCGCGCCGATACGCATGACATCGCCATCGCGGATACGCCGATATTCCGGCGGAATCGACGGCACGAGCGTCGGGTAATAGCTATCGCGCTTGCGCAGCGCATCGAGCGACGCTTCGTCGGACAGGCCGTGCGCCGCGAAATGCGCCGCCGCTCGCTCGCCGCCCGCGTTCGAGCCGTCGCCGGCGGCCATCACGCGGCCCATCGCGTATTCGCCGAGCGACATCCACAGGCGCACGTTCCATCGATTCTTGTCGCCGCCCGTGCAGATCCAGTCGGCAAGTCCCAGATGATCCGGATGACAATGCGTGACGATCACACGCAGCACCGGCTTTCCATCGAGCACGGAATCGAACACGCGCTCCCAGTTCGCGCGGATCGTATCGCTCGAAATGCCGCAATCGACGACGGTCCAGCCTTTCACACCGTCGATTTCATCGGCGAGCAGCCACAGATTGATGTGATCGAGCGCGAACGGCAGCGGCATGCGCAGCCAGAACACGCCCGGCGCCACTTCCATGACGCCGCCCGATTCGGGCAGCCGGTCCGCGAAAACATAGTCGAGCTGGTGTTCGAGTGCGTTCATTCGGTGCCTGTCTCCGGGTTTGCGCCGCGTTGCAATTTGGCCAAGTTGACGATAACGTAAACGTCCATTCTAACGTTGCGCGCGCATTTGCGCTGCCGGCCGGCAATGACCCAACCGACGCATTACACGATCACCGAACTGGCGCGCGAGTTCGACATTACGCCGCGCGCCATTCGCTTTTACGAAGATCAGGGGCTGCTCGCGCCGAAGCGCGAAGGCTCGAACGGCCTGCGGCGTGTGTATTCGGCGCGCGATCGCACGCGCCTCAAGCTCACGCTGCGCGGCAAGCGGCTCGGTTTCACGCTGTCGGAAATCCGCACGCTGCTCGATCTGTATGACTCGCCTACCGGCACCGCGACGCAGCTACAGGCTTTCGTCGATACGATCGCGGCGCATCGCGAAGTGCTGCAGCGTCAGCTCGAAGACTTGAACACGACGCTCGCCGAACTTTCCGCGTATGAGGAACAGGGCCGCGCGCTGCTCGCGGCGGGCGCGGAAAAGCGTGCGCGCAAACCCAAAGCGGCATAACGCGTGACGCCCGCACAGGAAGCGCAGGGTCGATATGAATCATTTCCCCAAGCTGCTCTCGTCGCAAATCGGCTTCGATGTCGCCAAGACGATACTCGAAGGCTTCGAGCATCATTACCGCGTGTTCCGCGAAGCCGCGATCAAGGCGAAGGAGCTATTCGAGCGCGGCGACTGGCTCGCGTTGCAACAACTGGCGCGCGATCGCATCGCGTCGTATGACGATCGCGTCACGGAATGCGTGACGGCGCTCGAAGACGAATACGACGCGGAGAATATCGAGGACGACGTGTGGCAGCAGATCAAGCTGCATTACATCGGCTTGCTGACGACGCATCGTCAGCCGGAATGCGCGGAAACGTTCTTCAATTCCGTGTGCTGCAAGATCCTGCATCGCTCGTACTTCAACAATGACTTCATCTTTGTGCGGCCGGCCATTTCGACGGAATACATCGAGAACGACGAGCCCGCCGCAAAGCCGACGTATCGCGCGTATTACCCGGAAAAGGACGGCCTCGCCGCGACGCTCGAACGCATCGTCACGAACTTTCAGTTGGAACCGCCGTTCGAGGATTTGCCGCGCGACGTGCAATGCGTGATGCAGGCGCTGCGCGAAGCCTTCGGCGATATCACGCCGGCGCCGAACTTTCAGATTCATGTGCTTTCGTCGCTGTTCTTTCGCAACAAGGCGGCGTATGTCGTCGGGCGGATCATCAACGGCGATGCGCTGCTGCCCTTCGCCATCGCGATCCGGCATACGAAGCCCGGCCTGCTCGCGCTCGATACCGTGCTGCTCTCGCGCGAGCAGGTGCTCATCATCTTCAGCTTCTCGCATTCGTACTTTCTCGTCGATATGGAAGTGCCGTCGGCGTTCGTGCAATTTCTGAGCACGATCATGCCGCGCAAGCCGAAGGCCGAAATCTATACGTCGGTCGGTTTGCAGAAGCAGGGCAAGAACGATTTCTATCGCGACTTGCTGCATCATCTGTCGCATTCGAGCGATAAGTTCATCGTCGCGCCGGGCATCAAGGGACTCGTGATGATCGTCTTCACGCTGCCGTCGTTTCCTTACGTGTTCAAGCTCATCAAGGACGCGTTTCCGCCGCCGAAGGAAACCACGCGGCAGAAGATTCAGGACAAATATCAACTCGTGAAGCGGCACGATCGCGTTGGCCGAATGGCCGATACGCTCGAATATTCGAGCGTCGCGCTGCCGGTCGCGCGCCTCGACGACGCGCTCATCCGCGAACTCGAAAAGGAAGCGCCTTCGATGATCGAATACGAAGGCGACAAGCTCGTCATCCGGCATGTGTATATCGAGCGCCGCATGGTGCCGCTCAATCTCTTCCTGCAGAACGGGAACGCCGACGACGTCGATCACGGCATCAAGGAATATGGCGACGCGATCAAACAGCTGATTCAGGCGAACATCTTCCCCGGCGACATGCTGTACAAGAACTTCGGCGTGACGCGGCACGGTCGCGTGGTGTTCTACGACTACGATGAAATCGAGTATCTGACCGATTGCAACGTGCGCCGCGTCCCTGCGCCGCGCACGGAAGAGGACGAGCTGTCCGGCGAACCGTGGTATACCGTCGGGCCGCACGATATCTTTCCCGAAACGTACGGCACATTTTTGCTCGGCGATCCGCGCGTGCGCGAAGCGTTCATGCGTCATCACGCGGATTTTTTCGATCCCGCGTTCTGGCAGCATCACAAGGAACAACTGCTGCGCGGCGAACTCGCCGATTTCTTTCCCTATGACCGGGACGTCCGATTCTGCATCCGTTATCCGGAGCGTTTCGACGAGCCCGGCCGATCGGACGCGCGCGCCGCGTGAAGCGCGCGGTCCGGCTTTTGACTTTCGAACATGAACCACATTGACGATAAAACGCCGCTTGCTCACCTGTTCGCAAACAATCAGGAATGGGTCGAACGCAAGCTCGCCGAAGACGCCGCTTTCTTCGAGCGCCTCGCGCATCAGCAGACGCCCGAATATCTGTGGATCGGCTGCGCGGACTCGCGCGTGCCGGCCAACGAGATCATCGGCTTGCCGCCGGGCGAAGTCTTCGTGCACAGAAACATCGCGAACGTCGTCGTGCACTCCGATCTCAATTGTCTGTCGGTGATCCAGTTCGCCGTCGATCTGCTGAAGGTGAAGCACATCATGGTCGTCGGCCATTACGGCTGCTCGGGCGTGGGCGCGGCGCTCGTCGGGCGGCGCGTCGGTCTCGCCGATAACTGGCTGCGCCATGTCGAAGACGTGCGCGAAAAGCACGGCGCGCTGCTCGACGAATGGCCGATGGGCGACGCGCGCCATCGCCGTCTCGTGGAGCTGAACACGATCGAGCAGACCATCAACGTGTGCCGCACGACCGTCGTTCAGGACGCATGGGCGCGCGGACAGGAGCTCACCGTGCACGGCTGGACCTACGGCGTGCACGACGGCCGCCTGCGCAACATGGGCATGATGATCGGCGCACCGGCCGAGATCGATCCGGTTTATCAGTCGTGCGTTGCCGCGATGACTCGCAGCGGCGCGCATTCCGCGGAAAACGATGTCCTCGCGTCAGATGCGGCACTTGCCGAACGCTTGGGCGACGTTCCCGAAGTGATCAAGGGCGTCATCAAGGAGCTGAAACATGAGTGAGACAAGGAACGATCCGATCGTCATCGTGTCGGCGGCGCGCACGCCGATGGCCGCGTTTCAGGGCGATTTCGCGTCGCTGACCGCGCCGCAGCTTGGCGCTGCTGCGGTGAAGGCGGCGGTCGAACGCGCGGGATTGAAACCCGAGCAGATCGACGAAGCCATCATGGGCTGCGTGCTGCCCGCCGGTCAGGGTCAGGCGCCCGCGCGTCAGGCGGCGCTCGGCGCGGGCTTGCCGCTATCCACCGGCTGCACGACGATCAACAAGATGTGCGGCTCGGGCATGCGCGCGGCGATGTTCGCGCACGACATGCTGCTGGCCGGATCGGTCGACGTGATCGTCGCGGGCGGCATGGAAAGCATGACGAACGCGCCGTATCTGCTGCCGAAAGCGCGCGGCGGCATGCGCATGGGTCACGGTCAGGTTCTCGATCACATGTTCCTCGACGGCCTCGAAGACGCTTACGAAAAAGGCCGTCTGATGGGCGCGTTCGCGGAGCAATGCGCTTCGTCGTATGCGTTCTCGCGCGAGTCGCAGGATGCGTTCGCGGTCGAATCGTTGCGGCGCGCGCAGCGAGCGAACGACGATGGCTCGTTCGACTGGGAAATCGCGCCCGTGACGGAACAGGGCAGGAAGGGCGATACGGTGATCGGGCGCGACGAGCAGCCGTTCAAGGCGAACATCGAGAAGATTCCGTCGCTCAAGCCCGCGTTCGCGAAGGACGGCACGGTGACGGCCGCGAATTCGTCGTCGATTTCCGATGGCGCGGCGGCGCTCGTGATGATGCGCGAATCGACCGCGATGCGGCTCGGCGTCACGCCGATCGCGCGTATCGCCGGACACAGCACGTTCGCGCAACAACCGGCCTTGTTCACGACGGCGCCCGTCGGCGCGATCAGCAAGCTCTTCGAGAAAAACGGCTGGCGCGCGGGCGATGTCGATCTGTATGAAATCAACGAAGCATTCGCCGTCGTGACGATGGCCGCGATGCGTGAGCACGATCTGCCGCATGACAAGGTCAATGTGAACGGCGGCGCGTGCGCGCTCGGGCATCCGATCGGTGCGTCGGGCGCGCGGATTCTTGTGACGCTGCTCGGTGCGTTGAGGGCGCGTGGGCTGAAACGCGGGGTGGCGAGCTTATGTATCGGCGGTGGGGAGGCGACGGCGATGGGGGTGGAGTTGGTTTGAGTGTTCCGGGCCGGTCCGGCGCGAGCCGGGCCGCATTCATTCCTATTCGAAGGGATTCAGCATCTCGACGCCCATTCGCTCGAAGTCTCTGACGTTGCGCGTGACCACCGTCAATCCGTGGAAAATGGCCGTTGCGCTTATGAGCTTGTCCAAAGCGGGTTCAGGGTGCGGCGCGCGCAGGTTTCCCCATAGCCTGCCGATCTCCTTGCCCGCCGGCAGGATTCTCGTGTCGTATTCTCGCAGGACGTTGTTCACCCACGATTCGAGCTTTTCGGCCTACCGTTTATCGCCTCTTCGGCGCACCCGCTCGACGCCCTGTCGAAGTTCCGCGACAGTCACGACGGAGAGATGAACGCATCTCTTATCGAGCTTGGCTTGCCGGAAGAACACGCGAACGCCTTCATTGGCGCGTTCTTCGAGTCTCGTTTCACTGATCACGTTCGTATCAGCCAGATACATCGGAGGCTCCTCGTTTCGGATGACGATCGAAGAAGTCGTCCTCCACGTCGAGTTTCGGAAAGTTCAGCAGATGATCGATGAAACGGCTGTTGTACTCGGGACTGTCGATGTATTCCTCGGCCGTCCCTTTGCGGCTTTCGATCTCGAGCTTGCGACGGATGGCAGCCTGTTCCGCGTATTCGCGAATCTCCTCGGCGGTTATATTCCAAGGTAACTCGGCCTTGATGATCTTGAACATGCTCGGCTCCTTATCGATGTTGCGACAGTCGTCACTCTATCGAATTCAATAAGCACGACTAGTCATCCAAACGAAATAAGCGAAATCTCACTCACCCCGCCAGCGACATCGCCACGGCCCGCTTGAACGGCGTCAGCTTCTCTCCGATCCGCAGCATCGCATCGCGCGCGATCCGCGCCGGCAGCGAGTCGCGCGTATAAACCTCCGTGATGAATCGCGTGATCAGATAAAGCGGACGCGTTTCCTGCCGATGCTTCGCTTCATATCGCGCGAGCAGCCCATCGCCGGCGATGTCGAGCCCCGCCGCCTGCGCGTCGCGAATCGCGCGCGTGAGCGTCTCGATGCCGGCCAGCCCGAAGTTGAACCCGTGCGCCGTGACCGGATGCATGCCGACCGCCGCATCGCCGACCGTCGCAAAACGCTTCGCCACGAAGCGCTTCGGATAAACCGACACCAGCGGATAAACATGCCGCGTCGTGCGCAGCGCCATCGTTCCGAGTCTGCGCTCGAAGCGGCGTTCGATCTCGCGGTTGAACGCATCCTCGTCGAGCTTGCTCAGGCGCTCGATGTCGCGCGCCTCGAGCGTCACCACGACCGACGACCGATGCGCGCCCGTCTCCGGATCGGGATTCATCGGCAAGAGCGCGAGCGTCTGCCGGTGGCCGAACCATTCCCACGCCGCGTGATCGTGGGGCACGTCGTGCGTCATGCAGCAGACCAACATCGACTTGCCGAAATCGTGCATGTCGGCGGCGATGCCCATCATGCGGCGCGTCGCGGAGAACCGGCTGTCCGCCGCGACGACGAGCCGCGCCGCGATCGTCTCGCCGCTTTCGAGCCGCACGCGCGCGCCACATGCGTCGGTATCGAGGTCGGTCACGCGTTCGGACGTCATGATGCGGACGTCCGCGCTCACTGCTTCGAACGCGGCGCGCCGGATCAGATGATTCGACACGAGCCAACCGAGCTCGTCGTGACCGGAAAGCGCATGACCGATTTTCATCGCGAACGGCGACGATCCGTTGAAAACGCGCGCATCGGCCAACTGCGATTTCGCGTGCGCGTCGATGCGCTCCCACACGCCGAGCGTCTTGAGAAACGCGACGGATTTCTGCGTCAACGCGATCTCGCGGCCGTCGAAGGCGGGCTCGCGCAGCGCGTCGTGGCTTTGCTGCTCGACGAACACGATCGACAAACCCGCGCCGCTCAGCGCGTTCGCGAGACACAAGCCCGCCGGCCCCGCGCCGACGATCACGACATCGGTTTGCATCATCTTTCCGGTCCTGCTGTTTGAAAGCGCACAACGATAGCCGAAAGGCCGAACGGCGATCCGCGACAGCGGGTCGCGCGTTATATTCACGAAGTCTGTTCACACAAGGAACATGTCGCTCATGAAAACGGTTCTGATCGTCGGCGCGTCGCGCGGCCTCGGCCACGAATTCGCACGCGAATATTGTCGCGACGGCTGGCGCGTGCTCGCCACGGCCCGCGATAAAACCTCGCTCTCCGCGCTCGACGCGATGGGTGCGCAAACCTTCCCGCTCGACGTCACGCAGCCCGAGCAGATCGCCGCGCTCGCCTGGCAACTGGACGAGGAAAAGCTGAATGTCGCGATCGTCGTGTCGGGCGTGTATGGACCGCGCACCGAAGGCGTCGAGACGATCGGCGCGGAGGACTTCGATCAGGTCATGCACACCAACGTGCGTGGTCCGATGCAACTGATTCCCGTGCTCCTGCCGCTAACCGACGCCGCGAACGGCGTGCTCGCGGTCGTGTCGAGCAAGATGGGCAGCATCGCCGAGACGAGCGGCACGACCGGCTGGCTGTATCGCGCGAGCAAGGCGGCGCTCAATTCTGCGCTGAAGGTGGCGTCGCTGGAATCGCGGCATTCGGCGTGCATCGCGCTGCATCCGGGCTGGGTTCGCACGGAAATGGGCGGGCCATCGGCGGCGATCGACGTCGCGCGCAGCGTCGCCGGCATGCGCGCGGTGATCGCCGAAGCGGGCGCGCTGCGCGAGGAATTCAACGGGACTTTCGTGCAGTACGACGGCACGAAGATCGAATGGTGAACAAGGAGTGAATGTGACCTATCAGGTACACGGCGTTTCGGCATCGGGCAACTGTCACAAGGTTCGCCTCGTCCTCGAACAGCTCGGCCAGCCTTATGTCTGGCACGAAGTCGACATGATGAACGGCGCAACGCGCACCGACGAATTCAAAAAGCTGAATCCGAACGGCAAGGTGCCGGTGCTCGTCATCGACGAGAACACGACGCTCTCCGAATCCGACGCGATTCTCTGCTATCTCGCCGACGGCACGCCGCTCATGCCCGACGACCGGCTCGAACGCGCGCAAGTGCTGCAGTGGATGTTCTTCGAGCAGTACAGCCACGAGCCGTATGTCGCGGTGGCGCGCTTCATCCTGCAGTTTCAGAAGAATCCCGGCGACGCGCGACTGCCGGAGAAGATCGCCGGTTCGTATCGCGCGCTCGACGTGATGGAACGGCATTTGTCGACGCGCACGTTTTTAGTCGGCGAGCGCTACACCGTCGCCGATATCGCGCTGTATGCGTACACGCATGTCGCGGATCAGGCGAATCTCGATCTGTCGCGCTATCCGGCGATCCGCGCGTGGCTCGAACGCGTGCGCAGCCAGCCGCGCCATGTCGTCATGCCGGGTGTCGATCAATGAAACTCGTGGAATGTCCGTGCGGCGGCGCCGCGCCCGGCCAGCGGCCTGACGCGCGCGCGCCGCGTTACGACGCGTGTTGCGGACGATTCATCGAAGGCGGCGAAAAGCCCGCGAACGCAATGGAACTGATGCGCTCGCGCTACACCGCCTACGTGCTCGGCGACACCGCGTATCTGCGCGCGACCTGGGCGGAAGCGACCTGCCCGCCCGATCTCGACGCCTCCGACGCCGGCACCCGCTGGCTCGGCTTGCAGATCAAACGCCACACGCCGACCGACGCGAATCACGAGGAAGTCGAGTTCGTCGCGCGCTACAAGGTCGGCGGGCGCGCGCATCGTTTGCACGAAGCGAGCCGCTTCACGCGAGACAGCGCCGGAAACTGGATCTATGTCGATGGTCAGATTAAAGAAAACTAAATATTCCTTTAAGAAATATGCTGTGGCACGCGGTATTAATTTCCTAAGAATTTCCTTACAGATTAAACAGTTACGGGGTTTCTCTTATTGTGCAGTGCAATTTTGAACGGTTAATCTGTGTTCACGTCAGGGCGCTGTCATTCCCGAGCCCGGACACTCGCAGCGAAGCCCCGTTTTGAAGCCAATTGTCATGCCTTTTCAGGGCATGACTCCCGGAACCCGCAGCCGATACTGCTCTCATCGAGCAGCGCGATAGGTTTGTGACTTCAAAAAGACGTTCGGGGCTCGCCGTATCAACGTCCTTTGGAAGCGCAGTCGGAGTTCACGGATGGCGATCAGAACCTGGTTGGTCGGATGCAGCATGGTGTGCGCGCTCGCGGCATCGCTCGTCACGTCCGCCGTGCGTGCCGAACCGGTCGGCGGCGTGCGTCAATCCGAAGGTCTGCAGTCTCCCGCATTCGGCCAGACGCTCTCGCAGATTCCCGATTCGCTCGATGCTGGCCTGCCCGTCGTCGCGATCGGACTGAACGAAAGCGTCATCGAGATTCCCGAAGCCGACATCTCGCTCGAAACCACCGTGTTCAAGCCGGACGGCGCCGGCCCGTTCCCGATGATCGTCTTCAATCACGGCAAGCTCCCCGGCGATTCGCACGCGCAACCGCGCAATCGCCCGGTCGCGCTCGCGCGTGAATTCGTGCGCCACGGCTATGTCGTCGTCGTGCCGAACCGGCGCGGCTTCGCGGGCTCGGGCGGCGATTACACCGGCCACGGCTGCGACGTCGAGGCGAACGGGTTCGCGCAAGCGCAGGACGTCGCCGCGACCATCGCCTATATGAGCCAGCAAGCGTATGTCGACAAGACGCATATCGTCGTCGCGGGCACGTCGCACGGCGGTTTGACGACCATCGCCTACGGCGCGCGCGATGCCGTCGCGGCGCCCGGCGTGCGCGGTCTCATCAATTTCTCGGGCGGGCTGCGTCAGGACGAATGCGGCGACTGGCGGAAGAATCTCGTCAACGCGTTCGGCGATTACGGGCAGAACGTGCGCCTGCCGTCGCTGTGGCTCTACGGCGACAACGATTCGGTCTGGGACGGCGACTTGTCCGCGCAGATGTACACCGCGTTCACCGCGCACGGCGCGCGCGCCAACATGGTCGATTTCGGCAGCTACAAGAACGACGCGCATCGGCTCGTCGGCGACCGCGACGGCGTGCAGATCTGGTGGCCGCGCGTGAAGGCCTTCCTCGCGCAGATCGGCATGCCGACCGCCGTGCAATATCAGGTGGCCGAGCCGCGCATGCCGAACGCGACGCACTTCGCGGACCTCGATTCCGTGCAGGCCGTGCCGTTCGTCGATGAAAACGGCCGCGCCGGTTATCGCAACTTCCTTTCGCAGTATTCGAGCCGCGCGTTCGCCGTGTCCGATTCGGGCGCGTGGTCGTGGGCCGAAGGCGGCGACGATCCGATGGCCGTCGCCATCGCGAGCTGCCAGAAGCAGAGCGCCGATCCGTGCCGGCTGTACGCGGTGAATAATCGCGTCGTCTGGAACGATCAGGCCGCCGAGACGCAGACGGCGTCACGCTAGAACACCTTTTCCGCCTGTCGGGAACGCCGGCCTTCGCGCCGGCGTTTTTGCGTCGATCGCACGTTAAGCGACCCATTTGGCCGACGTTGCACGCGATAGCGCGTTTTCGCATTTCCATTGCGCGCGCACGCATGTCCAAAAAACCTTCCGAATACGGAAGGTCGGCCATGTTTTAGGGATAATTGACTCGCGCAGTTTTCACGCAGTTTCCCCGTAACGCAGGCGCCTGGCGCTTGCCCGATGTATCCGGCCCGCATCGCGCGCGCGGGCCTGGGAGCCGTTTTTGAACACAGAAGCCAATCAGGACTGGGTTGCCCGCTCGCTTGCGGCCGTGTGGCATCCGTGCACCCAGATGAAACATCACGAGCGCGTGCCGCTCGTGCCGATCGCGCGCGGCAAGGGCGCGTGGCTCTACGACCACGAAGGCCACCGCTATCTCGATGCGATCAGTTCGTGGTGGGTCAATCTCTTCGGCCACGCTAACGACGACATCAACCGCGCGCTCAAGGATCAACTCGACACGCTCGAACACGCGATGCTCGCGGGCTGCACGCACGCGCCGGCCGTCGAACTGGCCGAGCGTCTTTGCGCGCTCACCGATCGCACGCTCGGCCATGCGTTTTTCGCGTCCGATGGCGCGTCGGCGGTCGAGATCGCGCTGAAGATGAGCTTTCACTTCTGGCGCAATCGCGGCGCAAGCGAGAAGCGCGAATTCGCGTGTCTCGCGAACAGCTATCACGGCGAAACGATCGGCGCGCTCGGCGTGACGGACGTCGCCATTTTCAAGGACGCTTACGATCCGCTGATCCGTCACGCGCATGTGGTCGCGTCGCCGGCGGCGGTCGGCGTCGACGAAGCCATCGCCGCGATGCGCGCGCTCTTCGGGCAGCGCGCGTCGCAGCTTGCGGCCGTGATCGTCGAGCCGCTCGTGCAGTGCGCGGCCGGCATGTCGATGTACGACGCGTCGTATCTCACGCGTTTGCGCGCGCTGTGCGACGAATTCGGCGTGCATCTGATCGCCGATGAAATCGCGGTCGGCTGCGGGCGCACCGGCACTTTTTTCGCGTGCGAGCAGGCGGGCATCTGGCCTGATTTCATCTGCTTGTCGAAGGGCATCAGCGGCGGATACTTGCCGCTTTCGATCGTGCTCACGCGCGACGACATCTACGCCGCGTTCTACGACGACGACGTCACGCGCGGCTTTCTGCATTCGCATTCGTACACGGGCAATCCGCTCGCGTGCCGCGCCGCGCTGGCGACGCTCGATCTGTTCGACAGCGCGAACGTGCTCGCGGAAAACAAACGCAAATCGGCGTTGCTGGGCGAGGCGTTTCGCGCGCGCGTCGGCGAGCACGAACGCGTGAAGAATCTGCGCAATCGCGGCACGATCTTCGCGTTCGATGTCGATATCGACGACAAGACGTTCTCGCGCCGCTTCTTCGCAAACGCGTTGCAGCGCGAACTGCTGATGCGCCCCATCGGCGCGACGGTCTACATGATGCCGCCGTACATCCTCTCCGACGACGAACTGCTGCTCCTCGCGCAACGCACGCGCGAAACGCTCGACGCCACGCTCGCGGGAGGCGCAGCATGAGCACGACAGCGAGAGCGCTGTACGAAACGCTCGAACAGGGCTTGAACGATATCGATGCGCGCGGCCTGCGGCGTCGCCGCAAGACGATCGACGGCGCCTGTTCCGCGCACATGACCGTCGATGGCCGCGCGATCGTCGGCTTCGCGAGCAACGATTATCTCGGCCTCGCCGCGCACGATGCGATTCGCGCGGCGCTCGCCGAAGGCGCGTCGCTTTTCGGTGCGGGCAGCGGCGGCTCGCATCTGCTGGGCGGCCATTCACGCGCGCACGCGCAACTCGAAGACGATCTCGCCGCGTTCTCGGGCTGTTTCGTCGATAACCCGCGCGCGCTTTACTTCAGCACCGGCTACATGGCGAACCTCGCGGTCGTCACGGCGCTCGCCGGACGCGGCACGCTCGTGTTTTCGGACGCGCTCAATCACGCATCGCTGATCGACGGCGTGCGCCTGTCGCGCGCGCAAACGCAGATTTATCCGCACGCCGACATCGACGCGCTCGACGCGATGCTCGACGCCTCCCGCGACGAAACAGCGACGAAGCTCATCGTCACCGACACGGTGTTCAGCATGGACGGCGATATCGCGCCGCTCGCGCGTCTCGTCGAGCTTGCGGAGAAGTACGGCGCGTGGCTCGTCGTCGACGACGCGCACGGCTTCGGCGTGCTCGGCCCGCAAGGACGCGGCGCGCTGGCGCATTACGCACTGCGCTCGCCGCATCTCGTCTATGTCGGCACGCTCGGCAAGGCGGCGGGCGTGTCGGGCGCGTTCGTCGCGGCGGATGAAACCGTCATCGAATGGCTCATTCAGCGCGCGCGTCCGTATATCTTCACGACGGCGTCCGCGCCGGCGGTCGCGCATGCGGTGTCGAAGAGCATCGAAATCATCGCGGGCGATGAAGGCGACGCGCGCCGCGCGCACCTCGCGTTGCTGATCGACACCACGCGCGCGATGCTGAAACGCACGCGCTGGATGCCGGTCGATTCGCATACCGCCGTTCAGCCGCTCGTGATCGGCGGCAACGACGAAACGCTGGAAATCGCCGCCGCGCTCGACAAGCAAGGCCTCTGGGTTCCGGCGATTCGTCCGCCGACGGTTCCGGCGGGCACGTCGCGCCTGCGCATTTCCCTTTCCGCCGCGCACAGTGAGGACGATCTCGCGCGGCTCGATCACGCGTTAAACGCTTTGAATACGCTATGACCGCTTTATCCCTGTTCGTCGCCGGAACCGATACGGAAATCGGCAAGACGCTCGTCTCTTGCGCGCTGCTGCACGGCTTCGCGCGCGCGGGCCTTTCCGCCGCCGCGATGAAGCCGATCGCGTCGGGCGCGGTCGAGCGCGACGGCGTGCTGCACAACGAAGACGCCGATCAGCTCGACGCCGCCGCGAACGTCGCGTTGCCGAACGACATCCGCACGCCGTTCATGATGCGCGAGCCGATCGCGCCGCATATCGCTGCGGCGCGCGAAGGCGTGGCGCTCGACATCGGGCGCATTGTGCGAGCGCATCAGTTCGCGATGACGAAAGCGGATATCGTCGTCGTGGAAGGCGTCGGTGGTTTTCGCGTGCCGCTCACCGACACGCACGACACCGCCGATCTCGCCGTCGCGCTGAATCTGCCGGTCGTGCTCGTCGTCGGCATGCGGCTCGGCTGCATCAGCCATGCGTTGCTGACGGTCGAAGCCATCGCGTCGCGCGGCCCGAAGCTCGCCGGCTGGGTGGCGAATCGCGTCGATCCGAATATGCTGTATCCCGACGAAAACATCGCAACACTGAAACAACGCATCAAGGCGCCGCTCATCGGCGTGATTCCGCATCTCGCGGCACCCGATGCAACGCGCGCCGCCGATTCGCTCGATATCGGCGCTCTGACCGACTCGCTTCATCAAAAGGATTGAATACATGACACAGCAAATCGCCACTGAGACCACCTCGAAAACCACGCCGCAACCGATGCAGCGCTGGCGCGTCGCCGATGTCGTCGCGCTGTACGAACTGCCGTTCAACGATCTGCTCTTCCGCGCGCAGACCGTGCATCGCGAACACTTCGATCCGAACGCGGTGCAGTTGTCCACGCTGCTGTCGATCAAGACGGGCGGCTGCGAGGAAGATTGCGCGTACTGTCCGCAGTCGGTGCATCACGACACCGGCCTCAAGGCCGAAAAGCTGATGGACGTCGATGAAGTCCTGAAGGCAGCCGAAGTCGCGAAGTCGAACGGTGCGACGCGCTTTTGCATGGGCGCGGCGTGGCGCAATCCGAAGGATCGCCATCTCGAGCCGATCAAGGACATGATTCGCGGCGTGAAGGCGATGGGCCTCGAAACCTGCGTGACGCTCGGCATGCTCGAAGCGCATCAGGCGCAAGGCTTGCGCGACGCCGGCCTCGATTACTACAACCACAATCTCGACACGTCGCCGGAGTTCTACGGCCAGATCATTTCGACGCGCACGTATCAGGATCGCCTCGATACGCTCGAACACGTTCGCGACGCGGGCATCAACGTGTGCTGTGGCGGGATCGTCGGCATGGGCGAATCGCGACGCGAACGCGCGGGACTGATCTCGCAGCTCGCGAACATGGAGCCGTATCCGGAATCGGTGCCGATCAACAATCTCGTGCAGGTCGCGGGCACGCCGCTCACCGGCGTCGACGCGCTCGATCCGTTCGAGTTCGTGAGGACGATCGCGGTCGCGCGCATCACGATGCCGAAGGCGATGGTGCGTCTGTCCGCCGGACGCGAGCAGATGGATGAAGCGTTGCAGGCGCTGTGCTTCGCGGCGGGCGCAAACTCGATCTTCTACGGCGATCAGCTTCTGACGACGAGCAACCCGCAAGCCGAAGCCGACCGCAAGCTGATCGAGCGCCTCGGCATGCGCGCGGAAGCCGCGCAGAACGCCGGCGCGCAGGAAGCCGAACGCGGTTGCGGACACAAGCACGCGAACTAAACGGAAAACGGACGCGGCCATGAAAATCATCTTCTACGAGAAGGGCGCCGATATCGACGCGTGGCTCGGCGGCCTGAAACGCGAGTTGCCCGATGCGGACCTGCGCGTATGGGAGCCGGGCGACACCGCGAGCGCCGACTACGCGATCGTGTGGCGCGCGCCGCGCGAGCTCTTCGCGAATCGTCCCGATCTTCAGGCCGTGTTCAATCTCGGCGCGGGCGTCGATGCGATTCTCGATGTCGAGCGCCGCGAACCCGGCACGCTGCCGCCGAACGCGAAGCTCGTGCGTCTCGAAGACACCGGCATGGCGCAGCAGATGGTCGAATACGCGACGTACTGCGTGCTGCGCTACCTGCGCCGCTTCGACGAATACGACGCGCTGCAACGCGAAGGCCGCTGGGAAAAACTGCCGCAG
Organism: Caballeronia sp. AZ1_KS37; assembly: GCF_023631165.1. Taxonomy (NCBI): domain Bacteria; kingdom Pseudomonadati; phylum Pseudomonadota; class Betaproteobacteria; order Burkholderiales; family Burkholderiaceae; genus Caballeronia; species Caballeronia sp. AZ1_KS37. Next base: position 217,300 of record NZ_JALQDP010000001.1, on the reverse strand, counting down.
CACGCGCGCGAATCGTTCACTGTCGGCGTGCTCGGGCTCGGCGTGCTCGGCGCGGAAGTCGCGAAGGGTTTGCTGAAACTCGGCGTGCCCGTGCGCGGATACAGCCGCACGCCGAAGACGATCGAAGGCGTCCACGTTCACGCGGGCGCGGACGAATTCGACGCGTTTCTCGACGGCGTAAAAGTGCTCATCAATCTGTTGCCGCACACGCCGGACACCGAAGGCATTCTGAACGCGCGCACGTTCGGCAAGCTCGCGCGCGGCGCGTATCTGGTGAACGTGGCGCGCGGCCCGCATCTCGTCGATGCCGATCTCATCGCCGCGCTCGACAGCGGCCAGATCGCCGCCGCGACGCTCGATGTCTTCCACACCGAGCCGCTGCCGCAGGAACATCCGTTCTGGACGCATCCGCGCGTGTCGGTGACGCCGCATATTTCGGCGGAAACGCTGCGCGAGGAAAGCATCGTGCAGATCGCCGGCAAGATCAAAGCGCTCGCGCGCGGCGAGCCGATCAGCGGCATCGTCGATTTCAAGCGCGGGTACTGAGACCACATCGAAAGGAGACAGAGACATGATTCCGTCAAAAGTGAAAATCGTCGAAGTCGGGCCGCGCGACGGCCTGCAGAACGAAAAGGAATTCGTGCCCACCGAAACCAAGATCGAGCTCGTGAACCGGCTCGCGCGGGCGGGCATCGTGAACGTGGAATCGACATCGTTCGTGTCGCCGAAATGGGTGCCGCAAATGTCCGACGCCGCCGCACTCATGGCCGGCATCGAGCGCCGTCCGGGCACGATCTACTCCGTGCTCACGCCGAACATGCGCGGCTTCGAAGGCGCGCTCGAAGCCAAAGCCGATGAAATCGTGATCTTCGGCGCGGCGAGCGAGGCGTTCTCGCAGAAGAACATCAATTGCAGCATCGCGGAGAGCATCGCGCGCTTCGAGCCGGTCGCGAAAGCCGCGAAGGACGCCGGCATGCGGCTGCGCGGATCCATCTCGTGCGCGCTCGGCTGTCCGTATCAGGGCGAAGTGAGCATCGAATCGGTCGTGGATGTCGTCGAACGCATGAAAGCGCTCGGCTGCGACGAGATCGATATCGCCGATACCATCGGCGTCGGCACGCCCAAACGCACGCGCGAAGTGCTCGCGGCAGCGCAGAAAGCGTTTCCGCGCGAGCGCCTTTCCGGACATTTCCACGACACGTACGGGCAAGCCATCGGCAACATTTATGCGGCGCTGCTCGAAGGCATCGAGATCTTCCACGCGTCGGTGGCGGGGCTCGGCGGCTGTCCATATGCGAAGGGCGCGACCGGGAATGTCGCGACCGAAGACGTCGTGTATCTGATGAACGGGCTCGGCATCGAGACCGGCGTCGATCTGGATCAGCTCGTCGATATCGGCGATTTCATTTCGCGCGCGATCGGCAAGCCGAGTTCGTCGCGTGCAGGAAAGGCGATCTTCACGAAGAAACGCGACGGCGCCGCCGCCTGCGTCTGAACAACAAAGGACAAAGATGATCGATCAATTGCCCGATTCCGCGCGCCGCGTCGCGCTTTTGTTGAAGGAACGCGGCCATCCGCATGACGTCGTGATGCTGCCGGAAACCGGCAAGACATCGGCGGAAGCGGCGGCCGGCCTCGGCTGCGAGGTCGCGCAGATCGCCAAGTCGATTCTGTTTCGCCGCAAGGAAGACGACGCGCCCGTGCTCGTGATCGCGAGCGGCGCGAATCGCGTCGATGAAGCGAAGGTCGCGGCGCGCGTCGGCGCTCTGGCGCGCGCGGACGCGAAGTTCGTGCGCGAGAAGACCGGCTACGCGATCGGCGGCGTGTGCCCGATCGGCCATGCGGTCACGCCGGTCACGCTCATCGACGAAGACCTGCTCGCGCTCGACAGCCTGTGGGCGGCGGCCGGGCATCCGCACGCGGTGTTCAATCTGTCGCCGCAGGAATTGATCGAGCTGACGGGCGCGCCGGTCGCGGACGTCGCGTTGCGCGAGACGGCGGAATCGTGACGAATGTGACGGACGTTGCGTCGCCGTGCGTCGATGTATGCCGCATGAATCCGGAGACCGGTTTCTGCGACGGCTGCTTTCGCAACATCGACGAAATCGCCGCGTGGTCGTCCCATGACGATGAGGCGAAACGCGCGGTGCTCGCGCGCGTCGAGAGCCGTCGTCAGGGCGCGCGCGTGGTGACGCTCGGCGAATCGTTCGACGCGACGCTCGCGCTGCCGCCCGATTCGATCAAGCACTTCGCGACGGTCGTCAACGATCTCAACCCGCTGCATCACGACGACGCCTACGCGCGCGCAAGCCGTTTCGGTGCGCTGATCGCATCGGGCACGCAGCCGACCGCGCATCTGATGGCGATGCTCGCCACGCACTTCTCGCAATACGCGCAGCCGCTCGGACTCGAATTCGGCATCAGGCTGACGCGCGCGGTGAAGGCGAACGACGTGCTCGCGATGTCCTGGCGCGTGACCGAAGCGAAGTGGAAAGCGAGTCTGAACGGGGATCTCGTGAAGCTGGAAGGCGACGCGCGCAATCAGCTCGGCGAAACGGTGATGAAGGCGACGGCGACCATCGTCGTGATGCCGCTGGAGACACGCGCGTGAGAACGCTGCCGGAGTCGATGACGGTCATCGAGCGCGGCTGGCTCTCGTCGAACAACGTGCTGTTCAGAAGCGCCGAAGGCACCGCGATCGTCGACACGGGCTATGTATCCCACGCGCCGCAAACGCTCGCGCTGGTCAAACAAAAGCTCGGCGCGCGCAAGCTCGATCTGATCGTCAACACGCATCTGCATTCGGATCATTGCGGCGGCAACGCGCTGCTCCAGCGCACGTACGCCTGCGACACGCTGATTCCCGCAAGCGAAGCGCACGCCGTGCGCGCATGGGACGAAGACGCGCTCACGTTTCGCGCGACCGGCCAGCGCTGCGATCGCTTCGATTTCACGGGCACGATCGCGCACGGCGGGACGCTCGCGCTCGGCGGCTTCGACTGGAACGTGCTCGGCGCGCCGGGCCACGATCCGCATTCGCTGATGCTCCATTGCCCCGAGACGCGCGTGCTCATCAGCGCGGACGCGTTGTGGGAAAACGGCTTCGGCGTGATCTTTCCCGAACTCGAAGGCGACAGCGGTTTCGCGGAAGAACGCGCGGTGCTCGAACTCATATCGACGCTCGACGTCGATATCGTGATTCCCGGCCACGGCGCGCCGTTCACGGACGTTGCGCGCGCGCTCGAGGTCGCTTCGTCGCGACTCGATTACTTGCAGGCCGATCCCGCGCGCAACGCGAAGAACGCGCTCAAGGTGCTGATCGTCTTCAAGTTGATGGAAGTGCGCACGATGACGCTCGATGCGCTCGTCACGATGACGCAAGACGCCCGCGCGATGCGCGCCGCCGCCGATGCGCTCGCGCCATCGGGCGAATGTCATACGCTCGTCGAGAAAATCGTCGGGGAACTGGCGCGCGGCGGCTCGGTGAACGTGAGCGGCGAAACCGTGTCGGTGGCCTGAACCGCCCGAGTGCACAAAAAGAAAGCCGCTTGTCAGCTACGGCAAGCGGCAGAATCATATGGACGTGATCAACGTCCCAAGTATCGTATCGCGACACTATTTCACGTGCATCGGTGCTTTCCCTACAAAATTGTAACGACACCTGAATTCACGTAAAGCCCAATGCCGGCGCGGGTTTCAGGGCGCATCTGCCTCGAAGAACGCGAGCATTTCCGCGAGCAGCATGTCGGGCTGTTCCTCGGGAATGTAGTGCCCGCACGGCAGCGCGCGGCCGCTCACGTCGCGTGCGACGCGCCGCCATTCGTCGAGCGCGTCGAAGCGCCGTCCGATGACGCCTTGCTCGCCCCACAGCACGCGTAGCGGACAGGCGATCTTCATGCCGCGTTCGAGATCGGCGCGTTCGTGTTCGAGGTCGATGCCCGCCGACGCGCGATAGTCCTCGCACGTCGCGAAGATCGCACCCGGCGCGGCAAACGCGTCGCGATACGCCCGCAACGCATGCGGCGCGAAGGGCGCAAATCCCGCTTGGCCACTGCCCAATAGCCGATCGATATATGCGTCCGGGTTGCCGCCGATCAGCAATTCCGGCAGCGGCGACGGCTGGATCAGCATGAACCAGTGGAAGTTTGCAGTCGCGAATTCGCGGTCGGTAGCGTCGTACATCGCGAGCGTCGGCGCGATGTCGAGCAGCATCAGACGATCGACGGCGTCGGGGAAATCCATCGCCATGCGATGCGCGACCCGCGCGCCGCGATCGTGCGCGCAGACGAGAAACTGTTCGAAGCCGAAGTGACGCATGACCGCGACCTGATCGCCGGCCATCGCGCGCTTCGAATACGGCGTGTGATGCGTGTCGCTTTCCGGCTTTCCCGACGCGCCGTAGCCGCGCAGATCGGTGGCGATCACCGTGAAGTGCTTCGCAAGCTCGCCGGCGCACTTGTGCCAGATCTCGTGCGTTTGCGGATGTCCGTGCAGGAGCAAGAGCGGCGGCCCGTCGCCGCCTTTCATCCCGGCGATCTCGACGCCGCCCGCATCGACGCGAAACGGCTCGTAGTCTTTGAACGACATTGTGTTTTCTTGTTCGTGGCGTTGCGGACCATTGTAGGCGCGCTCGCGCAGTCGCCGATGCCGTGGCGAGCGTGGAAACGCCGAAATCGAATACTTCTTCGGGAAATGGCGGATGTTTCGGCGGCGATGTCGTGCATATAATCGAACGATCGTTCGCTGGCCACGCGTGCCTTCCGGAAAATGATCGTGCGTGCCGGATCGCGCGCCAGTTCTCTAGAATGGTTTAACGCTGCTCGGACACACTCAGGAGATTCGTGCCATGGCTCTGCCCGCCATCTTGCAGCACCTCAGCTTGCCCGTCGTCGGCTCGCCGATGTTCATCGTCAGTTATCCCGAGCTCGTGCTTGCGCAATGCAAGGCGGGCATCGTCGGCTCTTTTCCGGCGTTGAACGCGCGTCCCGCCGAACTGCTCGACGAATGGCTCACGCAGATTCAAAGCGAGCTCGCCGCGCACAAGGCCGCGAATCCCGATGCCGTGATCGGGCCGATCGCGGTCAATCAGATCGTTCATCAGTCGAATGCGCGGCTCGAACAGGACGTGCGCGTGTGCGTCGAGCATGAGGTGCCGATCTTCATCACGAGCCTGCGCGCGCCGGTCAAGGAGATGATCGACGCCGTGCATTCGTACGGCGGCATCGTGCTGCACGACGTCATCAACTTGCGGCACGCGCAGAAAGCGCTCGAAGCGGGCGTCGACGGCCTCATTCTCGTCGCGGCGGGCGCGGGCGGTCACGCGGGGACGACGTCGCCGTTCGCGCTCGTCGGCGAAGTGCGGCGCATGTTCGACGGCCCGATCGTGCTGTCGGGCGCGATCGCCAATGGCGGCTCGATCCTCGCGGCGCAAGCGATGGGCGCGGACCTCGCCTACATGGGCACGCGCTTCATCGCGACGAAGGAAGCGCACGCGCTCGAGGAATACAAGCGCGCGATCGTCGATGCAACCGCCGCCGACATCATCTACACGAATCTCTTCACGGGCGTGCATGGCAACTACATCCGCGAGAGCATCGTCAATGCGGGACTCGATCCCGATGCGCTGCCCGTCTCCGACAAGAACGCGATGAACTTCGCCGAAGGCACGAGCAAGGCGAAGGCGTGGAAGGAAATCTGGGGCGCGGGCCAGGGCGTCGGGCTGATGGAGGACGTGCCGAGCGTCGCGGAACTGGTCGAGCGTCTGAAGCGCGAATACGACGACGCGAAGGCGCGCCTCGCGATCGGCTGATTTTTTGTGCCGTAGAAAGCAAAACACCGCGCCCTTGAGCGCGGTGTTTTCGTTCGATGCGAAACGCTTTAGAACTTCGCGCGGAGACCGACGCCGAAGGTATCGCCCGTCGACATACCCGTGTACTTGTCGTTCAGGTACGCGGCGTAGACGTCGGTGCGCTTCGACAGCGGATAGTCGTAGCCGAGCGCCCAGCTCTTGTGCGTCTGATCGAGACCGCCGTTGCTGCGCGAGTACGCATACGACGCCATCACCGTGCCCGGGCCGAGCGGAACCGTCACACCGCCTTGTCCGGTGTTGACGTGGAACGTGCCGGGGCCTTCGTAGTCGTTCTTCGTGTACATGTACTGCGCGAAGAACTTGACGTACTTCATGTCGTACGACGCGCCCAACTGGCCGACGCTCTGGCTCTTGTAGCCCGGCGAAGCGAAGCCGTCCACCGACGTCAGATCGCCCGGGGTGTTGTTGAAGTTCACGTACTGATAGACGCCCGTCGCCGCGAACGGACCGTGGAAGTACAGGAACTGCGCGCTGTACTTCTTCGAGCGGCCGTCGCCGGCGGTGTTGCCGAAGCTGTACATCACGCTGCCCGACAGACCGTTGAAGTCAGGCGACGTGTACTGGACCGAGTTGTTCCAGCCCGAATCGCCGATCGCGCCCTGATCCGTGCGGTACGTCGGGAATGTGCCCGCGCCGAGGAACACGTGATAGACCATCGGCGAGAAGACGTACGAATCGACGAACGGGTTGAACAGGATCGTCGAGACGAAGAGTTGCGTCGTCAGGCGGCCCGCGGTGAACGTGCCGATCGGACCTTGAATGCCGACGTATGAGTTGCGCGCGAAGAAGGTGTCGCCCTGGAAGCGTCCGTACTGACCGTTCTGCGCGCGGAAGAAGCTTTCCAACGTGAAGATGGCCTTGTAGCCGCCGCCGAGATCCTCGGCGCCCTTCAAGCCCCAGTACGACGTCGACATGCCGCCGCCGCTCACGTTCCAGGCGCGATCGCCGCCGGGAAATTTCTGCGCGCCGACCCATTCGTCGACTTGTCCATATAGCGAAACGCTCGATTGCGCGTGCGCCGTGCCCGCGGCGAAGAGGCCGAACATCGCTGCGGCGACCGCGGTGGCCTTGACCGTTGTTTTCACCGTAGTCATTGCACGGTTGACGGTTGACTTCATGAACTCTCCTGTTCTTTGTCGAAAATTGAAATCTTTGCGGGCGAGTTGCGTTGCGCTCGCCTCGTCTGACCGGCATAACGGTTTAGTGGGCGAAGAGGCATCGCGTGTGGAGCGGCACCATCTTTACGGACCATTTTTCCGGTCAAAAATGTTTTTGGTTATTGCGGGTATAGCGGTTCGAATACTTCCCGCCCCGCCTGCGCGCAGGAAGGGACGCTTTGCCTCAGGCTCGCGATGGCCGGATCGACAACCGGCGAGATGCGCAGCGAGTACCGGCGCGCCTCTCCAAGCGTCGAAAGGCGTTTGAAATAAAGAATTTCGGACATTTTCCCGCGCAGGCCGCATTGTCCTTGCGCGGAAAAAAGAGCGGAACGTCTGGGGGAAATTCGATGCGCAACTGTGGCGAGATTACGTCATCGTGACAGCGAAGCTAGACGCGCAAACAGTTTTGCGCTCCGCGCGGTGAACGCGGCGAAACGGAGGTCAGCTCAGGAAGACTGCGGAGCGTTCAGTTGCGGTAGTTCGCGTTCGTCGGCGCGCGACCGTCGTCGGCCGGACGGCCGGGGGGGCGCGGCAGGCTGCGCTCTTCGTTGTAGCGCGTGATGTCGGCGCGAATCGAGCCCGCGCCACGCAGCGGCACCGTTTGATCGCCCCGCGGGCCCGGACGCACTTCGGCGCTAACGGGCGTCAAGCCGTCTTTGGCGGCGACCGGCGTGTAATGCAGCGATTGCCTGCTGGCGCCGGAATCGGTGAGGACTGTCGACGGCAGCCACTCGACGCGCGGCCCGGCAAGCGCGAGCGAACCCGCCACCGCGAGCGCGCCAAGCGCTGCGGATGCGAAAAGCCGGGTAGTGTTGCGAATGCCTGTGAGCGCCATGTCGAAACAGCCTGCGTCCGACCGATATTTCCGTCCGTGAATGGAAAGCGGAGACTTTCGCTTCAGGCGGACAACCGGCGGCAGTCGGAACATTCGGGGCCTTGCATCGAGCGATGCATAAACCCGCCAACCGGTGTATTCAACAATTTATTTCGCGCCGCGAAAGCAGTCGAGCCAAAAAGTGTTAGGCCCGCTCGATGGTTGTAACACCATGTTACGTCAGAGTTTTTCGCTGCCGCCTAGCATTTCGGACGACCAAACATATGAAGAACAAATGTGCTGGACAAAAGAATCTGAAAGCCGCGAAATTGGCTCGCGCGCGGCCCGAGTTTTGCTGTAGCGGTCATTCGGCCTGCCTCGTGCACAGGTCGTTTCATGTGGACGTGTCATCAATCGATCCAGTAAATGAATTTGCCAATTTAATCGGGTGCGAGCGAAAATCATGGTTTTTCCTGACTTGACGCAAAAAACGCCCCGCCCAGCGGCCGGCGTGTCCAAGTACGAGACTCTTTGATGGCACGGCCCAAACTTCTTCCCGACAACTTCACGCTGGCGCTCGTCGGCACCGTCATCGTCGCGAGCTTTCTGCCCTGCCGCGGCGGCGCGGCGGTCGCATTCAACTGGATCACCGATATCGCCATCGGCCTCTTGTTCTTCCTGCATGGCGCGAAGCTTTCCCGCGAGGCGATCATCGCCGGCGCGACGCACTGGCGGCTGCATCTCGTCGTGCTGCTCAGCACCTTCGCGCTCTTTCCACTACTCGGGCTCGCGCTCAAACCGGTGCTGACGCCGCTCGTGACGCCGGCGCTCTACACCGGCATCCTGTTTCTGTGCACGCTGCCGTCCACGGTGCAGTCGTCGATTGCGTTCACGTCGATGGCAAAGGGCAACGTGCCGGCCGCCGTGTGCAGCGCGTCCGCGTCGAGCCTGCTCGGCATTTTCATCACGCCGGCGCTCGTCGGGATCGTCGTGAGCAATCACGGCGCGACGACCGGCTCGCCGTGGCACACCGTCGGCAACATCACGCTGCAACTGCTCGTGCCGTTCATTGCCGGGCAATTGCTGCGGCCGGCCATCGGCAAGTGGATCGACAGGCATCGCGCGATGCTCAAGTTCGTCGATCAGGGCTCGATTCTGCTCGTCGTGTACGTCGCGTTCAGCGAAGCCGTGAACGAAGGCATCTGGCATTCGATTTCGCTCGGGACGCTCGCGGGGCTGCTCGCGGTCAATATCCTGTTGCTGGCGGCGGCGCTGTTCATCACGGCGTTCACGGCCAAGCGCCTCGGCTTCTCGCGCGCCGACCAGATCACGATCATCTTCTGCGGTTCGAAGAAGAGTCTCGCCTCCGGCATTCCGATGGCGAAGGTGATTTTCGCGTCGCACGCGGTCGGTGCGGTCGTGCTTCCGCTCATGCTTTTCCACCAGATTCAATTGATGGTGTGCGCGGTGCTCGCGCAGCGCTGGGGCGCACGCAAAACTGCGCCCGAAGCCGCGCGCGAGAACAAGGCCGTCGGAGCGCCCGCCCGCCGCTGATTCACGCCCGTCCGCGAACGGCGCCCGCTGGTTCGCCATATTCGATCCCCTTCCAGAAGGCCGCCGCGTGCGGCCTTTTGCGTCATTTGAACCCGGCCACGCTCAAGCGACCATTCAGCCAAGCGGCATAAGCCAGAAAGCCTGACTTTTCACATCGATTCGTCGGAACGCGTTGCCGCGCGTCCGGCACTTTGGCCTACGTCTTTCGGCTGAATGGTGCTCGGGCATGTCCCTTGCCACACTCTTGTTCAAACCGGGCAGAAACGGACACGGCGCGCCATGTGGACACAACGCATCAAACTTAAACAGCGGATGGACCGATGAACTGCGTCGAACAGCATGCGACGGCCTCCGCCTTGCGCGACTTTCTCGGCAAGTTGCCGTTTCAACGCGGCAACGCCGAAGAAACAGGCCGCGCGCTTCATGCGCTGACCGGCGCGGGTCTCGATCGCCTTCCCTTGCCGGGCCGGGGAAACACGGCTGAGCGCTGGCGCGCGTTGGGCGCGGTCGCAGCCTTCGACCTCTCTTTGGTCAAGCTCTACGAAGGCCACACGGACGCGCTCGCCATCCTCGCCGAACTGGGCGGCCCGCCACCCGACGACGGCAGCGCGTGGGCCGTCTGGGCAGCCGAACCGCCGAGTGCGCGCTTGTTGGCGCTGGGTGACGCCGGCTCACAGATCGTCGCGCTGGACGGCACGAAGGCATGGTGCTCCGGAGCGGCATCGGTCACGCATGCGCTCGTAACCGCGTGGAACGAGCGCGACGAACCGGTTCTCGCCGCCGTCGATCTGCGGCAGAACGGCGTGAAAGTCACCGGTTCCGGCTGGCAAGCGGTCGGCATGGAGGCGAGCGCGAGCGTCGACGTGCGCTTCGAGCGAGTACGCGCGCAGTTGGTCGGTCCGCCGCGTGGTTATCTCGAGCGCCCTGGTTTCTGGCAGGGCGGCGCGGGCATTGCCGCGTGCTGGTTCGGCGCGGCATCGGGCATTGCAGCGTTCGTCGCGCGCGATACAAAGCATCGCGCGGGGCCGCACAAGCTCGCGCATCTCGGTGCGATCGATACGGCGCTATCCGCGACGGCCGCGTTGCTGCGCGAGACGGCGGCGTTCATCGACCGCGAGCCGCAGGCCGACGCCATGGTGCCGACGATGCGTGCGCGCCTCGCGGCCGAACATGTGGCAACGCTGGTCGTGGAGCGCGCGGGCCGCGCGCTGGGCGCCGGCCCGCTGTGCCGCGACGCGCACTTCGCGCAGTTGATGGCCGATCTGCCGGTTTTCGTTCGACAAAGCCACGCCGAGCGTGACGAAGCATCGCTCGCGGAGCACGTCATAGAGGAGGAAGGGATTTCATGGCAAGTGTGACCACGCAAGCGCCTACCGACGAAACGGCCACTGACCGCGCCATACGCGGCGAAGGCACGCCCGAAGCCGCATGGCAGGGATGGGCGCGTCTGAATGCGCTGCCCGAAGTCGATCCGGCGGAACTGGTGCCGCTCGGCAGCCGGGCCGTCGTCGTTGCGCCACACCCCGACGATGAAATCCTCGGCACCGGCGGCCTGCTCGCTCGACTGTCGGAGATCAGCCGGCACATTCTCATCATCGCCGCAACGGACGGCACGGCAAGTCACCCGAAGTCATCCGAATGGCCGCCGGAACGTCTTGCACGCGTACGTCCGCAGGAAACGAGGGCTGCGCTGCAACGGCTGCATCTGCGTCAGGTCCAGGTAGTCCGGCTCGGGCTCCAGGACGGCGATCCTGACCAGATCGAATCGAGTTTGTCAGGATGCCTGTCGGAGTACCTTCAACCGGGCGACATAGTTTTCACGACATGGCGCTATGATGGTCACCCCGACCACGAGGCGGCCGGGCGCGCCGTTCAGTCCGCGGCACAAGCGCTCGATCTGCCTTGTGTGGAGGTGCCGCTCTGGACCTGGCACTGGGCGTCGCCGGACGATACGCGCGTGCCATGGAGCCGTGCTCGCCGCATCGTGCTCGACGGCGCCACGCATGCCCGGAAGCTCCGGGCCGTGCAGGCTTTTCGGAGCCAGCTCGACCCCGACGCCACCACCGGACAAGTGCCAGTGCTGCCCGAGCATGTGCTGGCAAGGCTTACACGGCCTTTCGAAGTCGTACTCATATGAACAACACCAACAACAATACTAAGCAGTACTTCGATACTCTTTATCGAGATAACGACGATCCCTGGAAAATCAGGCATCGATGGTATGAACGGCGCAAACGCGCGCTCCTGCTCGCCTCGCTTCCGCACGAACGCTATGCGCGCGCATTCGAGCCAGGCTGCGGCAACGGCGAACTGACGGCGCTGCTCGCGCCACGCTGCGACGAGCTGATCGCAACCGACATCGCCGAGGACGCCGTCGCGCTCACGCGGCAACGCGTCGCGGAATATCGGAACGTCGATGTCCGGCAGATGCTGCTGCCCGACTGCTGGCCCACCGGCAAGTTCGATCTCGTCGTGATCAGCGAGATCGGCTATTACCTCGACGAGCCGCAGCTATGGCACATCGTCGAGCATATACACCAAAGCTTGTCGCATGACGGCGCGGTCGTCGCGTGTCACTGGCGTCGGCCGATCGAAGGCTGGCTTCAGAACGGCGACGAAGTCCACGCAAAGCTGCGCGGCCGCATGAGTCTGCCGCTGCTAAGCCACTATTGGGACGACGATCTGATCCTCGACGTATGGACGCCCGACAAGCGCTCGGTTCACGACCGCGAAGCCGCGGCGTAATGTTTCCGTATTTTTACTAAACAAATAACTCGCAAGGAATCGCATATATAACAACGGCCTACTGGTTTTCTCCAATCTTCGCATACGGTAGGTTCGAGACTTTTTACTATACAATCGCCTCGAACAAGTGAACCGGCCGAGCGCGCGCAACATCGCGCCTGAGCGGAAAACAGCCGAGAAAAGCGGAGACAGAGAACACCACGATGGCCACCACCATTCGCGATGTCGCGCGCGCGGCAAGCGTCTCGATCGGGACGGTTTCGCGCGCGCTCAAGAATCAACCAGGCTTGTCCGAGGCGACGCGCGTGCGCGTCGTCGAAGTGGCGCAGCAACTCGGCTACGATTCGGCTCAGTTGCGCACGCGCATTCGTCGCGTGACCTTTCTGCTGCATCGGCAGCACAACAATTTCGCCGTCAGCCCTTTCTTTTCCCATGTGCTGAACGGTTTCGAGGAAGCGTGCCGCGAGCGGCGGCTCGTGCCATCCGTGCTCACGGCCGGTCCGACGCACGATCTCGCGCAGCAGATGCGCCTGCACGCGCCGGACGCTATCGCGGTCGCGGGTTTCGTCGAGCCGGAACTGCTCGCGCATCTGCATTCGCTCGCGCGGCCCACCGTGCTGATCGACCTGCGCGCGCCGGGATTCCGCTCCGTCAACATCGACAATGTGACCGGCGCGTCGCTCGCGATGCAGCATCTGTTCGCGCAAGGGCGGCGGCGCATCGCGTTCATCGGCGGATCGCTCGCGCATTACAGCATCGCGCAACGCGCGCTCGGCTATCGGAAAGCATATTTCGATGCCGGCCAGCTTTTCGATCCGACGCTCGAGGTCATGACGCAGCCGGGCCTGACCGCCGATCAGGCCGCCGCCGACGCGATGGAACGCCTCATCGCGGAAGCCCGCGCGCAATCCGGTCCCCTGCCCGACGCCGTTTTCGCCTATAACGATGCAGCGGCCCTCGCCGCGATGCGCGTCTGTCTCGCGCACGGCTTGCGCGTGCCGGACGACATCGCGTTCGTCGGTTTCGACGACATTCCGGCCGCCGCCCAAAGCACGCCGCCGCTCTCGACCGTGACCGTCGACAAGGAAGCGCTCGGGCGCCGCGGTGTCGAATTGCTGTTGGAAGATCAATCGAGCCCGCCGAGCCAGGCCGACACGCTCGTCGCCGTCAATTTCGTTCCTCGCGCGAGCTCGGGCACGAAACAGGACATCAGCACGCCATGAACATGACCGCCTCACCTGCCCTCGCGGAACCGGCGCCAGCAGAACGCGCGATCGATTTCCGCAGCCGCGACTTCCTGCTCTCCCACGTACGCGACACGCTCGCGTTCTACGCGCCGAACGCGCGCGATCCGTCCGGCGGTTTCTTTCATTTCTTCAAGGACGACGGCAGCGTCTATAACCGCACGACGCGCCATCTCGTCAGCAGCACGCGCTTCGTCTTCAACTACGCGATGGCCTTCCGCCACTTCGGCGACGCGCGCTATCGGGACGACGCGCATCACGCGTTCAGATTCCTGCGCGACGCCCACTGGGACGCCGCGAACGAAGGTTACGACTGGGAAATCGAGTGGCACGACGGCCAGAAGCGCACGCTCGACGGCACGCGCCACTGCTACGGCACGGCGTTCGTGCTGCTCGCATGCGCGCACGCGGCGATGGCGGGCATCGACGAAGCCAGGCCGATGATCGACGAAACCTTCGCGCTGATGGAAAAGCGTTTCTGGGACGCCGACGCCGGCCTCTACGCCGACGAAGCCACGCCCGACTGGCGGCTTTCGGACTATCGCGGGCAGAACGCGAACATGCACGCGACCGAGGCGCTGCTCGCGGCTTACGAGGCGACGGGTCACGTCATCTATCTGGATCGCGCGGAAAAGATCGCGGGCAACATCACGCTGCGGCAGGCGAAGCTGTCGCACGGCATGGTGTGGGAGCATTTTCATCGCGACTGGTCGGTCGACTGGCATTACAACGAATCGGACAGTTCGAACATCTTCCGTCCGTGGGGTTTTCAGCCGGGTCATCAGATCGAATGGGCGAAGCTGCTGCTGATTCTGGAGCGGCATCGCGCGCTGCCGTGGCTCTCGGCGCGCGCCGTCGAACTGTTCGACGCCGGCTTCAACCGCGCGTGGGACAGCCGTCACGGCGGCCTCTACTACGGCTTCGGCCCGGACGACACCATCTGCGACCACGACAAGTATTTCTGGGTGCAGGCCGAAGGCTTCGCGGCGGCGGCGCTGCTCGGCGCGCGCACGGGACGCGAGCGTTTCTGGGATTGCTATGACGAACTCTGGCGCTATAGCTGGGAGCACTTCGTCGATCACGAATACGGCGCGTGGTATCGCATTCTGACGTGCGACAACCGCAAGTACGGCGACGAGAAAAGTCCCGCCGGCAAGACCGACTATCACACGATGGGCGCGTGCTACGAAGTGCTGAACGCGCTGGCCCCGACTTCGACTCAACGGTGACAAGCATGGCAAGCGAGCAAACCACTTTTCCGCAATTCGTTTCCGCGGGCGACATCCTCACCGACATGATCCGCACGGACGTGTCGAGCTGGCTTTCGCGTCCGGGCGGCGCGGGCTGGAACGTCGCGCGCGCGGTCGCGCGGCTCGGCCTGCCGACGGCCTGCGCCGGCTCGCTCGGCACGGACAATTTCTCCGACGATCTGTGGGACGCGAGCGTCGCTTCGGGCCTCGACATGCGCTTCATGCAGCGCGTCGAGCGTCCGCCCTTGCTCGCGATCGTCCACAAGACGCAGCCGCCCACGTACTACTTCATGGGCGAGAACGGCGCTGATCTCGCGTTCGATCCGTCGCGGCTGCCGCAAGGCTGGATGGAGCGCGTGAAGTGGGCGCATTTCGGCTGCATCAGCCTCGTGCGTCAGCCGCTCGGCGCGACGCTTGCCGCGCTCGCCCGTCAGTTGCGCGAACACGGCGTGAAGATCAGCTTCGATCCGAACTATCGCAATTTGATGGAGCACGGCTACGAGCCGATCCTGCGCAACATGGCGGGCCTCGCCGATCTCATCAAGGTGTCCGACGAAGATCTGCACATGCTGTTCAAAGGCATGCCCGAAGCCGACGCGCTCGCGAAAATCCGCGCGATGAACCGCCAAGCCACCGTGCTCGTCACGCGCGGCTCGTCGGAAGCCACGCTCTATGCCGGCGACGAGCAGTACAGCGCGCGTCCGCCGAGCGTCGAAGTGGCCGATACGGTCGGCGCGGGCGATGCGTCCATCGGCGGATTGCTCTATAGCTTGATGGCGCGTCACGGCGAATGGCCCGAACATCTGAAGTTCGCGCTCGCGGCGGGCGCGGCGGCGTGCCGTCATTCGGGCGCGCATTCGCCGTCGCTGGATGAGGTCGAGGCGTTGCTGAAATAAGCGTCGCACGCGTTACATATCAGCGTGCTAGCATGGATTCGTCCTTGCCTGGAGGCGAATCCATCATGGAAGACACCACCTACACGAAAGGCATCTACACCGCGACGATCGGCGTGCGCGCCATCGACGGCGGTCAGTACCAGGGCCTCGTCTCGCTCGCACGCGACGACGGCGAAGATACCGAAGCGACGCTCTACGAAGTGGAAGCCGCGTCGGGCAACGAAGAAGAAGCGCTCAACGAAGCGCGCGCGCTCGCGCACCGCATCCTCGGGGAAATCGAGTTGTAGCCACGCTGCATGGCCGCATCGGAGGACAACATGCCGGAGCAGATCTTCCTTTATGGCGTCTACGCCATCCACGTGAGGCCGGTCGAGCTGCAGGGCTCGCGCTGGGACGCGGAGTACGAGATCCGTCATCACGACAAGGCGGTGCAGACGTGGACGACCGTCGGCGGCGACGACGGTCTCGCCGATCGCGCCGAAGCCGTCGAGCTGGCGCATCGGCGCGCGGTGTCGGATATCGAAGCCGGCGCGGGCATTCCCAAGCCGCGCGCGTTTCCCTAACTCTCGCTCGACGAATGCACGACGCCCGCGTGGCTGTTCAGCGCCAGCCGCTCGGCCTCGCGATGATCGATCGCTGACGCGCGCTCGTAGCCCTCGCGCCCGAGCGCGCGTTCGACGTAATCGAAAAGCACGCCCTGCGGCTCGATCAGCTTCGCCCTGAACGCGATCTGCAGCGTGCTCGCCGCGAGAATGTCCGCGGCGGTGAATTGCTCGCCGAGCAGCCACGGCCCCTCTTCCAGCGCGTTTTCGATCGCGTGCTCGACGCGCGCGAGATCGCCCCATCCGAAACTCACCGTGTTGCCTTGCGCGCCGGTCACGCGTTCGGCCATCGCGGGTTCGAGACACGAACCGGTGAAAAACATCCACTGCAGAAAGCGCCCGCGCGACGGATCGTGCAGCGGCACGCCGAGCGTCGTTTCCGGATAGCGATCCGCCAGATACAGCAGCACCGCGCCCGATTCGGCCACGCGCACGCTGCCGTCTTCCAGCGCGGGCAGCTTCGACATCGGATTGACGCGGCAGAAGTTCGGATCGTTCTGCGCGCCGGCTCGGATGTTCACGAACTCCAGTTGATACGGCACGCGCATTTCTTCGAGCATCCACAGCGCGCGAAAGGCGCGCGTCTTCGGCCAGTAAAAGAGCTTCATCGGCTGCAATCGGGTTGGCTGTCGAGGCATTCAGGTTAGCCCTTTCGCGCGCCGACGCCCGATCCGGGTTTACGCGAAGCACGGACAGATCGAGGAAATTTCTCTCGCGTATCTCGAAAATCAGCCCGATGTTTCTCGGCGCGACGGTATTCGCTGCGAGTAAGCAAAAACATTCCGCCTTTGTCGGCAAAGAATGTCGCATTGCCTCGCATACCTACAAGACACGGAGATCTCATGAACGCGCGCGTCCCCGCCGATGCCTTTTTTCCTCCCGCGCTGTCGGACTATCAACTCGGCGACAACCTCTCCGCCACGAAAGGCCGGATCTTCCTCACCGGCACGCAGGCGCTCGTGCGTCTGGTTTTGATGCAGCGCGAACTCGACCGCGCCGCCGGCCTGAACACCGCTGGCTTCATCAGCGGATATCGCGGCTCGCCGCTCGGCATGGTCGATCAGCAATTGTGGAAAGCGAAGAAACTGCTCGCGTCGCACGATGTGCGCTTCTTGCCCGCGATCAACGAGGAACTCGGCGGCACGGCCGTGCTCGGCACGCAGCGCGTGGAATCGGACGCGGAACGCACCGTCGATGGCGTGTTCGCGATGTGGTACGGCAAAGGCCCGGGCGTCGATCGAGCAGGCGATGCGCTCAAGCACGGCAACGCGTACGGCTCGTCGCCGCACGGCGGCGTGCTCGTCGTCGCGGGCGATGACCACGGCTGCGTGTCGTCGTCGATGCCGCATCAGAGCGATCAGACGATGATCTCCTGGCACATGCCGGTGGTGAATCCGTCGAACGTCGCTGACATGCTGGAGTTCGGCATCTACGGCTGGGCGCTGTCGCGCTTTTCGGGCGCGTGGATCGGCTTCAAGGCGATTTCGGAGACGGTCGAATCCGGCTCGACCGTCGATCTCGATGCGCTCAGGCTCGACTGGCAAGCGCCGCAAGATTTCACGCCGCCGGCGGGCGGCCTGCACAACCGCTGGCCCGATCTGCCGAGCCTCACGATCGAAGCGCGTCTCGCGGCGAAGATCGAGGCCGTGCGCCACTTCGCGCGCACGAACAGCATCGACAAGTGGATCGCGCCGAGCCCGCGTGCGAACGTCGGCATCGTGACGTGCGGCAAGGCGCATCTCGATCTGATGGAAGCGCTGCGCCGCCTCGATCTCACCGTCGACGATCTCGACCGCGCGGGCGTGCGGATCTACAAGGTCGGGCTGTCATATCCGCTCGAAACGACGCGGCTCGAGACCTTCGTCGAAGGTCTGAGCGAAGTGCTCGTCATCGAGGAGAAGGGCCCGGTCATCGAGCAGCAGATCAAGGATCATCTGTATAACCGCGTCGACGGCGCGCGGCCGATCGTCATCGGCAAGAACGCTCGCGACGGCGCGCAACTGCTTTCCGCGCTCGGCGAATTGCGTCCGTCGCGCGTGTTGCCGGTGTTCGCCGACTGGCTCGCGCGTCACAAGCCGGCGCTCGATCGCCGCGACAAAGTGGTCGATCTGGTCGCGCCGCAAATCCTGTCGAATGTCGCCGATGCCGTGAAGCGCACGCCCTATTTCTGCTCGGGCTGCCCGCACAACACCTCGACGAAAGTGCCGGAAGGCTCGGTCGCGCAGGCGGGCATCGGCTGTCACTTCATGGCGTCGTGGATGGAGCGCGACACGACCGGTCTCATCCAGATGGGCGGCGAAGGCGTCGACTGGGCGTCGCACTCGATGTTCACGAAAACGCCGCACGTCTTTCAGAATCTCGGCGACGGCACGTACTTTCATTCCGGCATTCTCGCGATTCGTCAGGCCGTGGCGGCGAAGGCGAACATCACGTACAAGATTCTGTATAACGACGCCGTCGCGATGACGGGCGGCCAGCCCGTCGACGGCAGCATTTCCGTGCCGCAGATCGCGCGTCAGGTCGAAGCCGAAGGCATCGCGCTGCTCGTCGTCGTCAGCGACGAGCCGGAGAAATACATTGGTCACGAAGATCAGTTTCCGCGCGGCACGACGTTTCATCATCGCGGCGAGCTCGACGACGTGCAGCGCCGTCTGCGCGACACGCCGGGCGTCACCGTGCTCATCTACGATCAGACGTGCGCCGCCGAAAAGCGCCGCCGCCGCAAGAAAGGCGAGTTTCCCGATCCGGACAAGCGGCTTTTCATCAACGAAGCCGTCTGCGAAGGCTGCGGCGATTGCGGCGTGCAATCGAATTGCCTGTCGGTCGAGCCTGTGGAAACAGAACTGGGACGCAAGCGCCGCATCGATCAGTCGTCGTGCAACAAGGATTATTCGTGCGTGAACGGCTTCTGCCCGAGCTTTGTCACGGTCGAAGGCGCGAAGCTCAAGAAGGCCGAAGGCCACGCGTTCGATCCCGCCGAACTCGCGCGCCGCGTCGATGCCTTGCCGCTGCCGCAAGGCCAGCTCGATAACGCGCCGTACGACATCCTCGTGACGGGCGTCGGCGGCACGGGCGTCGTGACGGTCGGCGCGCTCATCAGCATGGCGGCGCATCTCGAAGGCAAGAGCGCGTCGGTGCTCGATTTCATGGGCTTCGCGCAGAAAGGCGGCTCGGTGCTGTCGTTCGTGCGCTTCGCCGCGACCGATGCGCTGCTCAATCAGGTACGCATCGACACGCAACAGGCCGACTTGCTGCTCGCGTGCGACATGGTCGTCGGCGCGAGCCCGGAAGCGCTGCAGACGGTGCGGCACGATCGCACGAAGATCGTCGTGAACACGCACGCGATTCCGAACGCGAGCTTCGTGCAGAACCCCGAAGCGAATCTTCACGCGGATGCGCTGCTCGACAAGATGCGTCACGCCGCCGGCCCCGCCGCGCACGACGCGATGCGCAGTTGCGACGCGCAAGCGCTCGCCCAGCGTTTTCTCGGCGACACCATCGGCGCGAACATTCTGATGCTCGGCTTCGCGTGGCAGCTCGGCCTCGTGCCGCTGTCGCTCGCAGCGTTGATGCGCGCGCTCGAACTGAACAACGTCGCGGTCGCGGCGAACAAGCTGGCGTTTTCGATCGGCCGTCTCGCCGCGCACGACATGGAAGCGCTCGAATCGCTGACCGCATCGACCCAGCCGAAGCGCATCGTCATGGCGGATATGCCGCTCGCGGAACTCATCGGCGATCGCGAAGCGCGCTTGCTCGCGTATGGCGGCAAGAAGTTCGTCGGGCGCTATCGGTCGCTGCTCGCGAAGGCATCGGCGAATGAGGACGTGAAGCGCGCCATCGCGATTTCGTTCTACAAGCTGCTCGCCGTGAAGGACGAATACGAAGTCGCGCGCCTGCACGCGGACCCGGCGTTCCGCACCGCGCTCGGCGCGCAGTTCGAAGGCACGGCAGGCTCGGATTACGCGGTGAAGTTCAACTTCGCGCCGCCGGTTCTGTCACACGGCGCGCCGAAGAAGAAAGTGTTCGGCCAGTGGATGTGGCCGGTGCTCGGCGGTCTCGCGAAGTTTCGCGCGCTGCGAGGCACCGCGCTCGACGTCTTCGGACGGACGCTCGAACGCCGCATGGAGCGTCAGCTCGCCGACGACTTCGAGATCACCATGACGCGCGCCTTGTCCCGCCTGAACGCCGACAACGCGAAGGACGTGCAAGCGCTCGCCGCGCTGTTCGAGAAAGTGCGCGGCTACGGACACGTCAAGCTCGCGAACGTCGCGATGGTCAAGCGCAGCGAACGCGACATCGCGGCGCGCATCGGCATCGAAGCGGCGACGGGCGACGCGGTGCGCGCCTCCATCGATTCGGTGAAGGGCGCGGCATCGCTGAAGGGGATTCCGGTCGTCGTGGCGAAGTAATCAGTCGATATCGTCGGGCAGCCAGTCGATATCGCCGCACAGCACGCAGCGCTTGCCCTGCGCGCGCGTCTCCACGGAGAGCGTGACGCAGGGCATCGCTTCGTTGATCGACAGATACGGCTTCGTCACGTGCACGCGCTCGGGATCGCCGAGGGCCGCGCGGAAGTACGGACGGCGCAGCCAGTTCGCGCCCTGCGCATCGATGAGCGGCAGAAAGCGCGCTTCGTGCGCGGCGCGGTCGGCGCGCAGCACGACGTTGCGGCCGGCCTGCTTGCCGTTCTGATCGAGCAGAAAACAGCGCGCGGCGTTATCGAGCGCGAGGAAATTCCAGCACACTTCTTCGAGCGGCTCCCCCGCCGCGAGCCGCTCGGCCGCGCGCTCGAACGCGCGGATATACGGCTGAAGCCTCGTCGCGACGCGCCGTTCGCGCGCTTCGGTCTGCAGTCGGTAACGCTCGGTCAGCTCGCCGATCACGTTTTGCGCGTGCGCGCTGTCCGCGAGACCCGGATGCGGCCGCGCGAAGAAAAAGCCCTGCACGAAATCCGCGCCGCTCGCGAGCGCGAGTTGCGCCTCGTGCTCGGTCTCGACGCCTTCGATCAGCACGAGCTTGCCCGCCTGATGCAGCAACGACACGATGCCCGACAGCACCGCCTCCATGTTCTGCCGCTGCTTGAGCGAGCGAGCGGACAGCGGCGCGTGAACGTTGTGGCCGGCGTGCGAAAGCATGACGCGATCGAGTTTGACGATGTCCGGATCGAGCTGCCAGATCCGTTCGATGTTCGTATGCCCCGCGCCGAAATCGTCGAGCGCGATGAGAAAGCCGTGGTCGCGGAACTGCTGCACCGCGAGCGCGAGCCGCTCGATATCCTCGGCGCTTTGCTCGAGCACTTCCAGCACGACGCGGCGTGGCTCCAGATTCAGGCGCTTCAGATTCGCGAGCAGCGCGGCGGCGTGATACGGCTCGGTCAGCGCGCCCGGATGCACGTTGAGAAAGAGCCATTCGTCCTTCGCGCCGAGCATCCTGAAGTTTTCCAGATGCAGCGCCTGCGCGAGCCGGTCGATCTGCAACGCCTCGCCGACGCGCGATGCCTGCCCGAACACATCGAGCGGCGACACCGGGCGATCGAGCGCATCGTGCGCGCGCAGCAAGCCCTCGTATCCGACGGCGCGCATGTGCGACAGACTGAACACCGGCTGAAAGACGCTCGATAACGTCAACTCGCCGTGTTCGACCGAATAGCGATCGAAGCCCGATGTCACGCCTAGCTCGAAGCTGCGCGCGGAAACCGTCGTCTTCTCGGGATTTGCGATCATCATGCGGATGCCCTCGCCTGAACGCCGTGGCGAAACGCACTCGGCTGCGTGATGCCCCATACCATTGTCATAAGAACTGCCCTCGGTGATCTCGCCGGGAGTCTCTCTGTCCCGTGGCTTTCGGTAAAGCAAGCTCCATGCGCAGAGCGCGCTGCGCGCAGCCGGTGTTTTGCGTCCCGCGTGCACCGTCAGCAGGCGATTTCAGGTGCACGCGCACCGTCGCGGTGCGGAAGCCGGCGGCGCGTCCGCTGCCCGCATCGCGAGCAAACGCTAAACTTTGCGCTCATCGAAACAATGCTAGACGCCGCGCGCACAGCCGTTCGTGCGTCTGGTGCAGTAGCGCACACATGGAAATCGTTTTTACCGTTCTCATTCTTCTGCTGGCTGTCGCGCTTTCGGGATTCGGACTGAGCCTGCTTCCGATCAAGCTGCCGCTGCCGCTCATCCAGATCGCGATCGGCGCGTGCCTCGCGTGGCCGGGATTCGCGCTGCACGTCACGTTCGATCCTGAACTTTTCATGCTGCTCTTCATTCCGCCGCTGCTGTTCGCGGACGGCTGGCGCATACCGAAGCGCGAGCTGTACATGCAGCGCCGCGCGATCCTGATGCTTGCGCTCGGGCTCGTGTTCATCACCGTCGGCGTGCTCGGCTATTTCCTGCACGCGATGATTCCGTCGATGCCGCTGCCCATCGCGTTCGCGCTCGCCGCCGTGCTTTCGCCGACCGATGCCGTCGCGCTGACGGGCATCGCCGGGCGCAACCGGATTCCCGCGAACCTGATGCACGTTCTCGAAGGCGAGGCGCTGATGAACGATGCGTCGGGCCTCGTCGCGCTCAAGTTCGCGATCGCGGCCGCGCTGACGGGCGTGTTCTCGCTGCGCGACGCGACGGTCAGCTTTTTCATCATCGCGGCGGGCGGGTTGGCGATCGGCGCGGCGATCAGTTGGGCCGTCACCGAGATTCCGTCGCGCCTGCTGAAATTCTCCGACGACGACGATCCCGCCGCGGGCGTCATCCTCACGATCCTGATTCCGTTCGCGTCGTACGTGATGGCCGAGCACGTTGGCTGCTCGGGCATTCTGGCGGCGGTGTCGGCGGGCATGATGATGAACATTCAGAGCTTGCGCGAAGGCATTCCGAGCGCGGTGCGCGTGCGCATGACGAGCACCTGGACGATGATCGAATTCGTCTTCAACGGCATGGTGTTCATCCTGCTCGGGCTGCAGTTTCCGCACATCATCGGGCAGGCGCTGATCGAGGCGCATCACGACGGCAACGCGCAGGTGGGGCTGTTGATCGGCTATGTGTTCGCGACGCTGATCGCGCTTTATGCGTTGCGTTTCGTGTGGGTGTATTCGCTGCGCTGGGTCGCCGCGCGCCGTACGGCGAAGCAGGGCCTCGACAGCGCCGCGCCCGGTTTTCGCACGCTGGCGCTGACGACGATCGGCGGCGTGCGCGGTGCCGTGACGCTGGCGGGCGTGCTGTCGCTGCCCGTGACGCTCGCCGGGCGCGATCTGGCGATTTTCATCGCGTCGGCGGTGATTCTGGCGTCGCTCCTGATCGCCGTCGTCGGCTTGCCGCTGATGCTGCGCGGCATCGAGCGCGAGAAGAATCCGCATGCGGTGGAGGAGCGCATGGCGCGTCGTCGCGCGGCGCAGGCCGCGATTCGCGCGATCGACGATACGCATGATGAGCTCATCGAACAGATGGACGAAGCCGCGTCCGCGCGTTGCGCCGATTCGACCGCGCGCGTGATGAGCATGTATCGCAGACGGCTGGAATCGCTCGGCGATGAAGAAGCGTCGCGCAAGGCCGCGAAGAAGAGCGAAATGGTGGAGACGCGGTTGAAGATGGCGGCGTTGCGGGCCGAGCGAGCGGAATTGCTGAAGCTGCGCTCGTTGCAGCATATCAACGATGAAACGCTCAATAAGCTGATGCGGGAGGTGGATCTTTCGGAGACTGCTATTGTGAATCGGAAGCGGGGGGCGGGGGCGTAGGGGTTTGGGGCTTCTTGTCGCGATCTTGATTTTTATTGGCCTCGTTTCTGTGCGGCGCAAAGCAGGAATTTTTTTATCTTCCTTACATGGGCCATGCGAATTCCCGAATAGATACGACTAACGCTGAGTAAAAAGTTCGCAACGCGCGAGACGCTAAAGCGAGTTACGCTTTCCCTTTGCGACTGTCTCGCCTCGCCTGAGCGCGCAAGAACAATCTGATTCTCTCGTCCGGCGCGGGAGATTGATCTTCACAAGGGCGGTGCGTCAAGAATTGACACACATATCAAGCGGCTTGCGCTACCCTTCGTAGGGCTAACGAGTCTGATCGGAAACAATGGCAACTTCGGACTAGGAAAGCGCGGCTTCTCGCGTACGTCATCGTCTGGATCAACGACGCTCCGAAGTTAAGCACTGCTTCTGACTCGCCAACGGCGGTTTTTTTTATGCCGGTTACGTGCGTTCAGCCACGAAGGAGGAATACTTGAATCGAAGCGACGAATACTTTGAAAGGCGTGACCATGCCTTTCAAGGACAGCATCAGCCTTATTTTCTGGAGATGCGCAGTGTACCGAGTTCGGCCACTGCCGATGTTTTCAGTATCGAGGGCGAAGAAGCGATCGGACGCGAGAGCCGCTACACAATCCAGTTCACGCATACCTCGCACGATTTGTCTCAGCGTGAATATCTTGGCAAGCGCGGCTCGTTGCTTATTCAGCCGCCGCGACGACTCAGACCCGAACCGCCACGTCACAAATACGGCGTCGTGACGGGCTTCTCCAAACTTTCGACCTCGAAGAACCAAAGCGTCTACGAAGTCGTATTGGAATCGCGGCTCGCGCTTCTGCGAAACACGCCGAAAGTTCGCTTCTTCTTCGACAAGAGCGAGCCTGAGATCATTCATCAACTCTTGCAGGACCACGGCTTCAACAAGATTTGGGCGCGCGTGGACATGAAGCTGTATCGGACGTATCGAAAGCGGCGCATCGTCACGCAGTGGCAAGAGTCTGATCTGGCGTTTCTCAAGCGCTTGTGCGAACGCACCGGCATCTGGTTCGTCTGCGAGGAAGTCCGTCCGCTATGACTACGACCATGACCGGCGCAAGAGAACGCCGGACCTGTGCCTTCTGCTCGCGTGTCAGCTTCAGGAGGAAGGCGCGGCACCTTGCACGGAAGCGGCCGTCGCGCTGCTGTTCGCTTCATGGAATCTGCTTCGCGAGAAGAAGCTCAAGCCCAAGGCGCGGCTCTTTCGCTCGATGCCCACGACAACAGACGACATACCTGACGCCATCAAGACGCTTGTCACTGCCGAGCCGACACCGGTCAAGCGCCTGAAGCACATGTGGATGAGCGGTCTGTCCAAACCCGACGGCCACGTGATGCGCGCAGCGGTGAAGGACAGCGAGCCGGAATTGACCTTGCTCGACCTCGATCATGCAATCGGCCTTCCGGGACCGGCCAGCCCGCTGCTGATGCAAGCACTCGCGGCTGAATTGATGCAGTACGGGCAGGGTCCGCAGGTCGTAGTCACGCCTGCCGCCGAGGGTGTCCGGCTGAATTTGATCGGCAAGGACTATGCACCGATCGCGCGCGCCGTCGAGCCGAACCTGAGCCTGATTCAAATGTCGACTTCATACGGCTTCGTTTGCCTGACCGTGTTGCTGCTGATCCTGGGCGAAGCGGGCGAGTTCGGCCCTGGCTGGTTTTGGAGTATCGCGGTCGCGGGGCTAGTCTTTCTGTTGATAATTCAGCCCGCTGCGCAGATCTTCAAGCGGCGCGCAGTGACTCAGGAGTTCTACGAGCGAGCGCGTTCGGGGGGATGAAATCGATCAGGAAGAGCGGATGGATCGGCTGAGGTGGCGACGCGCGCTGTGGCGCGTCGATCGCTGAGCCAGCGCGTCTGCGACGGACGCGCTTGCGCGGTTTGAGGGACGTCATCCACCGATGCCGCCCCGTACGAGCGCAATGTCCTCAAACCCAAGAAATTGAAACCGAGCGGCAAAAACCCTCAAACCACCCCCGCCCCCCGCCGCCGCAACAGCGCATAAAAGATGATAGCGCCGAACGTAGCCGTCCCGATGCCACCGAGAGCGAACCCACCGAGCTTCAGCGTGAAATCCCCGGTCCCGAGCACGAGCGTCACCGCCGCAACGATCAGATTCCGGTTATCCGAAAAATTCACCTTGTTGACGACCCAAATGCGCGCGCCCGTCACCGCGATAAGCCCGAACACGACGATCGACACACCGCCGAGCACCGGCCCCGGAATCGTCTGAATCAGCGCGCCGAACTTCGGCGAAAACCCGAGCACGATCGCGAACAGCGCCGCGATCACGAACACGAGCGTCGAATAGATCTTCGTGACGGCCATCACGCCGATGTTCTCGGCATACGTCGTCACACCGGTGCCCCCGGCAAAGCCCGATGCAATCGTCGCCAGCCCGTCGCCGATGAACGCGCGCCCGATGTACTTATCGAGGCTCTTGCCCGTCATCGCGCCGACAGCCTTGATGTGCCCGAGATTCTCCGCAACCAGAATGATCGCGACCGGCGCGATCAGCGTCATCGCCGGGCCTTCGAAGACAGGCGCGGTGAAGTGCGGCATGCCGAACCACGCAGCGTTCGCGACGATCGAAAAGTCGATCGGCTTGCCCATGCCCATCCCGTTCGTGAGCGCCGCATAAATGATGTACGCGATCGCGAGACCGATCAGGATCAGCAGCCGCTGCGCCATCCCGCGCGCGAACACCGCGACGCCCCCCACGCACAGCACGGTGACGAGCGCCATCCACGATTCGAAGCTGCTGCCCATCACGCCTTTCACCGCGATCGGCGCGAGATTCAGCCCGATCACGCAGACGATCGCGCCCGTCACGACCGGCGGCATCAGCGCTTCGATCCACTTCGTGCCGACCGCCGCAACGATCAATCCGATGATCGTGTAAGCCACGCCGCACGCAATGATCCCGCCGAGCGCCACCGATATGTTCAGGTTCGGGCCGTGACCGCTGTATCCCGTCACCGCGATCACGAGACCGATGAACGCGAAGCTCGAACCGAGATAACTCGGCACGCGCCCGCCGACCAGCACGAAAAACAGCAACGTGCCGATGCCCGACATGAAGATGCACAGATTGGGATCGAAGCCCATCAAGAGCGGCGCGAGCACGGTCGAGCCGAACATCGCGACGACGTGCTGAACGCCCATCGCGATCATCTGCGGCCAGGCGAGGCGCTGGTCGGGCCCGACGACGCGACCCTCCTGGGCGTCCGGCTGGACCGGCCAGCGCGGGAAATAGGAATCGGACATCGGCGGGGCTCCTTGGCGGCGGTGAGGCGCCGCTCCGTGCGGCGCGCTCGATCTGAAAAAATCAGGCGCGAGTGTACGGAGCGGGCTCTCGGGTGGCAAGCGAGCCGATATTACGACCGTTTGGCCGTCGCATGCCCGCGACGCGTCACACTTTTCCCGCGCCGGAGACGTCGCGCTCCAGCTCGAAAACCGCGACCGCGCTCTTCAATTGCTCGGCCTGATCGGCCATCGCGCCCGCCGCGGCGGCGGCCTGTTCAACGAGCGCCGCGTTCTGCTGCGTCACCTCGTCCATCTGCGCGACCGCGCGATTCACCTGCTCGATGCCCGCGCTCTGCTCATGCGATGCCGACGAAATCTGCGCCATGATGTCCGTCACGCGCTGCACGGCCTGCGTGACTTCGGCCATCGTCGCGCCGGCACGCTCGGCGAGCGCCGCGCCGCTGTCCACGCGCGCCGTCGACGCTTCGATCAGCTCCTTGATTTCCTTCGCCGACGTCGCGCTCCGCTGCGCGAGCGAGCGCACTTCGCCCGCGACCACCGCGAAGCCGCGCCCTTCCTCGCCGGCGCGCGCCGCTTCCACGGCCGCGTTCAGCGCGAGTATGTTCGTCTGGAACGCGATGCCTTCGATCACCGCGATGATGTCCGTCATGCGCTTCGAGCCCGACGCCAGTTCGCGCATGTTGTCGACGACCTCGCCCACGAGCTCGCTGCCGCGCGCCGATACATCCGACGCGCCGCGCGCGAGTCCGCTCGCCTCGTCCGCATTGCTCGCATTCTGTTTCACGGTCTGCGTGAGCTGCTCCATGCTCGACGCCGTCTCTTCCAGCGATGCCGCCTGCTCTTCCGTGCGCTGCGACAGATCGGTGTTGCCCTGCGCGATTTCGCGCGATGCGTACAGGATCGAATCGCTCGAATGCCGAATCCCGCCGACGATGTCCGCGAGCTTCGCGCTCATGTTGCCGAGGCTCGCGAGCATGCTGCTGTCGTCGCCGGGACGCGTGGCGACGCGCGTCGCCAGATCGCCGCGCGCGATGCGGTCGGCGATATCCGCCGCGTACGCCGGCTCGCCGCCGAGTTGCGCCGACAGACGCCGCCCGATCAGCACCGCGAGCAACGCGCCCGCGACCATCGCGCCGAACACGAGCGCGAGCATCACGACGCGCATCGTTTCATACTCCGATGCCGCGCTGCTGCGCGCCTCGGTCGCGCGCTTGCGCTTGAAGTCGGCGAGACGCTCAAGCGATTCGCGCGCCTTCTCGCTCGCGGCGATCGCGCGCGCGATGAGGCCCATCTGATCGACGTCGACGGGCATCGCTTTCTTACCCATCTGCATCAGCACGATGTCTTCCCACGCGGCGACGGACTTGCTGGCCGCATCGTAGAGCGCGAGGCTTTCTGCCGAGCGCATCGTCGGGCGCATGCGCTCGAACGCGCGGTGCATGCTGTCGAGCGATCCGGCCATGCCTTCCTTCAGCTTTTCCTTGCCGGCATCGTCGGCGAAAGTGAGGTTGGCGGCGGCGAGGTCCGTGTTGAGCTTGTGCTTGTTGATTTCCTCGACCCAATAGAGGCCGTCCATGTGACGGTCGCCGATTTCCTCGATCAGGAAGTTCATCTTCGCGAGCGAAACCACGCCGGTGGCGCCCACGCACGCAGTGAACAGAATCACGACCGCGAAAGACAGCAAAAGCTTGCTGAGCACGGACAGGCGGTCAAACCATTTCATCGAAGTCTCCTCTTTCACGCCCCGCGGACGACGCCCGCGGACGGCGCGGCGCAAACTTCGGTTCGCGCACAGAGTGGCTTTACGGCGCTCGCTGCAAAATTCTTGAGCGCGTATGAAGGAGATAACGCCGGCGAAATGGACGCTGAAACAAGGACGAAAGAACCGCGAAAGCTCGTCCGAAAGAAATCCGCAAATTGCTGCTAAGTAGCAGACAACCTAAGCAAATTCCTAATTGGGAATTTTCTGATTTGGGCGCCCAACGCTGCAACGTATGCTTTGTCCATGCGTGTTCCATGTACGCGCATGTCGTTGCAACTCTCCGATTTCCGCCCTTGGCACCCGGCTTGGGCGGTTCTTTTTTTGGGCGCCCGTTTTCGTCGATGCGATTTTCGAACGCATCGATATCGAACCGACGCCCGAGTTCCTCGGGCGTCATCCGCCTTACTGCCGCACCGGTTTCTTCGCCAATTTGCGCTGCAGCGTGCGCCGATGCATGTTGAGCGCGCGCGCCGTCGCGGAAATATTGCCGTTGTTCTCCGCCAGCGCGCGCTGGATGTGCTCCCATTCGAGCCGCGCGACCGAAAGCAGCGTCGGGTTCTCGATCGCCTCTTCGGCCGTCTGCTCGCTCGCCTGCTCGTGCAGCGCGGAAAGAATCGATTCGACGTTCGCCGGTTTCGCGAGATAGTTGTCCGCGCCGTCCTTCACCGCCTGCACGGCCGTCGCGATGCTCGCGTAGCCGGTCAGCACGAGAATGCGCGCGTCCGGTTGCAGGTCGCGCAGCGGCGCAACGAGGCGCAGGCCGGAATCGTTGCCCAAGTGAAGATCGACGGTGATCATGCCGAATTTGTGCTGGTTGGCGAGCTTCAGCGCTTCGTCCGCATTGTGTGCCTGATGCGGCGTGAAACCGCGCCGTGTCAGGCCGCGGGCGAGAATGCCGGCAAAGACTTCATCGTCGTCGATGATCAGGAAGTTGGTATCGCTCATGTGTTTCTTCTCCAAAATGCCGCTCGCGTGCGCCTGAGTTCGAGTTCAGGCCGCGCCGCTTCGTTCAGTTCTTGCCGTCTGCGCGGGCGCCGCCACCGCGCCGCGATTCGGCAGGCGCAACACGGCGCACGTGCCGCGCGGATTGCCGTCGATCAGTTCGATCGAACCTGCGAGCCGCGCCGCCGCCGCGAACGCCAGATATAACCCGACGCCGTGTCCGCCCTGCGTGCTGTCGACCGGTCCGGCGCCCAGCGTGCCGCGCAGCGCGGCGGGAATGCCCGGACCGCGGTCGCACACGTCGAAGCGCACGTAATCCAGTTCGTCGACGGTTTCCGCCGACGCCTGCAGCGTCACCGATTCGCTGCTCGCGCGCGCGGCGTTGTCGAGCAGGATCGTCAAAATCTGTCCGACGGCGACGGCATCGTCGATCGATGCATCCGCGGGCGTCCGGTCGATTTGCGCGAATTTCACCTGCGGATGCCGCAGACGCCATTGCTCGATGAAACTCGACAGCCACTCGTCGAGCGCCTGGCGGCTCGACGGCCCGGTCGCGCGGCTGCGCAGGCGCGCGAGCGCGGACGTGCACAAAGCCATCTGCTGTTCGAGCAATTCGAAATCGGCCGCGTAGGGTGCGAGGTTCTTGTCGTGCGCGGCGGAATCGCGCAATTCCTCCGACAGCATCGCGATGGTCGAAAGCGGCGTGCCCATTTCGTGCGCGACGGTCGCCGCCTGCACGCCGAGCGCGACGGCCCGCTCATCGCGAAGATGACGCTGCTGCGCGTCGGCAAGCGCGGCGTCGCGCACGCGCAGCGCCCGCGACATGCGCGCGACGAACCAGCCGATCAGCACGACGCTCACCATGAAGTTGACCCACAGGCCCGTGCGGAAATAATCAAACAGATTGGCCGGATTCTCGATGTTGAGCGGCACATAGTTGTAACTAAGCAGCGCGTAACAGGTGACGGCGAAGAGCGCGAGGCAGGTCATCATCGTCCACGGCAGGACGGCGGCGGCGATCGCGAGCGACGGCAGATAAAGCGTGACGAACGGATTGGTCGCGCCGCCGGACAGGAACAGCAGCGCCGACAGCGCGCCGAGGTCGACGAGCATCTGCCCGAACAGTTCGAGATTGGTTTCCGGACGCGCCCGCGCGACGCGCATCCACGTGAGGCCGTTGAAGACCATTTCGAGCGCGATGACGAGCAGCATCGCGGGCAGCGGAAGCTTCGCGCCGAAGAATATCTGGACGACGGCGATGGTCGTCAGCTGGCCGATGATCGCGAGCGAGCGAAGCCAGAAAAGATGACCGAGATTGACCCGTCCGGTGTTGGTTATGCGATGCATCTGATTGAGTGCGTGTTAGCGCGTGCGCGCTCCGTGCGACATTATCCCGTTTGCATCCCGCCTGCTGCGACATCTGGCGCGATTTGTCGCACCTCGGCACGCGCTCTGCTAACTGGAAGTCGTGCCGCGCCCGGCTTCCGTTGTGAGACACGCGGGACACAGACAACGAATGCCGGGCCGCAATCGATCCAGCGGCAACGCGGGCAGCGACGCGCACCAGCAGGACGCATCGCCCGCGAGCGCGCCGCAGCGAAACGTCGCGCCGCAGCGTTCGCAAACCTGCGCGCCCGGCGCTTCGCGTTCGTTCGTTTCCGTGGATGGGTTCATCATCTTGTCATCAATCTGCCGAAACGATGATCGCACGCCGGAACGCCCGCCGGAAAACGTGGCGCGACCGCGGCAATTCGTCCTGCCGCGGAGCGTCGGTCCTGTACAATTCGGCGTGTTTAAACGCTCCTCGCCTCATTTGCCGCCATGTCCGAGCTACCCGACCTCACGCAAATCGCGCCGACCCTGAAGGCTGAAATCCTGGCCGAGGCGCTGCCCTACATCCGTCAGTATCACGGCAAGACGGTCGTGATCAAATACGGCGGCAATGCCATGACCGAAGAGCGCCTGAAGCAGGGCTTCGCGCGCGACGTCATTCTGCTGAAGCTCGTCGGCATCAATCCGGTGATCGTGCATGGCGGTGGCCCTCAGATCGATCAGGCGCTGAAGAAGATCGGCAAGCAGGGCACCTTCATTCAAGGCATGCGCGTCACCGACGAAGAGACGATGGAAGTCGTCGAGTGGGTGCTCGGCGGCGAAGTGCAGCAGGATATCGTCACGCTGATCAATCACTTCGGCGGCCACGCGGTCGGTCTGACCGGCAAGGACGGCGGCCTGATCCACGCGCGCAAGCTGATGATGCCGGACCGCGACAATCCGGGCCAGTTCATCGACATCGGTCAGGTCGGCGAGGTCGAGGCGATCAATCCGGCGGTCGTCAAGGCGCTGCAGGACGACGCGTTCATCCCGGTCATTTCACCGATCGGCTTCGGCGAAGACGGCCTCTCGTACAACATCAACGCGGACCTCGTCGCGGGCAAGCTCGCCGTCGTCCTGAACGCGGAGAAGCTCGTCATGATGACGAACATCCCCGGCGTGATGGACAAGGAAGGCAATCTGCTCACCGATCTTTCCGCGCGCGAGATCGACGCCCTGTTCGCCGACGGCACCATCTCCGGCGGCATGCTGCCGAAGATTTCGTCCGCGCTGGATGCCGCGAAGAGCGGCGTGCGCTCGGTGCACATCATCGATGGCCGCATCGAACATTCGGTGCTGCTCGAAATCCTGACCGAGCAGCCGTTCGGCACGATGATCCGCTCGCATTGAGCTCGTTCCCTTGCTAAAGACGCCCGCCTTCGCGCGGGCGTTCTTACGATAACGGCGCACGATGACCGCGCAACGCCTTTCCCGCCGACGCCGCGTCAAGACGCGCGGCCCCGTCTGGCTCTTCGATCTCGACAACACGCTGCATCACGCGTCGCACGCGGTGTTTCCGGCGATCAATCGCGGCATGACGCAGTACATCATGGATCGCCTGAACGTCGACATCGACGAGGCGAACCGGCTGCGCGTCGGCTATACCGTGCGTTACGGCGCGACGCTGCTCGGGCTCGTGCGACATCACGGCGTCGATGCCGCCGACTTCCTGCACGAGGTGCACACGTTTCCCGATCTTGCGTCGATGCTGCGCGCCGAACGCGGCCTCACGCGCATGCTGCGCGCGCTGCCCGGACGCAAGATCGTGCTCACCAACGCGCCGACGCTCTACGCGCGCACGGTGCTCGCGGAACTGGGCATCGCGAAGCTGTTCGAGCGCGTGATTGCCATCGAAGACATGCGCAGCGGCCACCATTGGCGCGCCAAGCCCGATGCGCCGATGCTCCGCCACGCGATGCGCCGCGCGCACGTGCGTCTCGAGGACGCGATTCTCGTCGAGGACACGCGCGGGCATCTGAAGTCGTATCGGCGGCTCGGGATTCGCACCGTGTGGATCGTCGGACATCTGCCGGTCGCGAAAACGTCGAACGGCGGGCTGTCGATTCGCAAGCCCGGTTCCGGGCGGCCGCACTATGTGGATCGCACGGTGCGCTCGCTGCGCGCGCTGACGCAATCGCGCCGATTGCCGCTACATCCGAAATAAGCGGCGCGCGAGTATGTCTTCGAGGTCCGAGCGTGCATCGACGACGAGATGCACGTAAATCGTGTCGCCATCGACCTTGTAGATGATGCGGTTCGTGCCGCTCGGCACTTCGTAATAGCCCGACATGCGAAAGTCGACGAGCTCGGGCGGCGTCGAGCCGTTGCGCGGCGCGGCTTCGATCTCGGCAATGGTTTCCGCGAACTTGTTGCGCGTAGCGGCCCACGCCGTGCCGCCGAACTTGTTGATGACATAGCGCCGGAAATCCTGCAGATCCCGACGCACCGGATCCAGGAAAACGGTCTTCATTTGAAGCCTTCCTCGCGGTCCATGCGCTCGATCTCGGCGAAGACATCGCCGGCGCTCACGCAGTGGCCGGCTTCGATGGTCTTCTGTCCCATCGCGAGAATCTTCAGCAAGGCAAGCGTCTGATGCAGGTCTTCATAGGACTGCACATCCTGCACGACGACCCTGCCTTCACCGTTCTGCGTGATGAGCATCGGCTCGCGGCTCTCGACGATATTGCGGATCATCTCGGCCGCGCGGCTCTTCAGGTGACTGAGCGGTCTGACCCGGCTCGGTTTCATGTCCTTTCCTCGGGACGACGAGGCGATTAGACAATATAGACGCTAAAGCGGGCCGCATCCAAGGCGCGGCAGATGGCGGCATTATTGACGGCGTTATGACGTTTTCCGCTATACTTCCCCGCTAACGAGATTTTCTCGAACATGAACAGTGCGCCGATTTGCTGACTCGATTGCGGGCGCGCGAACCTCAGTGATCTTTCGCGGGGTTCACTATAAATGCGGCTAAAGAGGTCGTCAGCCGCGCTCGATTTCTCAGGCAGCGCATCGCCGACACCGTTTAGCCGCCAGGTCAAAGGCGGAATGAATGGAATCGATCGGCATCGTCACTCCCCAAACAATGCGCTTCACCGAGCCGCTGCGGATGCAGAACGGCTCGTCGCTCGGCGACTACGAACTCGTCGTCGAAACCTATGGCGAACTGAACGCCGCGCGCTCGAACGCCGTGCTCGTGTGCCATGCGCTGAACGCGTCGCATCACGTCGCCGGCATTCACGCCGATAACCCGAAGAACGTCGGCTGGTGGGACAACATGGTCGGCCCCGGCAAGCCGCTCGACACGAACCGCTTCTTCGTCATCGGCGTGAACAATCTCGGCTCGTGTTTCGGCTCGACCGGACCGATGAGCATCGACGGCGCAACCGGAAAACCGTATGGCGCGAGCTTTCCGGTCGTCACCGTCGAGGACTGGGTGAACGCGCAGGCGCGTCTCGCGGACCGCTTCGGTATCGAGCGCTTCGCGGCCGTGATGGGCGGCAGCTTGGGCGGCATGCAGGCGCTCGCGTGGAGCATGATGTATCCGGAGCGGCTCGCGCATTGCATCGTGGTGGCGTCGACGCCGAAGCTGTCCGCACAGAACATCGCGTTCAACGAGACGGCGCGCTCCGCGATCCTCTCGGACCCCGATTTCCACGGCGGCGATTACTACGCGCACGGCGTGAAGCCGCGCCGCGGCTTGCGCGTCGCGCGGATGATCGGCCACATCACGTATCTGTCGGACGACGACATGGCCGTGAAATTCGGCCGCGCGCTGCGCCGTGCCGAAGGCGCGCTCGACGCGTACAACTTCAATTTCGATGTCGAATTCGAAGTGGAGTCGTATCTGCGCTATCAGGCCGACAAGTTCGCCGAATACTTCGATGCGAACACGTATCTGCTCATCACGCGCGCGCTCGATTATTTCGATCCCGCGAAAGCCTTCGACGGCGATCTAACGAAAGCGCTTGCCAATACATCGGCGAAATATCTCATCACCAGCTTTACGACCGACTGGCGTTTCGCGCCGGCGCGCTCGCGCGAGATCGTGAAGGCGCTGCTCGACAACAAGCGCACGGTGAGCTACGCGGAAATCGACGCGCCGCACGGCCACGACGCCTTCCTGCTCGACGACGCGCGCTATCACAATCTGATGCGCGCCTACTACGAACGCATTGCCACGGAGATCGGCGCATGAACCAGCACACTCTCGATTCCCTCGCGCTGCGCTCGGACTTTCGCGCGATCGCCCGCTGGGTCGAACCGCGCTCGACGGTGCTCGATCTCGGCTGCGGCGACGGTTCGCTGCTGTCGCTGCTCGGTGAAGAACTGGAAGTGAAGGGCTACGGCATCGAAATCAACGATGCCGGCGTGCTCGCGTGCGCGCAAAAAGGCGTGAACGTGATCCAGCAGAATCTCGAAGACGGCTTGCGTCTCTTCGAAGACGACAGCTTCGACTTCGCGATCCTCTCGCAGACGCTGCAGACGATCCATCAGACCGCCGCGATCCTGCGCGAAACGGTGCGCGTCGGACGCGAATGCATTGTGTCGTTTCCGAA
The DNA here is from genome assembly GCF_023631165.1 of Caballeronia sp. AZ1_KS37. Classification (NCBI taxonomy): domain Bacteria; kingdom Pseudomonadati; phylum Pseudomonadota; class Betaproteobacteria; order Burkholderiales; family Burkholderiaceae; genus Caballeronia; species Caballeronia sp. AZ1_KS37. The sequence goes on along the minus strand of NZ_JALQDP010000001.1, from coordinate 181,505 downwards.
TTTCGGTTACTGGCAGCATCGGCTTTCGGTGATTCAGGGACGCATGCCGGTGTCGAAATCGCTGCCTTATCAATGGCACAACACGCCGAACGTGCGCGTGCTCACGATCAAGGACTTCGAGGCGCTCGCGCCGGAAGTGGGCATCGAGATTCTGGATCGCGTGGTGCTGCACGGCGGGCAGTCGGTCCGTTGGGGCGCGAACTGGCGTGGTAGTCTTGCGGTCTATCGCGTGAAGCGCCGGTAACATCGACCGGCGGGTTCCCGCATCGACAACTGCCCGTAATCTGACATGCCCGATACGCCACACGAGGCGCCCGCTCTAACTGCTCACGAAGATCATCCCGGATGGCGCGCGTTCCTCAACAAGCGCATCCTCATTTGCGTCTTTCTCGGCTTTACGTCCGGATTGCCGCTCTTCACGCTTTATAGCCTGTTGCAGGCGTGGCTCACGACCGCGCACATCAACGTCAAGGAGATCGGTCTCTTCGCGCTGATCGGACTTCCGTACACGTGGAAATTCGTCTGGTCGCCGCTGATGGACCGTTTCATTCCGCGCTTTCCCGGCTGGAGTCCGGGCAGGCGGCGCGGCTGGATGTTCGTCACGCAAGTGCTCGTGATGATCGCGATCGGCTCGTTCGGCTTCTTCTCGCCTGAGCAGAATCTCTGGGCCGTCGCCGCGATCGCCGCGCTCGTCGCGTTCTTCAGCGCGAGTCAGGATATCGTCATCGATGCCTATCGCCGCGAGCTCCTCGCCGACACCGAACAAGGGCTCGGCAACGCGGTGCACGTCAACGCATATAAGGTCGCGGGACTCGTGCCCGGTTCGCTGTCGCTGATTCTCGCGACCGTCCTGCCGTGGAAAAGCGTCTTTCTGATCACCGCCGCGTTCATGCTGCCGGGGCTCATCATGACGCTCGTCGTGAAGGAGCCGCAGATTCATGGCGCGCCGCCGAAAAATCTGCGCGAGGCGATCGTCGAGCCCTTTCACGAGTTCGTCACGCGTGACGGCTGGCGCGCGGCGCTGCTCGTGCTCAGTTTCATCTTCCTGTACAAGCTCGGCGATACGATGGCCACCGCGCTCGCGACGAAGTTCTTCATCGACGTCGGATTCTCGCTCGCGCAGATCGGCGTGATCGCGAAAGCGGTCGCGTTCTGGGCGAGCATCGCGGGCGGCTTGCTCGGCGGCATCGCGCTCGTGAAGATCGGCATTGCGCGCGGCTTGTGGATCTTCGGCATTCTGCAGATCGTCGCGACGCTCGGCTTCGCATGGCTCGCGAAGATCGGGCCGTCGCCGTTCGCGCTCGGCGTGCTGTACGGCTTCGAAACCTTCGCGACGGGTCTCACGCTCGCGACCTTCACGGCGTATATCGCGAGCACGACCGACCCGCGCTACACCGCGACCCAATTCGCGCTCTTCACGAGCCTCGCGGCCGTGCCGCGCACCTTCGCGGCGGCGGGCAGCGGCTACATCGTGAATGAAACCGGCTGGTTTCCGTACTTCATGATCTGCGTCGCGCTGTCCATTCCGGGCATGTTACTGTTGCCCAAGATCGCGCCCTGGAGAATTCGACGATGACGGTTTCTTTCAAGCTTCGCGCCTTGGTTTGCGCATGGACATGGGCGTCGCTCGCCCCTTCGTCCGCGCATGCCCAGGACGAACAAAAGACGCCGCCGCCGTACTCCGCACCGAACAACCAGATCCGTTTCGGCAATACGGCGCTGTTTCGCAACCTGATTGCGCCCGCGACGCTCGAAGCGCAGGCCGCCGACGAATACGCTCAGGTCATCCACGATGCCGAGCGCAACAAGACGCTGCTCCCCGATACCAACCCGCTCGTCAAACGCGTGCGCGATATCGCGAATCACGAGATTCCGTTCGCGCTCAAGTGGAACGATCGCGCGAAGAGCTGGAAGTGGGAGATCAACGTCATCAAGTCGGCCGACGAGCGCATGGTCTGCCTGCCGGGCGGGAAGATCGTCGTGTACAGCGGGCTGATCGACAAGCTGCATCTGAACGACAACGAGATCGGCATGATGATCGGCCATGAAATCGCGCACGCGTTGCGCGAGCATGCGCGCGAGCGGCTCGGGCGGCAGCAGGCGGCGCAGCTCTCGTCGAACGGCATGCCGCAGCTTTTCGGCTTTTCGAATTACGCGTCGCAGCAGCCCGATATCGGCGATGAACTGCTGACGATGCGCTATTCCCCCGCCGACGAAACCGAAGCCGACGTGATCGGCAGCGAGATCGCGTCGCGCGCGGGCTACGATCCGCGCGCGGCCGTCACGTTGTGGAACAAGATCGATTCGGGCACGCGCCGCGCGGACGATGGCTTCATCTGGCTGCATCCGTACGGGCCGGATCGCCGGCAGGATCTGCTCAAACGCATGCCGGACATGATGCCGCTCTATGCGAAGGCGGTCGGCAAGACCATCGATCAGTTGCCGAATTACGCCGGGATGGGGCGGTTCAAGAAGAGCGGGCGCTAGCTCACTTCTTCTTCGCGATCTTCCAGTCGTAATCGATCGTCAGCGGCGCGTGGTCGCTGAACTTGATATCCCGGAAAATCGACGTCTTCTTCGCGGTCGCGGCGACTTCCTTCGTCGCGATCTGATAATCGATACGCCACCCGACGTTCTTCGCATACGCCTGGCCGCGATTGCTCCACCACGTATATTGCTCGGGACGCTGATCGAGCGTGCGGAATACATCGACATAACCGACGTCGTCGAAAAGCTTCGTGAGCCACGCGCGTTCTTCGGGCAAACAACCGGAATTCTTCTGGTTGCTCTTCCAGTTCTTGATGTCGATTTCCTTGTGCACGATATTCACATCGCCGCACAGGATGACTTCGCGCTCCTTCGAAAGCGCGTCCAGATGCGGCATGAACTCGTCCATGAAGCGATACTTCGCCTGCTGACGCTCGTCGCCGCTCGAACCCGACGGCACATACACCGAAACGACCGACAACTTGCCGAAACGCGCTTCGACATAGCGCCCTTCCGGATCGAACTCTTCCGAACCGAAGCCGATGATCACGTCATCCGGTTCGTGGCGCGTGTACAGACCGGCGCCGCTGTAGCCCTTCTTCACCGCGTGCTGGAAATAGCCCTGGAAACCGTGCGGCGCGAGAAATTCCGGCGTCAGATCGTCCTGCGAGCATTTGATTTCCTGAACGCACACGACGTCGGATTTCTGCTCTCCGAACCAGTCGAAGAAACCTTTCTTGGCGGCCGAACGGATGCCGTTGAGATTGGCGGTTATCACGCGAAACATGTTCTTCCTTTTTGATCTTGATTATTCGACCTTCACGCCCTTCAGCGATTCTTTCGCCGGCGGGAATTCGAGCTTCATGTCCTGCATCGTGCGCAACAGCAGCTCTGCGACCATCACGTTGCGATGCGTCTTCGAATTGCCCGGAATGATGTACCAAGGCGCGTAATCCGTCGATGTCGCCGCGAGCGCGTCGGCGTATGCGGCCTGATAGTCGTCCCATTGCTTGCGCGCTTCGAGATCGGAGACGTCGAACTTCCAGTGTTTCGTCGGATCGTCGATGCGCGCCTGCAGTCGCTCGCGCTGCTCGTCCTTCGAAATGTGCAGGAAGCATTTGACGATGGTGGTGCCGCTGTCAGCGAGCAGCGCCTCGAATTCGCGAATATGCCGATAACGCCGTTCGCATTCGTCGGCATCGATCGACTTCAGCACGCGCGGCACGAGCACGTCTTCGTAGTGACTGCGGTTGAAGATCGCGAATTCGCCGGCCATCGGCGCCTGCGCGTGCACGCGCCACAGAAAATCGTGCGCGGCCTCGCGCTCGGACGGCGCGCGAAACGGCACGATGCGCAAGCCGAGCGGATCGACATCGTGAAACACCGCGCGCACCGTGCCGTCTTTGCCGCTCGTGTCCATGCCCTGCAGCACGAGCAGCACGCGCCGGCGGCGCTGCGCGTGCAGTTTCTCCTGAAGATCGTCGAGCTGCACGCCGATCGCCGTGAGACGCTCGCGGTCGATGTCCTTCGTGCCGCTGGAAAACGGCTTCGCGGACGGATCGATCGCGCTCAGGTCGAATGGCTTGCGCTTCTTGCCGGCGTCGAAGAAAGGCACACGGAAGTCGTCGAGTTCGGGTTTTTTTGCCATATTTTTGTGATCACCAAAAAGAAAGGCCGTCGCCTAGCTTAACCGGCAACGGCCCTGTCTTTCACGCACCGAAACAATCAGCCGAGCTTCTTCTTCAAAAGCTCGTTCACCTGCTGCGGATTCGCCTTGCCCTTGGTCGCCTTCATCGCCTGGCCGATCAGCGCGTTGAACGCCTTCTCCTTGCCCGCGCGGAATTCCTCGACGGACTTCTGGTTTGCCGCAAGCACCTCGTCGATGATCGCTTCGAGCGCGCCGGTGTCGGAAATCTGCTTCAAACCCTTCGCGTCGATGATGCGATCCGCGGCGGCCTCGTCGGTCGCCTTCTCTTCCCAGATCGTCTGGAAAATGTCCTTCGCGATCTTGTTGGAGATGGTGCCATCGGCGATGCGCTGAATGATGAGCGCGAGCTGCGCGGCCGATACCGGCGATTCGCTGATATCGAGCGATTCGCGATTCAGTTGCGCGGAGACGTCGCCCATCATCCAGTTCGCGGCGATCTTCGCCTGGGACGCGCCCGCCTTCTGCACGAGCGCTTCGAAGTAGGACGCCATCGCCTTCGACGATGTCAGCACGCCCGCGTCATACGGCGTCAAACCGTACGTGTCGACGAAACGCTTCTGCATGTCCGCCGGCAGCTCGGGCATCTCGCCCTTCACGCGATCGATCCACGATGCATCGATCACGAGCGGCATCAGATCGGGATCGGGAAAATAGCGGTAATCGTGCGCGTCTTCCTTGCTGCGCATCGAACGCGTTTCGCGCTTGTCCGGGTCATAAAGACGCGTTTCCTGAACCACCGTGCCGCCGTCTTCGATCAGCTCGATCTGACGGCGCACTTCGTACTGGATCGCTTCTTCGAGAAAGCGGAACGAGTTCAAGTTCTTGATCTCGGCGCGCGTGCCGAATTCCTTCTGGCCGACCGGGCGCACCGAGACGTTCGCGTCGCAACGGAACGAGCCTTCCTGCATGTTGCCGTCGCAGATGCCGAGCCAAACGACGAGACCGTGCAGTGCCTTCGCATACGCGACCGCTTCCGCGGCGCTGCGCATTTCCGGCTCAGTGACGATTTCGAGCAGCGGCGTGCCCGCGCGGTTCAGGTCGATGCCCGTCATGCCCGCGAAGTCTTCGTGCAGCGACTTGCCTGCGTCCTCTTCGAGGTGCGCGCGCGTCAGGTTGATGGTCTTCTCGTACGCTTCCTTGCCCGCCTTCTCGTTGGCCGGCACCTGAATCGTGATCTGCCCGCCCTGCACGACCGGAATCTCGTACTGGCTGATCTGATAGCCCTTCGGAAGATCCGGATAGAAGTAGTTCTTGCGCGCGAAGATGCTGCGCGGCGCGATGTGCGAACCGATCGCGAGACCGAAGCGGATCGCGCGCTCGACGGCGCCGCGGTTCATCACAGGCAACACGCCGGGCAACGCGAGATCGACGGGACTCGCCTGCGAATTCGGGCTCGCGCCGAACTGCGTGGGCGCGCCGGAAAAAATCTTGGAGACGGTGGAAAGCTGCGCGTGCGTTTCCAGACCGATGACGACTTCCCACTGCATGTTCACACTCCCGATGCCAATGCCGATGCAGGTGCCTTGCGGTGCCAGTCGGTCGCGCGCTGATAAGCGTCGGCGACCTGGAGCATCCGGGCTTCGTTGAAATAGTTGCCGATGATCTGCAGACCGACCGGCCGATTCGCATTCGCGCCCGCGCCGAAACCGCACGGCACGCTCATGCCGGGCAGGCCCGCGAGGCTCACGGAAAGCGTGTAGATATCGGCGAGATACATCTGCACGGGATCGTCGGCCTTCTCGCCGAGATTCCACGCGACCGACGGCGCGACCGGTCCCATGATGACGTCGCACTGCTTGAACGCTTCCTGGAAATCGCGCGCGATGATGCGGCGAATCTTCTGCGCCTGCAGGTAGTACGCGTCGTAATAACCGTGCGACAGCACGTACGTGCCGACGAGAATCCGCCGCTTCACTTCCGGCCCGAAGCCTTCCGCGCGCGACTTCTTGTACATGTCGAGCAGATCGCGGTACTCGGCCGCGCGATGCCCGTAGCGCACGCCATCGAAGCGCGACAGATTCGACGATGCCTCCGCCGGCGCGATGATGTAGTACACGGGAATCGAAAGCTCGGTCTTCGGCAGCGACACTTCGACGAGCGTCGCGCCGAGCGCTTCGTATTGCTTCAATGCGGCGTCGATGGACGCGCGCACGTCGTCGGCGAGACCCGCGCCGAAATACTCCTTCGGCATGCCGATGCGCAAGCCCTTCAGCGGCTTGCCGGCATCATCGCTGCCGTTCCACGTCTTGCCGAGATAGCGCGTGTAGTCTTCGTTCTCGCGTTGAAGGCTCGTGGAGTCGCGCTCGTCGAAGCCGCCCATCGCGTTCAGCAGCAGCGCGCAGTCGTGCGCCGTTTGCGCCATCGGGCCGCCCTGATCCAGCGACGACGCGAACGCGATCATTCCATAACGCGAAACGCGGCCATACGTCGGTTTGATGCCGGTGATGCCGGTGAACGAAGCGGGCTGGCGGATGGAGCCGCCGGTGTCCGTGCCGGTCGCGGCGGGCGCGAGACGCGCGGCCACGGCAGCAGCCGAACCGCCCGACGAACCGCCCGGCACGGCCTTCATATCCCACGGATTCTTCACCGCGCCGAAGTACGAATTCTCGTTGGACGAGCCCATCGCGAACTCGTCCATGTTGGTCTTGCCGAGCGTGACCATACCGGCGTTCGCGAGGCGATCGACGACGGTCGCATCGAACGGACTCGAATAGTTTTCGAGCATGTGCGAGCCGGCGGTCGATGTCCAGCCGCGCGTGACGAAGACGTCCTTGTGCGCGATCGGCAAGCCGGTGAGCGCGCCCACGCGGCCTTCGCTGATGAGCGCGTCGGCGGCTTTCGCCTGTTCGAGCGTGAGCGCGGCGTCGACGCCGATGAACGCGTTCAATTCCTTCGCGCCCTCGATGCGCCGCAGATACGACTGCGCCAGTTCGACCGCGGATACTTCCTTCGAGTCGAGCGCGGCGCGCAGTTCGGTCAAGCTTTTCTGATGCATTGCAGTTTCCTGATGAGCGCGGTGTGAATCACGCGCTGACGCTGAATGTTTGATGCTTATTCGATGACTTTGGGCACGAGATAGAGTCCGTCTTGCACGGCGGGCGCGCAACGCTGGAACTCTTCGCGTTCGACACGCTCTGAGACAGCGTCGTCACGCAGACGCAGCGCGACTTCCTCGATCTGCTCGATCGGGTGCGCGAGCGGTTCGATGCCGGTCGTGTCGACGGCCTGCATCTGCTCGACGAGACCGAAAAAATCGTTGAGCCGCGTGAGCGTGGGCTCGGCTTCGTGGTCGGGCAATTCGAGCCGCGCGAGGTGCGCGATGCGTTTTACGTCGGTCAGGGTCAAAGACATGGATTCACCGGAGAAAGCGTGGACAGCCTCAATCTCGAAAACTTTCGCTGCAGCAGCCAGTTGCGATCTTGAAAGGAGCCCTCGGAAACAGGTCTGGCGATGGCAAAAACTGCCATCCTTTTCCTATAGATACCCACAAATTATAAGGTATCATTACACGTTCGACTCACCTCTGGAACGGCTTGTCGGCGGCTTTCTCCCGCATTTGATGGATTCCGAGAAACGTTTGCGTCCAGCGTTCCGTTCTGCAGTAGATTTCTTCCCGGATTTGCCCTTCCCGGCGAGCGTTCGCCGCCCCGGCAAACCGTTATTTTTTCCGCTGCCGTCCCCGGCGCTCCTCGCGACGAACGGCCACCCAGCGAGACAGGATTTTTGAATGTTCGGTTTTTTGCGCAGCTATTTCTCCAACGACCTGGCGATTGACCTCGGCACCGCCAACACGCTGATCTACATGCGCGGCAAGGGCATCGTCCTCGACGAACCCTCGGTCGTTTCGATTCGCCAGGAAGGCGGCCCCAACGGCAAGAAGACCATTCAGGCGGTCGGCAAGGAAGCCAAGCAGATGCTCGGTAAAGTGCCGGGCAACATCGAGGCCATCCGCCCGATGAAGGACGGCGTGATCGCCGACTTCACCGTCACGGAGCAGATGATCAAGCAGTTCATCAAGACCGCTCACGAATCCCGCATGTTCTCGCCGTCGCCGCGCATCATCATCTGCGTGCCGTGCGGCTCCACTCAAGTCGAGCGCCGCGCGATCAAGGAAGCGGCACACGGCGCGGGCGCCTCGCAGGTCTATCTGATCGAAGAGCCGATGGCCGCGGCAATCGGCGCGGGCCTGCCGGTTTCGGAAGCAACGGGCTCGATGGTCGTCGACATCGGCGGCGGCACGACGGAAGTCGGCGTCATCTCGCTGGGCGGCATCGTGTACAAGGGCTCGGTGCGCGTCGGCGGCGACAAGTTCGACGAGGCCATCGTCAACTACATCCGCCGCAACTACGGCATGCTGATCGGCGAGCAAACAGCCGAAGCCATCAAGAAGGAAATCGGCTCGGCGTTCCCCGGCTCCGAAGTGAAGGAAATGGAAGTCAAGGGCCGCAATCTGTCGGAAGGCATTCCGCGCAGCTTCACCATTTCGAGCAATGAAATTCTCGAAGCGCTGACCGACCCGCTGAACCAGATCGTGTCGTCGGTGAAGATCGCGCTCGAACAGACGCCGCCGGAACTCGGCGCGGACATCGCGGAGCGCGGCATGATGCTGACGGGCGGCGGCGCGCTCCTGCGCGATCTCGACCGCCTGCTCGCGGAAGAAACCGGCCTGCCGGTGCTCGTCGCCGAAGATCCGCTGACTTGCGTGGTGCGTGGCTCGGGCATGGCGCTCGAGCGCATGGACAAGCTCGGCAGCATCTTCTCGTACGAGTGATCTGCTGCTTCGGGCGTCCGGATATCGACGCAACGCCGAAGCACGCTTGCAAGCACCCGCGTAACGCGACGCGCGCACGGCCCGGCCTCTGTCCGGGCCGTTGTCGGAACAGCGTAGGGCAGGTTTCGCCGCCGGCGAAGTGACCTGCAGCATCGATCCATCCGTTCACGCCCTCGGCGCCGACCATGGAATACAGTCCGCCGCCCCTTTTCAAGCAAGGCCCTTCCGCGCTCGCGCGCCTGATCTTCTTCGTGGTGCTCGCCATCGCGCTGCTCATCTCGGACGCTCGCTTCAGCACGCTGGAAATCGTTCGCGGGATGCTCGGCGCCGGGCTGTATCCATTGCAGCGCGCGGCGCTGGTGCCGCGCGACATCTTCATGGGCGCCGCCGATCTCGCCGTGACCAGCGCGACGCTGCGCAGCGAAAACCGCAAGCTCAGCGACAAGAATCTGGAGCTTTCCGTCAAGGCGGGCGACGCGGCCCAGCTCGCCATCGAGAACGCGCATCTGCGCGCGCTGCTGAATCTGCAATCGCGCGCAACGACCGAAGAAACGCCCGCCGAAATTCAATACGACACGCGCGATCCGTTCACGCAGAAAGTCGTGATCGGCAAGGGTTCGCAGCAGAATATCCAGGACGGCGCGCCCGTCGTCACCGAAGACGGCGTGATCGGTCAGGTGACGCGCGTGTTTCCGCTGCAATCCGAAGTCACGCTGCTCACCGATAAAGACCAGGCCGTGCCCGTCCAGATCTCGCGCACCGGCTTGCGCAGCGTGATTTACGGCACGCCGAAGGGCGACACGCTCGATCTTCGCTTCGTGCCGATCAGCGCCGACGTCCAAGCCGGCGACGAACTCGTGACGAGCGGCCTCGACGGCATCTATCCGCCGGGACTGCCGGTCGCGAAGGTGCTGCGCGTCGACAAGCAGGCGGATACGGCGTTCGCGCGCGTCGTCTGCGTGCCGATCGCGGCCGTGCGCGGCGCGCGCCAGTTGCTCGTGCTGCACTACAACTTGAATCAGCCGCCGAATCCGGTCGAAGTCGAAGCAGCCGCGGCCGCCAAGGAAGCGAAGGAAAACAAGGGCAAGAAGAAGCCCGCCCCGAAGGCTGCCGCCGCAGCGGGCGCGAGCGGCGCTTCCGCTCCGGTGCCGGGTTCTGCGCCAGCGGCTGCAACACCGGCAGCGCCCGCGCCCGCGAAGCCGTCGGAGAAGGCGGCCGAGCCGAAAGCTGCATCGGGCGCGGCGGCGAAACCGTCGAAGAAGGCGCATGCGCCGAAACCCGCATCATCGGGAGCCGCGCGATGAACCGCCCGCAATACATCCTGCAGCCGGTCAATCCGTACTTCATCACGTTCAGCCTGGCCGCCGCGTTCCTGCTGAACCTCATGCCGTGGGGACGGCTCATCGGCGTGCCGGATTTCGTCGCGCTCGTGCTGCTGTTCTGGAACGTGCATCAACCGCGCAAGGTCGGCATGGGCATCGCGTTCATGCTCGGCATCCTGATGGACGTGCACAACGCGAATCTCCTTGGCGAACACGCGCTGGCCTACACGCTGCTTTCGTACGGCGCGATCACGATTCATCGCCGCGTGCTGTGGATGACACTGCCCGTGCAGATGTTCGTCGTCGCGCCGCTGCTGGTGGGCGCGCATCTCGTGCCTTTCATCATCCGCCTGATGACGGGCGCCGCGTTCCCCGGCTGGAGCTATCTCATCAACGGATTCGTCGAAGCGCTGCTCTGGCCGATCGCGAGCTTCCTCCTGCTGATGCCGCAACGCCGCGCCGCCGACCCGGACGATACGCGTCCAATCTGAGTCTTGCCGCGCGGCGCCGGGTCGGCGAAAAAACCGCCGCGCGCGAACTACACTTGAATCGCGAGCACACCGCGAAAGCTGCATGACCGAAATCAAGAACACCGAGCAACAGTTGTCGAAGTTCCGCCTGCGCGTCGCGGCGGCGGGACTGTTCGTGTTCATCTGCTTCGGGCTGATCGGGCTGCGCTTCCTCTATTTGCAGGTCTGGCATTTCAGCAAATACTCGTTGCAGGCAAACGAGAACCGCATTTCGGTCGCGCCGATCGTGCCGAATCGCGGCATCATCACCGACCGCAACGGGGTCGTGCTGGCGAAGAACTATTCGGCGTACACGCTCGAAATCACGCGCTCCAAGATCAACGGCACGCTTGACGAAACCATCGACGAGCTGTCGCAAGTCATTCCGATCGACGCGCGCGACCGCCGCCGTTTCAAGAAGCTTCTCGAGGACTCGAAGAATTTCGAAAGCCTGCCGATTCGCACGCGTCTCACCGACGAGGAAGTCGCCAAGTTCACGGCGCAGCGTTTCCGCTTTCCCGGCGTCGAAGTGCGCGCGCGCCTGTTCCGCCAATATCCGCTCGGCACGACCGCAGCGCATGTGATCGGCTATATCGGGCGCATATCGCAGCGCGATCAGGAGCGCATCGACGACGCGAGCGACGCCAACGACGAAAGCTCGGATCACTACGATCCGCGCCTCGACGCCAACAATTACAAGGGCACGGATTACGTCGGCAAGATCGGCGTCGAGCAGAGCTACGAAACGGAGCTGCACGGCCTGACCGGTTTCGAGGAAGTGGAAGTGACCGCGGGCGGCCGTCCGGTACGCACGATGTCGCGCACGCAGGCGACGCCGGGCAACAATTTGCAGTTGTCGCTGGATATCGGCTTGCAGCAGGTCGCGGAGCAGGCATTCGCGGGCAAGCGCGGCGCGCTCGTCGCGATCGAGCCATCGACCGGCGACGTGCTCGCATTCGTCTCCGCGCCGAGTTTCGATCCGAATTCTTTCGTCGACGGCATCGATCAGCAAACCTGGGACGCGCTCAACAATTCGCCGGATCATCCGCTCTTGAATCGTCCGCTGCACGGCACGTATCCGCCGGGCTCGACTTACAAGCCGTTCATGGCGCTCGCCGCGTTGTCGCTGCACAAGCGCACGCCGGGCTGGGGCTTCCAGGATCCGGGCTACTTCACGTTCGGCGGCCACACGTTCCGCAACGACGTGCGCTCGGGTCAGGGCTGGGTGGACATGAACCGCGCGATCGTCGTGTCGAACGACACGTACTTCTACATGCTCGCGCGCGATCTCGGCGTCAATGCGATGGCCGGCTTCATGAAGCCGTGGGGCTTCGGCCAGATCACCGGCATCGATATCGCGGGCGAGGCGAAGGGCATTCTTCCGTCGACGGAATGGAAGCGCAAGGCGTACCGCAAGCCCGAACAGCAGAAATGGTACGAAGGCGAAACGATCAGCCTCGGCATCGGACAGGGCTACAACTCGTTCACGATCCTGCAACTCGCGCACGCGACGGCGACACTCGCGAATAACGGCGTCGTGATGAAGCCGCACCTCGTGCGCAACATCGAGAATCCGATCAACAAGGACCTGCGCGCGGTCGTGCGCGATCCGAGCAACAAGATTCCGGTGCAGCAGAAGGACATCGACGTCATCAAGCACGCAATGGAAGGCGTCGTGACGAACGGCACGGCAGCGAAGGTTTTCGCGGGTGCGCCCTATCTCGCGGCGGGCAAGACGGGCACGGCACAGGTCTATTCGCTGCAGGGCGCGAACTATCGGGGCCACGGCGGAACGGCCGAGCATCTGCGAGACCATGCGTTGTTCATCGCGTTCGCGCCGGCGGAGCAGCCGAAGATCGCGATCGCGCTGATCGTCGAAAACGGCGGCTGGGGCGCGGAGTCCGCCGGTCCGATCGCGCGCAAGGTGCTCGACTATTACCTCGTCGACCGTCTCAAGCCGGGCGCGGAAGCGGCGGCGGTCGCAGCGGCGGCTTCGGCCACGACCGAAGCGACCGTGCCGGTCATCGGCGGCACGCAACCGCCCGCCGCCGTCGCGCTGCCCGCGTCAGTCGCGAATTCGTCGCCGGCGTTTTCGCCGCAAGCGGCGTCGAATCCGGATGTCGCGAAGGCGGCGTCGGCGCCTGCGGCATCCGCTCCGAAAGTCTCGAAGCCGCGCGCTGCGTCGGCGCCGCCCGCTGCGCCTGCGGCTGCGGTGCCTGCATCGACGCCCGGCCGATCGCCCGCGCCGAAGAAGCGCCCGAGCGAGCCGACGCCCACCATGGTGCGCAGCAACGAAAACGACGGGGTGCGCGTTCTCGCGCCGTCCGGCGGCATCGACGAGTAAAGGAAACCGCCATGCAACTGCACGTCCAATTCGACAAGCGCGAGCTGCTGGACCGCGCCAAGCGCATGTTCGCGGGCTTCGACAAGCCGCTCGCGCTGATCGTGTTCCTGCTGCTCGGCGTCGGAATCGTGACGCTCTATAGCGCCAGCCTCGACATGCCGGGCCGCGTCGAAGACCAGTTGCGCAACATCATGCTGACCTTCGGCCTGATGTGGATACTCGCCAACATTCCGCCGCAAACGCTGATGCGCTTCGCCGTGCCGCTCTATACGGTCGGCGTCGCGTTGCTGATCGCGGTCGCCGCGTTCGGCCTGACGCGCAAGGGCGCGAAGCGCTGGCTCAATGTCGGCGTGGTGATCCAGCCATCGGAAATCATGAAGATCGCGATGCCGCTGATGCTCGCGTGGTACTACCAGAAGCGCGAAAGCAACATTCGCTGGTGGGATTACATCGTCGGCTTTCTCATTCTGATGCTGCCCGTCGGCCTGATCGCGAAGCAGCCGGACCTCGGCACCGCCGTGCTCGTGTTCGCGGCGGGCATGTTCGTCATCTATTTCGCGGGGCTGAGTTTCAAGCTGATCCTGCCGGTGCTGATCGCGGGCGTCATCGCGGTGGCGGGCGTCGCGACCTTCCAGGAAAAGATTTGTCAGCCCGAAGTCGTCTGGCCGATGATGCACGACTACCAGAAGCATCGCATCTGCACGCTGCTCGATCCGACTTCCGATCCGCTCGGCAAAGGCTTCCACACGATCCAGGCGGTGATCGCGATCGGCTCCGGCGGCACGCTCGGCAAGGGCTGGCTGAAGGGCACGCAGGCGCACCTGGAGTTCATCCCCGAGAAACACACCGACTTCATTTTCGCCGTGTTCTCCGAAGAGTTCGGGCTCGCGGGCGGGCTCGTGCTGCTCTTTCTTTATATGGCGCTCATCGCGCGCGGACTGTTCATCGCGGCGAACGGAGCGACCTTCTTCGGGCGATTATTGGCGGGATCGCTCACGCTCGCGTTCTTTACTTACGCGTTCGTCAACATCGGCATGGTGAGCGGGATTCTGCCGGTGGTCGGCGTGCCGCTGCCCTTCATGAGTTACGGCGGAACCGCGCTGACGACGCTCGGCGTCGCGGCCGGGCTCATCATGAGCGTCGCGCGGCAAAAGCGGTTGATGCAGAGTTAGCGGGCTATCTTCCGCCACATGAGCCGCGGCTTCGACCGCGGTTTTTTTATCGACGCGCGCCGTCACTGCGGCTTTTGCTGCTCGAGTTCGGTGCTGAGCTGCAGATACTTGAGCTTCGCCGCCGGATCGCCCTGCGCGGCCGCTGCCGCGTAATAAGCCCGCGCGACATTCAGATTGCGTTCGACGCCATCGCCGCCGCGCTCGTAGAACGATCCCGCGACGTATTGCGCCGTCATGTCGCCGCCTTCCGCAGCCTTCTTGTACCAGGTGAACGCCTGTGTGTTATCGCGCGCGGTGCCGCGTCCGTCGAGGAACTGGTTGGCGAGCGCGAGTTCGGCCTGTACGTGACCCTGATTCGCCGCGCGCAGGAACCAGCGATGCGCCTCCGCCGGATCTTTCTCGACGAACTGGCCGTCGTCGTACATCTTGCCGTACACGTATTGCGCGTGCGTCATGTTGGCGTCGGCGGCGCGGCGCAGCCATTTCTTGCCTTCGGGCACATCCGCCGGGCCGCCCTCGCCGTTGAGCAGCATCATCGCGTAGTTGAATTCGGCGAGGCGGCTGCCTCTTTGCGCCGCACGCCGAAACTCCGAGCGCGCCGCGACGAAATTGCCCGCGTTGTAATCGGCGACGGCGTTTTGCGTCGCGATGTCGGTCGGCTTCGGCGCGTTGTCGGCGCGGGCCGCACCGGCGAGCGCCAGCGCGATGATCGCAGCGGCGGCGGCTTTCATGATCTCGCCTCCTGCAACGCCTGACGCGTCGCCTTCAACAGCCACATTACATCCGCGCCGATCGCGACGAGCTTGACGCCCGCCTGCGCGTACTGCTTCGCGCTCGCGGCATCGAGTGCGAAGATGCCGCTCGCGATGCCCGCGCGATTCGCCGCGTCGACGATCTTCGTGATCGCCGCCTGCACATCCGGATGCTTGCCGTCGCCGAGATGACCGAGGCTCGCGGCCAGATCCGCCGGCCCGATGAACAGGCAATCGACGCCCGGCGTCGCGGCAATTTCATCGACGGCTTCGAGCGCCGCGACCGATTCGATCTGCACGATCGTCGCAATCTGCGCATTCGCGCTCGCCATGTAATCGCGACGCATACCGTATGCCGCCGCGCGCACCGCGCCCGCCACGCCGCGCAGGCCGTGCAGCGCCGCTTCGGTCGGATATTGCGTCAGCCTCACGATGCGCGCCGCCTCTTCCGCCGATTGCACGTTCGGGAACATCAGCGTGCGCGCGCCTGCGTCGAGCGCGCGCTTGACGAGCCAGCCTTCGTTCGCCGGCACCCGCACGATCGGCTCGCTCGGCAGATGCGCGGCGGCGATCGCGCGCAACTGGGCGACGACGTCGGCGCTATCGTTCGGCGAGTGCTCCATGTCGATGCAGAGCCAGTCGAAGCCCGCGTGCGCGAGCGCTTCGGCGGCATCGGCGCTGCCGAGCGACAGCCACAGGCCGAACAACGTGCCCGGTTCGGAGAAGCGCTGCTTGAGGGGATTGGTGAAGGTGCTCATCGCGCGTCTCCTTCGAGCGTTTGAAGGACGGCCACGCGCGGCCACTGGAAAAACGGATGAAGTGACGGCATGCGTGCGCTCCGTGTCTCGCCGCCTCGGAGGATGGGCGACTCATCGGACGATCATACCGTGACAAAAGCACGCGCGCCGGAGGTGCTTCCGGCCGCGCGCACGCCTGAAATCAGCCGCGCTCGACGTCGGCCCAGCAGTTCGGCGTTTCGTACAGACGCACGCGCTTCAGCTTGAGATTGACGCCGTAGTGCGCGTCATAGACTTCCGCGAGAATGTTGAACGCGACGGCCGCGAGGTTCTCGACGGTCGGAATGCGATCGAGCACGACGGTCTTGTGATCCGACAGCGTCTGCAGAAATTCGCGCACCTTGACATCGCCCTCGTAGACGATGAACGCGTGATCCCATTTGTTGACGAGATGCTCCATCGCGAGCGCTTTCACGTCGGCGAAGTCCATCACCATGCCGCGATCGGGCGCGCCTTCCACATCGACGAGATCGCCTTGCAGCGTGATTTCGAGCACGTAGCGATGCCCGTGCAGATTGCGGCACTGGCTGCGGTGATCGGGAATGCGGTGGCCCGCATCGAATTCGAGTTTTCGGGTAATCGTCTGCACGGCGTTCAGGGGATATTCAGGTATTTGTGCGTCTGCATCGACAGGCGCCACTTCGGATGCCGCTTGCACCAGTCGATCGCGAGCCTCGTATTGATGTCGCGCGATGCGTTGTCCATCGGTTGCACGAGAAAGTATTCGAAGTCGAGCTTTTCGTACTCGGCAAGACGCTGGTTGTCCTGCGGCACCACGACTTTCAGCTCGTTGCCTTTGGTCACGACGAGCGGCGCGTCGGCTTTCGGACTCACGCAGATCCAGTCGATGCTCTCGAGCACCGGCAGCGAACCGTTGGTTTCGATCGCCATTTCGAAGCCGGCTTCGTGCAGCGCATCGACGAACGGCTGGTCGATCTGCAGCATCGGCTCGCCGCCCGTGCACACGACGAACTTGTGCGCCTCGCCTTCCGGCCACAGCGATGCGATCTTCGCGACGAGTTCCGCCGGCGTTTTGTACTTGCCACCGTTTTCGCCATCGGTGCCGACGAAATCGGTGTCGCAAAACTGGCAGACAGCGTCCGCGCGATCTTCCTCGCGTCCCGACCACAGATTGCAGCCCGCGAAACGGCAGAACACGGCCGGACGCCCGGCATTGGCGCCTTCGCCCTGCAACGTGTAGAAAATTTCCTTTACCGCGTACGTCATGACTGCTCTGTGAACCTCTAAAAAAATCAGACCGGCGCGGTATCGACCTGCTCGCCCGCGCGATACGCCTCATAACCACGTTTGCGCAGTTTGCATGCCGGGCATTGGCCGCAGCCGAAGCCCCAGTCGTGCAATTCCGCGCGCTCGCCGACATAGCAAGTGTGCGTCTCGACGCGCACCAGTTCGACGAGCGCCTCGCCGCCGAGCGTTTCCGCGAGCCGCCAGGTATCGGCCTTGTCGAGCCACATCAGCGGCGTTTCGAGCGCGTAGCGCGTTTCCATGCCGAGATTGAGCGCGACTTGCAGCGCTTTCATCGTGTCGTCGCGGCAATCCGGATAGCCGGAGAAGTCCGTCTCGCACATGCCGCCGACCAGCACCTTCAGCCCGCGCCGATACGCCACTGCTGCAGCAATCGTCATGAACAGCAGATTGCGGCCCGGCACGAACGTGTTGGGCAGGCCGTTCGCGGTCGCCTGAATCTCGATCTCGCGCGTCATCGCGGTATCGCTGATCGCGCCGAGCACGGACAGATCGATCATGTGATCTTCGCCCAGCCGTTCGGCCCACTGCGGAAACTCGCGCACGATCGCGGCGCGAAAGCCTTCGCGGCACTCGAGTTCCACGCGATGGCGCTGTCCGTAATCGAAACCGAGCGTCTCTACCGTCTTGTAACGTTCGAGCGCCCAGGCGAGGCACGTGGCCGAGTCCTGGCCGCCGGAGAACAGCACGAGCGCGCTGTCTTTAGCGTCTATCCGAGTCACCGTGAAAACTCCGTACTCCGTGAATTTGATGGCGTCGCACGCCGCACAGGCAGTCGGAGTGACCGGACTTCGCGACGAGCGGCGCGGGCAAGACGCCCGCGAGTCCAGTATAGGCCGGCGGCCTTCGCCCGGAAGCGCACGCCTTTTATGCCGCCGATAGCGGAATGCGAGACGGATGACCAGCGCCGGACGAATGTTCCGGCGCGTCGCACGAGCAATTCGGAGCGCCGAAAAGAAAAGGACTTGCGGGGTCCGAGGACGAGGCAAGTCCTTAATTCGGCGCGAATTTTAACACGGAGGGCGGCTGTTCGCCGAGCTCGGCGCGCTGGCGCGCGGGGAAGCGGTAATTCGTGCCATCATCGGAAGAAATAAATCGGCAATTCCGACGAAGTCTCTAAACCCGCCAACACGCGCGCCGTTATACATGTAACAAAATGGCGCGGCCTCGTTACAGCTTCAGGTATTTTTTTCCTTTCGTTGCAGGACACTGGCGCGCCATCAAAGCCCCGTCGAATGACGGCCGCCGTTAATTCGCACTTCGAAGTTACTCGGCTTGAAACCCTCCCGCAGGGTTAAGCGGGACCGCAGGTCCGTTTCCGATCCGCCCTTTCGGCTCACGGCGCTCCTGAAGACGTACCTACTTCACCGATACACAACATCTCCATCAGTAGTACATACAATGAAAAAATACATTCAGACCAGCTTGCGCGTCATTGACGCATTACGGGCACCCAAGGCGAGCCTTATCACCGCTGCCGTGGCAACCAGCGTGGTGCTGGCAGCGTGCGGAGGCGGCGGCAACGACGCGCTCGACACCGCATCGACCACAGCCGCGGCGAGCCGCAAGGCGGCGGCCGCGACAACCACGAGCACGATCTTCTACGGCGCCAACGGTCACAACAACGAAGGCGGCGCGTACGACATCTCCAGCCCGGCAGTGCAGCTCTCGCAGTTGCAGGATCTCGGCGTGAAGCTGTATCGGAACGAGGTGTACAACCAGTCATCGGCGAACAAGCTGGCAGGCATCGCGAAGACGATGGCAGCGGGCGGCGTGACCGTGTATCCCGTCATGCTGATGAGCATCGACTTCAACACCGAGACCGACGCGTATAACGCCGGCTATCAGTTGGGCGTCTGGACGGCCACCGCCTACAAGTACCCGTACTACGAAGTGTCGAACGAACTCGACGCGATGACGATTTACAACAACGTCGACGGCGTCTATCCGCAGCAGTTCGACAACGCGAAATTTCAGATCGCGCGCGGCGTCATTCGCGGCATGATCGCCGGCGTGAAGTCGGTCGATACGAACGGCAAGATCATCATGGGCGGCGGTACGTGGATGCATTACGCCGTGGATCAGATGCTCGCGGCCGGCACCCAGCCGGACGGCACGACGGGGCACCCGGTCGTGAACTGGGACATCACCGCGTGGCACTGGTATTCGGATATGGGCGACATCACCAACGCGTGCGGCGGCACGGGTTGCCATGACGTACTCGGAACACTGCAGCAGTTCGGCAAGCCGATCTGGCTCAACGAATACGGCGTGCGTCCGTGGTATGGCTCGGATCAGCAGATCGCGTCGTATCTCGTCGGCAACAAGATGATGGCGCAGTTCGTCGCGCTGGCGCCGAAGTACAACATCCAGGCGATTCAGACGTACCAGTTGTATGACGATCCGGCTGGCGGCGAAGGCGCGTACGGCCTGCTGAAGAACGACGGCAAAACGCAGAAGGCGTCTTACACCGCGTTCAAGAATTTCGTCGCGGCCAATCCGAAGTAAGCGCCGGATCGCTGAAAAAAAAAACGCGCAGTCGGCTTACACGGACTGCGCGTTTTTCACATGCGGAAAATGAAAAAGCCCGAGAGCGATAACACTCTCGGGCTTCTTGCATTCTGGTGGCCTGGGACGGAATCGAACCATCGACACGCGGATTTTCAATCCGCTGCTCTACCAACTGAGCTACCGGGCCAACGAAGAGGTGAAACTATAGCAGAGACTATCCCGCGCCTCAAGCCCCTTTGCGCATTTTTCTGAAAATGTCCGGGGCCGCGCTCACACCTCGTTCTTGTTCTTCCCAAGATCGACGCCGAGCTGCTTCAACTTGCGATACAGGTGCGTGCGCTCCAGCCCCGTCTTTTCGGCGACGCGCGTCATGCTGCCGTTCTCGCGCGCAAGGTGATATTCGAAGTACGCGCGTTCGAACGCATCGCGGGCGTCGCGCAACGGAATATCGAACGAGATCGACGCCGTCTGCCCAGGCTGATTCTGCGCCGCGCCGCTCGCCGCCGCATCGTTCGATGCATTCAGCGCCGATGCCGTCGGCAGCGCAGCCGCGACCGGCACGCCCGATGCGTTCACGCTCGACGGAGGCTTCGCCGCCGTCGCCGCGGGCGCCGCCGCAGTGCCGTGCGCGAGTCCCTGCTCGACGGCCTTCAGCAGTTTCTGCAGCGCGATCGGCTTTTCGAGGAAGTTGAGCGCGCCGATCTTCGTCGCCTCGACGGCCGTGTCGATAGTCGCATGCCCCGACATCATGATGACCGGCATCGTGAGCTTGCCCTGCGCGGCCCATTCCTTGAGGAGCGTTACGCCGTCGGTATCGGGCATCCAGATGTCGAGCAAAACGAGATCGGGCGTTTGCTGTAGACGGTAGTCGCGCGCGTGCTGCGCGTTTTCCGCCACTTCCACAACATGGCCTTCGTCGCTCAGGATCTCGGAGAGCAGTTCCCGGATCCCCATTTCATCGTCTACCACCAGGATGGTTGCCATTTACGCTGCCCTTGTCTGCACTGTTGCTTTTGTCGTTCCATGATTCGCCGGCGCACCGGAGCCAGGCGTCGCGCCGGGCGCCGCGGTATCGTCCGCGAGTTGTAGAAACAGAATCGATATCTGCGCGCCTTCGATCACATCCGCGCTCTTCGAGCGGTTGCGTATGTCGATGCGCGCGCCGTGCTCGTCGACGATCTTCTTCACGGTCGCAAGTCCCAGGCCCGTGCCTTTCGCTTTCGTCGTCACGTAAGGCTCGAAAGCACGCGAAAGAATACGCGCCGGAAAGCCCGAGCCGTTGTCCGACACAGTCAGGCGAACCGCGACGCGCGCATGACCCGATGCATCGGGCTCGCCATATTCTACTGTCCTCGTTTCGAGCAGCACGCGCGGCTCCGCGACTTCGGCCACCGCATCCTGCGCGTTCTGCAACAAGTTGTGGATGACCTGGCGGATCTGCGTCGCATCGCCGCGTATCACCGGCAGCTTCGCGAGATCGACTTTGATCGGCGTCTTGCCGTCCTCGATGCCGTACAACGTCAGCACTTCCGCGACGAGATCGTTCAGTTGCAGATTGCCGAGCACCGCGGGCGGCGTGCGCGCGTATTCGCGGAAGTCGTCGACCATCTGCTTCATCGCCTGCACCTGATTGACGATGGTCGTCGATGCGCGCTTCAGCACGTCCGCATCCGGCGGCGCGAGCTTGTCGGCGAGCTTCATCTGCAGACGTTCGGCTGAAAGCTGAATAGGCGTAAGCGGATTCTTGATCTCGTGCGCGAGACGCCGCGCGACTTCGCCCCACGCGACGGAACGCTGCGCGGAGATGACATCCGATATGTCATCGAACACGACGACGTAGCCCGTGGTTTCCGCGTCGTCGGTGTCGCTCTCGGTCACGCTCAACAACTGCGTGCCGCGCACGAGCAACGTGAGCGGATCGCTCTCGCCCGGCACCGTCACCGCGACCTGCTGCTGCCAGTGACCGCGATCGCCGACAGGATGATCGCTGCCGACCGCCGCCGCGTCGCGCTCGGCGAACGCCTTTTTGACCATCGCGCCGAACTCGGCGAGCACCTCGATCTGATCGAGCGGCTGATTGAGCAACGCGGAGAACGGTTGGCGGAAGATGCGCTCCGCGCCGCGATTCGCGGTGGAGAGACGGAACTGCCGGTCGAACACGAACACGCCCGCGGTGAGGTTCGCGAGAATGCTCTCCAGATACGCCTTCGAATGCTCCAGTGCGATGCGATTGTTCTCGACCGCCGCGCGCGCCTCGGAAAGCTGGCGCGTCATCGCGTTGAAGGACTGCGTGAGAAAGCCGAGTTCGTCGCGTGAATTGATCTCGCGTTTGGGCGTGTAGTCGCCTTCGGCCACTTCCTTCGTGCCCTGCGCCAGCAGGAACAACGGCCGCGCGAGCTGATTGCCGAGCGCGAGCGCGAGCATCATCGCGATGAAGGTCGCGAGAAAAAGCGCGAGCGTCAGCGTGCCGATATACATCTTGCGCAAGCCGGTGCGCCCGAGCCGCTTCTCCTGATATTCGCGATACGCGCGCTGCACGGCGTCGGCGTTGCGCGCGAGCTCCTGGCTCACGGGCTGCTCGATCTGCAGGAAACGGTCGACGTGCTGAAATTCCGTGGTCGTCGTCGGATCGGGAATCTTCGTGAGCACGCGCAATCGCAATGCGCCCTTCGGCCCGTTCGATTTCGGATCGCCGTCGATCTCGCCTTCGATCGCGCCGTACGGATGATCCTGCGCCTCCCGCAGCATCGTGCCGGTCGGCTCGTTGGCCGGCAGGAGCGCGTAGTAATTGCCCGATGCCTGCGCGACCGTGCGCAATCCGGGCACGCGTTGCGAACTGTTGTTCGCCGCGAGATCCTCGCGGTTGTACTGATCGCGCGGCCGCTCGAACACGACGGCGTCCTGCACGCCGTACTGATCGCGCAGCCGCAAAAGCGACAGCGTGAGACTCGATGGATCGGCGCTCGCGAGCTGATCGCTCATCTGCCGGCCGCGGTTCTTGAAATCGGCGAGCGATGTCTGGAGCATGCCGCGCCCGAGCGTCAGACCGGAGGTGAGCGCGGTTTCGACATTCACGTCGAACCACGACTCGATGCTGCGCGACACGAACTGATACGAAACCACATAGATGATCGCGCCCGGCACCACGCCGACGAGCGCGAAGATGAACGCGAGCTTGGCGAGCAGGCGCGTGCCGAAGCGCCCTTGCCTCACCCTCGACACGATGATGATGAACAGGCTGATGACGATCAGCATGAAGACCATCGCCACCGCGACATTCGCCGCGTAGAGCCAGCCGTAGTAGCGGTCGAAGAACTCGGTGTTCGCGCTCGCGAGCGCGAGCATCACGAGCAGCAGGACTGCCGTGAGCGCCACCGTGGAGACCAGCAAGCGGACGACGAAACTCTTCATGTCCGTGCGGCCGCGTCGAAATCTATTTCGCACGTTCTGCCGCCGTAAAAGTAAAACGCTTCCAGTCCGAGGAAAGGTTCCAGTCGCGATTGTTCACCGCGTCGATCTGGAACGGCTTGGGCATCAATGCGATGTCGAGCTGCATACGCACCGATGCGGTATAGGTTTCGCCGCCATGCACCTGATTACGGTCGATGACATGCCACGAAGTCACATGCTTGATGACCGCGAGCGCTTCGTTCAACGATGCGAAGCGCAACTGCAGGCCGCCCGTCGACACGCGATATTCGTTCGTGAGCGGTTGAAATGACAGACGGATGCTCTGCGACACGTTGACCGGCTCTTCATCGAACCAGTACCAGCGCGGTCTCGACAGGTTGAAGTCGATCGTGAAATAGAGCGGCACGCTGCGGTTCACGGCATCTTCGAGGCTGTTGTTCAGGTCGAAGTCGAAATGCGCGTCCAAGCTCCAGCCGGCATTGTCCGCTTGCAGCGACGCGCGCTGCACGGCGATCGTCTCGGCGAACGCGGAATCGGCCGCGGCGAACGTCAGCCAGAGCGTCAGCGCAGTCCAGATGACGGCCGCGAGCCGAAGCGGAAAAAAGCGTTTGATCGTCACCGTTTCTGAAAGCGCGCGTAGAAGAATCCGTCGTGGTCCGCGAGAGTCTCCGCGTCCCGATGCGGGCTCGCGAGATTTGTACTGTCCGGTGAACCTTGCGCCGCGACCGCGCTTGCGCGCGCCGCTGTCGGCAACAATTGGCCCGGCGCGTCCAATCGTACCGCATCTTCATGTGCGGTTCCAAACCAGCGGGCCTGCTCTTCGCCCTCCTCGGGAAAGATGGAGCACGTCACGTAGAGCAGCTCGCCGCCCTTCGCGACGAGCGGCCACAGCGCGCTCACGATGCGCCTTTGCTCGGCGACGAGCGCATCGATATCCGATGCGCGCCGCAGCCAGCGAATATCCGGATGACGCCGCACGATGCCCGACGCCGAGCACGGCACGTCCGCGAGAATGCGGTCGAGGGGCGCGCCGTCGAACCATTGCGCGGGATCGCCCGCGTCGCCGATCTTGATTTGCGCGTCGAGTTTCAGACGCTGCAAGTTTTGTCCGATGCGGCCAGAACGCTCGGCGTCGCTTTCGAGCGCGATCAGATCGACGTTCGCGAGTTCGAGAATGTGGCCCGTCTTGCCGCCCGGCGCGGCGCAGGCATCGAGCACGCGCATGCCGTCCTTCACGCCGAGCAGTTGCGCGGCGAGCTGCGCGCCGGCGTCCTGCACCGACACGACGCCTTCGTCGAACCCGGGAATGCGATCGACGGGCATCGGCGTTCTCAGGCGCACCGCGTGCAGGCCGGCGGCGTCGGCTTCGATATGCGCGTCGCGGAGGCGCGCGAGATAGTCGTCGACGCTCGCGTGCCGCGCGTTCACGCGAAGCGTGAGCGGACCTTGCGCGTTGCCCGCTTCGAGGATGCGCTCCCAGGCATCCGGCTGGCCGCGCTTCACCGCGTCGATCCACCATTGCGGATAATTCCAGCGCGCGACTTCGCTTGTGCGCGTTTCGTCGATCAGCGTGTCGCGCTCACGCAGAAAATTGCGCAGCACCGCGTTCACCAGGCCCTTCGCAAACGCGAATTCGCGGCGCGCGGCGATCGCGCTCACCGCCTGATCGACCACGGTGAAGGGCGAGTAAGCGGCATGCGCTTCGTCGTCGGTCAGCAGCGCGAACGCGCAGACGAGCACGTTCGCCACATGCGGCGGCGGCGCCTTCTTCACGAGCCTGTGCAGCAGCGCATCGGCGAGCGCGAGACGGCGCATCGTCCGATACGCGATGTCCTGCACCGCCCCGCGCGCGCTCGCGTGCTTCGCCGACGCGACGACCGTCTGCAACGCCGCCGGCAGCGCCGAGCCAGCGCGCACCGCGCCGACGGCCTGCGCCGCGCTGTCGAGCGCGAACGCGAGCGAATCGGGCGCGAGACGCATCGCGCTCAGACGGAAATGCGCGGCGGCGGGCCGGCGGGAAGGGTTGTCGGTCATGGCGAAACGGGGACGGTCAACGGCGACGCGCAGAGTTCGCGCGAACGGGGAATTGTAACGTGCGGGAATTGCGCGCCCGGACGGCGGCGGCCGAACAGGAAAAAGGCCGCTCCGGCGTAACCGGAACGGCCTTGCTTTACGACGTTGCAGGTTTTAGAAGCGGCCGGTGCGCGCCATTTCCATCAGGCGGGCGACGCGCTCTTCGGTCGCCGGGTGCGTCGAGAACAGATTCGCGATGCCGCCGCCCGACAGCGGATTCATGATCATCATCTGCGCAGTCGCCGGATGCTGCTCGGCGGTCGGGAACGGCACGCCGGTCGCGTATGCGTGAATCTTCTCGAGCGCACTCGCGAGCGCTTGCGGATCGCCCGAAATTTCCGCGCCGCCGCGATCGGCTTCGAATTCGCGCGCGCGGGAAATCGCCATCTGGATCAGCGCACCCGCGATCGGGGCGAGAATTGCCACCAGAATGCTCGCGATGGGATTCGCCGGACGACCTTCGTCGTCGCGACCGCCGAAGAACATCGCGAAGTTCGCGAGCGCGGAGATCGCGCCGGCCATCGTCGCGGAGATGGTCGAGATGAGGATGTCGCGGTGCTTCACGTGCGCCAGTTCGTGCGCCATCACGCCGCGCATTTCACGCTCGGACAGCACGCGCAAAATGCCCGTGGTCGCCGCGACCGCCGCGTGCTCGGGATTGCGGCCCGTGGCGAACGCGTTCGGCGCGTCTTCGTTGATCAGATAGACGCGCGGCATCGGCAATTGAGCGCGCGTCGCGAGCTCGCGCACCATGCGATAAAACTGCGGCGCGGTGGTTTCGTCGACTTCCTGCGCGTTGTACATGCGCAGGACCATCTTGTCCGAGAACCAGTACGAAAAGAAATTCATGCCGAGCGCGACGATCAGCGCGAGCATCATGCCCTTCGATCCGCCGATCATTCCGCCGATCACGACAAAGAGGGCCGTGATCGCAGCCATCAGCATCGCGGTTTTGACCCAGTTGAACATGTCCGGAGCTCCTCTCCCTGTATGCAGTGCGCGAAGTGCGCGGTTGCCCCGGCCAACATGACCGGGACGACAATTGTAAGCAAAATGTTAGATAGTGGCAGCCGGCAATAATTCAATCCGAGATTGCGCGATTTATCGATGCGTCGTCGCGAGTTTGATACCGAGTCCGACGAACGCGCTGCCGACCCCGCGATCCAGCCACTTCTTCACGCCCGATTTGCCCGCGAAGCGCTCGGTGACGCTGCCCGCGATCCACGCGACGAAGCTGTTCCAGACCGTGCTCATCGCGATGAACACGACCCCGAGCGCGAGAAACGCGAGCGTCTTGTGCTGGCTGTCGGCGGCGACGAACTGCGGAAAGAACGACACGAAGAACAACACGACCTTCGGATTCAACACGTTCGTGACGAAGCCTTGCGCGAAAAGCTGGCCGAGCGATTTCGGCGTGGCTTTTTCGTTTTGCGTCTCGCGCGCGGTTTCGGTGTCGTCGTGCTTCGCGAAAATGAGGCGCACGCCGAGATAAATCAGATAAATCGCGCCGGCAATCTTGATGACCGTGAACGCCGTCGCCGATGCAGCGAGAATCGCCGTCAACCCGAAGGCGCACGCGAGCGTATGGACGATGCAGCCAGCGGAAATCCCGAGCGCCGAAACGATGCCCGCGCCGCGTCCTTGAGCGACGCTGCGTCCGACGATGTAAGCCGTATCGGGGCCGGGCGTGACGTTTAGAAGAAAGACGGCGACGAGAAAGAAGGTGAAACCGGTAATGCCGAGCATCGAAAAACTCCAGACAGACAGGCGCGCGTTGACAACGATTTATTTTAGCGCTGCGTCTGTCCTGCCGTCCTTCACTGCAGCGTGAAACGCTGGCCCTTCGCGAGCGGCGCGCCCGCGAGAAATTCCCGCGCGGGCAAGCGCTTGCCGCCCGGTTTCTGAAGTTGCGTGAGTTTGAGCGCGCCGCTGCCGCACATAACGACGATACCGTCCGGGGAAACATCGGCGATGGCGCCCGGTTCGCCCGCACCGTCGACCGGTTGCGCCGCCCAGATCTTGATCGGCGCACCGTCGAGCGTGCCGAACGCGCCGGGAAACGGATCGAACGCGCGAATCTGGCGCGCGAGCTCTTCCGCCGGACGACGCCAGTCGAGCGCGGCTTCGTTCTTCGCGATCTTTTCCGCGTAGGTCGTGCCTTCGTCCGGCTGCGGCGTGGACGGCAATGCGCCATCGCGTTCGAGATCGCGCAGCGCGGCGACGATCAACTCCGCGCCAATCTGCGCGAGCCTGTCGTGAAGCGTGGCGGTCGTGTCGTCGGCGAGAATCGGCGTGCGCGCCTCACGGATCATCGCGCCGGTGTCGAGGCCGGCGTCCATCTGCATCAGCGTGATGCCGGTTTCTGCGTCGCCCGCTTCGATCGCGCGATGGATCGGCGCCGCGCCACGCCAGCGCGGCAACAGCGAAGCGTGAATGTTGATCGCGCCGCGCGGCGGAATATCGAGCACCTCCTGCGGCAGGATGAGCCCGTATGCGGCGACGACCATCACGTCGTGCGGCGTGGCCTTCAGCAAATCGATGGCTTCCGCCGCTTCCTGCGGATACTTGCCCGCGCGACGCAGCGACGTTGGCTGCGCGACCTTCAGACCATGCTCGACGGCGAAGCGCTTGACCGCACTGGCGGTCAGCTTCATGCCGCGTCCGGCGGGCCGGTCGGGCTGCGTCAAAACCAGCGGCACGGAAAAACCGGCTGCATGAATGGCCGCGAGCGCGGCGGCAGCGAATTCCGGCGTACCGGCGAAAACCACGCGCAGCGATTGAGTCATCGGTTACAGCGCCTTTTCCAGCTTTTTCATCTTGCCGCGAATGCGCGTCTGCTTAAGCGTCGACAGATATTCCACGAAAACGTGGCCAGCCAGATGATCCATCTCGTGCTGGATGCACACCGCGAGCAAGCCGTCGCAATCGAGCTCGAAGGTTTCGCCCTTCTCGTTCAGCGCCTTCACGCGCACCTTGTCAGGGCGCTCGACGAAGTCGTAAATGCCCGGCACCGAAAGACAGCCCTCTTCCCATTCCTTCTTCTGCTCGCTCGTCCAGACGAGCTCAGGGTTGATGAAGACCATCAGCTGGTCGTGCGCGTCCGAGACGTCGATCACGATCACGCGCTCGTGCACATCCACCTGCGTCGCGGCAAGGCCGACGCCGGGCGCGGCGTACATCGTCTCGGCCATGTCGGCGACGAGCTTGCGGATGCGGTCGTCGACCACGGCGACAGGTTTCGCCACCTTGTTCAGACGCTTGTCCGGGTAGTTGAGTATCTTGAGCAGAGCCATGATTCGGATTGTCTACGCGCGCCGCGACGCGTGTAAATCGGCCATTCGGCCAGGTTGCGGGTAATGGGGCGGCATGCCGAAGATATGCGGGTGAATCCAGTGGATTCAACGCCGCCGGCAAGCGGCCGATGGGCGTCGCTGCGGGCTTTCAAACGTGCCTGAGCGACCTTTCTTTATCTATTCCGGATCAAAAATCTTAACATGACGACCGCCGACCTGCCGACCGAGGAAGCCGCCTCCACACTCGATGCCGACGAACTGCGCGCCTGGCTGCGGCTCGCGCACGCCAAAGGGCTGCGCCCGCTCGCGCTGCGCACGTTGCTCGGTACTTTCGGCGGTCCGCGCGAGGTTTTGTGGGAGAGTTTTGCGACGCTCGCGGAAACCACCGACGCCCGCACAGCCGAAGCCGTGCTCGCGCCACCCGCGGACATCGAAGGCGTTTCGTTCGACCACTATATTGAAGCGGCTTTGGCGTGGGCATCCGAACCGGGCAACCACGTCCTGACGCTCGCCGACGCCGCCTATCCGCAAGCGCTGCTGACGATGCCCGATCCGCCGCCGTTGCTCTATGCGAAGGGCCGGCTCGATCTGCTGCAGGCGCGCGCGGTGGCCATCGTCGGCAGCCGGCATGCGACGCCGCAAGGTCTGGAGGACGCGCGCCGCTTCGCCCGCGTGCTGTCGGATGCGGGACTTGCGGTCGTGTCGGGGCTCGCGCTCGGCATCGATGCGTCCGCGCATCGCGGAGCGCTGGAGGGTGCGACCGGCACGGTGTCGGTCATCGGCACGGGCGCCGATCTCGTGTATCCCGCCGCGCATCACACGCTCGCGCACGAAATCGCCCGCGACGGCGCGATGCTCTCCGAATGGCCGCTCGGCACGCCCGCGCGCTCCGCCAACTTCCCACAGCGCAACCGGCTGATCGCGGGATTGTCGGGCGGCGTGCTGATCGTCGAAGCCGCGATGCGCTCCGGCTCGCTCATCACCGCGCGGCTCGCCAACGAAATGGGGCGCGATGTTTTTGCGATGCCTGGCTCCGTCCACGCGCCGCTTTCGCAGGGTTGTCATCGGCTGATAAAGGAGGGCGCGAAGCTCGTCGAAACGCCGGAAGAAGTGCTCGAAGAGTTCGGTTTCTCGTCGGCGCAGGCAAGCGCGGCGGGGTCGGCGGCAAAGCGCGGGAGGCTGCGGCCGGTGAGCGCATCGTGGGCATCGGCGGCGTTGCACGACACGCCGATGAACGCCGATGCCGCGCGCGTGCTCGGCGCGCTCGGCCATGCGCCCGCGACGCTTGAAATCCTCGCGACGCGCACCGATCTGGACGGGGCGGCGTTGCAAGGCGCGCTGCTGCAGCTCGAATTGTCGGGCCAGGTGGCCGCGCTCGCGGGCGGTCGCTACGCGGCGGTGCAGCGCTCGTGATTCCTCGTCGTGCTACATTCGCGGAAAAATGAGCCGTCCCCGCAGCCGATACCAATAAGGATCTCGCACCCGTCATGTCCGCGCTGAATCTCGATACCGACGCCGATCTCATCGCGGAACGCATCGCCGTGCCCGGCACGCTGTTCGTCGCCTGCCTGTGCGCGGAATGGTGCGGAACGTGCCGCGAGTATCGCGAAGGGTTCGACAAGCTGGCGGACGCGCATCCGGACGTCTGCTTCGCGTGGATCGACATCGAGAATCACGCCGACCGTTTCGACGATCTCGACGTGGAAAATTTTCCTACCATCCTGATCGAGGACTCGGTCACGACGCGATTCTTCGGCACGGTTCTGCCGCAGGCTTCCATCGTCGACCGGATGCTCACCGATCTGACCGCGCTGCCGGGCATGGTCGGTGCGCCGAAACTGCGCCCGGCGCTTGCTACGGCCTGATTGCGACGCCCGCGAAACGCACCTTTCGCGTCTGTCGCAACGCGCTTCGCGGGCCGGATATCGAAACGCCCGGATTCGCGGTTCGGCGCCCGCCGCGCAAAGCGTGTGCTATAAAGCGGTCGTTAAAGCAGTCCAAACCGGGCCGCTGCCAGTTACCAACCCTTTTGAGTCATGTCCAAAGCCCTGATCATCGCTGAGAAGCCTTCCGTCGCGAACGACATCGCGCGTGCGCTGGGCGGCTTCACCAAGCATGACGAGTACTACGAGAGCGACGACTACGTGCTCTCGTCCGCGGTCGGCCATCTGCTCGAGATCGCGGCGCCCGAGGAGTACGACGTCAAGCGCGGCAAATGGAGCTTCGCCAATCTGCCGGTCATTCCGCCGCATTTCGACCTGAATCCCATCGCGAAAAGCGAGTCGCGCCTCAAGGTGCTGACGAAGCTGATGAAGCGAAAAGATATCGACCGCCTCATCAACGCATGCGACGCGGGGCGCGAGGGCGAGCTGATTTTCCGTCTGATCGCGCAGCATGCGAAGGCGAAGCAGCCGGTCCAGCGCCTGTGGCTGCAGTCGATGACGCCCGCCGCGATCCGCGAAGGCTTCGCGAACCTGCGCAGCGACGCCGACATGCAGCCGCTCGCCGACGCCGCACGCTGCCGCTCGGAAGCGGACTGGCTCGTCGGCATCAACGGCACGCGCGCGATGACCGCGTTCAACAGCAAGGGCGGCGGTTTCTTCCTGACGACCGTCGGCCGCGTTCAGACGCCAACGTTGTCGATCGTCGTCGAACGCGAAGAGAAGATTCGGCGATTCGTGCCGCGCGATTACTGGGAAGTGCGCGCCGAGTTCATCGCCGCGAAGGGCCTGTACGAAGGCCGCTGGTTCGATCCGAAGTTCAAGCGCGTCGAAAACGATCCGGAGCAGCGCGATTCGCGCCTGTGGAGCCTGCCGGCGGCGGAATCCATCGTCGCGGCCTGCCGCGGCAAGACCGGCACCGTGACCGAGGAATCGAAGCCGTCGACGCAAATGTCGCCGCTGCTGTTCGATCTGACCAGCTTGCAGCGCGAAGCCAACAGCCGCTTCGGCTTTTCGGCGAAGAACACGCTCGGCCTCGCGCAAGCGCTGTACGAAAAGCACAAGGTTCTCACCTATCCGCGTACCGACGCGCGCGCGCTGCCCGAGGACTACCTGAACACGGTCAAAGACACGATGACCATGCTCAAGGAGAGCAACAACTATCTGCCGTTCGCGAAGCAGGTGCTCGACAAGGGCTGGGTGAAGCCGAACAAGCGCATCTTCGACAATTCGAAGATCAGCGACCACTTCGCCATCATCCCGACGCTGCAGGCGCCCAAAGCGCTGTCCGAGCCCGAGCAGAAGCTGTATGACCTCGTCGTCAAGCGCTTCCTGTCGGTGTTTTTCCCGGCGGCCGAATATCTCGTGACGACGCGCATCACCGAAGTTTCCGGGCATCACTTCAAGACGGAAGGCAAGGTGCTGGTCGAGCCCGGCTGGCTGCAGGTCTACGGCCGCGAAGCCGCGGGCGAGGAAGGCAATCTCGTGCCGGTGCAGAAGGACGAAAAGGTCGATGTCGAAAAGGTCGAGGCGCACGGTCTCGTGACCAAGCCGCCCGCGCGCTACAACGAGGCGTCGCTGCTTTCGGCAATGGAAGGCGCGGGCAAGCTCGTCGAAGACGAGGAACTGCGCGACGCGATGGCCGCGAAAGGTCTCGGCACGCCGGCGACGCGCGCGGCGATCATCGAAGGTCTGCTCGGCGAGAAGTACATGGTGCGCGAAGGCCGCGAGCTGATCCCGACGGCCAAGGCATTCCAGCTGATGACCTTGCTGCGCGGTCTCGGCGTCGAGGAGCTCACCGCGCCCGAATTGACGGGCCAGTGGGAGCACAAGCTTTCGCAGATGGAGCGCGGCAACCTGCATCGCGATGCGTTCATGCAGGAAATCGCGCGCATGACGCAAACCATCGTCAAACGCGCGAAAGAGTACGACTCCGACACGATCCCCGGCGATTACGCGACGCTCGAAACGCCGTGTCCGAATTGCGGCGCGCAGGTGAAGGAGAACTATCGCCGGTTCGCGTGCACGAAGTGCGAGTTTTCGATTTCGAAGATTCCGGGCGGACGTCAGTTCGAGATTCCTGAAGTCGAGGAATTGCTGCGCGAGAAGACCATCGGGCCGCTGTCGGGCTTTCGCAGCAAGATGGGCCGTCCGTTCTCGGCGATCCTCAAGCTCGCGTTGGACGACGAAATCAAGAACTACAAGCTCGAATTCGACTTCGGTCAGGATTCCGGCGGCGAAGACGGCGAACCGCCCGATTTCTCCGAGCAGACGCCGGTCGGCGCATGTCCGAAATGCCAGTCGCGCGTGTTCGAACACGGCATGAGCTATGTGTGCGAAAACTCGGTGTCGAATCCGAAGACTTGCGACTTCCGCTCCGGCAAGGTGATCCTTCAGCAGGAAATCACCCGCGAACAGATGGAAAAGCTGCTGGGCGCGGGCCGCACCGATCTGCTGACGAACTTCAAGTCGTCGCGCACCGGACGCAACTTCAAGGCATTCCTCGTGAAGCAGCCGGATGGCAAGATCGGCTTCGAATTCGAGAAGAAAGAGGCCAAACCGGGCGCGAAGACGGCGGCGAAGCGCGGCGCGACAGCGGAAGCTCAAGCCGACAGCGGCGACGACAACGGCGACAGCGATGTCGCAGTCGCCGCCAAGACCACGTCCGCGAAGACTGCAGCCAAGAAAGCGCCCGCGAAGAAGGCGGCAGCGAAGAAAGCTCCGGCGAAGAAGACGAGCTGATCGTTCTCGGAGTCCGTCAGAAAGAAAAACCCCCGCGAGAAACGTCGCGGGGGTTTTTTATTTGCGCCTGGCGCGAGCCTTTCAGAAAGGCGATGCCGCCGGCACACGCCCTCGCGTACGCGACGGTTTCGATAGCTTCGGCGCGAGCTCGCCGTCGATCGGGCGCGCGCGCGGCGCGGGCGTCGCCGGTTCGTCGGCGTGCTCGTAGTGCGAATGCGCCACCGGCCTGCCGCGGCCATCGCGAATCCACTGCTCGCCGAGTTGATGATTCGGCGTCTGGCTGAAATGCTCGACGAGGTGATCGATGAACGTCCGCACCTTCGCCGGCAAATGACGGCGGCTCGGATACGCGACGTTGATCTCGACCTGCGGCAATTGATAGTCGCCGAGCAGACGCACGAGCTGGCCGCGCGTCGTGTCGTTGCCGATCAAATAGCTCGGCAAAATCGCGATGCCCATGCCGAGCAGCGCGAACTGCCGCAGCATCTCCGTGTTGTTCGCGATGATCACGTTCTGCGGCCGCACACGCACTTCGCCTTCCGGACCGGTGAACACGCGCTCGTCGCCCCAGTATTCCGACGGCAAGCTCAGGCACGGATGCTCGAGCAGATGCTCGGGGCGCGTCGGCGTGCCGTGCGTTTCGAGATACGCGGGCGTCGCGCAGACAGTCATGCAGCCCGTCGTCAGACGCCGCGTGACGACGCTTGCGCTTTTCACCTGCCGCGCGATCACGATGCCGACATCGAAGCCTTCCTCGACCAAATCGACCTGACGATCCACCAGCGTCACGTCCGGCACGACTTTCGGATAACGCTGCGCATACGTCTGTAACACGGGCGCGAGATTATGCAGACCGAACACGACGGGCGCGACGATCCTGAGCGAACCGAGCGGTTCGTGATTGCGCGCCACCACCATTTGTTCGACGTCTTCCAGTTCGTCGAGAATTTGCCGCGCCCGCTCCAGATAAACCTGGCCGGACTCGGTGAGCGAGAGGCTGCGCGTCGTGCGGTTGAGCAAGCGCGTGCCGAGGCGTCCTTCCAGGTCCGCGACGTGCCGCGTAGCCACCGCATTGGAGATGTCCATCGCGCTTGCGGCACGGGCGAAACTCCCGAGATCCGCGACGCGGACGAATACTCTCATCGACTGCAAATGATCCATAAGACAACTCCTGCCGCTAGACGGCTCGAATTCTGCTGCAAAGCAATTCAGGATTATCCTAGGACCGGCGTTTTTGTGCAGAAGTTGCCCGGAAGCACAAAAAAATCGAAAAAAATCTGGATGTTAGGCGCGTTACGCGGATGAAAGATCACCGATTGTTGCGATTTGCACAACACCAAGATCAGTGCAATCCGATTGATGGAATTTTGAAAGCACTTGCCGCGTCAATTTCGGCGGTGTACGCGAGGAGCAAATCGGGCCCGTCGCTGCGGGCCCGATAAAAAGGGATTGATTCAGTTTTCGATATAAATCCGGCGCGCGAGCGCGCCGGATGCGACGCTTATGCGGCGAGGCGCTTCTCCATACCGGCCTTGGCGTCCGGCAGAGCTTCCGGCAAACCGTGCTTGAGCTTCGAAAAAAACTCGTCGTGGAGCGCGAGTTCGTCGCGCCAGGCGGCATCGCTGACGGAGATGACCTGCTCGAACTGCTCGCGCGAGAAGCCGAGCGCGCCCCAGTCGATGTCCTCGTAGCGCGGCGAAATGCCGAACGCGTGCTCCTCGCCCTTCGCGGTGCCTTCGATACGGCCGATCATCCAGTTCAGCACGCGCATGTTTTCGCCGAAGCCCGGCCACACGAACTTGCCGTCGTCGCCCTTGCGGAACCAGTTGACGCAGAAGAACTTCGGCGCTTTCGCGTTCGTCGCTTCGAGGCGCTCGCCCATTTTCAGCCAGTGGCCGAAATAATCGGCCATGTTGTAGCCGCAGAACGGCAGCATCGCGAATGGATCTCGGCGCACGACGCCTTGTTGCCCCGCGGCGGCGGCGGTGGTTTCGGAGCCCATCGTCGCGGCCATGTAGACGCCTTCCTTCCAGTCGCGCGCTTCGGTGACGAGCGGCACGGTGCTGGAGCGGCGTCCGCCGAAGATGAACGCATCGATCGGCACGCCGGCCGGATTTTCCCAATCGGCATCGATCGACGGACATTGCGACGCCGGCGCGGTGAAGCGCGCGTTCGGATGCGCGGCTTTCGCGCCGGTTTCCTTCGCGATTGCCGGCGTCCAGTCGCGGCCCTGCCAGTCGATCAGATGCGCGGGCGGCGTGTCGGTCATGCCTTCCCACCAGACATCGCCGTCGTCGGTCAGCGCGACGTTCGTGAAGATCACGTTTTCCTTCAACGTGGCCATCGCGTTGAAGTTGGTCTTTTCGCTCGTGCCGGGCGCGACGCCGAAATAGCCCGCTTCCGGATTGATCGCGTAGAGACGCCCGTCGCGGCCCGGCTTGATCCACGCGATGTCGTCGCCGATGGTCGTGACCTTCCAGCCGTTCAGGTCGCTCGGCGGAATCAGCATCGCGAAGTTGGTCTTGCCGCACGCCGACGGAAACGCCGCCGCGACGTGATACTTGCGCCCCTGCGGCGAGGTCACGCCGAGAATCAGCATGTGCTCGGCGAGCCAGCCTTCGTCGCGGCCCATCGTCGAGGCGATGCGCAGCGCGAAGCATTTCTTGCCGAGCAGCGCGTTGCCGCCGTATCCCGAGCCGAAGCTCCAGATTTCGCGCTTTTCGGGAAAATGGACAATGTACTTCGTGTCGTTGCACGGCCAAGGCACGTCCTTGCGCCCATCGACGAGCGGCGCACCGACGGAATGCACGCACGGCACGAACTCGCCGTTCTCGCCCAACACGTCGTACACGGCGCGTCCCATGCGCGTCATGATGCGCATGTTCGTCACGACATACGGGCTGTCCGACAATTCCACGCCGATATGCGCGATCGGCGAGCCGAGCGGGCCCATCGAGAACGGCACGACATACATCGTGCGGCCGCGCATGGACCCGTCGAACAGGCCGTCGAGCGTGACGCGCATTTCCTGCGGATCGATCCAGTTATTCGTGGGGCCGGCGTCTTCGCGCCGCTGCGAGCAGATGAACGTGCGATCTTCGACGCGCGCCACGTCCGAGGGATCCGAGCAGGCGAGGAAGGAATTCGGGCGCTTCTCGGGATTGAGCTTCTTCATCGTGCCGGCTTCGACCATCTGCTGGCAGAGCCGATCGTATTCTTCCTGCGACCCGTCGCACCATTCGATGCGATCCGGCTTGGTCAGGGCCGCGATTTGCTGGACCCATTCGATGAGTCTTCGGTGCCGGACATAGGCCGGCGCTTCGATTTCGACGGCGTTTTTTTGGTTGTCTTCGACTACTGCGGGCTGGTTCATCGAGCTGTCTCCGTTCTTCTGCAATGAAAACCAATGGCCCCACTGACGCTGCATGCGAGAGGCGTGTGCGACTCGAACCGCCGGGCGCTTTCGTGCATTTTGCAGCGCTGCTTTACGCGCTTTCATCGCACGAAATGCGGTTCGCGAGCCAATGCGGCGTCACGGGCATGAATCCTTACGCAGCAAACCGTACCTTTTCGCGGCTTGCGTCGCAAAGGAACAAACTGTTAAAAAGAGATACTAAGTGGCCTGTCTCCTCGCGGATCATCGTGTTTTCCGCTACTTGTGCCGAATTTCTTTATTTTGGCGCGGCCTGACGAGACTCCTGAAAAATGGGAGTCAAGCATAACACTGCATTGCATGAACTCGTTGATGCAGCGCAATAACGACGAATAGAGCGCAATTTATCGGTATTTACCCGAACTTAGCGCTACATTCTCGCCTTCGATTAAAAAGCAGCACGTTTGATGCCTAACAAAAGCCACCCAATGCCCATGAAAATCGCCATTCTCGACGACTACCAGGATGCCGTCCGGAAGCTCGATTGCTTCCATCTGCTCGATGACCATGAGGTGAAGGTCTTCAATAACACGGTGCGCGGTCTCGGACAGTTGGCCAGCAGACTCTCGGAAGTGGACGCGCTCGTGCTGATTCGCGAACGCACGCGCATCAGCTCGCAACTGCTCGACAAATGTCCGAAACTGCGCATGATCAGCCAGACGGGACGCGCGGGCGGCGGGCATATCGATATCGATGCGTGCACGGAACGCGGCATCGCAGTGCTCGAAGGCACAGGTTCACCGATCGCACCCGCCGAACTGACGTGGGCGCTCATCATGTCGGCGCAGCGGCGCATTCCGCAGTACGTCGCAAACCTGAAGCAAGGCGCGTGGCAGCAGTCGGGGTTGAAGACATCGGCGCTGCCGCCGAATTTCGGCTTGGGCCAAGTGTTGCGCGGACAGACGCTCGGCATCTGGGGCTACGGCAAGATCGGCAAGCTCGTCGCGGGCTACGGCAAAGCGTTCGGCATGAACGTGCTCGTCTACGGACGGGAGCATTCGGCAAGCGCCGCGCGCGAAGATGGATTCGCGGTCGCCGAAAGCCGCGAGGCGCTTTTCGAACAGAGCGACGTGCTCACGCTGCATCTGCGTCTGACGGACGAGACGACTGGCATCGTCAAGCAGGACGATCTGATGCGTATGAAGCCGACCGCGCTGTTCGTCAACACGAGCCGCGCCGAACTGCTCGAAGAGAACGCGCTGCTCAACTCGCTGCACCACAACCGGCCGGGCATGGTCGCCGTCGATGTGTTCGAAAGCGAGCCGATTCTGCAAGGCTACGGCCTGCTGCGTCTGGAGAACGTGATCTGCACGCCGCACATCGGCTATGTGGAGCGCGAGAGTTACGAGCTGTATTTCGGCGCGGCGTTCAGGAACATCCTCGCGTTCGATGCGGGCGATACCTCGAGCGTTTTCAACAAGGAAGCGCTTCACCACGCGCGCCGCCGTTGAGTTTCGTCGCGGCGAAGATCAGAGCGTCGACATTTCGATCGACGGCTCGCAGCGCACCGGAAAATTCACCGAGT
The DNA here is from genome assembly GCF_023631165.1 of Caballeronia sp. AZ1_KS37. Lineage (NCBI taxonomy): Bacteria > Pseudomonadati > Pseudomonadota > Betaproteobacteria > Burkholderiales > Burkholderiaceae > Caballeronia > Caballeronia sp. AZ1_KS37. The sequence goes on along the minus strand of NZ_JALQDP010000001.1, from coordinate 143,449 downwards.
TCGCGATGAAGCAAAAGCGGTGCGCCTCTTCGTGCAGGCGCGCCGCGAGACCGGCGTCGCTGCCCGCGCCGATCGTCACCTTCGGACGCAGCAGCACATCGACGAAACGTCCGTCGCCCTTCGACTCCTCCTGCATCGTGCCGATGGCTTCATCGACATAACCGGTCACCGCGATCTTGTTCGTCGCGCACAAGTGCAGATACCAGAGCATGTGGCACGACGAGAGCGACGCCACGAACAACTCTTCGGGATTGTGACGCGCGGGATCGCCGCGAAACGCCGGATCGCTCGACGCCTCGATCGCCGTCTTCGTGCCGACGCGCACGAGGTGATCGCGCGAATACGCGTCGTAAGCCGATGTGCCGGAACCGAGATTGCCGGTCCAGTCGACGGTCAGTTCGTACGTGTGTTTCTTCGCCACGGTCTGCTCCTCAAGCGAGATGCGAAGCGGTTTCCATCAGGCGCGGAAGACGTTCCAGGAAGTCTTCGCCGTCCGCGCGGCCCAGATCATAAGCATGTTGCATTTGCGCCGGACTCGTATAGTCCCAGCTCGAAATCGGCACTTTGCGCGACGGCTGGATGTAAAGGCGCTTCTGCTCGCCGTGCGGCACGACGAACATGCGCTCGCGCGGATAGAGGCGCGTGACCATCACGAGGACGAGTCCCGGCGATGGATCGAGCGCGGAGACGGGCACGTTGTCGACCATGCCGCCATCGAGAACCGGGCGGCCGTTGCGCCGGAGGATCGGCGTGAACGGCGGCGTGCTCGACGATTGCAGGATGAGATCGGCGAGATCTTCGATCGTCGCGCATTCCTGCGCCTTCACGAATTCCGGATGAAAGCCGAGCGCCTGGCCGAGCGTCGGATGCAGCGTCTTGCGCACGTATTTTTCGATGTTGTACGCGATGAGGCCCGCCGCGACCGCGCTGCGCGCGCCGAGCCAGCGCGGCAGATGCGACACGCCGATGCGGATCTCGGGCGCCGACGCGAGTTCGTGGAAGCGGTTCGCGAAGATGTCGAGCAGCGCCTGGCGATAGATGCGGTAGTGCGGAAACACCGATCGGCCGCGCAGCAGGTTGCCCCAGTAGGCGTTGCGCGTGTTGTCGCGCAGGGCGTGGGCGTAGTAGTCCATCACCCAGCGCGACTGGTTCGTGTAGAGCATGCACGCCGTGGCCGCGCCCGCCGATATGCCCGCGATGATGCGCGGCCTGAGATCCAGTTCCGGCTGGATGACGTCCCAGAAGCCGGCTTGCCACCAGCAGCGGTTTCCGCCGCCGGCGAATACGACTTGGTCGAACATTTATTTGTCGTTCACTTGTTGATGAGCGCGTAGGTAGTCGTGGCGTGCGCGGCGAGTTCGCCTTGTTCGTCGTGCATCTCGATTTCGCCGAAGACGAGATTGCGGCCGCGACGCTGGATGTGCGCGGTGATCAGCACGTCGCCGGTTTTGACCGGGCGCATGAATGTGGTGTTGAGGGAGACGGTGGTCATCGGCTGGAACCCGCCGAGAATGTGCGAGACGGCGATGACCATCGCGGTGTCGGCGGCGGCCATGAAAACTTGCCCACAGATGACGCCGCCCGCGTGACGCAGATGATCCGAATACGGCAAGCGCAGCGTGACGGCGTTTTCGGCGATGGATTCGGGCGCGAGGCGCAGTTCCTTGACCCACGGCGCGAGGATGTCGTCGAGCAAGGCGCGGATGGCGGTTTCGTCCATGGTTCTTCTTTCGCGATGCGGTGGCTGAAGATGCGTCATGATACCGGGGCGTCGCGCGCTCGCAGACGCCCTTCAGGGACGGTTTCGTCAGAAAGTTAAGAATTTTCGCTGCGAGGGCTTGCGCTTCTGCAAAAGCTCCCGCTATAATTTCGCTTCTGTTGGGGCGTTAGCTCAGTTGGTAGAGCAGCGGACTCTTAATCCGTAGGTCGAGTGTTCGAGTCACTCACGCCCCACCAAGCATTACGAAGCCCGGTTAGCGAAAGCTGACCGGGCTTTTTGCTTTTCGTGCGCGTCGGATCAGCACGGCGTCTTTCTCATGCAACGACCGTCGCGCGCGCAGTGCATCGCAAACCCGGCCGAACGTAGCGACCTCCAACCGGGTTGATTTTGTTTGTCAGTTGTCGCATACACCTCGCCGACAACCTACGCGTCGACAATTCTCAAAGCACTTCGAACCAGGCCTTGATCTTGAGGGCCATCAACTTTCGACGCTCCTCCAGAAAGACGTCATATTCGTCGACATTTCCATACAGCATGGAGACCGGAACGCAGTTGGCTTCAAGATTTGCGATGAGATCCTCTCGCTTGTCGATGCACTACTAACTACTTGCCCCATCGCGACATCCGTTCGGGTTGAATTCAGACATCCGAATCAGATTGCCGACGCGCCCGCCCAGCCGCGGGCGCTCACTTGAAGCCGAATTATAGACTCCGGCTCTGGAGTTATCGGACTCTCAAACCACCTCCGCCCCGCGCGCCTGCAACAACTCCCGCAACACCGAGCGATGACACCGCGCCTCATCCTCGCAATAACACCCGACCGAAAAGTTCGCGGTATGCGACAACGCCGCCAGCAAATCGAGCGTCTTGCTCGCATCCGACTCAGCCATCTCCGCTTTGAACTTCTTCACGAACGCGCGCCAATCCTTGTCGTTCTCGGCATGAAGCGCCTGCGTCACCAGTTCCGGCGTCGGCGCTAGCACCGGATACCACACGTCATAAAAATCGCGCTTCGCGAACTCGGCCTTCGGCACGCCGCGCGGCGGCCGCCGCACCGTGCCGATCCGCAATCCCTCGTTCTCCGCGCGCGGCGTTCCCAGTCTCACGATCCGTATCGTCATCATCGGTCTCCTTCGATGAACCAAAGCCGTAAAAGCATAACCGCTGACATCGCTTTGAAAGCTCCCGGGCACCCATCCAGCGAAACCGCGAATCTTCCCGTATCGTTTCGGATTATTCTCCGTTCGCTTACATCCGGAATGCCCGTCGTGCCCACCGAAGAACGCCCGCAAGACCTGCCTCACGACCCCGACGCCCCGATGACCCCGCTCGAGCGCCGCGGCATGGCCGCGATCCTGCTCTCGGTCGCGCTGGCGACGCTTGACACCGCCATCGCCAATACCGCGCTGCCCGCGATCGCCGCCGATCTGCACACGACGCCCGCGGCCTCCGTCTGGATCATCAACGCCTATCAGCTCGCGATGGTCGCGACGCTGCTCCCGTTCGCCGCGCTCGGCGGCATTCTCGGGCATCGGCGCGTCTATCTCGGCGGGCTGATCGTGTTTCTGATCGCGTCGGCGGTATGCGCGTTTTCGTGGTCGCTGCCGACGCTCGTCGCCGCGCGCCTGCTGCAAGGCCTCGGCGCGAGCGCGATCATGAGCGTCAACGCGGCGCTCATCAGCGCGATTTTTCCGCCGCACCGGCTCGGACGCGGCGTCGGGCTGAATGCGCTCGTCGTCGGGATCGCGTTCGCGATCGGGCCGACGGTCGCGTCGATCGTCCTCTCGCTCGGCACCTGGCCGTGGCTCTTCGCGGTCAACTTGCCGGTCGGCGTGTTCGCGTTGATGATCGCATGGCCGTCGCTGCCGCAGACGAAGCGCGCAGCGCACGGCTTCGATCGTTTCGCGGCGCTGCTCAACGTCGTCACGTTCGCGTCGCTGATTTTCGCGCTCGGCGAAGCGGCCCAGCGCGCGCCCGCGCACACCGTGCTCGCGTCGTTCGGCGTCGCGCTCGTCGCGGGCTTCCTGCTGCTGCGACGCGAACGCGGCCATCCCGCGCCGATGCTGCCCGTCGATCTCTTCCGCCGCCCGATGTTCGCCCTTTCGACGATGACCGCCATCTGCTCGTTCGCTGCGCAAGGGCTCGCGTTCGTGTCGCTGCCGTTCTTCTTCGAAAGCGTGCTGGGGCGCAGTCAGGTCGAAACAGGATTTCTGATGACGCCGTGGTCCGCGCTCGTCGCGCTCATGGCGCCGATCGCCGGACGTCTTTCCGATCGTCACGCGCCCGGTCTGCTCGGCGGCGTCGGGCTGGCGATTCTATGCGTGGGAATGGTTTCGCTCGCGATGCTGCCCGCAGAGCCGCATGCGCTGGAGATCTGCATTCGCATGGCGATTTGCGGCGCGGGCTTCGGTTTCTTTCAGTCGCCGAATCTGAAGGCGTTCATGTCGAGCGCGCCGCGCGAACGCAGCGGCGGCGCGAGCGGCATGATCGCGACGTCGCGTCTGATCGGACAGGCGACGGGCGCTGCGCTCGTCGCGTTGTGTTTCAGCATCGCCGGAAAGCATGGCCCGGCGCTCGCGTTGTCGCTGGGCGCGGCGTTCGCGGGCGCGGGAAGCATCGCGAGCGGATTGCGGCTCGTCACGCGCAAACAGTCGTCCGAGCGCATCGTGGGAGACGCGTCGCGCGAGGCGTGAGCGCGCTCACATCCGGCGCACTTTCACTTTGCGGCCTTTGAGCTTGCCCGCGCTCAGCTTGCGCACGGCGTCGTCCGCGACCTTTCGCTCGACGGCCACGTAGGTGACCATGTCCATCACGTTGATCTTGCCGATCTGCTTGCCGTCGAAGCCCGCCTCGCCGGTGAGCGCGCCGAGCACGTCGCCGGGGCGAATCTTGTCCTTGCGGCCGCCGAGAATTTGCAGCGTCGCCATCGGCGGCTTCAGATGACCCGGTTCCGCCGACGTCAGTTCGTCGAGCGGATGCCATTCCACTTCCGCGCGCTGCGCCTCTTCGATCGCGCCGACGCGCCCCATTTCGTCCATGCTCGCGAGCGACAGCGCCCAGCCTTCCTCATCGCCGCGACCGGTGCGGCCAATGCGATGCACATGCACTTCCGGGTCCGGCGTCACATCGACGTTGATCACCGCTTCCAGTTGCGCGATGTCGAGCCCGCGCGCGGCGACATCGGTGGCGACGAGCACCGAGCAACTGCGATTCGCGAACTGCACGAGCACCTGGTCGCGCTCGCGCTGCTCCAGTTCGCCGTGCAAGGTCAGCGCTTCGAAGCCTTGCGCGGACAGAACGTCGAGCAGATCGCGGCATTGCTGCTTCGTGTTGCAGAACGCGATCGTACTGACCGGGCGATAGTGATCGAGCAGCAAGCCGACGGCATGCAGGCGCTCGTGATCCTCGACCTGATAGAAGCGCTGCTTAATCTTCGCGTTGCTGTGCTGTTCCTTGAGCTTGATTTCGCGCGGATTGCGCAGGAACTGCTGGCTCAGTTTCGCGATGCCTTCCGGATACGTCGCCGAAAAGAGCAGCGTCTGACGATCTTTCGGGCATTGGCGCGCGACCGACGCGATATCGTCGAAGAAGCCCATGTCGAGCATGCGATCGGCTTCGTCGAGGACGAGCGTGCGGACCGCATCGAGCGAAAGCGTCTCGCGCTGCAGGTGATCCATGATGCGTCCCGGCGTGCCGACGATGATATGCGCGCCGTGCTCGAGACTCGCGATCTGCGGGCGCATCGGCGTGCCGCCGCACAGCGTCAGCACTTTCACGTTCTCTTCCGCGCGCGCCAGGCGGCGGATTTCCTGCGTGACCTGATCGGCGAGTTCGCGCGTCGGACAGAGAACGAGCGCTTGCACCGCGAAGCGGGTCGCATCGAGTTTGGCGAGCAGCGGCAGCGTGAAAGCAGCGGTCTTGCCGCTGCCCGTTTTCGCCTGCGCGATGAGATCGTGGCCCGCGAGCGCCGGCGGCAGGCTCGCGGCCTGGATCGGCGTCATCGACAGATAGCCGAGCTGCTGCAGATTCGACTGCATCGCCGGCGAGAGCGGCAGGCTGCTGAAAGAGGTGTCGGTGGTCATGTCGGTTATCGCTTGCCGTGCGGCGTGATGTCCTGGACTTGCTCGTAGGTCACGTCGCCGTCGTTGGTCTCGTGGCGCGTGACGTAGTTGCGCGCGCCGCACATCGGGCAGCGGAACAGCAGGCCTTGGCCCTCGTTGTGAATATCGACGTCCGACAGCGCCCAATCGGCGCCGCAGGACTGGTTTCGGCAGGTGAACATGTTCGTATTTCTCGGTTCGTGGCGCGTTCGTGCGCTCAAAGGCGAAAGTGTACGCGTGTCTCGTGGCGGCGCGGTCGGCGCAAGTCCGCAAGAAATGCTAAAGCGGGTCGTGCTACGTTTCCTGACATCGGGTTTTCTTTCCTTTCGGAGCTGGCGATGAGCGAAAAGTCTTATGAGACGCGGCTCGCGCGCGTGGTCGCGTATATCCACGATCATCTCGACGACGCGCTCGATCTCAATCGGCTCGCCGAGGTGGCGTGTTTGTCGCCGTATCACTGGCATCGGATTTATCACGCGTTTTATGGAGAGACGGCGGCGGCGACCGTCCGACGCTTGCGGCTGCATCGCGCGTCGAACGAGCTTTTGCAGGGCGCCCTGCCGATCGATTCGATCGCCGAACACGCGGGTTACAGCAGCGTGCAGGCGTTTTCGCGGGCGTTTCAGGCGAGTTATCGGATTCCGCCGGCGCAGTTTCGCAGTGAGGGCGGCGCTTCGAGATTCGTTCCTTTGGATGAAGTTCGATCAGGAGATACGGCGATGCATCAGGTCGATATTCGTAGTCAGCGTGGATTTACGGTCGCGGCGATGGAGCATCGCGGGTCGTACATGAATATCGGGCGGGGGTTCGAGATGCTGTTTCACTGGCTCGCGGTGCGCGGGCTGGTCGATCCGCGGGCGCGCTCGCTCGGGATTTATTTCGATGATCCTTCCGCCGTTGCCCAAGACGATTTGCGCTCGATGGCTTGTTGTGAGCTCTTCTCCCCCGACGATGTGAAGTTCGAACCGCCGGTTTCGCGCGTGGAAGTCGCGGGTGGGGAGTTTGCGGTGCTCACGCATATCGGGCCGTATGCGCAGCTTTGTTTTGCGTATCAGTGGTTGTATGGGGAATGGTTGCCGCGCTCCGGGCGTGAAACCGGAGAGGCGCCGGTTTTCGAGGTTTATGTGAATGATCCGAGGGAGACCGCGCCGGGGGATCTGGTGACGGAGATTTGGTTGCCGTTGCGGCAAAGCGCGTGATGCGCGAAAAGAAAAACCCGTGCCGCTTGCGCGGACACGGGGTTTGGATGATGCAGAGACAATCAGCAATCAAACATCAATATTCCCCGCCCGCAGCGCGTTATTCTCGATAAACGCCCGACGCGGCTCGACATCATCACCCATCAGCGTCGTAAAGATGCCATCCGCCGCGATCGCGTCCTCGATCTGCACGCGCAGCAAACGCCGCACGTTCGGATCCATCGTCGTTTCCCACAGCTGCTCGGGATTCATCTCGCCCAAGCCCTTATAGCGCTGCTTCGAAACGTTGCGCTCGGCATCCGCGATCAGCCACTTCATCGCGCTCTTGAAATCCGTCACCGCCATCGAGCGCTCGCCGCGCTTGATCAACGCGCCTTCGCCGATCAAGCCCTTGAAGGTATCCGCCGTCGAAACAAGCTGCTTGTAATCCGCGGTCAGCTGCAGGTCTTCGTCGAACACCGTGACCTTCACGTTGCCATGATGACGCCGCTTGACATGCAGCGAGCGCAGCTCACGCACCTGATCGTAAGCCGGTTCGACGCTCACTTCCGGCTTCAGCGGGTCGGCACGCAGACGCTCTTCCAGACGCTTCGCCGATGCCTCCGCCGCTTCTTGCGACGACAGATCGATCACCACGCCGTCCATCACGGCCTCCAGCGAAGCCGCGTCGTAAATGCGGCTGAGACGATCGACGACGGCCTGCGCCAGCAAATAAGCACGCGCGAGCTCGCCCAACGCATCGCCGGAAATCGGATCGGCGCCTTCGCTCGGGATGAGTTCGGACCCTTGCAACGCCAGCTTCAACATATGCTGATTGAGCTCGTGCGCGTCCTTCATATAGCGCTCGTCCTTGCCCGCCTTGATCTTGTAAAGCGGCGGCTGCGCGATATAGATGTACCCGCGCTCGACGATCTCCGGCATCTGCCGATAGAAGAACGTGAGCAGCAGCGTGCGGATGTGCGCGCCGTCGACGTCCGCATCGGTCATGATGATGATGCGGTGATAGCGCAGCTTGTCGAGGTTGTAGTCGTCCTTGCCGATGCCGCAGCCGAGCGCCGTCACCAGCGTCACGATCTGCTCGGAAGACAGCAGTTTGTCGAAGCGCGCCTTCTCGACGTTCAGCACCTTGCCGCGCAGCGGCAGGATCGCCTGGAACTTGCGGTCGCGTCCCTGCTTCGCCGATCCACCCGCCGAGTCGCCCTCGACGATATAAATCTCGGACTTCGCCGGATCCTTCTCCTGACAATCCGCGAGCTTGCCCGGCAAACCGATGCCGTCGAGCACGCCCTTGCGACGCGTCATCTCACGGGCCTTGCGCGCGGCATCGCGAGCACGCGCGGCATCGACGATCTTGCCCGTGATGATCTTCGCGTCGTTAGGCGTTTCCTGCAGATAATCTTCCAGCGCCTTCGCGACGATTTCCTCGACCGGCGCGCGCACTTCCGACGACACGAGCTTGTCCTTCGTCTGCGAGCTGAACTTCGGCTCCGGCACCTTCACCGACAGCACGCACGACAAACCTTCGCGCATGTCGTCGCCGGTGGTCTCGACCTTCGCCTTCTTCGCGATGTCGTTATCGGTGATGTACTTGTTGATGACGCGCGTCATCGCCGCGCGCAGGCCCGTCAAGTGCGTGCCGCCGTCGCGCTGCGGAATGTTGTTAGTGAAGCACAGCACGCTTTCGTTGAAGCTGTCGTTCCACTGCATCGCCACTTCGACGGTCACGTTCTCGCGCTCGCCGACCGCGTGGAATACGGTCGGATGCAGCACCTGCTTCGCCTTGTTGATGTACTCGACGAAACCCTTCACGCCGCCCGCGAACGCGAAATCGTCTTCCTTGCCGGTGCGCTGATCCGTCAAGCGAATCCGCACGCCGTTGTTCAGGAACGAAAGCTCGCGCATGCGCTTGGCGAGAATGTCGTAGTGGAATTCGACATTGCCGAAGATAGTCGCGTCCGCCAGAAAGTGCACTTCGGTGCCGCGATTTTCCGTTTCGCCGACGACCGGCATCGGCGAATACTGCACGCCGTCTTCCTCGACGAGCTCGCGGTTCTGCACGACGCCGCGCGCGAACTCCATGAAGTGCTTCTTGCCGTCGCGGCGCACGGTCAAGCGCAGCCACTCCGACAGCGCGTTCACGCACGACACGCCCACACCGTGCAGGCCGCCCGACACCTTGTAGCTGTTCTGGTCGAACTTGCCGCCCGCGTGCAACTCGGTCATCACGATTTCGGCGGCGCTACGCTTCGGATCGTGCTTGTCGTCGCGCTTCAGACCCGTGGGCACGCCGCGGCCGTTGTCGGTGACTGAAATCGAGTTGTCCGCGTGAATGACGACGTGAATGTCGTCGCAATATCCGGCGAGCGCTTCGTCGATGGAGTTGTCCAGCACTTCGAAAACGAGGTGATGCAGACCGGTGCCATCCGACGTATCGCCGATATACATGCCCGGCCGCTTGCGCACGGCCTCCAGACCCTCGAGGATCTGGATCGACGATGCGCCGTAGCTGTTGTCAGGCTTGTTGTCGGGTTGCGAATTTGTGTTTTCAGTCATGGATTTTTTCCGGTTCTGCGTCACTGCTTCGACACTGCTTCGATAACGCTGCGATTACTGCTCGAACTTTTCAAAACACCTTAAAAACGCCAAAGGGGCGCGCCGCCCCTTGGAGTGTTCTCGGTATTGCGTGCGTCAGATACGCATCGGCATCACCACATACTTGAATTCCTCGTTCTCGGGAATCGTGATGAGCGCGCTGGAATTGGCGTCGCCAAGGCTCACCTTGAGCGTGTCGACCTTCAGATTCGCGAGCACGTCGAGCAGATACGTGACGTTGAATCCGATATCGACGGAATCGCCCTGATAAGCGATTTCCAGTTCTTCCTGCGCCTCTTCCTGGTCCGCGTTCGTGGACATGATCTTGAGCTGGCCCGGCTCGACGAGGCAGCGCACGCCCTTGAACTTGTCGGACGTGAGAATCGCCGCGCGCTGCAGCGAGCGCTGCAACTCTTCGCGGCCGATCTCGAACGTGTTCTTGTGCGACTTCGGGATCACGCGCTGGAAGTCGGGGAACTTGCCCTCGACGAGCTTCGACACCAGTTCCACCTGACCGAAGCTGAACTTCACCTGCGTCGCGGCGATGTCGATCTTCAACGAGTCGTCGATGTCTTCGAGCAGGCGCTGCAACTCGAGAATCGTCTTGCGCGGAATGATGACTTCCTGACGCGGGAACGAACCTTCGATCTTCATCGACGAGAACGCGAGACGGTGGCCGTCGGTCGCGACCGCCATCAGCTGGTCGCCATCCACCACGAGCAGCATGCCGTTCAGGTAGTAGCGGATGTCCTGCTGGGCCATCGCGAAATAAACCATGCCGAGCAACTGGCGGAACGTCTTCTGCGGAACCGAAAGGCTCGCGCCGAAGTCAGTAGCCTGGTTGACCGTGGGAAATTCGTCGGCGGCGAGCGTCTGGAGCGCGAAGCGGCTCTTGCCCGAACGCACCGTGAGACGCTTGTCGGAGAGGTCGAGCACGACTTCGCCCGAAGGCATCGCGCGCAGAATGTCGAGCAGCTTGCGCGCTGCGACCGTCGTGGCGACCTGATCGCTGCCGACGCCGAAATCGGCGCGCGTCGTGATCTGGAGTTCGAGGTCGGTCGAGAGGAACGACACATCGGCGCCGTTCTTGGTGATGAGCAAATTCGCGAGGATCGGCAACGTATGGCGGCGTTCTACGATGCCGCTCACGGTTTGCAGCGGCCTTAGAAGATTATCTCGTTCGGTCTTGACCAGTTGCATAGAGTTCCTTCGTTGATGTGACGGCCTGTCCGCCGGTTTCGCCACCAGATTTGCCCGACGGACAACCTCGTAACACGCGTTGCCGGCCCCCCGCCGGTCACTCGCGAAAACTGCGCTCGAATGCCGCCCAGGCCACGGACGGCTAAACCTATATTGTGCCTCAAAACGGAACCGCTCCCTAAAAATGGGGACGTTTTCGTTAAAAAACAGGCCGCCGGGCGCAATAAATGACGCGTGCGTTCCTGGCAAAGCGTCGATCGGTCGCTTAGCCCTTCAGCGTCTGTTCGAGCACGTGCAGTTCGTGGTTCAACTGCGCATCGGTGCCGCGCTCGGCCGCGATCTTGCGCACCGCGTGGAGCACGGTCGTGTGATCGCGTCCGCCGAACAGTTCGCCGATCTCGGGCAGGCTCTTCTGCGTCAGTTCCTTCGCCAGATACATCGCGATCTGGCGCGGGCGCGCAATGTTAGCCGGCCTCTTTTTCGAATACATGTCGGCGACCTTGATGTTGTAGAAATCGGCCACCGTCTTCTGGATGTTCTCCACCGAGATCTGCCGGTTCTGCACCGTCAGCAGGTCTTTGAGCGCTTCCTTGGTCAGTTCGATCGTGATGTCGCGGCCATGGAACTTCGAATACGCGAGGATCTTGCGCAGCGCGCCTTCGAGCTCGCGCACGTTCGAGCGCAGATGCTTCGCGACGAAGAACGCGACGTCCTCCGACAGGCTCACGCCTTCCGACAGCGCCTTCCTCATCAGAATCGCGACGCGCATTTCCAGTTCGGGCGGCTCGATCGCGACCGTGAGACCGGAGTCGAAGCGCGAGATCAGGCGATCGTCGATGCCGGAGATTTCCTTCGGATACGTGTCGCTCGTGATGATGACCTGCGCCTTGTTCGCGACGAGCGCCTCGAACGCGTAGAAGAACTCTTCCTGCGTGCGCGACTTGCCGGAGAAGAACTGAATATCGTCGATGAGCAGCAGATCGAGCGAGTGGTAATAGCGCTTGAAGTCGTCGAACGCCTTGCGCTGGTACGCCTTCACGACATCGGACACGTATTGTTCAGCGTGGATGTAGCGGATGCGCGCGCCCGCCTTGTCCATCAGCAACTGATTGCCGATGGCGTGAATCAGGTGCGTCTTGCCGAGACCCACGCCGCCATACAGAAAGAGCGGGTTGTACGAAATGCCGGGGTTGTCCGCGACCTGAATGGCCGCCGCGCGCGCGAGCTGGTTCGCCTTACCGGTGACGAAGTTGTCGAACGTCAGCACCGGATTCAGCTTCGAGCGCTCGTAGGCGGAATCGTTTTCACCCGCGGCCGAAGGCGCGCCGCCCGGACGCCACGTGCGTCGGCCGGCAGCGGCTTCGTTGGCGTCGAGGCTCGGCAGGTCGAGATCGGCCTGATCTTCCTGCGTGGCTTGCGCCTGCTGTGCCGCTTCTGCGGCGAGCGCGTTGATGTGCGCGGTGGCGTTCGCATGCGCAACGACCGTCGGCGACTGAGGCGCGGCCGCAGCCGGCGCCGGGGCGCGCGGCGCGACGGGCGCGCTCGCGGTCGGACGTGGCGCGGCATTCGGTCCGCCGCCGATGGCGTTGCGCGCGGTCGCTTTCGGATCGAGGACGAATTGCACGTCGATGGGCGCGCTGAAGAAGTCGCGCGCCACATCGGCGATGCGGCCCGAGAACTGGCTCTTCACCCAGTCGAGCTTGAAGCGATTGGGAGCGGCGATGCGCAAGGTGTTCGCGCCGGCATCGAAGTCGACCGGGGTCAGCGGCTTGATCCACGTGACGTACTGCTGCGGCGTGAGTTCGCGCGCAAGCAGTGCGGAACAGTGTTCCCAGAAATCGTTCATCGAATGCGGTCGTTATGGTTTGCTCCGCACCTGCGGGCCGTGCTTGCCGAACGTTCGGACAAGTCCCGGCACGGCCGAGCAGGGATGCTCCGGAGGCTTACGCCGCAAGGGTTTGCGGGCGGACGGCGGGCCGAAGCAGCGGGCGGATATTTGGGAGTAAGGCGAGATTCTAACGCCAAACGAGGGTGGCGCGCGAGTTATCCACAGGGTCAAATCAGCACGTCGGACGCGGTGGAAATGCGCCGGAATACGCGTTCGGTGGCGCTAAACTATTGACGGTCAATAGGAAAACGGTTTAAATAGCGGGTTCCGCGAAAACAGAATTCCTGAACCTCCGGCCATCGCGCTTGCAGTGACCACACTGGAGCCTTAGCCCGCGCGGTCAATCAACTCAAGTGAGAGCACCATGAAACGTACTTACCAACCTTCCGTTACCCGTCGCAAGCGCACCCACGGCTTTCGCGTTCGCATGAAGACCGCTGGCGGCCGCAAGGTCATCAACGCTCGCCGCGCGAAGGGCCGCAAGCGCCTGGCCATCTAAGTCTGCCGAGTGTTCGCTCGCGGTTGGATGTCACACTCGACGGCGAGCCGCTCACGCGCCGCACAGAAGTCTTGAGACAGGACATCGTTCAGTTGCCGGCGCAGGCCGCGTTCCCCAAGGCCGCAAGGCTGCTGAAAACGGATGAGTTCTCATCCGTTTTTCGTTTGCGCCCTTGGCGCCGTTCGCCGCATTTCGTTCTGTACGGCAAGCCGTCCGGAAAGGAAGCGCGGCTCGGGCTGGTGATCGGCAAGAAGCAGGCGCCGCGCGCCGTCACGCGCAATCTGATCAAACGGCTTGCGCGCGATGCGTTCCGGCTGCGTCGCACGCAGTTGGACGGATTCGACATTCTCGTGCGGCTGCACGCGAAGATCGACCGCAAGGCAATGCCGAGCGCGAGCTCCCCGCCGCTTCGGGCGCTCGTCGGCAGCGAGCTGGAAACTTTGTTCGACCGTGCCGTGCGCGAAGCCGCGCGCCGCAGGGCCGAAACCGTGGCGGCGCCGCCCGAGGCGCCCGCCGTCGACGAATCATCCGGCCCGTCAGGGTCATGAAGCGCGGATTGCGCAGACTCGCCTCCACGGCAAGTCCGGCGCGCGGCGCGAAGCTTATGCAAACGGCACTCATCGCGTTGTTGCGCTTCTACAAGGTTGCTGTGAGCCCTCTGCTCGGCAACCGGTGCCGCTTTTATCCTTCCTGTTCCGACTACGCGCGCGAGGCAATCCAGTATCATGGCGCCGCGCATGGCACGTATCTCGCCGTGAAGCGGCTTTGCCGCTGCCATCCTCTTTCGGCGGGCGGCGTCGATCTCGTGCCGCCTCCCAACGCACAAGAATCTGGCGCGGACGCCACAAGCCCCGGGCAAGACAAGCTTTCAACACCAAACGGCGCTAAAGCGCTTTCCGATCGACACTGAGACAACGCATGGATATCAAACGCACCGTCCTATGGGTCATCTTCTTCGTGTCAGTTGTCCTGCTGTTCGACAACTGGCAACGCGACCATGGGCGCCCGTCGATGTTCTTCCCGAGCGCGACGCAACCGGCGAAGACCGCCAGCAACCCGGCACCGGGCTCGGCCGCATCCGGCGCGCAGCCGTCCGAACTGCCGAACGCGCCCGCGGGCACGGCCGCTCCCGGATCGACGACGCCGCCCGCCACGGCGCAATCGCAGCTCGTCAAGTTCACGACGGACGTGTATTCCGGTGAAATCGACACGCGCGGCGGCACACTCTCGAAGCTTTCGCTGGTCAAGGAAGGCGACGGCAAGCAGCCGGACCTTTACATCACGCTGTTCGATCACACCGCGAACCACACGTATCTCGCGCGCACGGGCCTGCTCGGCGGCGATTTCCCGAATCACAACGACATCTTCACGCCCGTTCCCGGCCAGACTTCGCTGACGGGCGACGAAAAGACGTTGAAGATCGCGTTCGAATCGCCCGCGAAGGGTGGCGTGAAGGTCATCAAGACCTACACGTTCACGCGCGGCAGCTATGTGATCAACGTCGATACGAAGATCGAGAACGTGGGCACCGCGCCGGTCACGCCGAAGCTCTACATGGAGCTCGTGCGCGACAACACGCCGGTCGAGACGCCGCGCTTCTCGCATACCTTCATCGGGCCGGCGGTCTACACGGATCAGAAGCACTTCCAGAAGATCGACTTCTCCGACATCGACAAGAACAAGGCAACGTTCGAGACCTCGTCGGATAACGGCTGGATCGCGATGGTGCAGCACTATTTCGCGTCCGCGTGGATTCCGCAGCAAGGCGTGAAGCGCGACATCTACGTGCAGAAGATCGACCCGGACCTGTACCGCGTCGGCGTGACGATGCCCGCGCAGACCATCGCGCCGGGACAGACCGTGAACGTCGATGCGCGTCTCTTCGCCGGTCCGGAAGAAGAGCGCATGCTCGAAGGCATCGCGCCGGGTCTGGAGCTGGTGAAGGATTACGGCATGGTGACGATCATCGCCAAACCGCTCTTCTGGCTGCTCGAGAAGATTCACAGCTATGTCGGCAACTGGGGCTGGGCGATCGTGCTGCTCACGCTGCTCATCAAGGCCGTGTTCTTCCCGCTGTCGGCGGCGAGCTACAAGTCGATGGCGCGCATGAAGGAAATCACGCCGCGCATGCAGCAGATCCGCGAGCGCTTCAAGAGCGATCCGCAGAAGATGAACGCCGAACTGATGTCGCTGTACAAGACCGAGAAGGTCAATCCGTTCGGCGGCTGTCTGCCGGTCGTCGTGCAGATTCCGGTGTTCATCTCGCTGTACTGGGTGCTGCTGTCGTCGGTGGAAATGCGCGGCGCGCCGTGGATCGGCTGGATTCACGATCTGTCGCAGCAAGACCCGTATTTCATCCTGCCGGTGCTGATGGCCGTCTCGATGTTCCTGCAGACGAAGCTGAACCCCACGCCGCCGGACCCCGTTCAGGCCAAGATGATGATGTTCATGCCGATCGCGTTCTCGGTCATGTTCTTCTTCTTCCCGGCCGGTCTCGTGCTGTACTACGTGGTGAACAACGTGCTGTCGATCGCGCAGCAGTACTACATCACGCGCATGATGGGAAAGAGTAAGAAGGCGGCGTAAGCGCTGCGTCTGCTTCTGATGCGAAAACGCCCGGCTCTGGCCGGGCGTTTTGTTTTGGTGGAGTGGGAATTTACCGCTTCATCGATCCGTAGAACTGCTCGACGAGCTCCTCGAGCAAGTATCGATGATGCGGCGACAGCGCTTCGATCTTCGTCGCCAGTTCGAGCGTCTCCTCGGACGCGGGATATTGCTCGTCGCGCGCAAGCGGCTTCGGCGTGACCTGCGGATTGCCGCTCGGCGGCGGCCCGTAGTGCAGCCAGTGCTGGTCGACCTTGAACCAGTCGGCGAGCGTCTTCAGCTTGTCGGCGGTCGGGATCGAACGCGCGGTGAGCCACTTGTGCGCCGTCTGCGGCGAAACGGGCTCGCCTTGATAGCGCAGGTTGAAGTGCAATGCGAGATCAGTCGCTCCGCGCATCTTTTCGGGTGCGCGGGTCATCGAGAATTTGAGCCGCTCGGAGAAATCGGCCTTTTCTTGTGGTGTAGGCATGGGCTGGATTGTGCGAGGCAATCGCTGCTTACCAGTCAACCAATTGCGCTACTTTTGGCGCGAGGCTGCGCCTCTTTATCTTGATTAAGTGTTGTTGTTGATTGCCGTTTGGCAGCGAGCTTGCATCATATCGCCAATCGCTGCGCGGCTTGCGTTCTTCAATGCACGAAGTTTCGCTTTCCGTTTCGTTGGGATCCTCTATCTCAAAAAAGATAATTCATACGGGACGCTTCCGACAGCGCTGGACAAAGGGAATCAGACGCCGCGATACAATGCCCGCACTTTGAAACCATCACATTGCGCATCGACATGCTGAGCAACGACACCGATCCAATCGTCGCAATCGCCACCGCACCGGGGCGTGGCGGGATCGGCGTCGTGCGGCTGTCGTTCGGTCGCGCAGGCGAGGCCGCCGCGCAAAAGGCGATGCACGCGTTGTGCGGCCAGGCGCTCGCGCCGCGTCATGCGAGCTACGTGCCGTTTAGCGACGGCAACGGCGAAGCGCTCGACCGCGGCATCGCGCTCTATTTCCCCGCGCCCAACTCCTACACCGGCGAGCATGTGCTGGAGTTGCAAGGACACGGCGGCCCGATCGTGCTGCAACTCGTCCTGCAACGGGCGATCGAAGCCGGCCGCGATTTCGGCCTGCGGCTCGCCGAGCCGGGTGAATTCACGCGACGCGCGTTTCTCAACGACAAGCTCGATCTGGCGCAGGCGGAGGCCGTCGCCGATCTGATCGAAGCGAGCACCGAAGCCGCCGCGCGCTCGGCCGGGCGTTCGCTGGAAGGCGCGTTCTCGCGCGAGATCCATGCGCTGGTCGAAGACGTGATCACGCTGCGCATGCTCGTCGAAGCGACGCTGGATTTTCCCGAGGAAGAGATCGACTTTCTCGAAGCCGCGGACGCGCGCGGGAAGCTCGCGCGCATCCGCGAGCGGCTCGACACGGTTCTCGCCGACGCGCGTCAGGGCGCGCTTTTGCGCGAGGGTTTGTCGGTCGTGCTCGCGGGCCAGCCGAACGTGGGCAAGTCGTCGCTGCTGAATGCGCTCGCGGGCGCGGAAC
Source organism: Caballeronia sp. AZ1_KS37 (assembly GCF_023631165.1). Taxonomy (NCBI): domain Bacteria; kingdom Pseudomonadati; phylum Pseudomonadota; class Betaproteobacteria; order Burkholderiales; family Burkholderiaceae; genus Caballeronia; species Caballeronia sp. AZ1_KS37. The sequence goes on along the minus strand of NZ_JALQDP010000001.1, from coordinate 126,118 downwards.
TGGCGATCGTCACGCCGATTGCCGGAACGACGCGCGACAAGGTCGCGCAGACGATTCAGGTCGAAGGCATTCCGCTGCACATCATCGACACGGCGGGGCTGCGCGAGACGCAGGACGAGGTGGAGCGCATTGGCATCGAGCGCACGTGGGGCGAAATCGAGCGCGCTGATGTCGTGCTGCATCTGCTCGATGCGCGCGAAGGCGTGACGCCGGAAGATCAGGCCATCGCGGCGCGCTTTCCGGCTGGCGTGCCCGTCGTGCGAGTGATGAACAAGACAGACCTCGCGGGCGCGCCGTCATCTGTGCGCGATGCGGAAGGTCACGCGCGCGAAGTCAATCTGTCGGCGAAAACCGGCGATGGCATTTCGCTGCTGCGCGACGAGCTGCTGAAGATCGCGGGCTGGCAAGCGGGGGCGGAGAGCGTATATCTCGCCCGCGAGCGTCATCTGATCGCGCTGCGCGAGGCGCGGGAACATCTCGCGCTCGCCGCCGGACATGCCGACCAACAGTCGCAAGTGCTCGATCTTTTCGCGGAAGAACTGCGGCTCGCGCAAGACGATCTCAACGCGATCACGGGCGAATTCACTTCCGATGACTTGCTCGGCGTGATTTTTAGCCGCTTCTGCATCGGAAAGTAGACGTCCAAATAACTACGCGCCCGCCGGTTTGCCGAGCTCGCGCAATTCCACGCTGAGCTTTTCGCTTTCTTCCGGCCGTCCGTGAAACGCGGCAGGCGTGTTCTGGAACATCTCGATCCGGTACACGCCATCGCAAAGCGACAGCACCATCGTCTGAACCGCGCTCAGACTCGGCTCGAGCGCCGTCGCGCCGCGCGGCCACATGCCCGCGACGGCACGCAGCAGCAACGTCTGCCCGTTCGCCATGCGCCTCACCTCGCGCACCTTCGCGACGAAACGCGGCGTCGGATGCTGGGCGAAAATCGGCTGAAGATGCGCCTCGATGCAGGCGCGCCCGTCGATGGCGCTGCCGTCGAAACCGACAAGACTGCCGCGCTCCGTGAAGCGCGCCGCCATCGCGGCCGCGTCCTGCCTGTTCCAGTCGTCGAGCAGGCCGAAATACACGCGCCGCGCGCTTGCGGTCCAATCGTCCGGCTGACTCATGCTGCTTTTTTCCATGCCGCGGCGAAAATGCCCGCGCCCATCAGGAGCGCGCCGCCGGTGCGGTTCACCGCGCGCTGCACGGAAGGCTTGCGGATCGCCTTGCGCGCGCCGGACGCGAGCAGCGCGTAGGCGAACGCGTTGGCGGCCGCCAGTCCGACGAAGGTTGCTTCGAGAATCGCGATCTGCGACACGCTCGCCGCGTGGGGATCGACGAATTGCGGCACGAACGCGACGAAGAAAATGATGCTCTTCGGGTTCAACGTCGTGACGGCGTACGCGTGGGCCATGATTCGGCTCGTGCGCAGTTCGCCGGTAGGCTGGACCGCGTCCGTATCGACCACCGGCGCGCGCCAAAGCTTGATGCCGAGGTACACGAGATACGCCGCGCCGATCCACTTCACGACCATGAACAATTCAGCCGATGCCGCCAGCACCACGCCGAGGCCGAGCATTGATGCGGTCATCGCGGTAAGGTCGCCGAGCGCGACGCCGATGGTCGTCGCGAATGCGTACTTGCGGCCGTGGCCGAGCGCGTAGGACACGACGAGCAGCACGGTCGGGCCGGGAATCGCGACGAGGATCGCCGACGCGATCGCGAACGGCAGCCATTGGGCAAGGGTCATGCTTGATCTCCAGAGTTCGATGCGTCGATTTATCCATGAACGCCGAACGCTTGCAATAGGCCGATTGGCCATCTTGACGCGCGCAGAGCGCATCGGTCGTTATGTGTTGGATCAGTCTCACGGGCGTCTAATGCAACGCACCACGCGCGCGCGGGAGGCAAATTGTCGCAGTCCTTCCGGCATAAGAGCGAGCTTTCATTTCTTTTCGCGCTTCGTTTTCGCGATTTTTAACTGGATTTCAATCGCCGCTTCCCTTGAAAAGCGCCTGCGACATTCTGACGTGTTGCGGTCGCACATAACATATGCTTGCAACTTTGCCTCCGTCAACTAGCATGAGTTTTGCGGTCAGCCGCTTTTAAATACATAGCTAATTTCGAAACGGTTTCGTTTGGGGGCTATACATGAAAAGACGCGTCGGTATTCTCTTCGCGATGATGGGTTTGTTTGCAACCGTTTCCGCAGCGCAAGCCCAGGACGGCGTTATTCAGCCTCAGCAGACGTTCACTTTCAGGCCAAACTCGTATGGCTGCTTATCCAAGGACAAGTTCGATTCGGCCGATCAACACGCGAAAGCCGGCGAGCATCAGAAGATGCAGCAGTTCTTCGAGGGTTTCGAATGCATTTCGACTCCGGTCGATTCGCATTTTCGCGTGATTCGCGTGGTGGGCCATGACATCGAATTCGTCAACGCCTCAAATAGCGACACGCAAGGTATGTGGACCGCGGATCGTTTCATCGATCAATAAGCGGTTCCTCGCAGAATATCCAGCCGACGATCCGGCGCGATTATTGAATTGCGCCGGAAGCGGGATTTATCCGTGAATTAATCGTCGGCAACAGGCCATCGATCCATTCCGCCGCGATCGAAGCACGATCGTGCGCGTCGGCGTCTTCCAAATTTCCTTCGATTCCCCGCACAATGTCGGTTTCGCGCGCAAACGCTCGCGCCATCTCGACAATTCTTTTCCGCTGGCCGAAAGACCGGCGTCCGATGCTGAATGGCTCTCAAATCCACGATCTACAAGGCAGACCTGCAAATTGCCGACATGGATCGCCACTACTACGGCGATCATTCCCTGACCATTGCGCGCCATCCCTCGGAGACGGACGAACGGATGATGGTGCGCGTCGCCGCGTTCGGCATGTTCGCCGACGAGCGTCTCGAATTCTGCAAAGGCTTGTCCGACACGGATGAGCCCGATCTGTGGCAAAAGGATCTCACCGGGCAGATCCAGACGTGGATCGAAGTCGGCCAGCCGGACGAACGGCGCATCTCGAAGGCGAGTGGCCGCTCGGAGCGCGTGATCGTGATCGCGTATGCGGGAAAGACCGCGGATATCTGGTGGAACGGCGTGAAGGGCAAGGTCGAACGGTTGCAGAACGTGACGGTCTGGTCGCTCGCGGATGGCATCGCAGAAGCGCTCGGCAAGCTGGCCGAACGGACGATGCGTTTGCAGATGATGGTGCAGGACGGCGACGTCACGCTAGGCAGCGAGACTGCCGACGCCGTCGCGATCCGCTGGAACGTTTTGAAGGACGGCGCGGCCTGAACATCAGACGTCGGGCGGACCTTTGAACTCGATCATGTTGCCTTCCGGATCGAAGAAATAGAGCGACGGGCCGAAGCCTTCGGCGCCGTATCGTCGCGCCTCTTCACCGATGCGCGCGCCATGCTTTTCGAGATGCGCGCGTAACGTGTCGGCATCGAACGGTTCGACGCGCACGCACAGATGATCCATATTGCGACCCGCGCCGGGCTGACCGCTCTCCGGCCGATCGATTTTCGCGCCGACGGCCAGCAGATCGATCAGCGAACGGCCCGCGCGCATCTGCACGAGGCCGATATCGCGCTGCTCCTTCTCGACCGGACAACCTAATACGACGCGATAGAAGTCCACCATGCGGTCGAAATCGGCGCAGCGGATGACGACGTGGTCGATTTCGCGGATTTCGAAGTGCATGCGGGCCTCGCATGTTTTGTATGGCGATCAGTTTAGCCGGTTGGGGAAGTGCAGATGGGTGCAGAAATGGGAAAGGGCCTGGGGTTTGAGACAGGCCCTTTGGATTCGTGGTGAGGAGGACAACCTAACTAATCGCTAGCGCCCTTTCTCCGCGACGGCATATCAGTCCCATATATGCGAGGTGCCCCCAAAATTGCCCCCGCAGCTTGTTGGCTCGCTCGAGCGACAACGGACGATGGCTCTGCTGCGCAGTCGAATCCGAAGGTCGCATGGTTAGTGTCGCCTATTTGCGACAACACGTGACTGCCCTTGCTAGTGCAACGGCTACCTCAGCTTGCCAAGTCTCGAAAACGAATGCCGGTCGACGATTCATCGCTGAAGTCTGACGTTAGACGGTTCAATGTTACACATTCTGCGGCAGAGCTGACGCCGTATCAATGTCGAGGCGACGCTGCTTAAGTAGGTCCATTTCTCCATCGTGCCGTCCAAGTACACGCAGACACCTCCGAACTAATCGTTCGGCGTTGAAATCTGCATTGGAGCGCGCCATGGAGGCCCTTAAGGAGGTAGCACCGCTCGCACCGCACAGCCGCACAGCCGCACAGCAGCCGCAGGACAAAGACCACGGCTATGAAATGTGGCTGAGGCCCGCTCATCCGCTCCGATGCGCCCGCTACTGTCTGAAACCATGATCTTTATCGACGGCAAGCGGACCGACCTCGCGGTACGTTCGACAACCTGGGACCTGGCCGAACGTGAGCACCGCATGGTTTTTTCAAGACCAGTACTGAAGCTGCCAAGGGCGGCGATTTATACCGCCTGTCTTCCACCAAATGGCGATGAACGCTCATAATTCTGGACTATCAATCTGATGATTGAGCATTACAACAACGTCAAACGGCTCTAAAGAGATGAAGCGGATCGCGAGAAACCCAGGAAAGTTTGAACCCCTCAATCTTTTCACCGCCGTCGGCCGTGAGATGGGATACAGGTTAGACAGCGAGGCCCATCAAAAACAATTTCTCGACGGGTTCGCGAAGTCGCTCAAAGCATCCCAGGCCAACCCCAACATGCTGTACGGAAAGCGGATAGAGGCCATGTTCGCGCATGTTGCTGGCGCACTTGGGCAGTGTTTGATTGTGAAAACCGAGGATGCCGGCGATATGTTCGCTGCCGACGGGGACATGAAGATCCCCGACTACCGTCTGGTGCTTCGGGACCGCAGCCAAATGCTGGTTGAGGTCAAAAACCACCACGGTGACGGCTTAGAACGGCCGTTCTCATTGAAGCGGGACTACGTCGATCAGCTCGAGCGGTACGCCGACATCAACGCAACGCCGCTAAAGTTCGCTGTCTTTTTCTCTGCCTGGCGCTGCTGGTGCCTGATGTCGCGACAGTCATTTCAGGAAAGAGGCGACAGTCTCGTCGTCACTTTCCCGAACGCGGTAGCAAGAGATGAGATGGGTTCAATCGGGGATGTCGTGATCGCGACCTTGCCGGAACTGCGGATCGAGTTACGGGCCGATCCCGCGGAGGCCGACGCGATCAACGATCGCGGCCAGGCCCAATTCATCATCCGCAGCGCTAAAATGTTCTGCTGCGACAAAGAGATCGTTGATCCAACGGAGCAGCGAATAGCTTTCAGACTGATGCGGTCCGGAACCTGGTCTGACACCAGTGATGCCATTGTCGAGGACGGAAAGCTGCTTGGCGTCGTCATCACGGCGAGACCGGTGACGACCCACGGAGAGCAACACTTCGAGGTGATCGGCCGTCTCAGTTCGTTGGTAGCGTCGGCTTATGCCGAGATGACAGTCGAGGGACAACTCCCCATCGCGCTCGATGTTGCAGCTGATCCGGCCGCGTTCGCGCTTTACATTTCAGAAGACTACAAAAGCGATACATTGCCTCTCTGGCGCTTTGTAATGCAGCCAAACCCGGATTTTCCGAAGTGACTTGCCAACAAGGCAACTCGATCTCGGCCGCCAAGCAAACAGCACCCGTGCATGCGTGTGCCTTAGCGGGGCGCGGCACTTCGAGATCGTTTTCAAAGCCTGCACGGAAGCGCGATAAACAGCGACTAGAAGCGGGGTTAGATCGCCACAAGAATGAAGATTTAAGGGGCTCTAGGCCGTTCCCGTGCTGTCCGGAATAGCGGGAGGGGTAACTGCGCCCAACAGGAACGATCGAACATATTCGGCGCGCGTCGCGACGATAGAGCCCGCACCGGAGGGCCAGCCCCAAACGACCCCGGTCACACGCGCCATATCGGGCGTCCAAAGCTGCTTCTTCATCTTGGCCCTGACGAAACCCGTATCCCAGACGGTCGAGCCGCTGAAGCCGTTCGGCGTTGGCAATCGGCTACTTCCGACGACGGTGGTCGCCAAATCTGGGTTATAGACGAGCGCGAAATGAAAGCGCGGATCAATGTCATGATGCTCCGGGACTTCGACTTCCCGCGCCAGATAGCAGGTGGATTCTGCGTTGAGTTGGCCGAAATTGAAGCTGACTCTTTGGCCGGCGAAGCCTGCGAAGGCTAGCACCTCCGTGGGGGCCGGCGCGTGCGCCATCGCAATCTGATCGATGGTGATGGCTTTGGAGCCGTTCGAAACGTTGTCCCATGATGGCATATGGACCGGCAGGAGGCCGAGATCGAGGGGCGCGGGAAACTCGCGATGGTTTCCGACAACACGGCGAATATCATCTTGGCCGTTGAACTGATAGGCCAGCTGCCGCCCGCTTCGCCTTACTCTTGTGACATGCTCATTAGTGAGGAGGTGCACGGCGTCGCCGAGGCGCAGATATGATCCGCTGCCCCACCCCTGGCCATGATCACCAAGATCCTCAAAGACCGCCGTTCGGTAGGGCCGCAGATAGGTGGTCATTGCAGTAACGAGGCTGGGCATCGCCGCATTCCATTCTTCCTCTGTGAACAACAATTCTGTTTCCGGTTGGTCTTCCATTTTACTATCCAGCGTAACTACCACGTCGTTCGGTTGAATTAAAACCTCTGATGGAGGCGAGAGAATTGTTGCACAAGTGCATTCATGCACAGACGCTAAAACATTTGACAAGCTGTCGACTAGTCGACAGAATCATGGGCCATGAATACCCTGTCCAAGAAGCCAGCCCGCCGCACCCGTGCGAGGCCGGAAGACACCCAGATTGTCGGATTTCGCCTTCCGCAGGCGATCGCGCGCGAGGTGAAAACGGAGGCGTCCCATCGGGGCGTCCTGCTCAAGGATTTATTCGTCGAGCTGTGGGAGCAATACAAACAGCAGCGAAAAGATGAAAGAAATTAAAACGGAGAAGGACCTGGCCGCGGTCTCGGCCGCGCTGATCGGCTCTGCAACGGCGCTGTCCAAAGGCGAAGCCGCGCTCTTAAAGCGTGTCGCGAGAGGGGCCGCCGACGCGCAGCTGCTTGCGTCCGTCCGCGCACGAATCGAGGACGGCGAAGATCCTCTCGGCGATGCGTTCTCTGTCATTCGATCGCCGGAGGAACGCCGCAGCCAAGGTGCAACATACACGCCTTTGAGCATCATTCAGTCGATGGTCAACTGGGCGGCGTCGACGTCTGCACCGACCCGGATCGTCGATCCAGGGACGGGTAGCGGCCGATTCCTGATGGCGGCCGGCGAACAGTTCAAAAAAGCAAAGCTGATCGGGATCGAAATGGATCCGCTGGCGGCGCTGATGTTGCGCGCCAATCTGGCAGTTCGGGGCTTGGAGAAACGGGCGACCGTCATCGTTGACGACTACCGGCAGGCCTCGCTTCCTACCGTTAAAGGGCAAACGCTCTTCATCGGCAATCCGCCCTATGTCCGTCATCACGATATCGACACAATCTGGAAAGACTGGTTCGGTGATGCTGCTGCAGAATTTGGCGTCAAGGCAAGCAAGCTGGCCGGCCTGCACATTCATTTCTTCGTCAGGACGTTGCAGTTGGCGAAGGATGGCGACGTGGGCGCGTTCATTACGTCGTCTGAGTGGCTCGATGTGAACTACGGTTCGGCCCTTCGATCGCTCCTGGCGAAAGAGCTGGGCGGCGTCGGTCTGCATATCCTTAATCCGAAAGCGATGCCGTTCTCCGACGCGACGACGACGGGCGCGATCGCCTGCTTCAATGTCGGTCGTCGACCGGAAACGCTTAAGGTGCGCGAAGTCGAAACGTTGTCCAGCCTGAACTGCCTCTCTGCAGGAACGGAAGTACCGTGGGACGTCGTGTCTCAATCGAAACGCTGGTCGACGATCATCCGGCCGGGCGCTGCGGCGCCGGCCGGCTATATCGAGTTGGGTGAACTGTGCCGCGTGCATCGCGGCCAGGTGACGGGCGGAAATGCCGTCTGGATCGCGGGGCAAAACGTATCGGGAATGCCCACGTCTGTGCTGAAGGCGACGATCACCAAGGCCAAGGACCTGCTCAATGCAGGCGAGGTTTTGAAAGATGCGTCCACCCTGCGCAGAGTTATCGACCTGCCGACCGATCTCGACGAGCTGGACAATCCCGAAGAATTGAAGGCTGTGCGGCGCTTCCTTAAATGGGCGAAACAGCATGGTGCCGATCAGTCCTACATCGCGCAGCATCGCCGCGCCTGGTGGGCCGTGGGGCTGAGGGAGCCCGCGCCGATCATCTGTACCTACATGGCGAGGCGCGCGCCGGCCTTTGTGCGAAACTTATGCGGCGCGCGGCATATCAACATCGCGCATGGCCTCTATCCGCGCCAGACGCTTGATGCTGGAGCTTTGGATCGCCTGGGTGCATGGCTTCGTGAGAACGTGAAAGTCGAGAGCGGCCGCACCTACGCCGGCGGCTTGACGAAGTTCGAGCCAAAAGAAGTTGAACGCATTCTCATCCCGAGAGAGCTATTTATTTAATCGACGAGCGCTCCCTTTGGGTGGGAGCCGGTCGAGCGAGACGCTGGACCAGGCCGTCGCTTTCCTGCACAATCACGATTCCATAAAAAAGGGGGCGACCGACGCCAGCGGACTCATTAGATTGGGGCCGAAGGATTGAAGCGGACATTATCCCCGGCTAGGAATTGAATGAAGTTACCGCAGAAGTGGACCCCGCAGCAGCTGATAGACGATGTAGAAGTTGCGACAAGCGCCTTCCGCCATGAGCGGTTGGACGAACCACTAGAACTTTATTCCCAGCACTTCAAAACGTTTTCCGGAATTTTCGGGAAAATTGTCGATCGCTTGCCAGAGCTGAAAAAGCCGCAACTCGATTTGAACGTGATCGCCGATTTAATGCGCGATGATAATTCACGCCGCGCATTCTGCTATCTGACAGCGCCGCCGATTTCCGAGGATGATCTTAAGACGCTGGCCGAAGCATCGCTTGCGCCGGGCACGTTGAAGGCGAACCCCGACAGCGCGATGCGCATCCGCGACATTGTGTTTCGAATCCTCGATCCGCATCGCTTTCCTTGGATCGATGAAAATCGCGATCCACTGCCCGAAGAGAGGGCGGCTGCGATTGTGGCATCGTCCGCTTTGGTCGCGGCGCGAAAGGTCGAGACGTTCCGCCGCAACGACGCCAAGGACCGACAGGAAAACAAGGTCAAAGACCTCTTGTTGTCGATCGGTTTCGAGCAAATCAAAAAGCATGACATCCCCAATACGTCCCGCGCGCCAAAGCCGGGGCAGTTCATGGGTGAAACCCCACTCGCCGGCGCGAAAGCGGATATTGTCGCAACGCTCCACGATGGCCGGATTATGGCAATCGAGTGCAAAGTCTCAAATTCGTCCGTGAACTCGTACAAGAGGATCGTTCACGACACCGGGGGCAAAGCGACCATCTGGCATCGTGAAATCGGCCGTGCCAACCTGATCGCAGCAGCCGTAGTAAGTGGTGTTTTCAGCGCAGCCAACCTTGGGATTGTGCAGAACGACAAGGAAGTGGCTTTATTCTGGGATCATCGCCTCGCCGACCTGAAAGCCTTTGTCGAGTCGGCGAAGTAGTCAGTTCGTCTTCAGCGCCAAAAAGGCGAGGCAATGTAAGGGCTCACCAATTGACGCTGGGGCCCTCTCGTTGTTCCTTACCGTCAGTTACTCCTCAACTTCAACGGCTCTGCGTCGAACGGAAGCTGAAGGGTATCATTCAGCTTCGGGTAGGCCATATCGAGCCTCTGCGTGAACTCCTCCCACGTAATGGAAATACGCATCAGGGCTTTCACGCCTTCAAGCAGTTCTCTGAGGCGGGGCTTTCCCTCTTCAGGTGTCAGATACTGCGTTAGCTTTTGTGTCGGCCGGCCATTGGCGTTGCGACGTACCCGATCATGAAGGGCGGGCCTGACACCCGGCGCGAGACGATCGTAAATATCATTAGTCCAATGCCCGATGACGCCCGGCCGAGCAGTCTTGGCCGGATCAAAATTCCAGCCGTTAAGCCGATAAATCTGCCGATAAAAATCAACGTCGAACATTTTGACCCAAGGCAAAGCGTCTTTTCGGACGTGCTGCTCGATGATCTTAAGGATCGCATTCCGCTTGCGAAGGTCCTCGAAGCCGGTCGCTTGGTCGATCAGATCTTCGATGGCATAGTTGGTGAGGGCTTTCAACAACGCTCTGCAAGCCTGTCCGATATGCATCTGACTAGGCAAGAGTTCGGAGGCAGTCATCGCATCCTGATAGACCCAGCAGACGCCGGGAAGCAAACTGGCGCGATATCCGAAGGCGCGTCCTTCGTAGCCCGGTCCCCGCAACGGCGCGAATTCAAGCGGCGTCATCGATGCCAGAAGCTCGTCGGAAATGAACGGCTCCAGGTTTTTAGCGCGGAGGAAGGCGGGCTTTCCGTCGATCGACGCGCCTTCTCCGCCCTTTGCTTTCCCGGCCCGTCCGATAGCGTTAAGGAAACCCTCCTGCGTAAGGACGCGGGTGTTGTCGGCATCATCCAGCACAGCGCACGGAAGCCTAAGGTCCCCCATTTGAAGAAAACCTTCGGCGATTGCCTTAGGAAACGCTCTGCCATGGCGAGCAAGGGCCGCGTTTCGGGCAATGGCGCTTCTTTCCGCAGGTGTAAGCGCCTGCGCCCTTGCGATACCACCGGACACTTTTGATTCGTCTTTCATCACGACCCCCGTGCTTGCATGAGTTTGTGCAAGCATAACCTGCTTGCATCTTCCATGCAAGCAGGTTGAAGATCCACATGCACCTTTGCCGCGACTAGGGACGGCCCACGTAACTCCGGCGCGTCGCCTGAGCACGAGTATCTGGCAGAACCGGATGCACTCTTCCTTCAGAAAAGCCATGTTCGAACTACCGGTCGACCACCGACGACGGAATGCGTGGACCTCAAGCCGTCGTCCCGATGCACGCCTCGCTCCAGCGACGGGTGTTCCAATCTGATCGACGTTCGGATTCACGCCCGCGTACTTGATGAGATCGTTGGAGATCGGCACCAGCGCAGCGAGTTTTTTCGCCGTCAGCTTTAGGTCATCAAACGATTGGTTTGTCACGCCGATATTGCTATCGGACCCGATGTATCCCACCACCGCGGCTCCCTTGAGCCGCGGGATCGTGATGTTGCCGTTCGAGAGCGGCAGAGTGCGTGCGCCAAGCCTACGAACAACCGATTTCGGCCGCAGCAGCTCGATCACCTCGCTCGAAAGGTTTGTTGGTACCAGCACTCCGCCCGCGCTCGACGTGAGCGTGTTGAGCGACATGGCGACTTCCTCGCCGAAACCGCGCTCCATTGCAAGCTTCGATGCGAGCTGCGCGTCGCCGCGCGCCGCAGCCAGCGCGCGCACCATACGCGCCATTTTTGCGCCTTTCACCTCCGGGATTTTGGGTTGGGCCGGAAGGCTCGATGCGGCTGACCCGGCCGGAGAGGCGACGGCCGCCGGCGTCGGATCGACACAAACGGCTGCGGTGGCAGCCATGCGCTCGGCTGCCTCGACGCGTTCGATCTGCGCCGTGAGCTCGCTGAATCTTGTGCTGAGGTTTGCGAACTCGGTGTGCTGCTCGGTCGACAACGCCGTCCCGGCTGCTTCGATCGCAGCCAGCGCTTGCACCTGCTGATTGATGCCGGCACGCTCGCGGCGAAGTTCAGTGATATTCATGTTCGGTTTCTCCAATTAAAAAGCCGCCCGAAGGCGGCGGTGCTCGATTGCAGGCGCGAACGCGTCGATCGAAAGGTGAGGCGGTGTCAGTACAGGTTTCGCATGTTCATCGCAGCGGCCCGCGCGGCCACGCTTCGGGCCGGCTTGCGCTGCGCGCGCGATGCACCCACTTCGGATGCAATTCGGTTCACGGCGGCCTGAGGCGTCTCAACGCGATGGCGCCGAAATCCGGCTCTTCCTTATTCAAAGGGCGTTTGCCGGGGTTGCCAGCAGCAATCTTTCGCGCCGTCGGCTTAGGTTTTCTGCCGCGGCCTGGAACCGTGGCAACGCCACTCATCGGCCAACTCCTGAGTTTTTAATTTCGCGGGCGTAAAAATTCGACGGAACGGTCGGTCCCTAGCCAATTCGCCCCATACTTTTCACCCCCCCTCCCCCAAAGCGTCATCCAGTATTCCAAGCAGCCGCATGAACGCAGCGCGGACGCCCTTGAAAACCTTCGTGCGACATCTTGCAAATAAACACGAAACGCTTGATTCGGGGCTCGACACAGGTCCAGTAAATCTTCGCAGTCGCTCAAACTCCGACATTGTCGGCTGGAATCGGACCTTCCGTGTCCCAATCGCAACTGGACGTTAAGATTTCTGAAATGTTGCCGTTAGAGTTGGCATTCTTTCTTCGGCAATGCGACATGATCGATCGAGTTCGTTTGTTCACCGCCGTCTGCATCGCGGCTGCGGCTTTCATCGCCGGATGTGGCGATAGCAACAATCCCTCTGATGCGTCGACACCCGCGAGCAAAGCAGGGTTCATGATCGCGGCGAATGGGGATAATTCAGTCACCTCGTGTATCACCGAAGCATCGGGCCTGTTTTCTCAGTGCCGATTCGTCGTGCCAGACGACTCCCTGCAGAGCCTTGCGGGTATCTCGTGGTCGAATGATCGCGTCTACCTACTCGACATCGCAAAAAAGGCCGTCGATGCCTGCGTCGTCGATGCCAATGGCGCGCCTGGCAATTGCGTCGCGTCCGACGTTGGCGGCCTTCTGACAATGCCAATGGGCATCGCGGTGACGCGCACAAGCGTGTACATCGGCGACAACTCGAGCAACATCATAGGCTGCAGTGTCGACGGACAGGGAAAACTGTCAGGCTGTTCGGCACAGAACGGCGGCGGCACGTTCTCCTACCCGTCGTCGATCGCGCTGTGGGACAAGCACGTCTTCGTACTGAATTCCGGCAACAGCACTGTCACGCGTTGCGCGCCAGGCGCGGCTGGTTCTCTCGGAAATTGTACTGTGGGCGCGGTAGGGAGCCTCACGGGCTCCACTGCCCTCTCAAGCCTTACGATCGCAAATGGACACGCATATGTGACGAATGGCACAAGGCCCGAGCTCTACGCTTGCACCGTCAATTCAAGCGGTAACTTCACCGCGTGCCAGACTACTTCGCTCGATCCCGGTATGGGAATGCTAGGAGGCCTCACCGTGAATGGCTCGAGTCTCTATCTTTCGAGCATCACTGGAGACGCGATCGGCGTATGTGCGCTTAATAGCGACGGCTCCGTTCTGTCGTGCCAAATCGCGAGCGGTGATGCGATTCTTTCGCCGACGGCAATCGCGTTCAAACCGACTCTCTGAGCTTATCCATGCAACGTTCAAAAACTATGAAACAGCTCAATTCGATGCGGTGTGCCGTGCTGATCGCACTGGCCGGTGCGACGGTCGCGCCCCAAGCTCATGCTGGCGTAGACGCATTGCTAATGCTCAACAATCTCTCGCCGTACAAAGTGGACGTGTCCTTTCCGACCAGCTTTCAGAAATGTTGGCACGACGCGGGCGCAGACGATGACAACAACATAGCCGATTACTACACAAGCTATATTTCGAAGATCACTTCTGACAAGTCGTATCAGCCGTATCTGCAGTTGTATCAGAGCACCTATAACCTTCCTTTCCTTAACTCGATTCCGTCAACGACTATGGCAGGAACGACGCAAAGTCTTCCGCCTGCCGCCGACGGCAAACAGATCCAGCACATCGCATTTCGCGGCGAAGCTTCGGCCAGTGCCGGGGCAGGATGCAAATTGAGAACGTCGTCGCGCGGCTTCGTCGTCACGCTCACGGACGCCAGCGGCAATGTGAAGAGCAAGCGTCATTACGTACTTACCGATCCGCCTGACAGCGAGTGGAAACTCACTCGCATGAAGCCGTACGACGAGAGCGTGTCGGGTGCACCGACACTGGATAACACCCAGCCAGAACAGACGATCGTGCTCGGCGGCGGCGGGCGCAGCAGCGCGACTGAAATCGCACTCACCGCAGGCATGGCGATCCTGACCGTTGCGAGCATCGGGCAGGCCGGATACGAACTCGTCATCGCATCGCGTGCGATTTCCTATCTCAACAGCTGGGCACTGGTCGAAGGTCGTCGACGACTGTCGCTCGAAGTTGGCTCGTTCCTGTTCGGCGGTGGCGTTCGAGGCGGTGCGCAACTCGGTTTCAGATACGTGCATTACGGCGTCCAGCCGATCGCGAGCCTCGGCAATCGAGTGATCCTGAGCTCGGTGACGCTAGGCATGCTGCATTTCTTCTCCGGCTCGCTCGATCAGTCGATCAAACAGCCTGGCGACATGCAGCATTTTCAGCCCGATTTCGAGAAGGTCATTGATTTCTCCAGTCCCGAGATGTACGTCAACGCAGGCCTCAAAGACGATCGCTCGATCTGCGCGTATCAGGGCAGCACATTCGGCATTACCGAATGCCGGCTGATCGGCATCGATCTGTCGGTATTACCGGATGGATCGCTATCGTTCACCCCGCTTCCTTCGGTCGGCGGTGGTATCTCGTCCCTTTGATTCGGCTGGAGCGCACGCTGCTACGACCCATAGGAAGACCGTCCACTATGCTAAGAGCGTCCAACGGAAAGCGCATGAGCCTTCGGCGCCGACCAGCCGTGGGAGTGTTCCAGACTGTCGGCGATCACCCGGACCGGTTCCGATTCGCTTTCAGTAAAAGCGCGACTCATCGAGCGATGCCACAGCCGTCACCACGCAACTTCGGGCTGCACGCTTAATGACTCCCACGTCACCACGATGCCGCGGGGTTTAGACAGGATCAACGCGCGGGCTTTCTCCGTGAGCACCGGGAGCGCTGCGAAGAAGGTCGGGAATGACGGTCCACTACAAACGCCGCCGCCTAACGCGAAAGGGTCGTCGTCAGAAACCTCGTTGCTCCGTGTTGTAGCAGGCAGAGCGGCGTTCCGAAAACTGCCGCGATTCACCAATAGCTTCAATCGCATGCGTCGGCTGTCATGCACACAGGACCGCAGCAGTGGTCACAGAACGCTTTGGACAAGCCGGCTCATGTTGAGCGGGGGGAAGGGGCACTTGAAGTCTGCAGACCTTTCAACGCGGACACCGACCGTTCTCTCACGCGCAGAAAAAATTTCCCTCCAACCAAAAATGTTAAAGTTTTTAACATGGCCCCAATTACCGAAAGTCCTTTATTGGCGGGCCTTTGAGCTAATTCGACGATGTTAAAGCAATGTTAAAGCGGTGTTAAAGATGTTAAAGCTGGCAATACGGTCCGGGGTGGTGGACGGCAAAGCAGATTACAAGTTTTGCGAGCACAGAAATTCGACGGAGCGGTCGCTCCCTATCCCATTCGCCCAGACTTCTGCCCTGGCCGCCCTCAAGGCGTAACGTTGTACGCTCAGGCGTGGCGTGAATATATCGGAAGGGCCTGTTGAGCGCTCCCGCCATCTCGTGAGTGCACCGAGGAGGGCTCGACTAGCGGCACGGCGCGCGTCCGGGCTGCTTCTGCAGTCGGCCATTTGTTGCCGCTCGGCTCGCTCAAGGAGCGGTCGTACGAACGGCGGCTCCGCCACTGAAAGCCGCCAGCTTCAGATCGCGGAAGGAAGCGTCTGGGGACAACAGGTTGCAGGCGCTGTGGCGCCAGCAAAGTGGCGACGCGCGAACGCGAGAGCAAGCCAACGAGGCAACGAGGCTCGATGTAAAGGCCATCAAGACCGTGCTGAGCGCCCTGAAAGACACGGTCCTTGGCTCGGTGCCAGAAAGCGCCGGCGACTTCCCGTTGTCGGGGCTCTCGAATTTCCTCGTAAGCCGTCCTGGCGAAGAAAAAGCATTTCGACGAGCACCCGTTCACATGCAAAGTGCGTTAGTTTGTCACGCTGTTCAAGTCACAGCCGGTCGCAGAAAAGCCGACGACTACGACGCCCTGTTGTCTTGGCATCTCGCCGCATCCAACGCCTAACGCACAGCCGGTCGTCTCGCGCAAGACACGTGATCTACGCGCGCTTACTCCGAAGCGATGATCCACGGGCGCGAAGTGGTCGCCGAACCGCTCTCGGATCTGAGACGCAAGTCTCGATGAGGCGTAGCGCCGCCTCATCCGAGCGTCATCTAAGGCGTTCGGAAACTCCAATACAAGCGGCGATAACAGGGACGCGCGACCTCGTGTTTCCTTTGCGCGCTCAACCTTGCGCGACCGACGCCGATGGCTTTTGCCTGCTCCTCTCGGTCTTCAACCCTCGCCGCGGGTAACTGATCAGCCAAGATATCGATCGACCGATTATTCTTGTTAGGCAGGAAAGCGAAAGTACGAAGAAAAACCATCCAATTATTATGCCAGCCCACAATGCACAGTCTATCGTTCGCTCGATCACCTTCATTGCGCGTATCTCAGCTGCGGTGTCAACGCTTCTCCCATAGAGGCTGTCAAATCTCCAAGGGTGGTCCCATAGATCGAGCATCAATCCTATTGCGAAGGCAGTGAAGCTGTGGTAAGCAAAAAGAATGACTAGCGCTATCTGCCACACGATCCGTCTGACGCACCGAAAGTTCTGCGCCAACGCGGGTGCTTGCAGTCGCGTGCAGTCGAACACCATATCGCGTCGATTGTAGGCACCTTCTATCCTCACGAAGGTTCCTTCCAGATTGGCAGGGCGCGTGACAGCAACTGCGCGCGCGGGAAGGCGATCAATCGTTTTTCCGTCGGGGAGGCGATATGGATTGTTCGGGCGACTACAAACTGCGAACGGGTCAATAGGGCGCAATCACGCCTTTTGGGGCACCAGACAGAAGCATTTCAGCTTCCTACGCAACTGCAGAGTATTCTTGACCCGCGCAACTTCCGCACTAGAATCGTTTAAACGGGGAGTATCCTAGGCGTCTCTCCCCGGGATCCTTTCTCAACGTTCCGACGGGCGGTCCGACTGGACAATCGGTTTCGAATCCAAACACCGTATTCTCGAAAATTCGTAGTCGCCGCCGCACGCAGAATGCCCGCTTCACTTCTGGAGAAGGACCATAAAAAAGGAGGTGATTATGGCCGAGAGAGAAGCATCGTATCTAAGAGCTCTTGCTCCGTTTGGAGCCGAGATCTCTATCGCACACCTGAGCCGTGCTGTGTTCGCACAACTTCCTTCTTGGACCCGAAAATACCGTCTCCTTATCTTGCACGGACTTGGAGAACTAAGCTCTGACGAGTTGCTGCGTTTGGCGTCGGCTATCGGCGAACCGATGTCACAAGGCACTAGTCTTATAGTCGATATTCGCGAGATCGATAACCAATTCGAATCCTTTTTATTTTCAAGTGCACCAGTTCCACTGCACTATGATGGCGCACTTGGTTCACAGGCCCCGGATCTTGTGATGCTTCGTTGTCACCGCTCTTCCCTGCGTGGCGGTGGCGGAGAGGGCTTGTATGTTGACACTGTCCGATCTTTTCAACTACTCGCGGAGGAAACCAAAGAGACGCTCAGGGCCTCTACAGTGATCTATCAGCTAAGCGACGGGTCGGCACGTACGATACCGCTCATCGCAAGAGACATGTATTCGACGTTTGAAACCATTCGGCTGGTTGCAAATATAGCGGACGATGGTTGGAGAAATGACTCAATAGAAATCGCTGCAAGGGATCAAAGCGGCCGCGACGTCACGTCCACTCTACTTTCGTTGGTCGAGCAGCTATCAACTCCAGTACACTGTTATACGCATATTTGGAGCGCCGGAGACATTGTTCTAGTTAATAATCATGCGATTCTCCATGGTCGAAGATCTTTCCCCGCAGGTGCGGGGAGACACTTGCAACGCGTACATATCCGATGCAATGACGCTATTACCTCAAAACTTAGTCACTCGAACTTCAACCATCCGGAACGCAACTACGAATTACAAAAGGGCCTTGAGGGGACCGATAATGGGTGAAACCAGGATTCAAGAAGAAGATTTCGACGCTTATGCGGTGTTCGGTGACGATTATCGTTATTTCAGCGAAATTGGCTTAACAAGTCAGAGGAACGCAATTGAAGCTGAGGTTATTCAACGCGTGCTTGCCTTAGAAGATCATGCGTCGATTCTCGATGTAGCATGCGGAGACGGGCGCATCGCGGCCGAACTCTCGCTTCGAGGCTTCAAGGTTACTGGAATCGACCTGATGCCAGCCTGCATATCCAGCGCTCAAAGCAGAGCCACAGAGCTTGGACTAAACACCGAGTTTTGCGTCGACGATATGCGTTTGTTTAATCCGAACATGAAATTCGATGCTGCAATTATGTGGTTCGCATCATTCGGGTATTTCGGCGACCAGGTTAACTTACAGGTCTTGCGGCGGGTTGTAGATGCAGTCCGTCCCGGGGGAAAAGTTCTTATCGAACAGCCTTCCCGTGCGTGGCTATTGCAAAACTGGAATCCTGTCGGTCTTATAGAACGTGAGGGCAACTTGCTGATTGAAGAACGCGAGTACGATGCGCTTACCGAGCGCTCGCGTGTGATGCGAACGGTTGTTCGAGATCGTCGAATAACTCGATCTGAGTACTCTGTGCGTCTATATGGGGTTCCAGAGATGACAAACTTATTCGAATTAGCGAATCTCGAGAACTATAAAGCTTGCGACGAAACGGGCGTAGCTTTCACCGGTGCCTCAAAAAGACTTTTATCCGTCGGTGTTCGGAAGTAGACGTCTCTCGCTGTATCGCATAAAAAAAGAACGTCGATATCTATCTATCAGCTCCATCTTTCCAAGTATAGACCGCGAGGCCGCTCGGGAGGTGAAGCTTGCCTTGATGGAACAGTTGCCTGTATGGGGTGCCGCGCAACCAGGCCCATATGTTACTCAAAGTCCAGCTGAACCGCCACTCGCCTGCGGCGGAGAGGTAATGACGAGAAACATTCAAATGATGTGTTGATCCCTGTAATGCAAGAGCGCACATACACTTGACCGTCACATCGGAATCGCAGTCTTCTCGGATAATTAAACCGTGCGGAACAAAGCGTTCCCTGAACCCTAAGCGAAGCAAAAAATCCTGCGTCGTAGGATTGCCGACCACCAGTCTTATCTCGCCACCTGGTCGAAGCACCCTTTTCATTTCATGCAAGCCAATTATCCCGCCGCTGCGTTCGTGATACTGGAATGCCATATTCGACGCCACAACGTCGACCGATCTATCTGGCAATGGGATATTTGCGAAACCACCTTTCTCGATTGAAACATTCGATGAAGCCGCATGTTTGCGGCGAGCTACCTCAAGCATGGGCCCGCACGGGTCGATACCGAAAACAAAGGTTGAGATTCGAGCGAGATAGTCGAGCAACTTTCCAGTGCCACATCCTATGTCGAGTACTATCTTTCCGATGAACTTTGACCGCGGAAATAATCTATCAAGCGCGAAGCGTTGAAGATTCGAAAACTGTTCATACTGCTCCGGGTACTTCCGATATGCAAGTTCCCAGAAATAAGTCGCAACAAGGCGAATTTGAGCGTCTATCAAATCTTGCTGCGAAGGTCTTAGAGACAGTTTTGGGATGCTGCGAAGAAGCGTAGGATTGATGTGTGCGTACAGATAGCTTAAAACTTCGCGATCAAGTGCGCTAAAGGCTTTCGCAAGAGTATCGGAATCGATACCGTTCTCATACGGTCGAAAGTCGTTAAATAGAAATTGTGGTTCTAATAGGCGAAAGTCGCTGATCCAGATCATCACGATGCTCCTGAAACGGCCGTTGATCTATGTCATCGGTAGCCGTCATGCACCATCCGTTTATAGATAGTCGGGATCGTTGACCCCGCACTACGCTCACCTCATGATCGCGGTGCGCATTAACATCAAAAACGAGCAACGAATTGAATTGCGGTGTCAGTACAACTTGCTCTCCATGATGCCCCCTAAAAACGATCTCTCCACCATCTTCCGCGTCCCACTCCTGAGAGAAGTATATCGCTATGCCTATGCGTCGACCCGCTCGCGCATCCGTATGGGCTGCCACGAAGTCACTGTTCCGCATTCGATGTCCTTCAAAATGGAACGGCCCCAAACGCTCATTGCATATATACTGTATGTATTCGCGAAATGTATGTCCACATAATTCCTCAATTATCGATAATAGGATTATCTCACGAGCGTCTGGGAAGGACGAAGGTGCAATGCGCTCAAAACGAAAAAGACGATTTTCGATCCGCGCGTCATTCCACTCGCTTTGCGCAACGAGTCGCCCACCAGCACATACGGGCTGTCCCGGATTCTTCAACGCACAGACCGGCTGACCAACATTGGTTTTATTCAGAAAAGCCGATATAAGCAGAGCCCTCTCTGGTCGCAGAAAGCTGGCGCGTCGCAACAGTCTGAGTGGATGGCGTCGAAAATCTTCGGCAGCTTTCCGACGCTCCATGTCACACGTGTGCACTGCGTCAATCCAGTCACTCATAGCACTGTCACCCGAGGTCTTGCATAGGTATAGAACGCCTCTCTCACTACCGCAAGTAGGTTCCGCACAAAAGCTGCAACTCGATCTTGATTCGACGCTCGACATCACCTACTGTGTCAGCGTAAGCCTGCATGCCCCGGTGTCGACCGTACCAGCAGTAAATTCTGATAAAATGTATGGAGAATGAAAATGTCACAAAGCGGATCTAAGCATGACAACATCAACTTACCTGATGTAAATGTGCTCGAACTAATCGAAGCACTCAACGACGTTGACAAAGCGAACGCGTTGATGAAAAAGCATAATTGGAGTAGAGACGAACTGCTGAAGCGAGCAGATCTAGTGGCCAAGCGAATCGCCGCAGGCATCTCGAATGTCTCCGTCGTATAGGACCTTCTAGGTTAAACAACCGACAGAGGGCTGTTGTTTATCGAAGATAACGTCGGATTTCAATACTGTTTGAGCCTCTGGAATAATTCGAACTCGGAGGAGTTGTGGCTCTAAGCACAGGACAGCTAGACCAATTCCGAAAACTCGGTTATGTAGGCCCAGTTGAAATAGTGTCTGCCGCGGAAATGTCGAAAAACGCGGATTCGATTTCGCATGCTTTACTCACGGAAAGCGAGCAAAGTCGTAGTGTGTACGGAATCCATTGCAACCGCGACGTACATCTTTACTCGCGCGCAGTGCTCGAATTGTGCTTGAACGCAAACTTGATTTCGTGTCTTACACAGATTCTTGGTGACAACATCCTACTCTGGCGTTCCACGGTATTTCATAAGCCGCCTGCGGATACTGCGGAGGCAGGATTTACAGAAATTGATTGGCATCAAGGGATGGATTTCATCCGCCCAGCGGTTGATTTGAAAGGGCTGTACCCATCAATAGGGTTAAGTCGAGAGGATAATCTGAAGAAGTTTCCTTTGAATGTCACCGCTTGGATCGCCGTTGATGATGCGACGGAGGAGTCCGGAACTCTAGTATTCGCGCCCGGATCCAATGCGCTTGGACCTTTAAATTATGTTGAGGCGCCGCGCGGCGAGGGCTTTCACAATCTCGGTCTAAGGGCGGCATACGATGGTCGGCTAGATCCTTCGAGCGCCGTTACGGTTCCTGTGCCACCGGGATCTTGCATGCTTTTCGATAATTTAGTTTTTCATAAGTCCCTGCCAAATCGGTCTCGACGCCGCCGCTTGGGATTCGCCTGCCGATTCGTAAGCAGCGACGTGCCGGTTTATCGAAATGGAGACCCTGCTGGATTTGATATCACGAATTGGGGATGTATTCAGGTCGCAGGAACGTCAGAAGCAGGTCACAATAAAATCTTATCAGTTTCCAATATTTCGCTCATCTAGGTCGGAGTGACGCGTTTATGCGCTCCCGAAGCGGTCCGTTGATCATAGAAGATCCCATACACAAGCTGCCTGTCTTGTTTCTTTGGCCGCATAGCAATTGCAACTGCCGTTGTGTCATGTGTGATATATGGAAGAACAAATCGAAAGCAGAGATCTCCGTCGCAGACGTTCTGAGATGGCAATCCGACTGGGAGTTGTTCGGGATAAAAAATGTCGTGCTAACGGGAGGTGAAGCGCTGATGCACTCCCGGTTCTTTGAGCTATGCAGCGCATTGGTGGCTGCTGGTATGAGACTCACCTTGCTCAGCACCGGGGTGTCCTTACATCGATTTTCCGCCGAGATTGTTGAATATTGTGCTGGCGGCGTTAGATTTAGTATTGATGGGCCGCCGAGCGTGCATGATTCGATACGTAGGATTCCGCGAGCCTTCGAAAAATTAGAGAGAAGCGTGGCCGCACTAAAGGAAATATCACCGCATTTTCCGGTGTTTGGGCGGAGCGTCGTGCATCGTCAGAATTTCCAACATATGCGCGCAACCGTTAATGCGGCTCATCGAATCGGACTGGATCGTATTAGTTTCCTTGGGACGGACGTGTCGAGTGATGCATTCAACCGATCGAGGGTTTTGGACTCAAATGAGGCAGCCGGGCTAGCGTTGTCGAGAGACGAATTACCACAGCTAAAAGACGAGCTCGACGCGCTCGAGAAGTCGAATCGACGGGATTTTGAATCCGGCTTCATATTGGAGACGCCCACCGAACTACGGCAGCGTCTACTGACCTATTATGCAGCGCTTTTGGGCGATGCGGAGTTTTCTCCAAATGTGTGCAACGCGCCTTGGATTTCGGCCGTCATTGAATATGACGGCACCGTGCGCCCGTGCTTCTTTCAACCTGCGTACGGGAACATGTTCGACCACGGCGGACTGTCCGAACTGGTAAATGGACCTAAAGCAATTGCATTTCGGCAGCAACTCGATGTCACGACGAATAAAATCTGCAGGCGTTGCGTTTGCACTTTTGCGATACGTCGTTGCTCTTGCACATGGTCAAGAAATCCGCCGTTCTGCGACAGTACCTGTGCGGTCGCAGATATTTTGAACGATGTTGACGATCTGTCGGACGCTTCGTCTTCAGAGAAGTCGTTATGAATGACGATTCACTCCCCCCCTTCTCCGGGCCGCTTGACTACAGTGATTGCTCGCGCGCAATGTTTGTTGATTACGTGCGCACGACGCTAGCCATCATTGTGTCGTGCGCAAAGCTTATGCAAGGGAACCGCCGCCTACAAATCGACGCTTTCGCGTTGCGAGAACTCGATCTTGACGGCATGCGCGCAATACCGTTAGCGACCCTACAGCAATGCGATGCGCCGGTCGCGGCGCATGTCAGCGCGCTTCTGCAGCTCACTTTGCCGGAAGTCGAGGACCGATGGGTGACTCAAGCTAAATGGCGGACAACCGCTTCGTTCGAACCGGCGGAAAATGGTAGGTTCCAGGTAGATCTGCCCCCAGACATTGACTTCGTATTTCGATTCCCGGTGGTGCGGTCGTCCCCTCCAAATGATCGCTTAGAGTACCTTCAAGCCACGCTGTCCATTCTTCTTGACGCGGTTGACGTTTATGAGCGAGGCGAGAGGGTACTTCCCGATGAGATCCTTCTCGGTAACTCGATGTCCGTCAAATATCAAGATCTGCGACGACTTGACGAAATTGGATCGCGTGCGGACGGGCCACCAGGAACTGGTCACAGACATCCGCTTCACAGCGTCAGCGCAAGTGAACCCGCGATAGTCGTCCTCGCGCGTCACTGGGGGTTACTTGCGTCTTTTCTGAAACTCGCATCGACTGAGTCCTCGCCAGGCGGCCGACCAGCTTTGCCGCCGCCAATAATTGGGATGCGTTTGCGTCGCGCTGGCGATTGGGTGGTTCCAGGCTACGGACATCCGTCTGAAGTCTACGAATATCTTGCTCGGGTGTGTAACGTCTCGTGCAAATTCTGTTATCTCCACGGTAATCCCGGTTCAATCGCAGTTGCCCGGGGTTCTAAGGTCATCAGTAAAGATGAAATGGCCACCCGCTTGCGTTTCTACGATCCGATTAAGCAGCAATCGCTTTTTGCAGCGCAGTGGGAGATCAACGAATTCCTTGTGGACCCGAAGATCTATGAAGTGCTTCCTGAACTTCGGGCGATGACCGACGAGCCGTTCTACTTCATCACAAACGGCAGCCCCTTAAATGAGAGGGTGCTCAATCTTCTCGACAGGGTGAGGCCAGTTCACTTAATTGTGTCTTTAAATACGTTGGATGAGGATCTTCGTAGTGGCGTTATGCGTGAACGGCGATCTCAGACCGCTACTGCTCTTTCCGCCTTGAAGGAATTAGTTGACCGCAAGATTCCATTTGGGATAAGTCTTGCGGCATTCCCTGAATTCTCCTTGCAGGATTTAGCTCGCACAATCCACGTTGTATCGGATCTTCCGGCCGCATTCGTGCGGGTAAATCTCCCCGGGTTCACTCGCCTATTGCCGTATTCTGGCGCGATGAACACGGAAACCCAATGGTCCCGCGTCACCCGCCACATCGCCGCGCTTCGTTCCGACGTCGTGACCCCTTTAATCGTCATCCCTAGTGCATATGAAGAAAACAAAAAAACGGATCCGCTTGCGCCGCACATAGTAGGCGTCGTACCCGGATCACCAGCCGCCGAGGCTGGACTTAGACCGGGCGACTCGATCCTGAAGATTAATGATTTTTGCATGACTACGCGAGCCGATGCTTTCTCGATGTTGCTCCTAGCCCAAAAAGACGTTCGGATCGAGGTTAAAAGAGACGACAGCACCTCTGTCATTTTGACGCTGAACCCAAGCAGCAGAGGACAGTTCCCATACGACGGGCATATCTTGTGCAAATACGTTTTCCCCGCCGGCGTCGTGATGTCTCCATCATTGTCGCGACGTAACGCGGACGAGATCGCTGAGCTCACATCTCGATACGGAGCGAGGAATGTCGCCATAATTACATCGCCTCTAATGGAACGTGCTGGCAAAGCGTTAATTAGGCGCTTCGCGCCTCAGCTAAGCCATAGGACGCGATTTATTGTTGCTACTAACGAATTCTTGGGGGGCAATATCTCCGTGATGGATATGTGTACCATCGGGGACATCGCTCACACAATAGAAAAGGACCTAAGAACTTCAAATGTGCCCCCAGATCTCATACTTATAGCGGACAGCGGGTTCAATCGGCTTGGCCGGGATCTTGAGGGACGCCATTGGGGGGACCTGGAGCGCCACTTCGGGATTCCTATCCGCCTATTCTCTGTCACTCGCTTTGCATACTAATTACTGTTTAGATAAGGAGGCACGAGCATGGCCAAGGTGCTTCGCGTGGTACTTGTCCGTCCCTCTGTTGATGTTCTCCATAAGTTCTCGAAGCCCGTTGAAGCACTTGGGATTGCATATCTCGCCGCCGCTCTACGGCTCGACGGTCACGAAGTAACTATTTTGGATGCGATGCTGTACGACTGGTCGGAAGACGAGACACTTGAGCGTATCGAGAGGCTGTCGCCTGACTTAATTGGCTTCACGATTGTCCTAAATCATTTTCCAGATCGGTTGGTTCGGCTTCTCACCAAAATGAACGAAGGTGAAGTCGGAGGGGTAGTCATAGTCGGGGGACACGCTGTTTCTTTCTTTCCGGAACGCGTGCTTAATAACGTCGAACGTGTGGACGCGGTCCTTAGCGGTGAGGGAGAGGCTGCCATTCGTCAGATTGCGCGCCTGCTCGTGGAAGGCGGTGACTGGCGCCTAGTTCCCGGCTTGACCACGAGAGGCGAGCATGGGCACGTGAAGCGTTTGCATCCAGAGCGTATCCACGATCTAACCACCCTCCCTTGGGCTGCCAGAGACACAACAGCGGAGATCATCCGCCTAGACGGTGTTCCTTGCATATCCACAAGTCGCGGCTGCTATGCGCGCTGCTCCTTTTGTTCGGTTCCTCGCTTTTATGGGCTGAATCAAGGTCGTTCCTATGCGCCGGGCACTTGGCTTCGACGACAGCCCGCCGACGTAGTCAACGAGATCGAGTGGCTTCATTCCCACTTTGCTCTCCGAGAGCTTTTGATCGTCGACGATGAGTTCTTCGGAGGAACAGATGAAGGTTTCGAACGGGCGCGAGTTTTCGCCCGCATGCTTGCGGAACGAAATCTTGGTCTGTCGTTCGCTATATCGTGTCGAGCAGAAAATGTTCGAACAGAGATAATGCAAGATCTCAAGCGTGCTGGCCTGTCGCATGTTTTTGTTGGGATCGAAGCAGGCTCTCAACGCGATCTTCGACTCTATGGTAAAGCACACACGGTTGATCAAAATCGTCGTGCAGCCATGACGGTGAAGTCGCTGGGATTGACGTTTCAGGCGGGGTTTATGCTCTTCAATCCGCGAAGCACTCTGCAAGATCTCTCCGAAAACGTGAAATTTTTGAAGGAGATAGGGGAATTGAAGCCGGTTACTGTAAATTCGGCCGTTGATCCACATTTCGGTGCGCCGCTAATTGAATCGTTTAGACGGAACGGCATCTTAAGAGACGACGAGCTTCGGCTCAGTTTAGAGTACGTTAATGATGGGATAAAGACCGCAAAACTGGTTGCCGAAATGTGTGCTGAAGCCTATCAACCATTCATGAATTTCATAGGGGCTGTTCAGTCATCGGTCACTTTCGAGTGGCGACGGCCGAATCCTACTCGTAGACCGGCTGAACAGCATTTGCTGGACACATTTGAAAAGAAGGTCAATGGGTTGTTCACAGGAGTGTTTGAAGACGCACTTGTTGGACTTCATGAGAAGACTGGTTTGCAGGAAGTGGTGCAGGTAGCCGAGCGTCAACTCAAGAGAGTCGTCGATGATGCTCGTCTGCTTGAGGGACTGGTCGTCACACACTTGGAAGCTGTCGAGGGGGATATACGGTATTGGAGTAGCCGCTGCACAGTGAATAGAGGTGGTCAATCTGCGGAATTTACATGAATTCATTTGAAGATTTTATAATGCGTTTACGCAAAAACGACCATGGTGATTTCGTGGCTTCAGCGAGCCGGATTCTGCGGCAGCCTGGAGATTGGCTAGAAATCGCGCGAGTCGGGCTATCCTCACTCTCGGACGAAAAGTTGCAAAAAAACATTGCTGCAACCAGAGTGCATAACGTTCAACCATGCGTGTTCCCGATACACGTTGAGGCCGGACAATTTTCTGTCGTTCTTAACCTGTACTCAAAGTTTGAATTCGATGATCTCACAAAGCGAGGTTATGTTTCGCCTCATTACCATCACTTTTCTTTTTGCTCTAGGATCCTCAGGGGACGATTCTATCATTTAGTTTTCCAAAACGCTGGAGAACCTATAAGGCCTTCTTTGATGCTCACTAGTGGCCGCTGGTTCAGGGAGGGAGAAGTAATCGAACTGCCGTATCCGACATTTCATAGCGTCATGGAGCCGGAAGACTCGACCGTAACTTTGATGATACGAGGGCGACCGCTCTTTTCGATGCCGCATATCGGGGACCCGGAATTTCGTATTGACCAAGCACGTAGTGCGCGGCGTCAACTGGAGGCAGCCTTGGTTGATGGAGTTCGTTGACTAACTACTGGTTGAATTTTGGTCGATAAAATGCTTGCGGGTTCGAGTCCGATCCTCTTTGTATTGGGATCAATAGCGTTGCTGCTGACACCTGGGCCCACGAATACGTTACTCGCGGCTGGGGGGCTTCGGTGCGGCATCAGGCGCTCGGCAATACTTCCATTCAGCGAGCTTCTTGGCTATTTAACGTCCATCTCGGCGTGGGGACTTCTCATAGAGAATCTTCCAAATTCACTCTCATGGATATCCTTCTCAGTTCGATGCGTCAGCAGTGGATATATAGCGCTTTTAGCAATTAGAATGTGGCGTACAGCGGGACTCATTTCTGTGGCACAGCGCGATTTCGGGTTTTCTACGATATTCTTCGCAACACTATCCAATCCGAAGGCGATGCTGTTTGCCGGAACCATTTTTCCGAGGGATGCATTTTTGGACCTAGCGGTCTACACAAAGTCAATGAGCATTTTTGCGATTATCCTAGTTCCTATTGGCATCGGCTGGATTTCGCTCGGCGCTATGCTTAATCGCGACCGGTCGCCGTCGTCGAGGCTGTGTCCTGAGCGTGTCCAACGATGCGCATCGATCGTGTTAGGCGCGTTTGCAATTTTTCTTGCGTATGGTCTAATTCGCTGAGTTCTCCTGGTCGAGTCCTTTCAACACCACATCCAAGACGCCATACAAACTCTGAAACAAGACGGCTCTCGGCTGATTGGCGAGGTGGCTCGTGCATTTTCTGAATGGCTAACAGCTCGCGCAGTCGAAGTCGTCTTCCAAACACTAGCCCAGGACGTTGAAACGTTGAAACTGACGTCGCCGCAGCTTAGAGCACCCGTTGCGGAGGTCCTGCTGAATCGCTTGGGTGTCACTCAGATGTTGAATACCCGAAGCGCTGCGGGGAGGGATGAAAGCTCTCAGTTCTAAGGTCGACTATAAGCGACCAGTTCCACGCTGCGGCGCCCGCAATAACGTGTCGTGACCGGCCATCCTTGAAATCGCGCTCCCGGAATCCTCGGATGTCGACCACTCATTTTCAGGCTGAGGTGCCAGCCGTATGCAAAGGTGGAGGACCGCGTAAACAATTCCGGTCCCCGATCGACTACAGTGGCCGATCGCCTGTCCCAGAGAATCCGGCTTGAACGTCCGGACCACTCAGTTTTCAGCCAGAGAGCTCGCGCCAGCGCGACTGGCCGTAGAGGGTCGGCTTCTGCCATACGAGGACCAATCGAAGGCCGCCGCCGCGACAGGTTGACGTAGGCCGGTCTCGGAGCGAGATGAGTAACGGTTCTTTTCCCGCCGCTCGGCACAGAAGCCCTAGAGGTCCGCTCCTCTGGTGTCCTGTGTGCCGCCTCCGAGTGCGACCAAGAGATCGGCACGATTTGTCAGGCAATCTAGGTGATTTTGTGTGACGGCTTCCCGTGCGTCCGTCAACGACTGCTGGCTTTGCAGCCACGGCTGTATGGCCGTTTCGCCCGCGATAAAACGCACTTCGGCGAGGTGTGCTGCCCGGCGTGCCGTTTCCAGCTGCTCCTGCAGTTGAGACTCTTCTTGCTCAAGCTTTCCGCTTTCCGCTAAGTTATCTTCGACCTCTCTAAGTGCAACGTAGACCGTCTTACGGAAGGCGTGGGCGGCCGCGTCGAATTCTGCCTGAGATACTTTGATTCGCAATTGCGTGCTGTTCCATTGCAGGAAAGGCAACGCGACCGCGAGGCCGAGATTTGCGATCGGGTTACTCAGGAAGCGCTCCAAACTTACGCTCGATGTGCCCAAGGAACTGGTGATCGTCAGCGAGGGATATAACCTTGCACGCGCAATATCAATGTTCGCAAGGGTTTGCCGCAGTCGCCATTCGGCTGCACGGACGTCGGCGCGACGGTGTATAACGTCCGCAGGTATTCCCGCAGCCACCGGCCGCAAAGGTCGGAAAAAAAGGTCGCCCGGCATGCTGAATGTCGTCTCTGGCGGACCGCCAAGTAAGATAGCAAGGGCATTTCGATTTTGTAGCACCTCGCCTTTGAGGCGTCCTATAGCTATGCCTTCAGCAAGCACCTTCTGCTGCGCCTCAGCGAGGTCGATCTTAGATGCGTATCCTGTTTTGTAGCGCGCTTGCACTATCCCTTGGATCCGCTTGGCTAGGGCTAACCTCTCGCCGGCGAACGTCAAACGCTCGCCGAGAACGCCAAGCTTCCAATACTTCAGCAGACTTTCCCTGACTATGCGAAGTCGGGTCCAATCTACGTCACTCTCGGTTTCCTTGACATTCCCATTTGCGAGATCGCGTTCCGCTGCTCGCCTTCCGCCAACGTCTAAGTCATAACTCAGCGTCGAAGTAACTCTTCCGCCCTCCCGAAGCACTCCATGGACTTTATCGGGATCTGTGCTCCAGTCGACGCTTGCTCCCAAGCTAATATCTGGGGTCATGTTCGTCGAGATGGACCTAGCCTCTAGATCCGCTTTGCGCAAGCGTTCAGCTGCAGCAAGCAGATCAGTGTTCGACTCGAGCACGCGTCGTACCATCTGATCAAGACGTTGATCTCCAAAGTCCCGCCACCAATCGCTCCCAACATTCGCTCCGTTGCTCGCTGTCGGGGAAATCCAACTTGTGGGAACCTCGACTGGAGCGACCTCCGAGGATCGTTGCGTGGCACATGCAGTCAACAGCGTCCCTATCAAGATTACCGAAATTTTGCTAGACCGCTCGCGGACTTGCACTGGCTAGCTCCTATGCACATGCGAGTGCGTCGATAGGGTCGAGCCCAGCAGCGCGGCGCGCCGGCAACAACCCAAAAAAAACTCCTATGAGCGTCGAGGATCCGAATGCGGTCGCCGCTGTGAGCGAGGAATGCAACATCCTCCAATCTTCAGCAATCCAAGACACGAAACCGCTTATGCCAATGGAAAGAATCAGCCCAATCAGTCCACCCGAGACGCATAAGAAAACTGCCTCCGTAAGGAACTGCTGCAGTATGTCGCTCCTTCGAGCTCCGACTGCGACTCGGATTCCGATTTCGCGGGTGCGCTCATTTACCGACACGAGCATCATGTTCATGACACCGATCCCGCCGACACCCAGCGTTGTTATCGCTACGGCGACCATAAGAATCGACATGATGTGCTGCGTCCTATTGAAAAGCTTGGCAAAGCTGTTGGCGTTGAACGTAGCAAAGTCCTGCCGGCCATGGCGTTTCGTAAGGGCTCGACTGAGTCGTGCTTCCGCGTCATCCGAGCGGTAACCCTCTTTGATACGCACGATGATTCGATCAGGAGGCCCACTCCCTATGATCCGGGTCGTGGCTGCTGTGAAAGGCATCCAAACATTGATAGCAGTCGGGTCTGAGAACATCCCGCGCTTCTCTTCGACCACTCCGACCACTCTCACTGGCACGTCCTGAATGGCGATGATCTTGCCTATGGCGTCACCGTAAGGACCGAACAACTGTCGCTGTGCTTTTTCGCTAAGGACAGCCACCTGTGAATGCTTCGCTATATCGTCGTCGTCGAATCCCCGCCCTCCTACGAAGCGCAATCCACGCACCCTGAAATACTCTTTGTTGACACCATCTAGTGTTCCGCGGCCGTGGGCACCTTGGTAATTTATTAGCACACTTCGTTCGATTTCAGCAGTCGCGCTGTCCACCTCGCCCTGTGTGGACATAAAGTTGAGATCCGGGAGCGTCAGCGAGTTTCGGAAGGATTGTTTGTCATCATTCGAGTCGGCGCTGGCCCAGAACGTTATGGTGTTCGGTCCTAATGCGCGTATCATGTCGAGCATGCGCGCTTCTGCGCCGGCGCTAAGCGCGACTATCGACACGACGGCCCCAACGCCTATCGCGATTCCGAGCATAGTCAGAGCGGTACGCAGTCGGTTGGCCGCTAAATTTCTCAAAGCGATTGCAACGCTTGTCCTCATGAGACAAAGCAAGCCTAGGGGCCGCTCGCGTTCGCAAATCGCGGCGCAAGCAACTGAACTAGGTTGCTCGGCGATGGCCTCTAGATTGACGTTCTCCGAGCCCACCATCGGAGAAGCCCCGGTGTCTTCAATCTCTACCCTGTAAGTTGGCTTGTCGTCGACGATGACGCCGCCGTCAATTTTGATTATTCGATGGGCATGCTGGGCCACTTCTCGTCGTGAGTGACCAGAATTACCGTATGTCCCTGACGATGAAGTGACTTAAATGTCCCTATGACTTCTCGAGCACTCGTCGAGTCCAGCGCGCCGGTGGGCTCGTCACCGAGCAGAACCTTTCCCCCGTTCATGAGCGCTCGCGCAATACTCACACGTTGCTGCTGACCACCGGAAAGTTGGTTGGGGCGATGCTCGGCTCGATGGTCCAGGCCGAGACTAGTTAGCAGCTCTTGAGCGCGACATCGTCGCCTGAGGATTGGCGAGCCTGCGTACACTGCAGGGACTTCCACATTCTCTGTCGCGCTTAGGTGCGGCAGGAGGTTGTAACGCTGGAAGACAAACCCGAAGTATTCCCTTCGAAGGCGCGCTAATGTCTCCCGGTCGGCCTCAAGCAGGCTGCTGCCATTGAGTCTATATGTTCCTGTGCTCGGACGAGCGAGACACCCAATAATGTTCAATAAGGTTGTCTTACCCGAACCGGACGCACCAACGATAGCCACGAACTCGCCGGCATTGATCTTTAAATTTATCTCATTAAGAACAGGCACTATCTCGTCGCCCGCCTGGTAGTGAAGGGAAACGCTGACCAGCTCGATAAGTGGCCCTGACATATCAGATGCCCGTCGAATTATCCGAGTTTGTGGACGCATTCGATGCCGGTCCGCCGTCTGCGATCACTCTATCCCCGATTGAAAGACCATGGCGGACCTCCGCTTTCAGATTGTTGTTTAGCCCGATCATTACACTACGTCGTACAATCTCACCGCAATCTTTGATGACTTGGACTTCGTAACGTCCGTCAAGCATCTTAGTGCCTAACGCTTCCGATGGGATGGTCAGAACTCTCTTTGCCACCCTGATGGTTACAATAACCTCCGCAGTCATTCCGATTCGGAGCCTGTGGTTTGGATTAGGCACATCGAAAAGCGCGTTGTAAGAGATGGCATGATGGCTGGAAGCCCCGCCACTAGTTCGCTGACCAGAGGATTCAAGATATTCCCGTGGAGCGTGCTCCAACGACCTTAGCTTTCCGCAGTAGTGTTGCTGCGGCTCACCTAAAGTTGTGAAGCATGCGTTCTGGCCAAGGCTTATCTTCTGCACGTCCGCCTCAGAAACCTTTGCGCTCACCGTCATCGTGTCAAGGTCTGCGAGCTTCACGATGACTGGCGTCTGTTGGCGTGCATTTACCGTTTGTCCCTCTCGCGAGACGATGGCTATGATCTCTCCGTCGCACGGCGCAACGATTCTCGTCAAGTCCAGATGAGCTTTCGCGGTCTCTTTTTTCGTGTGAGCACCACTAATTTCTGCCTCGATGCTTTGAAGATTTGCCTTTTGGCGTCGGTATTCGGCCTCGGCCGCAACGTACTCTCCGCGTGAGATTGCATCTGCCGCAAGCATTATTCGATGACGACGGAGCGCCATCTCGGCTTGAAACAGACTCGCGTATACGGCCGCCCTTTTTGCAACGAGATCATCTTCGCGGGCCCGCTCTTCTTTAAGTTCATTTTCCGCAAGAGTAGGGTCGATCTCCGCAAGAAGCTGACCTTTCGTCACCCTGTCTCCTACTCGAACCTTCAAAGATTTCACTTGGCCAGACGCCTGTGCGCCTACGTCGACCTGCACTCTTCCATCTAACGTCCCGTAGGCCAAAACTACATCCTCGACGTTTCCCTCTTCCACAGGCACCCCACGATGTTGCGATTTGTCGCAGCTCTGCCACATCGTTCCCGCGATTAGAATGGCGACGAAGAACACACTCAATACAACTAACAAAGACCACTTAGTCGACACTGCGCCCTTTAGCAAAGCAACAACCCTCCTCAAAGCGCACCCGGCGCGCAGTACGGGCTCCGAAAGCTAGCGCACATCCTCATGTAAAGCCGGCGTCTACATGGGAACGTAAGCAAGCGAAAAACTCTGTCCAATTCAAGTCACGATTGAGTGGCGACTGAATCAATCGATTCCTGCCCTGGGAGAGCAACCCGCGCCGAGAGCCCTTCCGACCTCAAATACGTGGCAGACTTGCCGGCCACAACGTCGAGCGCGGCCGCCGAAGAATTGTATTTGGCTCTATGCAGTACTCCTCTTGACGCGCTAAGACGTTATCGAGCAGCACTGCCCCGACGACACACCTCACCGCCGCGAGCGCAGCTTGTCGGATGAGTCTTGGTAACTCCAATCTTTTTCGCTGGTTGTAGATCACTATTTTAGTTACGTAGATCTTCGTCCGAAATATGACCAGTACGAAAGTGACTCAAGAGACCAAGCTTGACGATCAAAACGAGTTCTTGTGCGCCGTGGGCGAGATGCCGACGCTCGTCGAACCGAAGGCGGCGTGCTTGGAACGGACGGCGCCTCGAACTTGCTTATCCAAGTGTGCGAGAAGAAGTTTGCGTCTATGCCAACGCGTCGTCGCCTGGCCAGCGCATAAATCGTCACTCATATGCTTTGCCTTTTTCAAAAGGAACCAACCACGCCAGTTCCTAGTCGCACCGCACTCGACCGCCAAGGTCTCGTAGTCTGCGGCAATGCGACATCTGGAAGTCGGATAACGCCAGCTGGAATAAACGTGCGCGTGATTCGATACGATGAGTACGCTATGCGCATCGATCTCCCTAGCGATCAGCTGCAGCAAGTAGATAGCTAGATGCTTAGGCCGCAATCCGTGCCATTTACGCGTCAACGACCGAAACAGTTCGCGCCCGTTCATACTTTTATCGGGCTCTTGGACGCACCCAATTAGAATCCTCGGTCGAGGAATCTTGCCTTTTAAGCTCGCTATGCAAAAAGAGCACGAAGCTATGCGAATACCGTTCTCGTCTCTTATGCACAGTGTCCAGTCCCCCTCTTTCCGAAATTGGTCGAGCACCTCCAGTGCGACCCGCCATCGCTCGGTGCCTACTGAGAACGATGCGATGTGCGCACTCTTACTTTTTGCTATGTCCGTCGCAATGGAGGGTAAGAGGCGATACACATACTTTTGATGTTCTAAGCTCACCCGCAGAATTTCTCGAGGCGAAAGTCCTTTATGTAGAAACGGGCGGTGGACGCGCTCCACGCAGCACGCCCCTTGGGCAACCAGCCCAGGGTAAATCGACGCAGAACAGGCGTCTAACCAAATAGCGGTGGTTTTCAGCGATAGCGCCGCCCGCATGAAGAACCGAATCCTTCTGCGACGAGCAAAACACGTGTTGTCTGGGTATGCACGCCAGGCGCCTGCTATTAGCATCGTCCTGAAAAAACGCGTGCGGCGAACCACGTCGGTTAACCGTTCGACGTTTCTTGCGTTAATGGTATTAGTCATGGAGGCATACAGAGGGTCGGTCGAGATACCTCTCAACCGGAGACCCGGGCATAAATCTAATTAGATGCTCTGAAACGGTGGAGCGGAGGCGACAAGACGTCTAGATCATCGCTCTTGAATAACCGGTGGCCTCGGGTTTAAAAGCGGTATCCAGCCCCCGCGCCGCCACCATAAGAACCGCGAGTATTGCCACTGAAGGACACTTTAAAGCTCCATCTGTCGGTGGCGGTTGATAAGCCTAGAGCGACTGATGACTGACCGCCGAACGTACCACTGGCGACCGAGAGCATGCTTTCTCCGGGATAAGCTTGCGGAAGATTGGCAATCGCGATCGCGGACGCCGAGCCCCCAGAAGCATCTTTGCGGTCGTGATCCATTTCCGTGCGAACCCGCGCAACTTCTGAGTCGGTGTGCGCGCGAGCGGCGTCAATCCCCGCCTTCATCGCGGCATTGAGCTGCCCGACATTAACAGCGTCGTTCTTAGCGATGCCCGCAGCAACATTAGGGACCACATGGTTGCCCGCGTCGAGCGCACTCATCGGCCTCGAACGGGTGTCATCGGGCGTTGGCTTAGGTAGATGGGATGGCTTCTCCAGCTTATCAACCCGCGACGACAATGCGAACAACTGGCTACCATTGACCGCGTCCGTACTTTCCGCACTGATCCGTCCTGCCGAAACGTTCGTTAGAGCAATCGCGGATGTGGCCCCAACGCCGCCGAGAGTGATGGACGACCTGTGAGATCCCGCGTCGTAAACAACAGCGTCGAGAACGCCTCCCTTCTTATCGATGAGTCCCACTTTCCGAAGCTGGGACAAATTGACCGCATCCGTATCGTCTGTTCCGTCTGCGACGTTTGTGATCTGCCGTTTCGTCGTTTGGTTGCCTACCGAGACGGCGTTTGCTCGGTCCGCCACAGAATCGCTTCCTAGCGCAATCGCGTTGTTTGACTCTGCGTGCGCGTGCAGGCCGATTGCGATCGCGTGCTCCCCCCGAGCACTCGACTCGGCTCCTATCGCCAGTGCATCTGCTCCCGCCGCCCGCGCGGCGGACCGTGCCGAATTCGCGCTGAAGTACTTTCCGGCCCCGCCTTTCGCAATCGCGTCAACGCTCGTCTTCACGTCGAGCATCCCGTCGCTGACTGCCTTGACGCTTTCATTTGTATGGAAAAGTTGCGCGCCAGTCACGGCGTCAGAACTGTCCGACGTCAGCACACCTGCCGACAAGTTCGTCAACCGAGATCCTGCCGCACCTCGCAAAGTGACGGAAGTAGCCGATTTGTCATCGTACGCAATGAAGCCGTTCGACGCGGTGCCGTCTGGTTTGAAGCTCGCTCCCAGATCCTTGAGCTGCTGGACATTCACAGCGTCGGTTTCCCTTGAGCCCGCCGCGACGTTCACGACTTGCCGCTCCATGTTGGCTGTGCCGACGGAAACAGTGTTGGGCCGATCAGCACGAGAATCAGCCCCCAAAGCAACTGATCGATGCGCCGCTGCGACCGCAAACGATCCAACTGCAAGTGAGCTGTTACCTCGGGCTTCCGCGCCGCTACCCAGCGCTGTGGCACGACGGTCGAAAGCGGTCGCGTGCCCTCCAAGCGCGAGATCATCGGCTCCTTTGGCTGCGGCATGTTCTCCGATCGCGAGCGCTGAGCCAAACGACACTACGTGATTTGATACAGAACTGATCGACTCCTCCGATCCGCCGGCAGCCGAAGCTTCGTTCCCAAGAGCTATATCGCCAGTGTGTTCTGCCGCAGCGCCTCTACCGATTGCTACAGAACCACGTCCATTCCGGGCCGTGTGTGCACCAACTCCAATCGCTATCGACTGTCCCCCACTCGCTTGAGCGCCCCGGGACATCGCCAGGGAATCTCCGCCGTCCGCCTTCGCGCTCACGCCGATGGCGATGTCGCCGTCGAGCGTCGCATCAGCTCCTTTTCCAACGCCGATCTTGTCGAGAAATCCAAAGTTTTGCGAAAGACCACTCACCGTGTCGCCACCATCGCTCCTGCCGGAGCTGGCTTGCTGGTCTCCAATATTCATCAAACGGGCACCACGCTCGAGTGGCGGTGTGCGCCGCCGTCTGTGCGCTTGCGGCCGGCCGGCTGAAGTAGATGGACGCCGTATGTACTCAGCGACGCCTGAAGGTCCGCGAGCCCTCAGCCCTTGACTTTGCGCGACAGTCGCGTAAAGGCGGGTGGGACCGGGTTGTACTGCTGCCATACCAGTCGAAACGGATGCTCCCATTATGGTCGACAACAATAACCTGTTTATATTAATGGCCATCAATCACACACCTTTCTGAAGTTTGTACTGAATTGGATCCTGAGGCCGAAAACAAGTCCGCAGGTGCGCCAGTTGCGAACGCAGTTCGTTTTGCATTGATCGCGTGATTAGAGATTAATTCGCTTCAGGCGCAGAGAATTTCTGGCTGTGCAAGCAACGCTACGGTTTTGCCCATTTAGCTTTTCAGCCCCAGCGGAAAGACAGTGAATCGGGATTGCAGGTTTGCTCGGCTCTATTACCCAGCGTCTACGCTTCACCGCTTGCCGATCGCTGTCGATCCAGGATGGCGTTGCGTCGATTTGCGCCCCGACAAGGGTCAAATGGCCAAGCGCTACAACACCAGCGTGCAATCTCAAGCTCGACGTCGTTGCGCTCGTTGTGAATGGATATGCGAAATTTGATGCAATGAGTAGTCTAAGGAAAGTTATTCCCATCCGTTCGCCCCCTGAATCGTGGACCTCGATTCTAGGAAGCTCTTTCGTGTTCTCATATTGGACGTGTACGAATCTTGGTGAATCATTGCGAAGTAGTCTGCGGTCAAATGCGTCGAGCTATACGATGGCCTCTACACATCTGATACTGACTTTTTTCTCTTAGAAGGCATTGGAGACTTGGGTTCCCTCGCCGGGGGGTAGACCGGATTTCAGAATCATTAGAGACGGCTTAGAGCCGCCAAGTCCCACGCCCATTCCTTCGCCAGAAGTGAATCCATCGGTGCGCGCTCGCTGGATATCAGCAATACCCGGTCCGTGGTCGACGAACTCGTGTTAGACACCGCGGCGCCCATGGCATTGAAGTGACAGATAACGCATCTCGCCAGCGCCGCCATGAATCTGCGCGTTACTAGCTAGCTCGCTCGCTGCAGTCGCGAAGTTCACTACACCGATCGACGACAATCCATGCGCGAGCGCTTCAGCGCGGAGAAACTCCACGCGCTCGTACCGGGTCCTGACCGGCCGAATGGGTAATGCCTCGCCTTCGACAACTGTCGCGCCTAGGCAACCCGCGGCCATAAAGTACTTCTTTCACTGCCGCCAATAAAGGCGGAACTCCGGCGAACGTCGATCGAATCTGATGTCGTCATATTCAATCCCTTCGAACACAGCAAGATCGTCCTATCAACAAAGGGGCTGAAATGCTCAAAATTGCAGCCATTCTTTGGATGGCGCAGTCGTTGTGACAGGCGCGCCGTTCGAAGCGCTCGACTGCAGTCAACAACCGCAAGCGCAACCAACGGCGGCGAAATGCTAAGGATCGACGAAGTAACAAATAGCCAAGGATTCCCCGAGCGATCCGACGTCGTGGTCATAGGCGGCGGAATCGTCGGCGTCAGCGCCGCCTATGAACTGGCGCGACGCGGAGTTCAAGTGACTCTGCTCGAAAAAGGCGTGATTGGATGCGAGCAGTCTGGTCGCAACTGGGGTTGGGTGCGTCAGCAAAACCGCGACCTGCATGAATTGCCGCTCGCCATGCAAAGCCTAAAGCGCTGGGCCGAACTCAGCGATGAACTGGGCGACGATATCGGCTTCCGAAAAGCGGGCATCCTTTATGGCACGGAACACGAATCCGACATCGCGCAGTGGGAATCATGGCTTGCCCGCGCGCGCGAAGTCGGCTTCAACAGCGAAATCCTCACCGCGCACGAACTTGCGGCGCGCATTCCGTCTGGACGGGCGAACTGGGCTGGGGGTCTGTGGTCGGTCACGGATGGGCGAGCAGAGCCGTCGAAAGCTGCACCTGCGATCGCTCGGGGCGCGCAACGTCTTGGCGCTAAGATTTACCAAGAATGTGCGGTACGCAGTCTCGATACGAGCGCAGGACGTGTCTCCGGGGTCTGGACGGAGTGCGGTCGACTTGCAGCCGATTCGGTCGTTCTAGCTGGAGGCGCCTGGAGCGCGTTATTCTGCCAGCGTCATGGCATCGATCTGCCTGCCATAAATGTGGTGGGAACGGCGTTGCGGACCGCCGAAGCGCCGGCCGTCATTGAAGGCTGTTTCTCCGGACCTGACTTTGCGCTGAGGCGACGACTGGACCGCGGTTACACCATCGCTGTTCCCGGTCACGGGCGGGTCGAACTCGCGCCGCAAAATTTGCGCCATTCGTTGAAATTCCGCAGCATGTTTCGCAGCAGGCTGAAGAAAAAATTGAAGATGCGCGTGGGCGCAAGCTTCTTCCGTGGAGCGGAGGCAAGCGCAACCTGGCGCGACGACGATGTCTCGCCATTCGAGGAAACACGCGTCCTGGATCCGCGCCCCGATACCGAATGGCTCGAACGTGCCCTGCAAAACGTGGCCCGCGTGTTTCCCGAGCTGTCGCACATGCGGATCGCTCACGCATGGGCTGGCGCGATCGACACAATGCCTGACCTCGTCCCCGTCATTTCGAAAATCGATGCGAAGCCCGGCCTCGTGATCGCGTCCGGCTTTAGCGGACATGGCTTCGGATTGGGGCCGGGCGCCGGCATGCTTGTGAGTCGGTTGGTCATGGACGAAGCGCCGCCGTTCGACATTTACCCCTATAGACTGGCCCGCTTTACCGATGGAACGAAGCTGATCAGCCCCGACATGATGTAAGTCGATGTCCGCTTCTCGTGGAGATATGCTTGGTCTCGCTTGCGAAAGCCTTCTGGCTCGCGTCGCTCTCCTCTTTTGAGAACGCGCGTTCGACCTAGCGCATGTGCAAACGCACTGGCCCAATATGGCGCCATTGGACAACCGGTCTTTACCATACTTGCGGACAGAGCGCCGCTCGCGTTCGGCGCGAGGTCAACAACCGACGGCTGCTACGTGTAGCCGAATGCTAGCGTGGCACCAAACTCGTCGACAATGGTCTTTCAATCCATTTCTCGTGCGGGAAGCAAATATTCGGAAGCTCCGAATGCGGGGGCTCTTCACATTGTGAATGGCAATGCTCTGTCGTGGAGAATGCAGACGTCTTCTTCGGAGAACAGCCGGAAAAGCTCCGCGGTCGTCGCCACACCTAGCTTGAGCATAGCGTTCGTTTTGTGGGTGCAGATAGTTTGCTTAGAGCGGTGGCGTGCCAATGCAATATCCGTCAGTGATTTGCCAGCCAACGTGGCTTTCAATACATCGATCTCACACGCTGTTAGCGGTTGATAACTTTGGCCACGCCTGGGCATCTTAGCCGCGTACCTGCTAAGCGACGAAGAAACGAATTTGCGGCGGATGTGCGCTGCATCGATGGCAGCCTCCAGCTCCATACCGACGTCTTCCTCGTTGAGCACAGAATGCACGCCTTTCATAGCAGAGAGCATTGCAAGATATGACGGATTTTTATTGCGAGAATGCAGGACCAAGCCTACGTCGATATGACCCGCCCGTATGCGTGTCAGCAATGGCTCGCCGATGAAATTGTCCCGAGACAAGATGCTCTGCAGGTCAGCAACGATGACGTCGCAATCCGAAGCGAGTTTCGCCAGCGTATCAGCGTAATGCGTCGTAGCAATCGGCCTGATTCCTGCGCACTGTCGAACGGCCGCCCCGATTCCCAAAGCGCTAATCAGATGGCCGCCGGCACAGACAACTCTTATTCGCATCGCAATCTCCGGATCAATCAGAACGGACGAGACTAGTCAAGGAGACGTCATCGGACAATCGGATAAGTAAGATTCGTTTTAGGCCGCTAGTCTAGACTTTCAATTGCCGCTTGCGCCGCCGAGGCACCGGGCACTTACTGAGCCGCCATGAACGTTCGAATGGGAATACCACGATCCATTCATGACACTCCTCCTAACAAACGCTCGGCTGCTTTGCACTCCGTCTACTCCATCATGCCTTTCGGTGTAACCGGTGTAGCAGGTGTAACGCCTTCCGCGAACTGAAGCTGGGCGGGCCTCCCAGCGTTACACCTCTTCTGTTACATCTCGCCTGCGTTACACCAAGAGGTGTAACGCAGGCCTCATCGGTCAGCCGCGCCGGTGTAACGGTGTAACGCAACGGCGTTGTCGGTGTAACGCTGGAAAGGTTATGGGACAAGACTTTGCGGGATGGATTACACCTGCTACACCTGTTACACCGACTTTTGAATGATCGTGAGAGAAACGTTATGCAGACCAGACGCGAGAGGTAAATACATAAAGGCGTGTGCTTCCTTTTCCTGGAATGCGTTCAACACGCTGATACTTTCCGTCAGGTGAAATGCGAATCCAACCTGCATCTACTAACACCTTTGCCGCACTTTTTGGATCGAAGCCCTGAGACACCTCGCGCTTGAAGACCTCCGGAAAAACGAGGTACTCCGGCGCACCCGCCGCTAATCGTTTATATCCTGCTCGATTGCTGGTCGGTCGGTCCGAAACATCATTCAGGTCCGTAAATCGGGATTCCTCGTGCGCTTCAAAGAACGCTTTGACGTGAGAGAGAATCGCGGCATGCTCGTGATTACCCGAGCCGCCTCGATTTTCTAGCCACGCTCTGAAGCAAATGGCCGCCGCGGACGACGCCTCGCCACCTTGCCACCCAGTGATCCCACGATCCGTCGCATATTCGCCCGCCAAACCGATCAAGGCAAGCCGCTGGCAGACGCGATGCGCTTGTCCATTCGCGTCTGCCGGTAGGTTCTCGGCCAAAAACTTGATCGTTTCGCGGCGCAGGTACTGTTCGATCACATCTGGCTCCTTTGCTATTGCGTTGAGCATTTCGATTGCCGCCACGCCATAGCTGTTTGCGCAGCCCTGATTGATTAACGCCGACAGCTGCGCACCGCCGGCTTGCCCGTGCACGGTCTCGAAGAGACCAAAGCCCTGACCAGCATCAGCGGGTATCTCAACCAAACGTACTTCCTGGCCCGCCTTCGCCTTTTTCCCACCCGCTTGCATGTGCTGCGCGAGTCCGATCTCGCCAGCCGACAGAAATAGCAACCGCCATGACTGACGTGCGCGCGCCGAGCCGCTTCGCCCCGCGCGCGCTTTGCCTGTGCCGTTTGCCAGCATGTAGGCGATCTCGCCTGCCTCACGCGGGTCAACCTGAGCCAGCTCGTCGAGCACAAGGAGTGTGTCGTTATGAAGTGCGGCAAGACCTTCGAGGCCGTTTGACGTCGCACGCCAACGCAGCAAATAATCCGGACCTCCGTAGACGCTGCAGGCCGCACGAAGGGCCGTCGTCTTACCGGTCGACGAGTCGCCGACGAAGTTCAGCCCACCAGATTCCTGCCCCGAAAAGGCAAGCATCATCCCGGCAAACGCGGTCGACACCGCCACGAGCATCCGGGAATTGCCCGAACAGTAAGCTGCGACACCTCGCTTCCACTCCTCCAGCGTTCCCGTTTGCGAATACATTCGCATCACAACCTCCGACTGAAACAACACTTGCTCATCCGCTTCACCAATCGTCCGGTCTGGGAACACGAACGCGCCGTTGTGCCAGCCCGTACGCGTCACACATCGAACTCGCGCTTTCGGCTTGGCCGTCGTCACGTACTCCGTCAGCTTGTTGCGGGCGCGGAAACTCGGCGAGATGTCCAGACCCAGCCGAGCGAGTTCGCCTCGCATGTCTGCACCGTCCGAACGCAGCATTTCCATCGGCATCGCCCACCTGTGCGGATGGTCATCGGCGTCGCTCCATTCGAGCAGCCGACCCCAGTTCTCCGAGGCGCGATCGCGTACCAGTGCACGAACGTGAAGGGGCGAGCAGATCCAGTGCCGCATGCCGTCGTCGTCCGTGTAGAACACGCCTTCCTTTCTTACGGAGAAGCCGCGCGGCACACGACCCTTATCGGACTGATCCCCGCCACCAAGGCTCGAAGCCCTTCCGATCTGCGCGGCGACAGCCGTCGCTCCAAACCGCGTGTGCATGTCGTTAAAGTCGGTATCGTCCTTGGAGCGTTTATCGCCAAAATCGGGCAGGGCGACGGCGCCCGCGACGGCTCTCGCCGCTTCAAACGCCTTTTGTTGCCCGTTTCCGAGGTCGGCAAGGACGGCGATTTCGACATTGGGAAAGGCAGCTCGCATCCTCTGAGCGACCTTCATGAGGTTGCCAGCAGAGAGCGCAGCCACCGTGGCATGGCTCGTGCAAAGATGAGCTGACAGCGCGGTTGCCACACCTTCCGCGATCAGGATACGGCCGCAGTCTCTTTTGATATCGGCCACGAACCAGCCGCCGCCGGCCTTTGCGCCGCCCGCTAGCGCCGATTTGCGCCCGCTTTCGTCGATCATCTCTATTGTCGAGACTGCACCGTCGATCGTCACTGGCGCGATGAGGACTCGCCCCTCGAGTTGCGCGCCGCGGGACTTCGGGCGATAGCCAAGGAGCCTCTG
This sequence comes from Caballeronia sp. AZ1_KS37, assembly GCF_023631165.1. NCBI lineage: Bacteria > Pseudomonadati > Pseudomonadota > Betaproteobacteria > Burkholderiales > Burkholderiaceae > Caballeronia > Caballeronia sp. AZ1_KS37. Next base: position 82,660 of record NZ_JALQDP010000001.1, on the reverse strand, counting down.
AAGCTTCAGCGCGTCAATTTCGCGAAGCGTGCTGACAGCAGTAACTCCCTTGCGCAGGAGGTACGGATGATCGTCGCGTGCGGGCTGTGCCTTCTCGAGGACGGTGATCGCCAGTGCGGCTGCATGCTTGCAGTCCTTCGCCCGTTGGAGCTCCTCTTTCTGCGTCCGGGCGTCGCGTTCTGCACGGCGGCGTTCGACTTCCGCCGGATCAACGGCGGTGGCCGGCTTCGCGCGCGGGTTGTAACCGTATCTCTTCGCGATAGCAAATAAGGTCGCAATGGTGATGCCGCCGTCGGGACGGATCGAGCGCCATGTGTCGCGAACGTCGGCGGCAGCGTAACTCGGACTTCCCTGACTCCATTGATCGAAAGTGTCGAAGCCTGCGTCGCCTTCCTCATGCTTCAATGAGGCAGCAACGCGGAACCACACATCGCGCTCCACGTCCGGCGGGATGAACGAAAGGGCTTCGAGGATCCGCTGGCGATTGTCAAAGACAGCGCTCATCTCTTACCTCCCGCACTCACGCCTGCCTGTGCAATCACGCGAGCAAAGGCGAGGTTGTCGCCGATCGCCGCGGTCGCTTGTCGCGCAAGCTTGCCCACGCGCGACGAAGGATCGCCCTTGGCCATCAGCGTTTCGAGCAGATCGACGCGGTGAAAACCGCGTTCGGCAGCTGCTGCTAAGACAACATCGAGGACACGGCGGGCAAACTGGCGTACGTCGTCGTCAACCTTCTTTGCGTGGAACACAAGGAAGCCGCACATCAGAACGCATTCAGTAGGGCTCGCGTACTCGCCTTCAGCGATGGGAATGCCGAGTTCGTAGTTTTCGTTCATAGCGCCTCCTGTGATGCGAGCGTCAGGCCTTGAATTACCTGCGGCAGCAACTCCGGACGCACCATGAGCCCCTTCTGCGTCGGGACAAAGTCACCTGCGGCATTCACCACCAGAAGACGGACATCAACGTACTGGCGACCCTTGAACCAACGATGCGAAACGCGGATCCGCTGCGTTGGGCTCTTCTGAATATCGAGAATGACGTGTTCTTGATTTTCCATAGTCAAACATCTCCTGATGAGGAGTACTGAGCGCGCTCGTCATGCGAAATCGGCTCAATAGCCTTGACGTCGGAGAGCTCGCTCGCAAGCTCGCGCGATAGGGTCGTCAACAAGCCCACGACACCGGAAACGGGCACAGCACTGTTCTCTTTGTCCTCAGGAAGTGCTGAGAAGAGCGTCTGAAGCACATCGTGGATCTGCCATGCTCTTGCGGAAAACTCGTAGATGTCATGCATGCTTCGCCTCCTGACTATCGACTGAGCGGATCTGTTCCGCCAAGTTAACGCCGTGCTCCCGATAGGTTGCGCATTCCTCCTCGTAGGCGGCGGCATTCGCCTCGCTCATACGAGCGCCGAGAGCGGAGAGCTGGTGTACGAGCGTGGGGTTATCAGCGAGCGCGCCGAGGGCATTGAACAGCGCCGAGATGTCAGCGAATGATTGAGAGGCGCAATCGAGTTCAACCGAAGCAGCTCCAATCAGCGAGGCGATCTCTTTGAGGTCGATTTCCTTAGCCATGTGCCACCTCCGCGCGAGCAAGTTCAGCGAGGTGAAGAAGCGCGTCGGCGCAGCAGTCGAGCGCCTCGTTCGCGCTGGGCGCGAGCGCTGCGTCACGCAACGCACGATTGATGATTTGGATTTGCAGCAGGGATTGTCGTTGCTCAGAACGAGCGGGGATAGCGGGGCGCATGCTAAGGCCTCCTTGTACAGGTTCGACGAACCTAGCCCCCAACGCCAATTGGGGTGGCCAGGCACAAGATAGGGTTGGCGTACCGGCGTACAAGGAAACCGGCGAGCGCGAGCGCTCCCCCACCAAGGCCCGGCCATTGAAGGCGAACGCATGGCAGCGGACGAAAAAATACCGCCGGTCGGCGGTTGTCCGCCTTGTACATTTCGAGACGCCAATCCCGAGTGGGAGGTGTCTCCTCCCACGCTTTCGAGGATAGACGATCGTTTCTGCGTCCGTCAAGCCGATCGCAATTTCGTACGCGACTGATAGTCTTGATCGCGTGCCCCACGTAAGATGCAAACGCATCCTTCGGAAAGCACTTGGGCTGGCCTCGCGGCCAGCCATTTTTTTTGCTCCGTAACTCCGGACGACGGCGCACTGGCCACGCACGACATCGCGCAATGAGCGATCGTTGATCAACGGAGAACGATAGTCCGCTTTGCCTTCGCCGACCAAAGCAAAGCCAATAGCGGGAAAAACCGCCACTGAGCGCCGGATTCGATGAACTGTTGATTGCGGTGTTTCGAGCACCGCACTTCGAGCACCAGCGCGCCACGCCCCCTCCGTTGAGCCACGCGCATTTTCGTACTTGACCAATAGCCTGTGCGCTCTTGCTCGACTAGTATCCTCATGGGGGTTGTCAGTTTGGCCGGCCATTGCGCCGGTCCTTTTTCTTTTCGCCCGATGTGACACGCTGACGCGCACGCTCACCTCGCTCTTACCGTGCTTGAGGATGAACGCGCTGACGCGCATCTCGTATTCCGTTGCGTCGACCGCCGGCGCTTCACAACGGCGCGTTTCGACGGCCGGTTGCCGACGCGCTCGAAGCAAGGTTTCCGCCGAAGCTAAGCTTCTAGGCATGTTCAGTCCCCCGCACGGTAGGTCGCGGGCGCGACGAGAAACGCCTCTATGTCGCCCAGACGCCAACCGACAGCGCGCGGCCCAAGTGCGATCGGCGCGGGAAATGTTCTCTCGCTTATTCGAGCGTAGATGGTGGATCGCGAAAGCCCTGTTAGCTCTTCGACCTGCTTCCTTCTCAGGATCGCTTGTGAAGTCTGAAATTTCATCGCCTTGCCTCTTCGGGAGCATGTGTTCCAGCCAATCCGGAACGCCAGGCGACAGCTTCGCTTTGCAGGCCTCGAACTTGTCCCAATAGGACGCAGTCCGCGTCCGAATTCGGATGATGGTCGATATGTTGTATGGCTCAGCGCCATGAAGTGCACGACCGACCGGGTTGCTGGTTAAGTGGAAATTTCGCTATTCGTACAAATGCTGCGAGTGCAGATACGCGGATCTATCTCAGCCGCACGGAATCACGCGCGTTGGCGAGGACGCGAGAGGGGTCTGACTCGGACAGAATGAAACTGATGTTTGACGACCACCTCTTGGTAAGTCGCACGGCTCCCGTGCCTTGATCTCTACACGGCGAATGCGCGGCGCGCGCTGACACGGGACGGGAGGTTCCGGGCCCAGGATTTGCAACTCGGAGAGCTTTTCCAGTGAGGGAGGCGACTTATGAGAGTGTCTTACCAACTTGCAATAGCAACAATCATCAGCGCAGCCGGCATTTCTGCTCATGCGCAGGTAGCAGGGACCCAGCCGCTTAGCGTCACTGTCCAACAATCAGAGGCTTTGCTGCAGGGTTGGAGCGCGAAGAAAGGGATTCTTGGGAAGGCTGTCTACAACGACAAGAACGAAAAGATCGGCGCGATCAAAGACCTCATCGTTACGCCTGATGCCACAGTGTCTGCGGTCGTGATCGCCGCTGGCGGTTTTCTCGGAGTAGCAACACACGACGTCGCGGTGCCGGTTGCGTCTCTCGAGAATCGCCAGGGCAACTTCTATCTTGCAGGCGCGACTAAGCAGGCGCTGAAGGACACGCCAGAGTTTGAATACAACAAGGTGAAGGCTCCGCCGAAGCCGCATAAGGTCAAGACGGACTAAGTCGAGCAAGGCTCCGATGTCCGGCTGCGTCGTAAAGCGTTGGCCGTGCACCCACTATCGTGTCGCTCTCGGAGATACGGGATGCCGTCAGACCCGTTTGACCCAACTGCCGCATCAGCAACACCGGCCGATGCACAACAACGCGGCCCTACCGGGGCGACGTTCCGGACCTCGGGACACCCGAGTCGAATCGAACTTAATTCACGCCGGACGTAATCTCTCACCCAACGTCCAGCGATGCTGACAAACAGTCGCCTTCACCATGGACAATATGGACCTCTCCAAGCAATGCCTCGTTCGTTGTCCGAGGCGTTGGAGCATCCACGGGTCTTCGGCAGAAGCGTAGTTCGATGTGTCAGATCGAGTAGGAGCTTATATCAGGGTCGCTCCTTCGATTGTCCGTCGTCGATGATCGATTTCCTGAGCCGACGCGCCTCATCAAGATACTTCTTGATGGTTGCGTCGTCCAAGGGAACGCCTGCATGCTCAAGGTCAATCCTCATCTCCTTCGCGTGTAGATTTCGAGGCGCATCTGGATCCATCCTATAACCACCCATGGCAAGCCCAATGATTAACTTCAACATGGCGTGACGCTCCTTCGTCGCCGCGCTTTTATTTTCATTTTCGTCGTCGAATCGCGGTGCAACTCGTGACTTCGCGCGCGTCTGACGCTTCGCGAGCTCACGAACCAACTGTGGCGGCAAAATGAAACCGGCACGTCGAACTGCATCGCAAATGTAAAGTGGATCCTCCTTTATTTGCCACTTGCAGATTCCGTAGCGCTGCCCCCAATTAGTTCGCTTTATTACAGTGGCGATTTGCTTCGCGTGCTCGTACTCGGGCTGCTTTGTCTTAGAGCGGATGGAAAATGCGGCATGTTGACGAGGATCCTTCGCGTCGAGCAAGAGCGCCGCTTCCTTGACGGTCCACCTGTCGAGCGCTACCCAATAGCGATAGTCGATGAGGTCCATCGGCATGCCCACGCATAGCTGTGATGAGCCTAGCGTGCTGCGTCGGCCGCGGTGGGCGCGTCTGCCTTGAGCTCGTCAAGATAATCTGCCCAAACCTGCATCATCCGCACGCGATCGTCGATGAATTTCGTCCGGTTATAGGCTGTTCCCAGGTTGTCGGCGACTCTATGGGCGAGCTGATGCTCAATCACCTCGCACGGGAATCGGAGCTGCTCATGAAGAATGGTTCGAGCCATCGCTCTGAATCCATGTCCTGTGATCTCCGTTCGCGTGTCGTAGCCAAGTCTCCGAAGCGCGGCATTGACCGCCGCGCCGCTCATCGGCTTACAGGGGTCGCGTCCGGGGAACACAAACTGCCGGTGACCTGTGAGCGCACGAAGATCGCTGAGGATGCTCACTGCCTGGGCAGAAAGCGGAACAAGATGGTCGGTTTTTGTCTTGGAGACGTTGTAGCGCCACTCCGCGCGTTCGAGATCGAAGTCCCTCCATTGCGCGGTTCTCAGTTCTCCCGGCCGAACGAAGAGCAGTGGACCAAGCCGAAGCGCGCATTGCACAACAAAGGTGCCCTGGAAACCGTCAAGCGCGCGCAAGAGCTCAGCGACCTGCTGTGGATTCGTAATAGCCGCGAAGTGCGTGTGTTGCGCAGGCGCCAGAGCCCCACGTAGATCGGCAGACACGTCTCGCGATGCACGTCCTGTCGCTATTGCGTAGCGAAACACCTGGCCACAGTTCTGGTGGACACGGTGAGCCGTATCCACGGCTCCGCGCTTCTCGACGCGGCGGAGAACAGCGAGCACGTCCGGTGCGGCGATATCGGCGATTGGCCGGCCACCTAGCCACGGAAAAACGTCATTTTCAAGGCGAGCAATGACCTTATCGCCGTGCGACTTGGCCCACGTCGGAGCCTGTCGAGCAAACCACTCACGGGCAACAACTTCGAAGCTATTGGCCGAACGAGCGACAGCGGCCGCCTTCTGAATACGACGCTCAGCGCCTGGATCGATGCCGTTTGCTAATAAACGGCGAGCGTCGTCACGGCGCCGACGGGCGTCTTTTAGCGAGACCAACGGATACGAGCCGAGAGCCAGTCGCTTTTCCTTTCCAGAAAATCGATATTTCAGCCGCCAATGCTTTCCGCCAGATGGGGTAACTTCCAGGTACATCCCAGCACCATCGGTGAGTCGATATGCCTTCTCCCTGGAGCGCGCGTTCCTTATAGCAACATCCGTCAATGACACCGCATTCCTCATACCAAACATCGGCTAGGTAGAATCGGCTGAAATCCCTACAGAGGTCAAGGGTTTGCACGGCGCGCGTTAGAACTTTTTTGTATCGGGATATAACGCGGGTGCCTCATGGACGTGGGTGCCTACTCCCCCTGAGCGGGGAGACGCTTAATCTTTTAAGCCGTGATTCAGTGGGCTGAAGAGCGCGTCGACGCGTCGAGAAATCGTGGCTGGGGGCATCGCTTGCGCCGCGGCTCTGCGTGCCCCCAGGAGATGCCCCCTATGACGTTGCATGACAGCGGATTATGTTGGATGACACTGGAATGAAAAAACCCCGCGAGCCTTACTGGCTGCGGGGTTTCGGGACTTCTTCGGACGTGCTTGGAATGTTTGTTGGTGGAGAGGAGGAGGATCGAACTCCCGACCTTCGCATTGCGAACGCGACGCTCTCCCAGCTGAGCTACCCCCCCAACGAATCAAAATTGTACCACAGCAAAATCGCCGTCAGGCAAGCCTTCAGACGACTTCAATCAACGCTCACTTCTGCGGCGCCCCCGCCAGAATCCAAGACACGACCGTCTTGATATCCGCGTCGTTCATCTTCGGGTGCGAAGGCATCGGAATCGAGCCCCACACCCCCGCGCCGCCGTTCTTCACCTTCTTTTCAAGCATCGTGCTCGCCTGCGGATCGCCCTTGTACTTCTCGGCGACCTGTTGAAACGACGGCCCCACAAGCTTGCGATCGATCGCATGACAACCCATGCACGCGTTGCTGCGCGCGATCGCCATCGCATTCGCGGATGAACCCGTCTGCTCCGCAGCAGACACACCAAAAGACGCGGCAACGATCACCGCGCCGACAATCGAACGCATCATGTTCATTTCACCGTCGAAGCCGGATTGGCATTCCCCGGACGCACATCCGAGTTCTTCACGGGCGCGGGCGATTGCGTATCGAGCGGACGCGACGTCACGCCCGAATCAGGCACCGTGCCAACCGTCGCCTCAGCCGGCGCGCTTGCCGCCGGCGCCACGCTCGTGCCCGACGCGGCCGCCGCTTCCAGCGCTTGCGCCTCTTCAGGCTTGATGTACTGGAACACCTTCACGACCTGCTCGACGCCCGGCACGCGCGCGGCGACATCCGCGCCATGCGCGCCTTCGTCCGGCGTGACGAGCCCCATCAGATAAACGACACTGCGCTCGCACACCACCTTGTAGTCGTTCGCGTGCAAGTCCTTCTCGCCGACCATCGCAGTCTTCACGCGTCCTTCAAGGTAGGAATCGTTCGCGCGCGATGAGTACGAACTCGCGCCCTGCACCGACAGCTCGTTGACGATGCTGCCGACGTTATTGATGTCGCGCACCACCGCCTCGGCCTTCGCCTTCGATGCGTCGTCCGGCACTTCGCCCGTCAGCAACACGCGCCGGTTGAACACGGTCACGTTGACATGCGACGTATCGGGCACGTTCTCGTTGATCCGCGAAAGCGCCTTCACCTGAATCTCGCGATCTTCGGTCTGCGCGCCGAGCGTGCGGCGATCCGTGGCGATCAACGTGCCGCCGGCCGCCGCGCCGACGACCGCGAGCGCGCAGCCCTGCAACGTCAATGCAACTCCCGACAACATGCCCACCATCAGCGTGGCCTGGGCCAGCGTCGCCTTGACGCGTGTCTTGTTCATCAACTCCGTTCCCCCTTTCAGTTTCAGTCGTCGCCGAGCAGCATCGCATCGATGCCGTCGCACAGACAATGAATGGTCAGCAGATGGACTTCCTGGATGCGCGCCGTTCGTTCGGCCGGCACGCAGATATGAATATCGGTTTCGGCGAGCACGTCGGACATCGCGCCGCCGCCCTTGCCTGACAACGCGATCACGATCATCTCGCGCTCGTGCGCTTCCTGAATCGCAGCGAGCACGTTCACCGAGTTGCCCGACGTGCTGATCGCAAGCAACACGTCGCCCGACTGGCCGAGCGCGCGGACCTGGTTCGAGAAGATCTGCTCGAACGCATAGTCGTTGCCGATGGCCGTGAGTATCGACGTGTCCGTGGTCAGCGCAATCGCCGGCAAGCCCGGACGCTCGCGTTCGAAGCGGCCGATGAGTTGCGCGGCGAAGCGCTGCGCATCGGCAGCCGAGCCGCCATTGCCGCAAACGAGAATCTTGTTGCCGTTCGCGAGCGCGCCAAAAAGCGTATCGACGGCGGCCGCGATCGGAACCGCCAGCGCGTCGAGTGCTTCGAGTTGAAGTGCCGCGCTGTCGCGGAATTGCTGTTGAATGCGTTCGACTGACATCGACTCTCGATCATCGGCCGCGACGTGCGCGGTGTGTGGCTTGAACGCTCAAGGCGTCGGTTGTTGCGCAGTTTACCGCATGCATCATGCGATGAACCGCAGTCACGCCTCGTCGGCGCGAAACGCATCGGGCAGCCAATGGATGCGGCCCGCATCGAACGCGACGACGTCGAAACGGCACGCAGGCAACGCGCCGCGCCATGTCGTCAGGAAATGCTGCGCGGCATGTACGAGGCGCGCGCGCTTCTTCGCATCGACGCTTGCGACGGCATTCGCGTAACGCCTGCTTCTTCTCGCGCGGACTTCGACGAACACGAGCGCGCCGCGTTCATCGAGCATCACGAGATCGATCTCGCCGCCGCGACACGTCACGTTGCGCGCGACAAGACGCATGCGCTGCCGCTGCAGGAACGCGAGCGCGTGCGACTCGAAAGCGTCGCCGAGCGTTTTGGACACGGCTCCTCCGTAAAAGTTGTCGGCGGGCCACCGAATCGCGCATGGCAAAATGACGACCTTTCCTTCGACGCCCGCGCTCATGCTTCAGATCTCCGAACTCGCCGCTGGGCAGCACTATCCGACAGGCGCGCTGTATATCGTCGCAACGCCGATCGGCAACGCGGCGGACATCACCGTGCGCGCGCTCCACGTGCTCGGACTCGCGGATCGCATCGCCGCCGAAGACACGCGCAACACCGCGCAACTGCTCGCGCGCTATGGCATTTCGAAGCCGTCGATCGCCGTGCACGAGCACAACGAGCGCAGCGCCGCCGAACGCGTGATCGAGCATCTCAGGAACGGCGAGCGCATCGCGTGCGTATCCGACGCGGGCACGCCCGGTATCTCCGATCCCGGCGCGCGTCTCGTCGATGCCGTGCGCGAGGCCGGCCTGCCGGTCATCCCGCTGCCGGGCGCGAGCGCGCTCACGACCGCATTGAGCGCGGCGGGCGCGTTCGTCGGCGGCTTCTCGTTCATCGGCTTCCTGCCGACGAAGGCGAAGCAACGTGCGTCGGAGCTGAAGAAACTCGCAAGTCTTCCGATGGCGCTGGTGTTCTACGAGGCGCCGCATCGCATCGTCGAAACCGTGCGCGCGCTCGGCGACGCGTTCGGCGGCGAACGGCAACTGCTGATCGCCCGTGAGCTGACGAAGTTACATGAGAGCCTGCATCGCTGCACCCTGGCCGAAGGGCCAACGTGGCTCGAAGCCGATGCAAATCGTCAACGCGGGGAATTCGTCCTGGTCGTCGAAGGCGCGCCCGAAGCGCACGACGCCGACGACGCCCACGACGCGCTGCTGTCGACGCTGCTGGAAGAGTTGTCGGTGAAAAGCGCGGCGCGCATCGCGGCGACATTGACGGGCGCGTCGCGCAATGCGCTGTATGAACGCGCGCTGAAGCTCGCCAAACGCGACGAGAAATAAAAACGGGCCGTTGCGATAACGGCCCGTCGGGTTCTGCGAAGCTGTCGGCGAGATCAGTTCACGCTGTCGTCGGCCAGCGCCTGAGCCTGCTCTTCGCGCGCCGCACGCGCTTCCTGCTGCGTGAGACCTTCGATCTTCACCTTCTGCGTGCCGGCGCCGCGCATGCCGAGCACCGCCGCCGCTGCATACGACAGATCGATCACGCGTCCGTGCACATAAGGGCCGCGATCGTTGATCTTCACGACGACGGTCTTGTGATTCGCTTCGTTCGTCACGCGCACCCACGACGCGAGCGGCAGCGTGCGATGCGCTGCGGTCATCGCGTTCATGTTGAACTTCTCGCCGCTCGCGGTCTTGCGACCGTGGAACATACGTCCGTACCACGACGCCTTGCCCTTCTGCTCGAAGTTGCTGGCGTCGGGACCGGTCGTGATCGGCTCGGCGTCGGAAAGCGACTGCGCCGGTTGCGCCGGCTTCTCGGCGGGCAGCGCGGAAAGGTGCGAATCGAAGGCGAGCGGCGCCGTCGAGCGGGCACTGCTCGTGCTGAAGGAGTTTGTGTTCTGAGGATTGGATGCGACATCGCCCGAACCCGGCGCGGCGCAACCCGCCAGCACGCCAACTGCTAGCAGGCTCCCGACATGTCGAATAAATCGAGCATTCATAGACGTGTTTTCAACGATAAAGGAGCGGCCGCGCTGCGCTGGTCGGCGCGCGCAAGGCTGCTCGAGGCTTTGCCGTGCAAAGCAGAACGCCGCTCGCTGAAGCGAACGGTGGACTGTGCTCGGCTGCGGCGCACTCGTGCCGCAAACGCCCGGTTATTGTTCACGTCTGGCGCAACCTGTCCCCGGCAGCCTGACCAGACCCCACAAGCCGCCATCGAACGTGGCATCACGTTCGTGCGCTGGTGAAGCCAAGTGAGCGCAGGAACGGCGGCGTAGGCCCCATCCGGCGTGACGGCGGCAAAGGCCATCTGACAGACGCGCGGCGTCTGGCCGGACAAGACGTGTGCACCTACTGGAGGTGCGTGAGTTGCAATTGCGAGGCTTTTGGCCCCCAACAGCGTACTGACAGCGATTGTAAAAACGCACTAGCGTTTTGGCATTCGCCCAATGACGGCATGGTTTGATCCATGCACAAGTAGTGCCATTATACAAAAAAACCGTGGTCCGGCTCATCCGACCCATCGGATTGTCATTGATTTTCGCTATGAGCGTAAGAATTGCCGCTTTTTTGAGCAACGCCGTCGCGGCGCGCGCTGCCGTCGGACCCGTGGTCGCACCGGTACAATGAACGTTTTTACAGGCCCGCGCGCATCGACGTCAGTCATATGAAAGTCATTCTCGTTCCCGTAACGCCCTTTCAGCAAAACTGCTCGATCGTGATCTGCGAAGCGACCCAGCGCGCCGCCATCGTCGATCCGGGTGGCGACATCGAACGCATCATCGCGGAAGTCGAACGCCAAGGCGTGACCGTCGACAAGATTCTTCTCACGCACGGCCATCTCGATCATTGCGGCGGCGCCAAGGCGCTCGCGGACCATTACGGTATACAAATAGAGGGACCGCATCGCGAAGATGCGTTCTGGATCGATCAGTTGCCCGCGCAGACTCAGCGCTTCGGTTTTTCGAACGCCGAAGCCTTTACGCCGGAACGCTGGCTCGACGACGGCGACGCCGTGCAGTTCGGCAACGAGTCGATGGAAGTCTATTTCTGCCCGGGCCACACGCCGGGTCACGTCGTATTTTTCAGTCGGGAGCACAATCTGGCGTTCGTCGGCGACGTCCTGTTCGCCGGTTCGATCGGCCGGACCGATTTCCCGCGCGGCAATCACGCGGAACTCATCCGCTCGATCCGCGAAAAGCTCTGGCCGCTCGGCGACGATGTCACCTTCGTTCCCGGACACGGCCCGGCATCGACGTTCGGCGAGGAACGGCGCAGCAATCCTTTCGTGCGCGACGGCGCGGCAACGGGTGCGACAGCGTGAACGCAATTCCCGAAATCTACGTCAGCACCGATGTCGAGGCCGATGGCCCGATTCCCGGACCGCATTCGATGCTGAGCTTCGCGTCCGCGGCCTACACCGCGGACAAGCAGCTCATCGGCACCTTCTCCGCGAATCTCGAAACGCTCGAGGGCGCGACGCCGCATCCGGTTCAGGCGGCTTGGTGGAAGACGCAGCCCGACGCGTGGGCCGCATGCCGCAAGGATCTGCAGAAGCCGGAAATAGCCTTGCCGGCCTATGTCGAATGGGTGGAAGCGCTGCCCGGCAAGCCCGTGTTCGTCGCGTATCCGGCGGGCTTCGACTTCACGCATATGTTCTGGTACATGATGCGCTTTGCCGAGCGCTGCCCGTTTTCGTGGTCGGCGCTCGACATCAAGACGCTCGCCTTTGCGATGACCGGCCTGCCGTATCGCAAGGCCATCAAGCCGCGTCTGCCGAAACACTGGTTCGACGAGCTGCCGCATACGCACGTCGCGCTGGACGACGCAATCGAGCAAGGCGCACTCTTTTGCAACATGCTGGCCGACCTGCGGATCTCGCAGGAGAAGCTGGCCAGGCTTGCGAAGGAATCCGGCGACGACACTGAAGGTAAAACCGCGCCCTGAGGCGGGGGAGTTAGGGAAACTCCCTCAGTGCGGGCGCGTTTGCATTGCGTTTCTTTTTCGACGCCTCTACTATGAGAGTCAAATCGCGACCGAACGGAGGCGCAGTTGACTCTCGATACATTCTCACAAAAAATCTTGCGTCTCCTGCAGCTGGACGCACGCCGCTCCGTTCAGGAAATCTCCGACCAGGTCGGCTTGTCGAGCACGCCGTGCTGGCGTCGCATCAAGGACATGGAGCAATCGGGCGTCATTCAGCGCTATACCGCGCTGCTCGATCGCGAAAAGCTCGGTCTGCATGTCTGCGCGCTCGCGCATATTCATTTGACACGGCATACGGAAGGCGGCGTCGAGCAATTCGAACGCGAAATCGCCACTTGCCCGGAAGTCACCGAGTGCTATAGCACGACCGGCGAATCCGATTACATCCTCAAGATCGTCGCGCCCGATATCAAGGCTTACGACGCCTTTCTCCACGATCGCATCTTCAAGATTCCTGCCGTCGCTCAGGTGCGAACGAGCGTTGTGCTCCGAGAGATCAAGTTCGACACGCAATTGCCGCTCTGACGGATTGCGTTTAGCGCCGCGTTTCTAATGCGCGCTTGGACCGTTGGTTCCAGCGCGCGGAATCGGTGCGTCCGTTGGAAGAGCCTTGTAATGCAATGGGCGAACGCGCATCCAATTCCCTTTCAGCCAGTCGATAAAAATCAAACTACCCAGCACGCCCGGCCTGATACGGGCGAAATATCCTGATGGTTGGCGATCCCGGTTCGCTCGCGAGCCGGCATTGCGGCGCGAACCGTGAACAGCAATCCGCCGAGGAAATTAACGCCGAAATTCGACGGCAGAACCACGATGATCCGAGTTGCCGCAAGTCCGCTATCTGGCGCAATATTCCTTCAGGAGACGTCCCGGTTTTTCGGCCTGCGCGCTGTTGACGCAAGCGCGGTGTAATGTGTCTCCGTCTTCGAACTTCGGCAAATGACGAAACACCGTTCATCTGATCGCACAAATGAAAAAGCCGCGTCACGTAACGCGGCTCTTCGAATGCATCGATTGATGCTTTGCAATTACTTGCCGATCAGAAAATTATCCCGATCCTGCCCGGCGATCCACTTCGGCGGCTTGCCGCGACCCGACCACGTGCTGCCACTTTCGGGATCGCGATATTTCGGCGCCACGCCCGAGCGGCTGCGCGCGGCCTTCGCGCCTTTTGCGCCACGGCCGCCAGCCAGTTCCTGAAGCGTGATGCCATAATCCGACATTTTCTGCTTGATCTCATTAAGCACTTCCGCGTATTCGCGCGACTTCGCTTCTTCAATCTGACGTTCGAGAGACTCGCGTTGTGCGAGGAGTTCCTTGTATGAAGGCATGGCAATTCCCTAAGTGGTTTGCTGACTTGCGAATCGGCGCGCTCGCTTTCAGTTATCAGTATAGCCTCGGACTGGCACGCAGATTAACACAGTTCCCAATAACGCGGCATGTGCGAATCGCCACTTATTAAAAGTTTAGCAATTTTCTTCGTAACAATTGCCGAAAGCTCAGAAGGTTCGCTTGTTCGCTCTTCGGACTTAAAAAGCTCTGCCAGTCGCGACGACGACTCGACGATGGCATCGGATGAAAACAAAGACAAACGAGTCAGTCGCAAAGTTTCATGAGATGGCAACTTGCCACGAAAAAGCCGCTCTGCAGCGCGTTCCATGCGGTTGAAATCGGGTCGCAACGTCTCGGATTTATCTCGTTCAAATATTACGTTGACGCTCAAAACAATCGATAACCGCGGCCTTCAAATCCTCGTTCGTCAGTTTCGGGTAATCGAATGTAAAACGATTGCGGATGTCGGCGAGCAGCAAATCGCAGCCGTACCGGTCTATCCCCAATAATCGGAGATTCTCCGGACGGCCGCTGTAAGCATCGAAATATTTGCATAACGACGATTCGTCGTCCGCCGAAAGCGGCGGCAGCGAATCCAGTTCTTCTCCGCCGAGCCATCCCATCGCGCCGAATCCGCCTATATAACGCATGCGCTCGAGCGACATCACCCAGAAGGAAAAATCGCCGAGTTCCAGATAGCGTGCCGCATCCGGGTGATACCGCAAATAGCGCCGCGCGAGCTCTTCGCGATCTTCGGGCGCGGCGGGCGCGAAACTGCCGAGCATCGTCAGGCGCTGGCCTTCCAGCATGCCGCCATCCGCCGCGTGGGAAACCAGAAACCCCGCGCGCGCATCGGCCTGAAGATTGCGCGTGTGCTCGGCGAGATGGCTGATGAGCACCATCGGCACATGGCGCTCGGTCGGCGCGAACGGCAGCGCCGTCGGATAGGGAAAGCCGCGCGGCTCGCGGGTAAGCGTGGCGAGCGTGCCTTCGGAGACGCGATGCAGCAGATTCAGCGGCGCTTGCGACGGGATGTTCATCCGGGCCTCGTGCGTGGGTGAATGGTCGGACGATGGTAATGCAGCAGGTCCGAGCGTGTCGCCTGGCCGTTCGATAGAATCGAAAGCCTTCGCGTTCGATGGCAACATGTCCGGTTGTCATCGCATCCCGCGCAACTTCAAAGAACGATTTCATTCGTGTCCGATTCGACCACTGCCTCCGCCGCCTGCGAATCCAATCCGACGCTCGCGCTACATCGCACTCTTCCGCATGCCACACGCGTACGCGCGCGCTACGCGACGATGGCCGTCTTCTTCATCGCGGGCATGATGTACGCCTCCTGGGGCGTGCACGTTCCCACCGTGCGCGACAAGTTCGCACTCAGTCCCGGCATGCTCTCGTTCGCGTTGCTGGCGGTCGCGTGCGGCTCGATCTTCGCGATGCTCACCGCCGGATCGTGGATCGCGCGCGCCGGCACGCGCACCGCGTGCATGGCGGGCGGCATCACGATGATGATCTGCGGCTCGCTGATCCTCGTGACGCCTTCTTACTGGATGCTGCTCGTCGTGCTCGCGATTTTCGGCTTCGGCATGGCGACGCTCGATGTCGCGATGAACGCCGAGGCCAGCGCGGTCGAGCAGGCTCTGGCGCAGCCGATCATGTCGTCGCTGCATGGCATGTTCAGCATCGGCGGGATGGCGGGCGCGGCCGCGGGCGGCGCATTGCTCGCGCACGGACTCGCGCCGGCGGCGCATCTCGCGCTCGCTTCCGGTGTGAGCCTGCTCGTACTGCTCGTATCGATGCCCGCCGTGCTGCCGCACGTTCCGCATCACGACGAGCACGCGAAGGCGTCGTCATCGAATCGCTGGCGCTCGGGCGCGCTGTGGGCGCTCGGCGGCCTCGCGCTCGTCGCGCTGATCGCGGAAGGCGCGATGTACGACTGGGCCACTGTATATATGCGCGATGTCGTCGAAGCCACGCCGTCGGTGTCGAGCGCCGCTTACGCCGCGTTCTCGGGCGGCATGGCGGCCGGCCGCTTCGGCGGCGACGCGGTGCGCGCGCGTTTCGGCGCGCCGCAACTGATCTTCGGCAGCGCGGGGCTTGCGTTCATCGGCATGGTGATGGCGCTCTTGCTGCCGAACACCATCGTCACGATGACCGGCTTCACGCTGATGGGCTTGGGCCTCGCGAACATGATGCCGGTGCTGTTCGCAGCAGCGGCGCGCGTCGAGGGCGTGACGCCCGCGGAAGGGCTCGCGCAGGTCGCGGGCCTCGCGTATTTCGGGCTGCTGCTCGGGCCGGTGTTGATCGGCGGCGTTGCACAGGTCAGCAATCTGCCGATCGGGCTGTGCGTCGTCGCGGCGTGCTGCTTCGTCATCACGCTCATCGGACCGCGCATTCTCAGGCGCTGGAAGATATGAAAAAGCGCGCGGTCCTTTCGGAACCGCGCGCTTCTCTGGACTTCGAGAAGTCCGAAGGAAATTACATCTTCACGACGTCGAGCAGCGTCTTCTTGCCGCCCTTGTAGTTGTACAGCGAGATCACGCCGTGCTTCAGATCGCCCTTCGAATCGAAGGTCGTCTCGCCGATCACGCCCTTGTAGTCCGTGTTCGGCATCGCGGCGACGATCTTCGCCGGATCGGTCGAGTTGGCGCGCTTCATCGCGTCGACGATGATGTACACCGCGTCATACGTGAACGGCGCGTAGATCTGGATCGGCTGGCCGAAGCGCTTCTGGAACTTCTCCGCGAACTGCTTGCCGCCGTCCATCTTCTCGAGCGCCATGCCCGCTTCCGAGCACACGACGTTGTCGGTCGCATCGCCTGCGAGATCCGACAGCTTCTCCGTACAGACGCCGTCGCCCGCGAGAACCTTGGCGCGCAGGCCGAGCTGCTTGGCTTGCTTGGCGAACGGGCCGCCGGTTGCGTCCATGCCGCCGTACATCACGGCGTCGGGGTTCTCACCCTTGATCTTCGTCAGAATCGCGCGGAAGTCGACGGCCTTGTCGTTGGTCGCGTCGTGCGAGATCACCTTCAGGCCGAGCGACTTGGCGGTCTTTTCGAACTCGTTCGCGAGACCCTGGCCGTATGCCGTCGAGTCGTCCACCACGGCGACGCTCTTCACCTTCAGGTTCTTCGCGGCGTAGTTGGCGAGCGCCGGACCTTGCTGCGCATCGGTCGCGACGACGCGGTACGTCGTCTTGAAGCCTTGCTGCGTGTAGGTCGGGTTCGTCGCCGACGGGGAAATCTGCACGATGCCCGCGTCGCTATAAATCTTCGACGCCGGGATCGACGTGCCGGAGTTCAGGTGACCGACGACGCCCACGACCTTGTCGTCGACCAGCTTCTGCGCGACTTGCGTCGCCGTGCGCGGGTCGGCCGCGTCGTCTTGCGCGTCGAGTTCGAGCGTGACCTTCTGGCCGTTGATCGTCAGGCCCTTGGCGTTGATCTCTTCGACTGCGAGCCGCGCGCCGTTTTCGTTATCCTTGCCCAGGTGAGCAATGCCGCCGGTCAGCGGAGCGACGTGACCGATCTTGACGACCTGGTCGGCTGCTGCGGACGTTGCCAACGTCGCGAAGAGCACGGCTGCGGCGCTGATCGGCAACAGTTTGTGAAGCTTGGTGTTCATGTAAGTCTCCAGTTTCGGTCCCAAAAACAACGTAATCGCCCTGTGCCCCGTCTTTCATCACGATCGCTCAGTCCCGTGGACGACCACGCCGGATGCATCGTCATGCACTTGGCAAGTCCTTCCGGCAGGCCGTTCGTGGCAGCCGCCATCCGCACTGCGCGCAAGTGTAGGGTTGTCAAATTAATTTAGGGAAGTTTTTTAAGATAGTGGTGTCACTACCAATTAACGGCCAGTTGTGATGCGCCGCCGTTTGTGGTGGCGTTCGCGTGAAGAAGCCCTGTGCATGCGGGTTTGCGCGACATCGGCGCGCAAAGGTTTGGCCGTCATTCGAGTCCGGCAGACGCGCGCCGATAATCCCTGCCCATCGGCACCATTAGCCTGTTTTTTAATGACTGTTTTTAGCTGGCATTTAGATCGGCGCCTCTAAAAACCGGCTGCGCCTCAAAGCGCGTGCCAGAGGGCGCGCGGACGTTCAGGGCGACTGAAAGGGAAAGCTGGCAAACTCACACGCCTGCATTCCCACACACAAGGAGTTTGACGTGACCGTTTCCACGACTTCACGCTGGATCGACATTCCGGCCGATGGCGGCAGCTTCCAAGGCTATCTCGCGCTGCCGAAGACGGGCACCGGACCCGCCGTGATCATCCTGCAGGAGATCTTCGGCGTGAACGGCCACATTCGCAGCGTCGCGGATCAATACGCCGCCGATGGCTACGTCGCCCTCGCACCCGATGTTTTCTGGCGCACGCAGCCGCGCGTCGAGCTGGGTTACGAAGGCGCGGATCGCGAAAAGGCGATGGAACTGCTGCAAAAGACCAAGCTCGATGCCGCTGTCGCGGACGTCGGCGCGGCTGCGAAAGCGCTGCGCGCGCTGCCCGAAGTGACGGGCAAGATCGCGGCGATCGGCTATTGCTTCGGCGGCCGGCTCGCGTATCTCGCGGCGGCCGAGGGTTCGGTGGATACGGCGGTGGCCTATTACGGCGGCGGCATTCAGAACGCGCTCGACAAGGCCGATCAGGTCAAGGTGCCGATGCAGTTCCATTACGGCGAACTCGACGCGCACATTCCCGCCGATGCCGTCGATGCCGTCCGTCAGAAGTTCGCGGGCCGCGAGGATTCGGAACTGTATGTCTACGCGCAAGCCGACCACGGCTTCAACTGCGGCGATCGCGCGTCGTATAACGGGAAGGCGTCGGCGCTCGCGCACGGACGCACGCTGACCTTCCTCGGCGCTCATCTGTAATAGAAGCACCTTTCGCAAGCGCGCCCTGAACGGCGCGCTTGCTATATCAGCGCGGGCAATCCTTCGACGAGCAGAAAGGCGGCGAGCACACCGAGCAATGCGCCGAACACGCGCAGTACGTTGTTTCTCAGATGCGTCGCGCAGGGAATGGCCCCGAGGAACAGCGCGCCAGCGAGCGCCATCGGGATGATCAGAATGAAGTCGCCGATCGTGAAATACGTCGTCATGGTGCGTCTCCCATCGTCCTGCTTCTGGCTTTATCGTCGCCTGTGAAAAGCTGCATCGACGATTCGAGTATAGGCCGCGCCAACGAAGGCGTTAGCCCAACTTCGTGCGACGGCAAACCACGAAAACGTACGAAAGCCTTGCGCGACAAGGACTTGCAGGCACCTATTTTTAAGCGGACGCGGAAAAACCCTTAGCTTCGGCTTATTTCAATCGGCTTTCGATTGTTCAGACGACAGCGTGCTCGCGCCGGTTCAGCTGCACCGCGCCCGCAATCCCGACGAGCAGCAGCGCGCCGATCAACCCGGCGACGCCCTTCCATCCGAACGCGGTCCAGAAGTGTCCGCCGTACGATCCGATCAGACTCGACCCTATGTAATACGCGAGCAGATAGAGCGCGGCCGCCTGGCCTTTCGCTTGCATCGCGAGCCGTCCGACCCAGCCGCTCGCGACCGAGTGCCCTGCGAAGAAGCCGAACGTCAGGCACGCGATACCCGCAATGATCACCGGCAGCGCGTTCGACAAGGTCAACGCGATGCCGAGCATCATCAGCACCAGGCTTGCGATCAGCACGCGGCCGCGCCCGAAGACATCGGCCATCTTGCCGGACCACGGCGACGCGACCACGCCCGTCAAATACACGGTGAAGATCGCGCCGATCTGCGTCTGATTCAGGTCGAACGGCGCGCCCAGCAACCGATATCCGACGTAGTTGTAAAGCGTGACGAAACTGCCCATCAGCACGAAGCCGATGAGAAACAGAAACGGCAAACCGCGATGCCGCAGATGCCCGCCGAGCGAGCGCCGATGATGCGCGAACCCGACGCCGCGCCGCGGCTTGAAGCGTCGCGACGGCGGCAGCAGCGAGCGGAACGCGAGCGTGGCGAGCAGACCCAGCAGCCCGATTCCGCCGATAGCGACGCGCCAGCCGAAAAGATCCGCGAGGATGCCGCTGATCACGCGCCCGGCCATGCCGCCGATGGCCGTCCCGCCGACGTAGAGTCCCATCGCGAGACCGAGGCCTTCGGGATGCACTTCCTCCGCGAGATACGCCATCGCGACCGCGGGCACGCCGCCGAGCGCGAAGCCTTCGAGCGCGCGCACGACGAGCAGCGCGTGCCAGTCCGGTAGCACGGCGGCGATCACCGTCAGCACCGACGACGCGAGCAGCGAAAGCGTCATCAGCCGATGACGGCTCCAGCTTTCCGAGACGAATCCCGCGATGAAGATGGCGATCGCCAACGCCGCCGTGCTCACCGACACCGCGAGCGCGCTGACCGCCGGACTGACGCCGAACGCCTTCGTGAACTCGGGAAGCAACGGCTGCACGCAGTAGAGCAGCGAAAAAGTCGCATAACCGGCGAACAGCAACGCGAGCGAAGCACGCCAATAGGCGCGCGAGCCGCGTTCGAGATACCGAGCGGCATCGGCGGCCCGGTTTGCGTTAGCATCCACGAATGAAGTCTCTGCTGAAAAAACTCTCGACGATACGCCGATCCTCAGGGTTTTGCCTGATAAGCAAGCCGCGATCCGGCCACGTAGCCCATTAATTGCTGCTATTCGTCTGCGATCGGCAACATAACGAAGCGAATGGCGTCGCGCCGACGCGCCGCCATGCGCTAAAGTTAGAGCACAATCGTTCATGAAAGCCGCGCGTGTCGCGCTTCCCGCAACAGCGACGCGGCGATTGTCTGGTGCACGAGCCGTGAAAAGCCTGTGCTTGGTGAAAACATATGACCGGCGCTTCAATCCCAGCCGGCGTTGAAACGGGGATTCATCATGCAAATCGGTTCGATTGTCCGCTCCGTGCATATTGCCGTGCCTCAGGGCGCGCGCGGCATCGTGATGCGCATTCTCGGCGACATGGCCATGGTCGCCTGGTACGCGGGCGAGCCTGGCGTAACCAAACTGCTCAATACCGAGCCGTTCTTTCTCGAAGACCTGATCGATACGGGCGATGTCGTGCGCCCGTCGAACACGGTCGTGCACTGAGAAGCGACGCGCCGCATTGCGGCACAATGCCGGGATGAACTCGATCCATCCCGACTCCCAGGGCGCGCCCGCCGACGACGCGCCGCCCTTCTCCGGCCTCACGCCCGATTGCGTACTCGATGCAGTCGACCGCGTGCTGATGCCCGCAGGCGCGCGCACCGATGGCCGCCTGTTGCCGCTCAACAGCTACGAAAACCGCGTCTATCAGGTGGGCGTCGAGGACGGCGCACCGATCGTCGCGAAGTTCTATCGGCCGAAACGATGGTCGAATGCGGCGATTCTCGAAGAGCACGCGTTCGTCGCGAGTCTCGTCGCGCGTGAGATTCCGGCCGTGCCCGCGCGCGCGCTCGATGGCACGACGCTGCACGAATTCGACGGCTTTCGCTTCTCCATCTTCGAGCGGCGCGGCGGACGCGCGCCCGACCTCGATCGCAGCGACACGCTCGAATGGCTCGGGCGCTTCATCGGGCGGATTCACGCGGTGGGCGCGGTCGAGCCGTATCGCGAGCGGCCGACGCTCGATATCGACACTTTCGGCTATGAACCGCGCGAGTTCCTGCTGACGCACGGCTTCGTTCCCGCCGATGTGCGCGAAGCGTGGGAAGCCGTCGTGTCGATGGCGCTCGAAGGCGTCGCGCAATGTTTCGAGCGCGCGCGCGATGTGCGGCACGTGCGTCTGCACGGCGACTGTCATCCGAGCAACGTGCTGTGGACCGACGCGGGCCCGCATTTCGTCGATTTCGACGACAGCCGCATGGGCCCGGCCATTCAGGACTTGTGGCTGCTCTTGCCCGCCGGACGCGCGGATGCATCGCGCGCGCTCACCGATCTGCTCGCCGGTTACGAAGATTTTTGCGAGTTCGATCCGCGCGAACTGCATCTGATCGAAGCGCTGCGCACGCTGCGGCTGATTCATTATTCGGCGTGGCTCGCGCGCCGCTGGAACGATCCGGCGTTCCCCGCCGCCTTCCCGTGGTTCAACACGCAACGTTACTGGGAAGACCGAATCCTCGAATTGCGCGAGCAAGTCGGCGCAATGCAGGAAGGCCCGCTTTGGCCCGTTTGAAATTTTTTGTGACATTCGCGGACTGTCAGGCGATCGCAAAGCGTTGAAAAGCGCTTTTCGGCATGTAATGATAACAATTCTCATTTGCCCGCCTGACATCGATCGCCGCGCGCGCGTGCGCGTTTAGCGATCGGGGCGCGGCTTTGCCTGCCAACGCCCGAATTCTGGAGAGACGCGTGAACGCGCCTGAAACCCTCAATACGCCGCCGTCCGCGACGGGCGGCTCGACGCATTACCGTCCGCATGGGCGTCTCATCGACGATACCGAGCAGATCGTCCGCAAGAATCGCTCGCGCCGCTCGACCTTCCTGAAGTGGCTGCGCAAGGTGCATGGTTGGGTCGGCTTGTGGGGCGCGCTGCTGGGCCTGCTGTTCGGCGCGACGGGTTTTCTGCTGAATCACCGCGCGCCGCCGCTGCGCATTTCGACCGGCGAGCCGCAGGTTTCGCAGATGCAGATGCCGCTGCCCGCCGAAGGCTTCAAGTCGCCGCGCGACATGGGCGCGTGGCTGAAGAAGGAACTGAAGATCGACGGCAATCTCGGACGCGCGCGCAAGGAACCGGCGCATCCGGTCGGCTGGGGCGACAAGAGCACGATGCAGCCGGAACAATGGTCGGTGATGGTGGCATCGCCGGGCGGCAGCGTGATGGCGGAGTACTGGGTCGGCAACAATTTCGTGTCGGTGAAGCGCACCGAAAACACCTTCCTCGCGATGATGACCAACCTGCACAAGGGCGTTGGCCTAAGCGTGGGCTGGGTGCTGCTCATCGATACGTTCGCGGGCAGCATCATCCTGCTGTCGCTTACCGGCGTGCTGCTGTGGACCGAGCTGAACAAGAAGCGCACGGCGGGCGTGGTGATCGTGGCGGCGTCGCTGATTGCGGCGATTGTTTGCGGGTTGATTTGAGGGATTCGGGACGTCGATCACGCGGCCGACGTCCCCTTCCCCTTCCGCGGGTTATGCCGCGTCAGCCACAAATAAAGCCCGCTCCCGAGCACGACGATCGTCAGCACATCGAAGGCGGCCCAGAAAATCTTCAGCGGCATGCCGCCGAAATCGCCGAAATGCAGCGGCTGCGAGCCGAGCAGCACCTTCAGATACCACGGCAACTCGCGTGAATCGGTGAGCGCGCCCGTCGATGCATCGACGAGCACAGGTCGCATGATCCGCGTCGTCAGAATGCCGTCGCCGCGCATCCACACGGCATAGTGATGCGGGCTCGCGAAGCGCGTCCCCGGAAACGCGACGAACGACGGAATCATCTCGGGCGCGACGCGTTGCGCTGTCTTCACGGCATCGTCGATGGAAGCGCGCACGACGACCGGCGGCTTGTCACGATACGGCGCGACCATCTGCGCGAGCTGATCGTTGCGCCATGCTTCGAGCATGAGATCGGCGAGCGTGTTGATCGAACCCGTCGCGCCGACGAGCAACGCCCACGCGAGCGTCAACATGCCGATGGCGTTATGCCAGTCGAGCCACACGATCCGCCGCTTCTTCTTCAGGCGCACGCGCCCGAGCCCGACCTTTCGCCAGAACGGCAGATACACGACGATGCCCGACACGATCGCCGCGAGAAACACGACGCCCATCGCGCCGAGAAAGAGCTTGCCGAAGAGCCCGGCGAACATGTCGACGTGCAACTTCAGCAGCACGAACTTGAGCGAGCCTTTGCCGGGCGGCATGCCGAGGGGCTGGGCGGTGCGCGCATCGACGGTCGTACTGAGCGTATCGTCGGGCGGCGTGTCGGCTTTCGGCGCGGTGACGACGACCGGCAAAAGCGGATCGTCCGGCTCCCAGATCATGTATTGCGGCACATGGCCCGGATGCTCGGTCAGCGCCGCGCGCAACACCGCGTCGTAGCTCGCGCGCGCATTCGCCTGCGATGCAGGCAGCGCTGGCGCTTCGATCGCATCGCCGGTGAGGATGTCGAGTTCGTGGCCGAACACGAGCGGCAAGCCGGTCAGACACAGCAGCAACATGAACGCCGTGCAGACGAGACTCGTCCACCGATGCACGATCGACCATACGCGCAGCGCGCGCTGGCTGATGTGGCGCTTGTTCGCGGACGAGCGCGAGTCGGGCGATGCATCGGCGCGGGCGGCTGCGCGCTGGTCATCGCCGGTCAAAAACTTGCCGGGCATTCGACTAAATCGTTGAGCTGAAAGGGAAACGGCTGCGCGTCAGCCGAAGCCGGCCACGCAAATGAGAATGATTATTATATAGCCGTCGCGCCCGTCCGGGCCGCGTTTCGTCAGGATTTTGTAATAATCAGACGCCGCAGACTTCGCCTTTTCCGGCAACCTCGCGCGCCGCTTTCGCGCCTTCCACCTGCAACAGTTCGGGCAACGACACGCCGTTCTTCGCCGCCGTGACTTCCGCGAGAATCGACACCGCGATTTCCGGCGGCGTCCGGCTGCCGATATAAATGCCTACCGGCCCATGCAACCGCGCCAGTTCGGCCTCGCTGAGATCGAACTCCTTCAGACGCTCGCGCCGCGCCGCGTTGTTGCGCCGCGAACCGAGCGCGCCGACGTAGAACGCGGGCGTCTTCAGCGCTTCCATCAGCGCGAGATCGTCGAGCTTCGGATCGTGCGTGAGGGCGATGACCGCGCAGCGTTCGTCGAGCTTCATCTCCATGACCGTGTCGTCGGGCATGGTTCGCACGATCGTCGTGCCGGGCACATTCCACTCTTCCGTGTATTCCTCGCGCGGATCGCACACGGTCACCTGATAATCCAGCCCGACCGCGATACTGCACAGATAGCGCGACAACTGCCCCGCGCCGATCACGAGCATCCGGTAACGCGGGCCGTGAATCGTCAGCAGATGCGCGTCGTCGAAGAGCACGCCGTCGGTGGCCTGCGCCGGTTCGAGGCGCGCCGCGCCCGTGGCCATGTCGAGCGTGCGCGCGACGAGCCTGCCGCTTTCCACCGCCGCGCACAATTCCGAGATGCCGCTTTCCATCGTCAGCGGCTCCAGCACGAGCTGGATCGTGCCGCCGCACGGCAAGCCGAAGCGATGCGCCTCTTCCGCGCTGATGCCGTACTTCACCGCTTCCGGCTTCGTCTGCTCGATGCCCCGCTGCCGCACGCGATCGATGAGATCGTCCTCGATGCATCCTCCCGACACCGAACCGACGACGTGGCCATCGTCACGCACGGCGAGCATCGCGCCTTCGGGTCTCGGCGACGAGCCCCATGTCTTCACGACCGTCACGAGCAGCACGCGATGTCCCTCTTCGAGCCATCGCGCGCTGTTCTTCAGGACTTCGAGATCCACGCTGTCCATGATTTCTTTCCCTTTTCCTTCTCTTCTGCGCCGCTTTCGTCTTGGTCGGCGGCTGCATCTTGCGATTCCTGGCCGCCTTGCAGCTGCGCGCTGAATCGCTTGAAGAATTCTCCCGCGATCTTGCGCGCCGCGCCGTCGACGAGCCGCGAGCCGATCTGCGCAAGCTTGCCGCCGACCTGCGCGTTTGCACTGTAACTGAGCTTCGTCGTGTCGGCTTCGTCGCCGGGTTCGAGGTTCACGGTCGCGCTGCCCTTGCTGAAGCCGGCCGCGCCGCCCTGCCCTTCGAAGACGATCGTGTAAGTATGCGGGGCGTCGATATTCGTCAGCTCCATTCTTCCCTTGAAGCGCGCTTTCACCGGACCGACCGCCGCCGTCATCGCGACGTTGTAGGCGTTCTCGCCATCGGCGTCGATGCTGTCGCAGCCCGGAATGCAGACCTTCAGGATCGACGTGTCGTTCAGCGCTTCCCACGCGCGCGCCTGCGGCACCGGCAACGTGTGTGTTTCGGTCAGTTCCATCTCGTGTCTCCAGTGTGCCGTGACAGCGCGGCCAGTTCGGCTCCGACCGCGCCGAGGCTGTCGAGGTTATGTGCCGCGAGCATTGCATCGACGTGTGGCAGGATCGCGCGCACGCCTCGCGCGCGCGGCGTGAAATCGGCGAAACGCAGCAGCGGATTGAGCCACACCAGCCGATGCGCGAAACGCCTGAGTCTTTGCATCTCGGCATCGAGCACGTCGATGGCTTCGTGATCGAGGCCATCGGTGACGAGCAGCACCGTCGCCCGACCGGCCAGCACACGCCGCGCCCAGCGCCGATTGAACTCCGCGAGCGTCGCGCCGATGCGCGTGCCGCCGGACCAGTCCGCGACGTTCTGTCCGAGTGCGGCAATGGCGACATCGGGATCGCGTTCGCGCAAGGCGCGCGTGGCGTTCGTGAGCCGCGTGCCGAACAGGAACACTTGCAGACGCTCGCGCGATTGCAATAGCGCGTGACAGAAGTAGAGCACGGCGCGCGAATACGCGCTCATCGAGCCGGAAATGTCGAGCAGCAACACGAGCGGCGGTCTGCGCTCGACCGCCGCGCGATATTTCCACACGGTCCAGTCGCCGCCCGAGCGCACGGCGTGTCGCGCGCTCGCTTTGAGATCGGCATGCGTGCCGCGCGAGCCCGCCTTCAGCCTGCGCGTCGGCTCCGTCGCGAGCGGCATCCGATGCGCGCGAATCTGATGCCGCAGCGTGCGCCATTCGTCGGCGCTGAGCGTGTCGAAATCGCGATGGCTCAAGCGTTCCTGCGCGCTGAACGTGATGCGCGCGTGCGCCTCTTCCGGCTTCGATTCCCGCGGCGGCGTTGTCGACGATGCCGCCGCGCGCGTCGCCAACGCATCGGCGAGACGGTTGTTGCGCTTCGGCGGCGGCATGCCGCTCTTCACCTTCGGCAGCAACAGCGCGCGCAGCTTGCCTTCCCAGTCGGGATCGCGCCAGAAAAGATCGAACGCCGCATCGAAGATGTCGCGTTCGTCGCTCGCGTGGACGAGCAAACACGCGAGCGTCGCGCGCACATCGTCGCGGCGATTCAGATCGACGAAGCGCAACGCGTCGAGCGCATCGACCGCGTGCGCCGGCGACATGCCGAGCCCCGCGCCGCGCAGAAGCCTCACGAAATGCACGACGTTGCGCGCGAACGGTTCCATCGTGGTCGTCATGGCGTGGCCGCGAGGCATTGCGCGAGCGTATCGGCGTCCATGCGCGCGAGATCGTCCTGATACTTCAGCAGCACGCCGAGCGTGTTCTGCACCGATTGCGGATCCAGTTCCGTCACCGACAACGCTGCGAGCGCGCGGCACCAGTCGATCGTTTCCGCGACGCCCGGCGCCTTGAAGAGATCCAGCGTGCGCAGCTCGTGCACGAACGCGACGGCGCGCTGCTGCAACGCCTGCCCCGCTTCGGGCGCGCGCGCCGCGACGATCGCCAGTTCAACATCGCGCTGCGGATAGCCGATCCACTGATAGAGGCATCGCCGCTTCAACGCATCGTGGACTTCGCGCGTGCGGTTCGACGTCATCACGACGAGCGGCGGTTGCGCCGCGCGCACCGTGCCGTACTCCGGAATCGACACCTGAAAGTCCGACAGCAATTCGAGCAGAAACGCTTCGAACGGCTCGTCGGCGCGGTCGATTTCATCGATGAGCAGAACGCGGCGCGCGTCGGGATTCGACGCATCGGGCAGCAAGGCCTGAAGCAGCGGACGCTTCAGCAGAAACTCGCTGCGATACAGCGAATCGTTCGACGGCGTTTCGCCCGACGCCTCCGCGAGCCGCAGCGCCATGATCTGCCGCGGATAGTCCCACTCGTATAGCGCGCTCGCGGTATCGAGCCCTTCGTAGCATTGCAGGCGCAGCAGCGTCGTGCCGCACAAGCCCGCCGCCGCCTTCGCGAGTTCGGTCTTGCCGACGCCCGGCTCGCCTTCGAGAAAGAGCGGCCGCTGCATCTTCAGCGCGAGAAAAAGCGCCGTCGCGAGCTCGCGGTTCGCGAAGTAGCGATGCTCGCGCAAGCGCGCGAGCGTCTCGTCGATGGATTGCGGCGCCTGTTCCGTCATCGCGGACTAGAACGACATCGCGCGCTCGATCGCGCGGCCCGCGAGCACCGGAATCAGATGCGCGCGATATTCGGCGCTCGCGTGCATGTCCGCGTTCAGCTCGTTGGGCGAGATCGTCACGCCGCGCGCCGATGCCACCGAAAAGTCCTTCGACAACGCCGCTTCCAGCTCCGCCGGACGAAACACCGAAGACGCCGCGCCCGTCACGCCGACGCGCACGCCGTCCTTGAACTTCGCAACGAACACGCCGACGAGCGCGAAGTGCGACGCGGGATTGCGAAACTTCTCGTAGCCCGCGCGCTCGGCCAGCGGAAACTCGACGGCCGTGATGAGCTCGTCGGGTTCGAGCGCGGTCGTGTACATGTCGATGAAGAAATCGTCCGCGGCGATGCGCCTTCTGTCGGTCACGACCGTCGCGTTCAGCGCGAGCACGGCTGACGGATAGCACGCCGCCGGATCGTCGTTGGCGAGCGAGCCGCCGATCGTGCCGCGCTCGCGAACCTGTCGATCACCGATGCGTCCCGCGAGATCCGCGAGCCCCGGCAGCGCGCGCTGCACATCCGCGTTCGATGCGACCGCCGCATGAGACACCGCGCCGCCGATCGTGAGCTTGTCGCCGTCGAGCGTGACGTTTTTCATCGACGCGATGCGCGTCACGTCGACGAGCGCCGAGGGCTGTGCGAGCCGCAGGCGCATCGTCGGCAAGAGGCTTTGGCCGCCCGCGAGGAACTTGGCGTCGCCGTTGGCGGAAAGCACCGCGACCGCCGCCTTCGCTTCGTCCGCTTTCTGATAGTCGAATGAGTACATTTGCCGGTCTCCTCAGGCGCGTTGAGCGTTATGCATCGCGGTCCACACGCGATGCGGCGTCGCGGGCATCTGCAAGTCCTTCACGCCGAGCGGCGCGAGCGCATCGAGAATCGCGTTGATGACCGCCGGCGGCGAACCGATTGCGCCCGCTTCGCCGCAGCCCTTCACGCCGAGCGGATTGTGCGTGCACGGCGTGCCCTTCGCGGTCTCGACGGTGAAGTTCGGCAGATCGCTAGCGTGCGGCATCGCGTAATCCATGAACGAGCCGGAGAGCAACTGGCCGGTGCTGTCATCGTAGACGCAGCGTTCGAGCATCGCCTGGCCGATGCCCTGCCCCAGCCCGCCATGCACTTGCCCTTCGACGATCATCGGATTGATGACGTTGCCGAAGTCATCGACGGCCGTGAACTTTTCGATGCGCGTTTCGCCGGTGTCCTGATCGACCTCGACTTCGCACACATACGCGCCCGACGGATACGTGAAGTTGGTCGGATCGTAGAACGCGTTTTCGTTGAGGCCCGGCTCCATGGTTTCGAGCGGGAAGTTGTGCGGCACGTACGCGGCGAGCGAGACGTCGACGAACGATTTCGTGCGATCGGTGCCCTTCACGCGGAACACGCCGTTGGTGAACTCGATATCTTCCGCCGACGCTTCCAGCAGATGCGCCGCGATCTTCTTCGCCTTCGCTTCGACTTTATCGAGCGCTTTCATGATCGCGGAGCCGCCGACCGAAATCGAACGCGAGCCGTACGTGCCCATGCCGAACGGGATGCGCCCCGTATCGCCGTGAATGATCTCGACGTTCTCGATCGCGATGCCGAGCCGGTCCGCGACCACTTGCGCGAACGTCGTTTCGTGGCCCTGTCCGTGACTGTGCGAACCGGTGAAGACGGTGACGGAGCCGGTCGGATGCACGCGCACTTCGCCCGCTTCGAAGAGACCCGCACGCGCACCGAGCGCGCCCGCCACGTTCGACGGCGCGAGCCCGCACGCTTCGATGTAGCACGAATAGCCGATGCCGCGCAGCTTGCCCTTCTGCTTCGATTCGTCGCGCCGTTTTGCGAAACCCGCGACATCCGCGAGTTCCAGCGCGCGATTCAGGCACGCGTCGTAATCGCCGATGTCGTACGTGAGACCGACCGGCGTCGCGTACGGAAACTCGCGGATGAAATTGCGCCGCCTCAATTCGACGGGATCGATGTTCAGCTCGCGCGCCGCCGTCTCGACGAGCCGCTCGACGACATACGTCGCTTCCGGCCGGCCCGCGCCGCGATAGGCATCGACGGGCACCGTGTTCGTGAAGACCGCTTTCACTTCGGCGTAGATCGCGGGCGTCGTGTACTGGCCCGCGAGCAGCGTCGCGTAAAGCACGGTCGGAATCGACGATGCGAACGTCGACAGATACGCGCCCATGTTCGCCGTCGTATGCACGCGCATGCCGATGAACTTGTTGTCCTTGTCGAGCGCGAGTTCGGCCTTGGTCACATGATCGCGGCCGTGCGCGTCGGAGAGGAAGGCTTCGGAGCGCTCGGCCACCCACTTGATCGGACGCCCGACTTTCTTCGATGCCCACGTCAGCGCGACATCTTCCGGATACAGGAAAATCTTCGAGCCGAAGCCGCCGCCGACATCCGGCGCGATCACGCGCAGCTTCGATTCCGGCAGCGACAGCACGAACGCCGCCATCAGCAAGCGCTCGACGTGCGGGTTCTGATTCGCGACGTAGACCGTGTAGCTGTCGTCGTGCTTCGAATAGCTCGCGTTGACCGCGCGCGGCTCGATCGCGTTCGGCACGAGCCGCTGATTCACGATATCGAGCGTCGTGACGTGCGCGGCTTTCGCGAACGCGGCGTCGGTCGCGGCCTTGTCGCCGTGGCCCCAGTTGTAGCAGACGTTGTTCGGCACGCTGTCGTGCACGAGCGGCTGGCCCGCGTCCGATGCGCTCGCCGTATCGACCGTCGCGGGCAGTTCGTCGTAATCGACCTCGATGAGTTCGAGCGCGTCCTTCGCCTCCTTCACCGATTCGGCGACGACGAGCGCGACCTGATCGCCGACGTGCAACACCTTGTCGTGCGCGATGACGGGATGCGGCGGCTCGTGCATCGGCGAGCCGTCGGTGCTGTGGATGAGCCAGCCGCACGGCAGTCCGCCGACGTTCTCGCCCGCCATGTCCTTGCCGGTGAAGATGCCGATCACGCCCGGCGACTTCAGCGCCGCTTCGATATCGATGCGCGCGATCTTCGCGTGCGCGTGCGGCGAACGCAGGAACACGCCGTAGCTTTGCTGCGGCATGACGACGTCGTCGGTGTACTGGCCCGCGCCCGTCAGGAATCGATAGTCTTCCTTGCGCTTCACGCCAGCGCCGATCAGTTTCTGTTGCTCAGGGGCATTCATCGCGATCTCCTTGGTCAAAGGCGCGATACATCGTGTGGAATGTGGATTGACGCGGAATCAGGCGCCCGCTTTCATGTTTTGCGCGCCCTGCAAGACCGCCTTGACGATGTTGTGATAGCCCGTGCAGCGACACAGATTGCCGTCGAGCTGCTCGCGCACTTCTTCTTCGGAGAGATTCGGCGATTGCGCAGCCAGCGCGCTCGCGCTCATCACCATGCCCGGCGTGCAGAAGCCGCACTGAAGGCCGTGACATTCCCTGAACGCCGCCTGCATCGGATGAAGCTGGCCGTCTTTCGCCATGCCTTCGATGGTCGTGACTTCCATGCCGTCCGCCTGCGCGGCGAGGATGTTGCACGACTTGATCGCGCGGCCATCGAGATGGACGGTGCACGCGCCGCACTGCGCCGTGTCGCAGCCGATATGCGTGCCGGTGAGCCTGAGTTGATCGCGGAGAAACTGGACGAGCAGAACGTGCGGTTCGACGGTGGCGGTCACCGGTTTCCCATTGACCGTCAGGCTGATGCTGAGCGCCATTTTCACTGTCTCCTAAGTGAGGACGATCCAGCTTCACGCCACGCACCTGCCATCTGCCGCCGTGAGCGTTCAGCCGGAATTGGTGTTATGTGTTTGTGACAATGAGTAAAACACAAATCGGCGGGCGTCGCTATCGGCGCGAACGTCCGTCCCAAACTCAAGGTTTTGCCGCTGCAAATGCAAAGCGCCGCCTCGAGGGCGGCGCTTTTGTGTCGAGCAAGGACGCTCAGTGCGTCACGGTCTCTCGCTGCTCGTGCGTTCGACGTCCGAGCACCGAATGGCGTCGCGAGTACAGGAAATAGATCGCGAGGCCGATCACGAGCCACAGCACGAACGCGATCCACGTCATCGCCTGAAGATTGACCATCAGGAACAGACACGACGCCACCGCCAGAATCGGCACGACCGGCACGCCGGGGCAGCGGAACGCGCGCGGCAAGTCGGGATGCGTGCGGCGCAGGATCAGCACGGCGATGGAGACCATCGAGAACGCGGCGAGCGTGCCGATGTTGATGAGCTCGGCGAGCACGTTGAGCGGCACGAGCGCGCCGATCAGACCGAAGAAAATGCCGACGATCCACGTCGTGAGGAACGGCGTCGCGTAGCGCGGATGCACCTTCGAAAGCCGCGCGGGCAAGAGGCCGTCGCGCGACATCGCGTAGATGATGCGCGTCTGGCCGTAGCTCATCACGAGAATCACGGTGAGCATGCCGAGCACCGCGCCGAGATCGATGAAGCCCGCGACCCAGTTCTGACCCGCGACTTGCAGCGCGAACGACACCGGATGCGGATTGTTCGCGAACTGCGGCGCGGGCACGATGCCGGTCACGACGGCCGCGACCGCCACGTACAGCACGGCGCACACCGCGAGCGACGAGATGATGCCGATCGGCAGATCGCGCTTCGGGTTCTTCACTTCCTCGGCCGCCGACGACACCGAATCGAAGCCGATGAACGCGAAGAACATGACGGCCGCTGCGCCGAACACGCCGGACCAGCCGTTCGGCATGAACGGCTGCCAGTTTGCCGGCTTCACATGGAACACGCCGACAGCGATCACGAGCAGCACGATGGTCACTTTGATCGCGACCATGATGTTGTTCAGGCGCGTCGATTCCTTCACGCCGACCGAAAGCAGCCAGGTGATCGCCATCATCACGAGGAACGCGGGCAGGTTGAAGAACGTGACCTCGCCGGGCAACGCGCCGGGCGCGGCGGTGAGGGCGGTCGGCAGCGAGATGCCGAAGCCGGCGAGCAGCGACTGCAAGTAGCCCGACCAGCCGACCGAAACGGCGGACGTCGCGAGCCCGTATTCGAGCATCAGATCCCAGCCGATGATCCACGCGGCGAGTTCGCCGAGCGTCGCATACGAATACGTGTAGATGGAACCGGCAACCGGAATCGTCGACGAAAATTCCGCGTAGGCGAGGGCGGCGAAGCAGCACGCGATCGCCGCGATGATGAACGAAATCATGAGCGCCGGGCCGGCCTGGACGGCGCCGGTGCCGGTCAGCACGAAAATGCCCGTGCCGATGATCGCGCCGATTCCGAGGAACGTCAGATCCAGGGCGCCGAGCGTCTTTTTGAGCGATGTGCTGTGCGCGCCGGCCAGCATGTGCTCGATGTTTTTCTTGCGGAACAACGACATTGCGATGAGTCTCCTTCTGGCGCGCGCGAGCGGCCGTTACCTCGGGAAAACCCGATATTTTATCGGAGACTCAGAGATTGCCTATCCATTGAGCATGCAACGCAGAATTGCGGCAATTTGTTACGATCCACCCGTTTTATCTAGCACGAGATAAAACCTACCCGGCGATGGCGGGATTCATGTCGACGAGACGGTTGCTCATCACATAGAACGTAAGCTCTGCGTTGTTCGCGAGCTTCATTTTCTCCAGCAACCGCGCGCGATAAACACTTACGGTCTTAACCGAAAGCGATAAGGCGTTCGCGATATCAGTGAGCCGTTTTCCCGAAGCAAGCATGCACAGCGTCTGATATTCGCGGTCCGATAGTTTCTCGTGCGGCAACCGGTCCGTATCGAGCGAAACGTAGGTTGCGAGGGCTTCGGCCATTTCAGGGCTCACGTATTTTCGGCCTGCGGCGACTTGCTGAATCGCGCCGATCATCAGCGCGGGGTCCGCCGTCTTCGACAGATAGCCCGCCGCGCCCGCCTTCAACGCGCGCACCGCATATTGATCTTCGCGATACATCGAAAACATCAGCACCGGCAGACGCGGGCTTTCGCGCTTGAGACGCTTCAACACGTCGATGCCGTTGATGTCCGGCAGCGAGATGTCGAGCATCGCGACATCGAGCGGGCGACGCGCGGCGAGCGCGAGCGCCTGCATGCCGGTCTCGGCCTCCAGCACTTCGGATGCGACGCCGCGTTCCAGCAGCAATTGCGCGACGCCGCGGCGCACGATGCCGTGATCGTCGGCGAGCAGGATTCTGAGCATCGCGGCGGCCTCAGGCGTTGACCACGCTGAGCGTGAAGAGGCCCGGACCCGCCGCAGCCCACGGAAAACGCGCGCGCACGCAAGTGCCGGCAGGCTTCGCCGCCGCGACGCGCAGATTGCCGCCGAGCGCCTCGCAGCGCGCGCGCATCCCGGAAAGGCCGAAGCGTCCGCTCTTGCGACGCGCCGCCGCGCTGATGCCGACGCCATCGTCTTCGACGAGCAGGATCACGCCTTGTCCGTCGAGCGCGACGGACACGCGCGCATGCCCGGCGTGCGCGTGACGCGCGACGTTGCCGAGCGCTTCCTGCATCACGCGAAAGAGCGCGAGCGACATGTCGTGCGACATGCGATCGAGGCGCGCATCGTCGGGGCAGGAGAAATCGACGGCGATCGCCGTGCGCGCGCCGAAATCCGCGATCCAGCCGGCCAGCGTGGCGGCGAAGTTGGCATCGAAAGTCGGCGTCTGCAATCCCTCGACGATGCGATGACTCGTCTCGCAGACATCCGCGAGCGCCGCGCGCGCCTGATGCAGCGCGTCGTCGAGCGCGGCGGGCGCATCGGCGGGCAGCCAGTGCTCGGCCCGAGCGAGCGCGATATTCGCGACGGTGAGCGCGGCGCCGCTCGCGTCGTGCAGGTCTTGCGCGAGCGCCTGACGCGCGCGCTCTTCCGTGGCGGCGAGCAGCGCGGCGAGTTCCTGGACGCGGGCGGTGAGACGCTGAATCTGACGGTCGCCCTTGAGCTTGGCGTCGATCAGCGCGGAATAGGGTGAGGCAAACGACGCGCCGGAGCATTCCGGCGACGGTGACGGAACCGCGCGCAGCGGAGCGCGGCGAATCGGGTTCTCATCGAGCGTGATCGTGGCCGACGGGTTCATTCACTATCCTCGCTTCGAGCGCAACTGGAGCTACGTCCTCGGGTAACTCACGAGCGGCGTAACCGAATTTACACTCAGTAACATCGTTGACGGACTACGGGATGGCCTGCGCCGTCAAAAAGTAAACGCATCATATCTCAAAAAAATGATAAATCCATGTCGCGCAAGGCTTCGGCGGTCGAACTTCATGTCGTTTGCCAAGTCCACTGCGCATAATGCGTAGGAAAAAGACCTACCGACCGTGGTCAATTTGTAACAGCGACGCGCGTATGGTGATTTCGTCGAGGCGAAAAAAAACCGGAGCGCGAGGCTCCGGTTTTGTGCAATCGCGACGTCGAGACAGCTTATCCGACGAACGCCTTTTCCACGACGTAGTGGCCAGGATGGTTGTTGCTGCCTTCCTGGAAGCCCATCGCGTCGAGCAGTTCGCGCGTGTCGCGCAGCATGTGCGGGCTGCCGCAGAGCATCACGCGGTCGTTTTCGACCGAGAACGGCTCGACCGAGAGATCGGCGAACAGCTTCTTGGTCTCGATCAGATCGGTGATGCGACCACGGTTCGCGAACTCCTCGCGCGTGACCGTCGGGTAATAGACGAGCTTTTCGGACACGATTTCGCCGATATGCTCATGCGCCGGCAAGTGCTCGGTGATGAAATCCTTGTACGCGAGTTCGTCGACGAAACGGCACGTGTGCGTCAGCACGATCTTCTCGTAGCGGTCGTAGACGTCCGGGTCCTTGATGATCGACATGAACGGCGCGAGGCCCGTGCCGGTCGACAGCAGCCACAGCGTCTTGCCGGGCAGCAGATTGTCGGCGACGAGCGTGCCCGTCGGCTTCTTGCCGATCAGCACGGAATCGCCCACTTTCAGATGTTGCAGGCGCGAGGTCAGGGGGCCGTCCGGAACCTTGATGCTCAGAAATTCGAGATGCTCTTCGTAGTTCGCGCTCGCGAGGCTGTACGCGCGCAGAAGCGGCTTGCCGTCGACTTCGAGACCCACCATCGTGAACTGGCCGTTCTCGAAGCGGAACGAGCTGTCGCGGGTGCAGGTGAAACTGAAAAGCGTGTCGGTCCAGTGATGGACGCTCAGAACGGTTTGAGAATTAAGGTTGCTCATGGCTTCTTGAACTGTGCTCTAACTGTGCGAAAGCGGTGACGCTCTGACGCTCGCGCCTGGCTGGCGGCGGATGCCACGCCGGGCCGATGTCGAAAACAAAGCGCGCTACGAGGGCGCAACGAGGGGCGCTGCGCTGTCCGAACGGGACGATCGAATGGTGAAGGTCGCCGATTGATCCGAAACCCGCGATGCGAGGACAGCGATTCACGCCGCGCCACGCGTGAACTTCGCGCAAAAAAACTGACAGCCCGGCGCAATCGGCTATTTTAACCCGATAGTCGTTTCGCGGTCCGAACGTCGATACGGCGGCGGTGGCGCGCACGCGCGCCTCGTGGGCGAACGTGCGTGCAGAAGAAATGCACTTTCGGCTGACTGCGCGGCCGGTGGCCGGCCTCGGCGGCAACTCTTATCGCTGCGGAAAAGCCGCCGAGTCCGCATGATAGCAACGGATGCCGCGCGTATCTCGAAATACCCTTCTGGCGAAAGGCCGCACGCGTGTCAGATGCGCTGATCCGTCGACGGTTTTTCCCACAGGTTGATGCCGCCTTCCTTCGCGTGCTGATCGATTTCCGCGAGTTCTTCCTTCGAGAAATCGAGATTCTTCAGTGCGCCGACGTTCTCCACGACTTGCTCCGCGCGGCTCGCGCCGATCAGCACCGAGGTCACGCGCCCGCCTCGCAGCGCCCACGCGAGCGCCATCTGCGCGAGGCTCTGGCCGCGCTTCTGCGCGAGATCGTTGAGCTTGCGGACGTGCGCGAGGTTCGCATCGCTCAGATGTTCCTGCTTGAGCGAGCCGCCGCCCGGTTTGTTGACGCGCGCGTCCTGCGGCACGCCATTCAGATACTTGCTGGTCAGCAGACCTTGCGCGAGCGGCGTAAACGCGATGCTTCCCGCGCCGATGTCGTCGAGCGTGTCGAGCAGGTCTTCTTCGATCCAGCGGTTCAGCATGTTGTACGACGGCTGATGGATCAGCAGCGGCACCTTGTGCTCGGCGAGCAGCTTGGCCATCTCGCGTGTTTTGGACGCCGAGTACGACGAGATGCCAACGTAAAGCGCCTTGCCCGAATGCACGGCCGTCGCCAGCGCGCCAGCGGTTTCTTCGAGCGGCGTATCGGCGTCGAAACGGTGCGAATAGAAGATGTCGACGTAATCGAGGCCCATGCGCTTCAGGCTCTGGTCGAGGCTCGCCAGCACGTATTTGCGCGAGCCGCCGCCTTGGCCGTACGGACCGGGCCACATGTCCCAGCCGGCTTTCGAGGAGATCAACAGTTCGTCACGATAAGGGCGGAAGTCGTCCTTGAAGATGCGCCCGAAGTTCGTTTCGGCGCTGCCGTACGGCGGGCCGTAATTGTTCGCGAGATCGAAATGCGTGACGCCGAGATCGAACGCCGTGCGCAGAATTTCACGTTGCGTGGAGATCGGCGTCGTATCGCCGAAGTTGTGCCACAAACCGAGCGACAGCGCAGGAAGTTTCAACCCGCTCCTGCCACAAGTGCGGTATTGCATCTGCGTGTAACGCTCGGAGGCTGCTTCGTAGGCCATGACGGATTTCCTCTGCGGATGGCGAATTGAACGGACTGGAACGGACAACGTGCCTTTCACGCGGCACGCGCGGACACGCACGCTGTCGAGGGCGTCAATGGTAAGCCAATCGGGGCTGGGCGCGCACGGCACGCGATGCCGTCCCGCTATTCGGTATAGGCCGGATGGCCAGCAAGGGGAACGATCCAACGCGATCGCGGACAAAAGCAGATTCGTTTTGAAGGACCGCTACCCATGGATTCGATCGACAGACTTCGCCCCGCTTACGATTCGTTTAGTGCAATTGCCGTGACTTACGGCATTGATATTCTGTTGGCGCTGCTGATTCTCGCGGTCGGCTGGTGGATTTCGAACGCCGTCGCGAACACCCTGCGCCGCACGCTCGCTCGCACCAATGTCGATGCCACGCTCACCCCGGTGCTCGCCAGCCTCGCGTTGTGGGCGATCCGCGTCGTCGCGATCGTCGCCGCGCTCGGCAAGCTCGGC
Source organism: Caballeronia sp. AZ1_KS37 (assembly GCF_023631165.1). Taxonomy (NCBI): domain Bacteria; kingdom Pseudomonadati; phylum Pseudomonadota; class Betaproteobacteria; order Burkholderiales; family Burkholderiaceae; genus Caballeronia; species Caballeronia sp. AZ1_KS37. Next base: position 44,800 of record NZ_JALQDP010000001.1, on the reverse strand, counting down.
ATTGCCGCCGCCAGCATCCTGACCGTGCTCGGCGCCGCCGGCCTCGCCATCGGCCTCGCGCTGCAGGGCACGCTGCAAAACATCGCGGCCGGCCTGATGCTCCTGCTGCTGCGCCCGTTTCGCGTCGGCGATTACATCGAAGGCGTCGGGACGACGGCGGGCACGGTCAACGAGATCGGACTTTTCACGACGCGCCTCACGAAAGCCGACGGCATCATCATGTTCGTGCCGAACAGCCTCATTTGGGCGAACGCCATCACGAACTACAGCGCGAACGATCGGCGTCGCGTCGTCATCAACTTTCAGGCACAGCATGGGCTGAAGGTCGAGCGTGTGCTCGAGGAACTGCGCAAGCTGATGAGCGACGATCCGCGCATCGTGCAGGACGGGCCGTCGGCGCCGTGGGTCGCCGTGACCGATTACACGGACACCGGCGTCAAATACAACCTCGGCGCGTGGACGAGCAGAAGCGATCATCAGTACGTGATGGCCGACCTCCTGCGCAAGATTCAGCCGTACACGCGCGAGCAGGCGCAGGCGGCGTGAGTGGACGCGCGAGCGCCGACCCGCTAACCTGACGCGCTTTTCCAGCCAAGAGACCACGCCATGACCCGAGCGATTTCCGTTGCGCTGCTAGTCGGCGGCGTCGTGCTGCTGTATTTCGGCGGCCAGTCGTTTCATTCGCTCTCCAGCGACGTCGCGCGCTTCTTCACCGGCTCGCCCACGAACAAGACCATCTGGCTGATCGCGGGCGGCATCGTCGCGTCGCTCGCCGGGCTGATCGGCCTCACGATTCCGTCGAAACGCTGAAACGCTCAAACGCTCAGACGTCAGACGAGCGGCACTTCCGGCTTCGACGCCGAGCGCGTGCCGGGCAGCGCCGCGTTGCTCGCGCCGCGATACGTAAACACGAGCGAGAACTTCACCTGATCGGTGAGGTTCTTGCCCGCCGAATGCAGCGTGTTGCAGTGGAAGAACACGACGTCGCCCGGTTCCAGCGCGGGCGACACCGCCGTGCGGATCAGCGCGGCATTCTCGGGCAAGTCGGAGCGAAAGAATTTCGCGTCGTCGAAGCGATCCGATGTGAACGGCAGCTTGTGCGACATCGGCACGAACCACAGCGCGCCGTTTTCCACCGTTTCGTTGCCGAGCGCGACCCACGCGGAAACGAGATCGTCGCGCTCGAACGCCCAGTAGCGCACGTCCCGATGCCAGCCGGTCAGGCTACCGTACGCCGGGTGCTTCGTCATCATGCAGTTGTGATGCGCGCGCGACAAATACGGCGTCTCGCCGAAATACAACTCCATCCATCCGCGCACTTCCGGCGATGTCGCGAACTCCGCGTAAAGCGGATGCCGCGCGTAGGCGTCGAGCAGGCGGCGCACGGTGTGTCCGCCGGGCGCGTCCTTCGAATCCGGCGCGCCGGGGTATTTCAGATCGGCCTCGAACTCGACCGGCGCGGCGGCCTCGGCGAGTTGCCGGCGCGCGACTTCGAGCATCGCGTCGCGGCGTTCCTGCGAAACCAGCCCTTTCACGATCACGTAGCCGTTTCGACGCAGCTCGTGCACCTGTTCCTTCTTCGATTTCAGCAGGTTTTGATCAGACATTTCAGTTCTTGGCTCCGGCGGCTTTCGAATTTATTCATGCCGTCGACGCTATATCCGGAATTGGGGCGAATACGGGGATTGTAAATCCGGCAGCGCAGGAAGGCCCATGCGAGAACGCTTCCGCCGATTTTTATAAGCAGCCGCTTCATGAAACGGCAGGGAAAACGCGGACTTACCCGGGTAATACGGGTCCTGTACATTGATCCGCATCAATTCGGTGCAACTTCGCAATTGCTGTTGAATCGAAGCGTTGAACTTCATTTTTGAGACGACTATCGTCGAGTCTGCTTCCACGCAAACCGACCTTTCCCGCCGACATGAACCACCGAATCGCTATCGGACTTACTCGCGTCGCATCGCGAGCCGCGCGTCCTGCGCGCCGCGGCATGATCCGCGCGCTGCGCCATCACTCCACCCGCACGCAATTGCTCGCCGAGCAACTGAAGAACGTGCATCCGGTCGACGGCATCCGGTCGTGGTTCCGCGGGTTCTTCTTCAATCTGCGCGTGCGCGCGGCCTCGCGCCGGGTGTCGTTGCGCGCGCTGTTGCGCCGTCCGGTGCAGTTGCGCGCGCCCGCGCCGAAGCCGAAAGCGGCTGCGCTGACGAGCCGTCGTCCGCGTCGCGTGTCGGCGACGAGCGCCGGCTGGTACGCGTTCGCGGCGCGCTGAATCGCGCAATCCCTCACTTGCGCTCGGCCTCGTCGAGCGTCGGATAGTCCGTGTAGCCTTTCTCTCCGCCGCCGTAGAACGTCGCCTCGTCGGGCGCGTTGAGCGGCGCGTTCATCCTGAAGCGCTCGACCAAATCCGGATTCGCGAGAAACGCGCGACCGAAAGCCACGGCGTCGGCTTCGCCTCGTTCGATGCGCGTATTGGCTTCTTCCGCGGTGTATTCGCCGCAGACGATGATCGCGCCGTCGTAAGCCTCGCGCAGCGCGTCTCGATAGCCGTCCGAAAGCGGCGCGCCGCCGGCCCAATCGCCTTCCGCCAGATGCAGATACGCGATGCCGATGCGCTTCAGCTCGCGCGCCAGATACAGCGATGACGCTTCGCCTTCATCGTCGTGCAGATCAAATCCCGTGAAGTTCGGCGATATCCGGATGCCGACGCGATTCGCGCCCATCACGCCCGCGACCGCCTCCAGCACATCGACGACCAGCCGCACGCGATTTTCGATGCCGCCGCCGTACTCGTCGGTGCGATGGTTGGTGCCCGTCGCCATGAACTGATGCAGCAGATAGCCGTTGGCCGCGTGGACTTCGATCATGTCGAAATCGGCGCGCTTGGCGCGATGCGCGGCATCGACGAACTGCAGCACGATGCCCGGCAACTCGCCGATCTCAAGCGCGCGCGGTTCGTCGGCGTCGGTCATGCCGTAGGTACCGTCATCGTGTCTCACGAACACTTGCGTGTCGCGCGCGCGGATCGCGGACGGCGCGACGGGCGGCGCATCGCCCTCCTGCAGCGATCGATGCGACACGCGCCCCACATGCCACAGCTGCGACGCGATGCGCCCGTGCCGCGCGTGAACCGCGCCCACGACGGCTCTCCATCCGGCTTCCTGCGCGTCGGAATAGATGCCGGGCGTCGCGACATAACCCTGACCTTGCCGCGAAACCTGCGTCGCCTCGGTCACGATGAGTCCCGCGCCCGCGCGCTGCGCGTAATAGTGCGCGTTCATTTCGCTGGGTACATCGCCGGGCTGCGACGCGCGATTGCGCGTGAGCGGCGCCATCACCACGCGATTCGGCAGTTCGAGATTGCCGATTGTGACGGGAGAAAGAAGCGTTTCGAACGGCATGACGGCTCCGTGGATGATCGGTTTTGCCGTCCGGTTCGGTCGCAAGAAACGCGCCGCGCAGGCGAAAAAAAACCGGCAAGCGCGATGCTTGCCGGTTCTTGTCCCGCGCGTTCGGCGAATGGCGTTACGCCACGCTTGCGACCGGCTCCGTGCCCGCCGCTTCGGCCAGCATGAGCGCCTTGTCGGTGGCTTCCCACGAGAATTCAGGCTCTTCGCGGCCGAAGTGACCGTATGCCGCCGTCTTTTCGTAGATCGGGCGCAGCAGATCGAGCATCTGGATGATGCCCTTCGGACGCAGATCGAAATGCTCCAGAACGAGCTTCGTGATTTCGGCATCCGACACGCGGCCCGTGCCGAACGTGTTCACCATCACCGAAGTCGGACGTGCCACGCCGATTGCGTACGAAACCTGGATCAGCGCGCGCGATGCGAGACCGGCCGCGACGATGTTCTTCGCGACATAACGTCCCGCGTACGCCGCCGAGCGGTCGACCTTCGACGGATCCTTGCCCGAGAACGCGCCGCCGCCGTGCGGAGCCGCGCCGCCGTACGTGTCGACGATGATCTTGCGGCCCGTCAGACCGCAGTCGCCCTGCGGACCGCCGATGACGAAGCGGCCCGTCGGGTTCACCAGAAACTTGATGTCGCCCTTGATGAGTTCCTTCGGCAGCGTCGGCTTGATGACTTCTTCGATCACCGCTTCGCGCAGTTGCGGCAGGTCGATGTCCGGCGAATGTTGCGTCGACAGCACGACCGTATCGATGGAATGCGCGCGGCCATCGACATAACGCACGGTGACTTGCGACTTCGCGTCCGGACGCAGCCAGGGCAAACGGCCATCGCGACGAAGGTTTGCCTGACGCTCGACGAGGCGATGCGAAAGGTGGATCGGCAGCGGCATCAGTTCGGGCGTTTCGTCGCAGGCGTAGCCGAACATGAGGCCCTGGTCGCCCGCGCCCTGATCGAGATTGTCGTCGTGCGCCTTGTTCACGCCTTGCGCGATATCCGGCGATTGCTTGTCATACGCGACGAGAACCGCGCAGCCGCGATAGTCGATGCCGAAGTCGGTGTTGTCGTAACCGATGCGCTTGATGGTGTCGCGCGCGACCTGGATGTAATCGACGTTGGCGGTGGTCGTGATTTCGCCCGCGAGGACGACGAGACCGGTGTTGCACAGCGTTTCCGCGGCGACGCGCGAATATTTGTCCTGCGACAGAATGGCGTCGAGGATGGCGTCGGAGACTTGGTCGGCAACCTTGTCCGGGTGGCCTTCGGAAACGGATTCGGAAGTAAAGAGGTAGTCGTTCGACACGCTTCAGACTCCAATAAAAGTACGGTTGATATTCACGTAGCCGTCTTCTTTTGGAGTCTGAAGCGGCGACGCTTTAGCGGATGTGCTTCCAGGCCGGCGCTTCTCGAAAGTAAGAAGACTCCGACCCGCTTCGCCCCGCAAGTTGTCCATTAACTCGGCGAAGGTTTTATTATACCGGTTTCCTTAGTTTTCACAGAATTGACCCTTTTGACTTCCTCGGTCCCGCTCCACTCGTCCGCCCGCCGGAGCGAGTCATGCTAGGTCGTATCGGCGTGGCGCTCGCCATCGGTTTTCTCAAATTCCTCGCGGTGATTCCATACGGCATCACCGCGCGTTTCGGCGACGGCCTCGGCTGGCTGCTCTATCAGATTCCGAGCCGTCGCAAGCGCATCGTCCATACGAATCTGAAGCTGTGCTTCCCCGAGTGGTCCGACGAAAAACGCGAGGACATCGCGCAGAAGCACTTTCGGCACGCGATCCGCAGTTACGTCGAGCGCAGCGTGCAATGGTTCGGCTCCGCGAAGAAGCTAGAAAAGCTGATCGAAGTCGATAGCGCCATCGATCTCACCGATCCCGATCTTCCGCCCACGCTCTTTCTCGGACTGCATTTCGTCGGCATCGAGGCGGGCTCGATCTTCCTCAACTACTCGCTGCATCGGCGCTGCGGTTCGCTGTATCAGCCGTTTTCGAATCCGCAGATCGAGGAACTGGCGAAGAGACAGCGCGCCCGTTTCGGCGCCGACATGGCGAGCCGCGCCGACAGCGCGCGCATCGTGCTGCGCTGGCTGCGCGATCGCAAACCCGTGATGCTCGGCGCGGACATGGACTACGGCATGCGCAACTCCACGTTCGTCCCGTTCTTCGGCATCCCGACGTGCACGCTGACCGCCGTCGGCCGGCTCGCGAAGACGGGCAAGGCGCAGGTCGTGCCCTTCATCGGAGAAGTTTTGCCGAACTACAAGGGTTATCGGCTGAAAGTCTTCAAACCTTGGGAAAATTATCCGAGCGGCGACGACGAGGCCGACGCGCGCCGCATGAACGCGTTTCTGGAAGAGCAGATTCCGCGCATGCCCGAGCAATATTATTGGGTGCACAAGCGCTTCAAGACGCGCCCGCCGGGCGACCCGAGCTTTTATTGACGCCTGAATCGCGCGAAACGCGGCATCGCGGCTCACATACAATAGCGGCCATGAAACTGAAATTCACAAAAATGCAGGGCGCGGGCAATGACTTCGTCGTGCTCGACGGCTACACGCAGGCGCTCGATCTGTCCGCCGAACAGGTGCGCGCGCTCGCGAACCGTCATTTCGGCGTCGGCGCGGATCAGTTGCTGCTCGTGGAAAAGCCGACGATCGAAGGCGTCGACTTCAAGTACCGCATCTTCAATTGCGATGGCGGTGAAGTCGAGCATTGCGGCAACGGCGCGCGCTGCTTCGTGAAGTTCGTCCGCGACCGGCGTCTGACGGATGCATCGACGGTGCGCGTGCAGGTGCAAAACGGCGTCATCACGCTGACGATGCAGGAGAACGGCGAAGTCGTCGTCGATATGAGCACGCCGGTGTTCGATCCGCCGAAAGTGCCGTTCGACGCGCAAGGTCTCGAAGGCCGGAAGGAAGGCAACGACACGCTCTGGCCGCTCGACGTGAACGGCTCGATCAACGACCGGCGCTGGATTTCCGTCGTGTCGATGGGCAATCCGCACGCGGTCCAGATCGTCGATGACGTCGAGGCGTATCCCGTTCTGACCGAAGGTCCGCTCGTCGAACGTCACGCGCGCTTTCCAAAGCGCGTCAATGCGGGCTTCATGGAGATCGTCGATCGGCATTCGGTGAAGCTGCGCGTCTACGAGCGCGGCGCGGGCGAAACGCTCGCGTGCGGCACGGGCGCGTGCGCGGCGGTGGCGGCCGGCATTCGCCGCGGCCGGCTCGATTCGCCCGTTCGCGTCGAGACGCACGGCGGCACGCTCACGATCAGCTGGGACGGCGCGAAGAACGAAACCGCCGCGCTCTTCATGGCCGGGCCCGCCGCAACGGTCTTCGAAGGCGAGATCGAGCTCGATCGCATCGTTTAACGCATACACGTCACCATGAATCCACGCGAAGTCGCCGACTATCTGCTCGACAACCCTGATTTCTTCGTCGAGCACGCGGAACTGCTCGGCACCATCCGGCTTTCGAATCCGCACGGCAAAGCGGCCGTGTCGCTGCAGGAACGCCAGATGGAAATGCTGCGCGACAAGAACAAGCAGCTCGAACGGCGTCTCGCCGAATTGCTGCGCTACGGCCACGAAAACGACAGCATCTCGACCAAGTTCAATCGCTGGACCGTGCGCGTAATCTCGCAGCGCGATCCGTACGCGCTGCCCGCGACCATCAGCAAGGGGCTGTGCGAAATCTTCGACGTGCCGCACGCCGCGCTGCGCGTGTGGGATATCGACGAAGCGTATCGCCAAGCCGATTTCGCCCGTCAGGTCGGCGAGGAAGTACGCCTTTTCACGACCGGTCTCGCCGCGCCGTACTGCGGCGTGAATACCGGCTTCGCCGCCGCGCAGTGGCTGGGCGCGGCGAACTCGGCATCGGCGACGGTCGCGCCGAGCGACGGCCCGTCCGACATCGACCGCAAGATCGAATCCGTGTCGCTCATCGCGCTGCGCGATCCGCAAGCCGGCCCGGATGCGCCGAGCTTCGGCCTGCTCGTCATGGGCTCGCCCGATCCGCGCCGCTTCCACGACGGCATGGCGACGGATTTCCTCACGCAGATCGGCGCGCTCGCGAGCGCCGCGCTGTCCCGCCTGCTGCCGCATTGACGATGAACGCCGCCGCCGACGTGATCGCCGACTATCTCGCGATGCTCGAGCATCAGCGGCATCTTTCCGAGCACACGCTGCGCGGCTATACGCACGAGTTGAGCGAGCTGCGCGCGCTCGCCAAGGATCGTCCACTGGAATCGCTCACATCCGCCGATATTCGCGGCGCGGTCGTGCGCGCGCACGCGAGCGGATTATCGTCGCGTTCGATCGCGCATCGGCTGTCGGCATGGCGCGCGTTCTATCGATGGCTCGCCGAGCGCGTCGAGATGCCCGCGAATCCGGTCGCGACGGTGCGCGCGCCCAAGCGCGAAAAGACGCTGCCGAAGGCGCTCTCCGTCGATGACGCCGCGAGGCTGATGGACGCGCCGCAAGCCGATACGACCGAAGCGCTGCGCGATCACGCGATACTCGAACTGTTCTACTCGTCGGGTCTGCGGCTCGCGGAACTGGTCGGGCTGGACGTTCGCCACGTCGACACTGCCGAACACCGGTCCGAAGGCTGGATCGATCTGGAAGGCGCCGAAGTCACGGTGCTCGGCAAAGGTAAGCGGATGCGCAAAGTGCCGGTCGGCAGCAAGGCGGTCGAAGCGCTGCGCGCCTGGCTCGCCGTGCGCGACGAGTTCGTCAAGCTCGAACCGCACGCGCTCTTTCTCTCGGTGCGCGGCAACCGCATGTCGCCCGGCGTGGTGCGCGAACGCGTGAAGCGGCTCGCGCTGCTCGCGGGCATTCCGTCGAATGTGCATCCGCACGTGCTGCGGCATTCGTTCGCCACGCACGTCCTGCAATCGAGCGGCGACCTGCGCGCGGTGCAGGAACTGCTCGGGCATGCAAGCATCACGGCCACGCAGATTTATACATCGCTCGATTTTCAGCATCTCGCCCGCGTCTACGATGCGGCGCACCCGCGCGCGAAGAAGCGCGATTAACTCCGCGAGCGCCCTGCGCGCCGCCTCGGCTTGCAATGGACACCATCACGCTCAAACCGGCGAAGGACAAGTCGCTCGTCCGCCGCCATCCGTGGATTTATGCGAACGCCATCGCGCGCATCGACGGCAATCCCGCGCCGGGCGCGACGGTCGTCATTCGCGCGGCCGACGGACGCTTTCTCGCGCGCGCGTCGTACAGCCCGCAATCGCAGATTCGCGCGCGCGTCTGGACGTTCGATGAAAGCGAGCCCATCGATCACGCGTTCTTCAAGCGCCGCGTGCAGCGCGCGGTCGCGCATCGGCGCACGATGGTCAAGGACACCGGCGCGACGCGCCTCATATTCGGCGAAGCGGACGGCTTGCCGGGCCTGATCGTCGATTACTACGTCGCGGATACCGGCGATCACGCACAGCTCGTCTGCCAGTTCATGGCGACGGGCGTCGAGTCATGGAAAGCGGCGATCGTGCAGGCGCTCGTCGATGCGACCGGTTGCGCGAACGTCTACGAGCGCTCGGACGTGTCGATCCGCCAGAAGGAAGGTCTCGAACAGACGACCGGCGTGCTCGCCGGCGACGCGCCTCCGGCGACGCTCATCGCGAACGAATGCGGCGTGCGCTATCACGTCGACGTGCGCAATGGCCACAAGACGGGCTTTTACGTCGATCAGCGCGACAACCGCGTGCTCGTTGCGCAGAACGCGCAAGGCCGCGAAGTGCTCAACTGCTTCTGCTACACGGGCGGATTCTCGCTGGCCGCGCTGAAAGGCGGGGCGACGCGCGTGGTCTCCGTCGATTCATCGGGCGAAGCGCTCGCGCTCGCGCGGGAGAACGTGAAGGCCAACGGCTTCGACGCGGAGAAAGCCGAATGGCTCGACGCCGATGCGTTCAAGACGCTGCGCCGTCTCTACGACGAAGGCCGTCGCTTCGACCTGATCGTGCTCGATCCGCCGAAGTTCGCGCCGTCGAAGGAAACCGTCGATCGCGCCGCGCGCGCGTACAAGGACATCAATCTGAGCGGCTTCAAGTTGCTGCGTCCAGGCGGCCTGCTTTTCACGTACTCATGTTCCGGCGCGATCGATGCCGACTTGTTCCAGAAGATCGTCGCGAGCGCGGCGGCCGACGCACGCGCCGATGCGCGCATCCTCAAGCGGCTCGGCGCGGGCGTGGATCATCCGTTGCTGACGGCGTTTCCGGAAGGCGAGTATCTGAAAGGGCTGCTGTTGCAAATCGCGTGATCGGCCTCAGTTAAGGGCGATTCGCGAGCGAAGGGCGCACGAAGCGTCGGCTCCGCAAATATGTTCCAATATTCGATTCCGCGCGTTCCCCGAACTTAAAAGGCGACACCATGATTCCCGTAACCATCCTGACCGGCTTTTTGGGCAGCGGCAAAACCACGCTGCTCAAGCGCATCCTGAACGAGAAGCACGGCATGAAGATCGCCGTGATCGAGAACGAGTTCGGCGAAGAGAACATCGACAACGAGATCCTCGTGCAGGAGACGAACGAGCAGATCATCCAGATGAGCAACGGCTGCATCTGCTGCACGATCCGCGGCGACCTCGCGCGCGCGCTCGAAGACCTCGCGAACCGCAAGAAGGCGGGCACGCTCGATTTCGACCGCGTCGTGATCGAAACCACCGGCCTCGCGAATCCGGGTCCGGTCGCGCAGACGTTCTTCATGGACAACACCGTCGCCGACGAATTCCTGCTCGACGCGATCATCACGCTCGTCGACGCGAAGCACGCGAATGCGCAGCTCGACCAGCACGAAGTGGTGCAGCGTCAGGTCGGCTTCGCGGATCGCCTGTTCATCACGAAATCCGATCTCGTTTCCGCCGACGAACTCGAAGCGCTGAAGCATCGCCTGCTGCACATGAACCCGCGCGCGGCGATCAAGGTCGTGAATTTCGGCGACGCAGACATCAAGGAAATTTTCGATCTGCGCGGTTTCAATCTGAACTCGAAGCTCGAGATCGATCCGGATTTCCTCGCGGAAGACGATCACGATCATGACCACGCGCATGACCATGATCACGATCACGATCATTCGACCTGCGGTCACGACCACAGCCACGATCACGAGCACGGGCATCACCATCATCATCACGCGCATCACGACGACAAGATCAAGTCGTTCGTGTATCGCAGCGACAAGCCGTTCGATCCGAACCGCCTCGAAGACTTCCTCGGCGGCATTCTGCAGATTTATGGCGAGCGCCTGTTGCGCTACAAGGGCGTGCTCTATATGAAGGGCGTCGATCGCAAGGTCGTGTTCCAGGGCGTGCATCAGATGATGGGCAGCGATCTCGCCGGCAAGTGGATGCCGATCGAGAAGAAGAACAGCAAGATGGTGTTCATCGGCATCGAACTGCCGAAGGATCTGATCACCGACGGCCTCGACGCGTGCCTGGTGAAGTAATCCGGCATGCATCTCGCTTGGATTGCCGCGAATCACGCGGGGCGACAAAACGGGCACTGACACAGAACGCCGCCGCGAAGGGCTCGCGCGCGGCGTTTTTCATGTCCGACTTTCGGTGCGCGTATGTAGTCGCGCCCACCAAGCGTCATCGCTTTTTGCGCGTTCAGGCGTTATATTTTTGAAATTCCGGCGCAAATCGACAGGGTTTTCCGTAGGTTTAGTTGGAATTTGCGGTTCAGTTACAATACAGCCCCACTGGAGAAGGGCAGTTCCGCTGAATGCGCGTCTTCGAGGCGCTCGGCCAGCGGATCTTGGGAGAAGGGATGTCCCGTCGGGACGATGCCTCGATTTGCCGGGGGAAGGCAAATCAAGTCAAAGCACCGGGGCCGGAAATCCGGGGCCATGCGAATGCGCCCGGTCTTCCGGAGCATCATCCAATATCGGTTTCCAGAGGAGTTCGGCCCCGCATCGACGTGTCGCGTAGCCCCTAGCGTACGGATGCGCTGAATGCGGGTAACGCAAGTGCGGGCGTTGCGAAGACATCGCCCTACATTGAAGAAGCAAGCTGATGACAACGAAACTCTTGACCGAAGCCGAAATCCTGAAGATGAGCGAGAAGGACTACATGAACGAGGATCAACTCGCCTTCTTCAAGAACCGGCTCGAACAGTTGCAAGCGGACATTCTGAAGAATGCCGGCCAGACGACCGAGAACCTGCGGGAAACGGTGATCGTGCCGGACCCGGCGGACCGCGCGACCATCGAGGAAGAACATGCACTGGAACTGCGCACGCGCGATCGCGAACGCAAGCTTCTGAAGAAGGTGCAGCAGTCGCTCGCGCGCATCGAGTCCGGCGATTACGGCTGGTGCGAAGAGACCGGCGAGCCGATCGGCATTCCGCGCCTGCTCGCGCGTCCGACCGCCACGCTGTCGCTCGAAGCGCAGGAACGCCGCGAACTGCGTCAGAAGCTGTTCGGCGACTGAAATCGCTGTCGGCAGGCGAGCGTCGCGGGACCGCCCGCAACGGGGAAGACGCCGCCGCAAAAAGTTGTGCAGAAGCAGTCGCATCGGCAAAAAGGCATCCAACGAAGGGATGCCTTTTTTGCTTTGTGCCCGGTAAAAACGGCGAGCGCCGATACCGTACGCCTTGATAAATCCGGCGTCGCCCTAAAATGAATCCGACGCGCGCCGCAAAAGCTTCATCGCGGCAAGCGCGAGCGCGGCGCCGTCCGCCTCGGGCCTCACGCCCGACGGAACCCCGCGCCGTGCACTCCATCGAATTCTCGACTGCGCGGCGGACTTTCATCGCCACGCATCGTCTGTTTATCCAAGGAACGCACATGGAACAATTTCACGGCACGACCATCGTCTCCGTGCGCCGCGACGGCAAGGTCGCGCTGGGCGGCGATGGTCAGGTGACGCTCGGCAATATCGTCATGAAAGGGGGCGCGAAGAAAGTGCGCCGCATCTATGGCGGCAAGGTGCTGGTCGGCTTCGCCGGCGGCACGGCCGACGCGTTCTCGCTGCTCGACCGCTTCGAAGCCAAACTCGAGAAGCATCAGGGCAATCTGACGCGCGCCGCCGTCGAACTGGCGAAAGACTGGCGCACCGATCGCATGCTGCGACGCCTCGAAGCCATGCTCATCACCGCCGACAAGGACAACACGCTCGTCATCACCGGCAACGGCGACGTGCTCGATCCGGAGCACGGCATCGCGGCGATCGGCTCGGGCGGCGCCTATGCGCAGGCTGCGGCGCAGGCGCTCATTGAGAACACCGATCTCTCGCCGCGCGACATCGTCGAGAAGGCGCTGACCATCGCCGGCGACATGTGCATCTACACCAACCACAATCGCGTCATCGAGACGATCGAATAAAGGACTTTTGCGATGACCACCATGACTCCCTCCGAAATCGTCTCCGAACTCGACAAGCACATCATCGGCCAGGGGCGCGCGAAGAAGGCGGTTGCCGTCGCGCTGCGCAACCGCTGGCGCCGTCAGCAGGTCGCCGAGCCGCTGCGTCAGGAGATCACGCCGAAGAACATTCTGATGATCGGGCCGACGGGCGTCGGCAAAACCGAAATCGCGCGGCGTCTCGCCAAGCTCGCGGACGCGCCGTTCATCAAGATCGAAGCGACCAAGTTCACCGAAGTGGGCTACGTGGGCCGCGACGTGGACAGCATCGTGCGCGATCTGATCGAGATTTCCGTGAAGCAGACGCGCGAATCCGAGATGAAGAAAGTCCGCACGAAGGCCGAAGATCGCGCGGAAGACCGCATCCTCGACATTCTTCTGCCGACGGCGCGGCCGGTCGGATTCGGCGCCACGAACGCGATCGAGTCTTCGGGCAGCGAAGGCGGCGACAACGCCACGCGTCAAACCTTCCGCAAGCGGCTGCGCGAAGGCGCGCTCGACGACAAGGAAATCGAGCTCGATGTGGAAATGCCGCAAGTCGGCATGGACATCATGGGGCCGCCGGGCATGGAAGACATGACCGAACAGATTCGCTCGATGTTCGCGAACATCGGCGGCGGCAAGAAGACGCGTCGCAAGGTGAAGGTCAAGGAAGCGCTCAAGCTGCTGACCGACGAAGAAGCCAGCAAGATGCTCAACGACGAAGAGGTCAAGAGCAAGGCGGTGCAGAACGTCGAGCAGAACGGCATCGTGTTTCTCGATGAGATCGACAAGATCGCGTCGCGCAGCGAGACGGGCGGCGCCGAAGTCTCGCGCGCGGGCGTGCAGCGCGACCTGCTGCCGCTCGTCGAAGGCACGACCATCAACACGAAGTACGGGATGATCAAGACCGATCACATCCTCTTCATCGCGAGCGGCGCGTTTCATCTCGCCAAACCGAGCGATCTGATTCCCGAACTGCAGGGGCGCTTTCCGATTCGCGTCGAGCTGGATTCGCTGTCCGTCGGCGATTTCGAATCGATCCTGAATTCGACTGATGCGAGTCTCGTCAAGCAGTATAAGGCGCTGCTGGCGACCGAAGGCGTCGAGCTCGACTTTGCGGAAGACGGCATCCGGCGTCTCGCGGAAATCGCGTTTTCGGTGAATGAGAAGACCGAGAATATCGGCGCGCGGCGGCTTTATACGGTGATCGAGAAGCTGCTCGAAGAAGTGTCGTTCGCGGCGGGCAATCATGCCGGCAAGCCTGTGCGAATCGACGCGCCGTATGTGGAACGAGCGCTCGGCGATGTGGCGCAAGACGAGGATTTGTCGCGCTACGTGCTGTAACGGCGGCGGAATCGTCTACGAGAAACCGGGCCACGCGCCCGGTTTTTTTCGCGCTGACGTTTCGAACACGCAAAAACCACGGACGAAAAAAAGCCCGCCTTAGTGGGCGGGCTGAATCCATATCAGGAGGAGACATGGAGGAGACAGTTCCAATCATACACAGCCACTTGATGCGACGCAATAGAAATTTCGGTAAAAACCCCTATGGCGTCCCTTTGTGGTATCTGAGCGTCACTTTTCGGATTTCGCGGACCGATGACAGAGCAAGAATCGGCGCGTAACCTCAGTTGGGCGGCTCTACAGTGGTCACGTACCCAAGAGCCATCGAGGTCGTCATGAAAACCGTCACGAACCCTGTTTTTTCCTCCGATGAAAGCCGCTGGCAAGCCGTCGTCGATCGCGACGAGCGCGCCGACGGTGCCTTCTTCTTCGCCGTTCGCACGACCGGCGTGTTTTGCCGACCGTCGTGCGCGTCGCGTGCGCCGCGTCGCGAGAACGTCGAATTCTTTCCGACGACCGACTCCGCCGAACAAGCCGGATACCGCGCGTGCAAGCGCTGCCAGCCGACGAGCCTGCCGCGCGAACTCGCGATCGTCGAGCGCGCATGCAAGGTGCTCGACGCCGATCCGCAGCAACGCATGACGCTCGCGCAATTGAGCGACGCCGTGCACGTCAGCCCGTTTCACCTGCAGCGCCTGTTTTCGCGAATCGTCGGCATTTCGCCGCGTCAGTATCAGGCGGCGCAGCGTGCCGGCGTGCTGCGCGATGCGTTGCAGCGCGGCCGCGACGTCACGCGCGCGACGCACGACGCCGGTTTCGGCTCGCCGTCGCGCATGTACGAGGCCGTGCCCGCGGAACTCGGCATGACGCCGTCCGCGTATAAGCGTCAGGGCGCTGGGCTGACCGTGCGTTACGCGACCGCCGCGACGCCGCTGGGTGCCGTGCTCATCGCCGCGACCGACAAGGGCGTCTGCAAGATCGCATTCGGCGACGACGCGCCCACGCTCGTCGATCAGCTCGCCGCCGATTTCGCGCAGGCCGAACGCGTCGAGGATGCCGCGAAACTGGAGCCGTTCATCGCGCAGATTCGCGCGTATCTGCAAGGCACGCGCGAGCGCTTCGATTTGCCGCTCGACATCGGCGCGACCGCATTTCAACGGCGCGTGTGGGACGCGTTGCGGCGCATCCCGTATGGGCAGACGCGCAGTTACACCGAGATCGCCGAATCGCTCGGCGCGCCGCGCGCGGTGCGGGCGGTGGCGAATGCGTGCGCGTCGAATCCGGTGGCGCTCGCGATTCCGTGTCATCGCGTCATCGGCAAGGATGGCGCGATCGCCGGCTATCGCTGGGGCACGCCGCGCAAGGAAACGCTGCTCGAAACCGAACGCGCGCGTAACGAAACCAACAAGGTTGCATGAAGCAGGCGCGCTCGCCGTCGACATGACGCGCGAGCGCTTCAATGTCCTCGCGAGCCGCTCCAAGCGGCTCCAAAGCGCACCGCCGCGTATTCCGCGGATCTCCCGCGCATCTCCCGCGAATCTCCCGAAAAACCCGCAATCCCTTGCCTGGTCTGGGCCCAAGCACGCCTTACACCGAGATGTTAAAGTGCCCGCTACCCTAAAAATACGACCGCGCGCACACGCGCTCGCGCTCCTCGCAGAACGCTTCAATGGCAAACAAGAATCCCGCTCACACCAAGGCCGGCGCTTTCGAGCGCAGGCTTGCCGCGCTCGCGTCCGGTCCGCATGCCGACGCGTTGCGCCAAGGCTTGCGCGGCATCGAAAAAGAAAGCTTGCGCGTGACGCCACAGGGCAAGCTGGCGATGACGCCGCATCCGCGCTCGTTCGGCTCCGCGCTGACGCATCCGCTCATCACGACCGATTACTCCGAGGCGCTCGTCGAGCTCATCACGCCCGCCGAATCGGATGTGGCGATCACGCTCGATCGCCTCGACGCGCTGCATCGCTTCGCGTACGCGCACATGGGCGACGAGTTGCTGTGGAACAATTCGATGCCCAACTCGCTGCCGCCCGAGGACGAGATTCCGTTCGGCTATTACGGCACGTCGAACATCGGCATGTTGAAGACGGTGTACCGGCGCGGCCTCGCGCTGCGCTACGGCCGCACGATGCAATGCATCGCGGGCATCCACTACAACTATTCGCTCGATGAAAACGTATGGCGCGCCTGGCAGGCGCTCGATGCGACGAGCACGCTGTCCGCGAAAGACTTTCAGTCCGAGCGCTACTTCGCGCTGATCCGCAATTTCCGTCGCACGAGCTGGCTCCTGATGTATCTGTTCGGCGCGTCGCCGGCGCTGAACAAGCGCTTCGTCGCCGGCAAGAAGCATCATCTGGAAACGTTCGATGCCGACACGTTCTATCTGCCGCACGCGACCAGCCTTCGCATGAGCGATCTCGGATACACCAACAATCCGGCGCAGGCCGATCTGCTGCCGAGCTACGACAATCTCGACGCGTATCTCGACGTGCTCGCCAAAGCCGTGAGCCAGCCGTATGCGCCGTATGAAGCCATCGGCACGCAGCGCGACGGCGAATGGGTGCAGATCAACACGAACGTGCTGCAGATCGAAAACGAGTTCTACTCGACGATCCGCCCGAAGCGCGTCACGCATTCGGGCGAACGTCCGCTGCATGCGCTGGCCGAGCGCGGCGTGCAGTACATCGAAGTGCGCTGCCTCGACATCGATCCGTTCGTGCCGACGGGCATCTCGCTCGAAACCGCGCGCTTTCTCGATGCGTATCTGCTCTATTGCGCACTGGAAGACAGCCCGCTGTTGCCGCCCGGCGCGAGCATCGAAGCCAACGCGAATTTCATGACGGTGTCGAAGGAAGGGCGCAAGCCGGGTCTCGCGCTGCAACGCGACGGCGCAAGCGTGCCGATGCAGCAATGGGCCGAAGAACTCTTCGATGCAATCGAACCGGTCGCGAAGACGCTCGACACGCTAAACGGCAACGGCGATCACACGCGCGCGCTGGAAGCGCTGCGGCCGCGCATCGCCGACGCGTCGCTCACGCCGTCCGCGCGCGTGCTGCAAACGATGCGCGACAAGCAGCAAACCTTCGACGAGTTCGCGCTCGATCTCAGCGCGCGTCACGCGGAAGATTTTCGTGCGCGTCCGCTTTCCGTCGCAGAAGAGCGCGCGATGGACGAGCTTGCGGCAAAATCGCTTGTGGAACAGGCGGTCGTCGAAAGCAGCGACACCGAAACGTTCGACGCCTTCGTTGCGGCGTATCAGGTCTACAAGCTGAACCCCGCGAACGCGTGAGGCGATTTTTCCGCTGCGGTGTCAGCGCGCGGCGGAAATTGTTTCCGGCTTATGCAACAGAGGGAAACGCGTCATCACATCATCCGATTTGAGGGGTCAAAATATGGCCGACTTTTCGACGATCGGGGGAGTAATGAAGAAGAAGTACTTCGCCGCCGCCGCGCTTGGGGCTGCATGGCTCGCCCTTTTTAGCGGCTGCGCCGTGCAGGACCAGGTCAGCAGCACGACGATGGAGCAGGCCACGCAACCGCTCACCTGCATGAGCAAGCCGGAATGCGACGCGTGGTGGGCGCGCGCCCAGGTCTGGGTGACGAACCATTCCGAATACAAGCTGCAGACCGTCACCGATTCGATCATCCAGACGGCGGGGCCGTCGAGCGGCAAGCGCGCGCTCGCGTATCAGATCACCAAGACGCCGACCAACGAAGGCACCGCGACGATCGGTTTCGCCGCGCATTGCGATAATCCGCTCGGCTGCCAGCCGAATCCGTGGCAGGCGGGCGCGGATTTCAAGCAGTTCATCAAGAATGGCCCCGGACTGCGCAAGACCGAAACGCCGCAAGCCACGCAGACCCCGCCTGCACCCGCGCCGAGCGGCGTGCAGGTCAGCCCGCTGGATCAGCCGGTCCCGCTCAATCTGGAAAACCAGCCGGGGCAGTCGGTCACGCCGCTCACGCCTCAGTAGTTCAGTGTCCCATCGAGGCTGACGCGCCCTTCTTCGGCCGCGTCAGCCAGACCATCGCGGCCAGCACGAGAAACGCATAGAACGAAATGCGGAAGAAGTCGTTGGTCGACATCATGTACGCCTGCGCCGACACCACGCGATCCAGTTGCGCGGTCAGCGCCTGTCCCGACAAGCCGAGTCCCGACAGCAGGTCCGAATACGCGTTCGTGCCCGCCGAATAAGGCGTGACCGATTCGGTCAGACGCGCGTGATGGCGGATCATGTCGTTTTCCCAGAACGTCGTGCTGACCGCCGTGCCGATCGCGCCCGACAGCGTGCGCAGGAAGTTCGACAGGCCCGCGGCGCCCGCGAGCCGTTCGTCGGAGACGCTGGAGAGCGTGATCGTCGTCATCGGCACGAAGAAGCACGCGACGCCGATGCCCTGAATCAAGCGCGGATAGATGATCTGGTCGAACGGCGTATCGAGCGTGAAGGTCGAGTTCCAATGCGACACGAACGCGAACGTGAGGAACGCGAAGCTCGCGACCACGCGCAAATTCAGCCGATGCATGTTCTGCCCGATGATCGGCGACAGCACCAGCGCGAGAATCCCCACCGGCGCGGTGGCGAGACCCGCGAGCCACGGCGTGTAGCCGAGCACGGTCTGCAACCACAACGGCAACACGACGACCGAGCCGAAGAACGCGAGAAAGCCGAGCGACGTGATGAGCACGCCCATCGCAAAGTTGCGGTCGCGAAAGAGCGAAAGGTCGATCACCGGTTCCTTCTCGGTCAACTCCCACGCGAACATGAACGCGAGCGAGACCGCCGACACGATCGCCAGCGTCACGATGAAGTTCGAGTTGAACCAGTCGTGGTCCTTGCCGAGGTCGAGCATCATCTGCAGGCTCGCGACGCCGATCACGAGCAGCGCCAATCCGACACCGTCGATGCGCTGCTGCGTCGTCTTCGTCTCGTGGCCGCGCAGCAGGAAGTACGCGATCGCCGCCGAGAACACGCCGATCGGCACGTTGATATAGAAGATCCACGGCCAGGTGTAGTTGTCGGTGATATAGCCGCCCATCACCGGGCCGAAGATCGGCGCGACGATCACGGTCATCGCCCAGAGACCGAGCGCGAGGCCGCGCTTTTCGGGCGGATAGCTGCGCATGAGGATGGTTTGCGACAGCGGGACCATCGGGCCGGAGACGAGGCCTTGCAGCAGCCGGAACGCGATCAGCGATTCGAAGTTGTGAGCCAGCCCGCACAGCGCCGACGCGATCGAAAACAGCAGCACGGAAATCGTGAAGAGCTTCACCTCGCCGACGCGCCGCGCGAGCCAGCCGGTCAACGGCACCGCAATCGCCGAAGCGACCGAGTACGACGAAATGACCCACGTGCCTTCGCTCGTCGCGACGCCGAGGCTGCCCGAAATGGTCGGCACGGCGACGTTCGCAATCGACGTGTCGAGCACTTCCATGAAGGTGCCGAGCGCGAGGCCCATCGTCAAAAGGGCGAGGATGCCGCCCGTGAGCGGCACGGGCGTGGGCGGCGTGGCGGGCGTGCCCGCAGTGGATGTGGACATCGAAGGTTTCTCCGGCGCGCGGCGCTCGAAACGCGCATCGCACGCAAACTATTTCTTGTCGCGGCATTCTCTGCTCAGACAGTGAAATCGGCGCAGAAATGCAGGTTAATTCCGATGAATCAGGGCAAGTCGTCGTCGAGCATGCATGGCGCGCAGTCGCCCATCGGCGTATTGCCGACGATGCGCGCGAGCATCGCGATCAGCAGATCCAGCTCGGCGCGGGTAAAGCCGTGCAACTGCTCGTTGAGCACGGCCGCGCCGATCACCGGCAAACGCGCCGCCGCGTCACGTCCGCGCTCCGTCAGACTGAGTTCGACGATTCGCCGGTCCACTTCGCTACGCGCGCGGCTGACGAAACCCTTCTTCTCGAGCCGGTCGAGCATGCGCGTCATCGAGCCGCTGTCGTACGACAGCTCGCGCGACAGTTCCAGCGACGTGCGCGCCCGCCCCGACGCGAGCAGCAGAATCACGCCGATCTGCGGCGACGTGAGTTCGAGCGGCTTCAACGCCTGATCGGTTCGCATGACGAGCACGTTGCGCGCCTTCGCGAGGTAGTAGCCGAGGCTCGTTTCGAGCTGGATCGTCGCGGGATCGTAAAGCGGTTCGCCGTTCATGCGACATCGGTCAAACCGCGGATGCAAAAGTGTGACACTGCGCCGCGTCTCCTAAAGGCAACAATTGCGAAAAGCAATCAGCAGTATCTTGAAAAGTAGTTGCACAGTCAATATTATTCTATGCAACGAGTTACGCGCTTCATGCGCCGCCCGAGACCATGTTCTGATCGCCCGCCGTCGCTCGCCGACGCCCGAAGGACCTTTCGATGACCCGCTTTGTCCGTACCGCCCGCCGACGCTTCGGCCCCATCAGCAGCAAGATCGCCGACGCCTCCCGTCACTTCGTCCCGCCGAAGCTGAGTTCGTGGAAACTCGCGTTGTATCTGATCGTGTTCCTGCTGCCGGGCGGATCGTTCGTCGTCTTGGGCATGGGATGGTTCGAGAACCGGCAGCGTCGCAAGGCGGCGGCCGCGCCCGCGAAAGCGCCGGCGCGACCGTTGCTCTCGGCGCCCTGCTCGCCGTGTCCCGGTAGCGGACGATAATCGTCACCGTAACGCGTCGTAACCGATTCCACCCGCTGCGTAACACCCGCCTTACGGCGAACCCGTTACGCTAACGTCTGCCTGACGCGCGCGCCGCACGAGCGCCCGTTGCGTTCCGTTACCATTTCGGCTTGCCGCGTGCGTCATATCGAACGGCGCGGCGCCGACAGGAATTCCGACAAGCAGATGCCGTATCGCCCCGCCTTTCCCGCTTCCGCCGCCGCGCGCCTGACCACGACGGCGCTCGCCGCCATGCTCGCGATGTTCATCGCCGGCTGTGCTGTCGGGCCCGATTATCAGCGCCCGACGACGGCGGTCCCGGCCAGCTACAAGGAAGCGCCCGAAGGCTGGAAAGTCGCCCAGCCCGCCGACCAGGCCGATCGCGGCGCATGGTGGAGCATCTATCGCGACGAGCGCCTCGACGATCTCGAAGCGCGCCTGAATCAATCGAACCAGACCATCGCGCAATACGCGGCCGCGTATCGTCAGGCACGCGCGCTCGTCGGCGAGGCGCGCGCGGCGTATTTCCCGACGATCGGCGCATCGGCTTCGGCGGCGCGTTCGGGAACGGGGGCGGGCAACCGGTCGACCAGCAGCTCCAGCCTCGGGCAGACGGGTGCCGTCACCAACCAGTTCAGCCTTGCGCTCGACGCATCGTGGGAACCGGATCTGTGGGGCAGCGTGTCGCGCACGGTCTCCGCGCAAAAGGCCGGCCAGGAAGGCGCCGCCGCCGATCTCGCCAACGCGCGGCTGTCCGCGCAGGCCACGCTCGCGCAAACCTATTTCCAGTTGCGCTCGCTCGACGCGCAGCAAAGGCTCCTCGACGACACCGTCGCGGCCTACGAGCAATCGCTCAAGCTCACGCAGAATCAGTACGCGCAGGGCATCGTCGCGCGTTCGGACGTGATTCAGGCGCAGACGCAGTTGCAGTCGGCGCAGGCATCGGCCATCGATAACGGCGTCGCGCGCGCGCAATACGAACATGCGATCGCGGTGCTCGTCGGCGAGGCCGCTTCCACGTTTTCGATTCCGCCGATTCCGCTCGACGCCACGCCGCCGACCGTTCCCGTGCAGATGCCATCCGCGATTCTCGAGCGCCGGCCCGACATCGCGTCGGCGGAACGCAAGGCCGCGGCGGCGAACGAGCAGATCGGCATCGAAATGGCCGCGTACTTCCCGACGCTCACGCTCTCCGCGCAAGGCGGCTTCGAAAGCTCGGTGCTGTCGCAATTGCTGCGCGCGCCGTCGCGCTTCTGGACGCTCGGGCCGGACATCGCCGCGACCATTTTCGACGGCGGCCTGCGCTCCGCACGCACCGAAGCCGCGCGCGCGACTTACGACCAGAACGTCGCGACGTATCGGCAGACGGTGCTGACCGCGTTCCAGGACGTCGAAGACAATCTCGCGTCGCTGCGCATTCTGGAGAAGGAAATCGTCGTGCAGCAGCAGGCCGTGGAATCGGCGCAGCAGGCGCTCGCGATCATCAACAATCAGTACAAGGCGGGAACGGTCGCGTTCATCAGCGTGCTGACCGCGCAGACGACTGCATTCACCGCGCAGCAGAAGCTCGCGAACATCGCGGGACAGCGGATGGTGTCGTCGGTCGGACTGGTGAAGGCGCTCGGCGGCGGCTGGGATGTCGGGCAGATGGATCGCGAAACGGGCGCGGTTCAAGCGCCCGCGCCCGCGTCGAGTCCGGCGCAAACCGCCAGCCGCTGATCAACGCATGAAGGTCAGGGCGACCGTGTCCGGATCGGTGTGACGGCCGAGCAGGTTGAGCAGACCCGCGAGGTTTTCCCGCTGGTCCGGCGCGGCCGTCGCCGTGCCTTGGAACGACGTCGATTCCGGTGAGATCGCGCCGTTGCCGGTGAGCATCAGCGGACCTTTGCTCGTCGAAAGATCGATGGTCGCGGACGCGCCCTGCGCCTGCAACGCGACGCGATACGAACCGAGCGGCTTCACGCGCGAGACGCGCGAAGCCATGTCATCGAGCGTGACGACCACTTGCCCGTACGCATTGCGGTTCAGCAGGCGGAACTCCGTCCACGAGAGCCGCACGCTGCCGTCGAAATCGAGCGTATTGAACGGCGCGCCGAGGCCCGAGAGCAACGTCGCGGGCACGGCGATCTGGCCGGCGGTGATGACCGCGCCGCGCGTGGTGGCGTCGACGATCACGGCATCGGGCATCGCTTCGGTCTGACGCATGGTCATGTGAACGCGGCCGGTGAAGAGCGGCAGAAACGCCGTCGTCCATTCGATGCGCCCCGGCAAGAGCGTCGCGCCCGCGCCGTCGCTGCCCGCGGCGAGCATCAGCGTGGCCGAGCCGCTCCACAGCGAGCCCGCCGGATCGACCAGATTCACATGGCCGCCCGTTGCCTTCGAGAACTGCGGCACGATCCACGCGGCGGGCATCATCGCGAGCAGCGTGCCGGCGACCGAAATCACGATCACGAAAAGCGCCGGCAACGCGAGCCGGATTCGTCGCGTCCAGTAACTCATTTCGTGCCGGCCGGTTGCAGCGATGCCGTCAGATCGACCTGGCCATCCGGCTTCAGCGCCGTGACGTGCGCCTCCGAGACCTGCACCTTGAACTGCTTGCGGGCGTCGTCGAGCCACGCCGTCCAGTTCGGAAACGACGCGTTCTTCAACTGAATCTGCACCGCCGCGCCGATCACCTGAACCTGCGTCGGCTGCATGCCGTTGTCGGCGAGCGACTTCGCGAGCGCATCGCGCAGCGCGGCGCCGGTCGGCATCACGCCTTCGGCGGCGGGCGCGAGCGAGCGCGCGTCGTTGGCCTGCGCGGTCATCGTCGCGAGCTGGCGCTGCATCGTCGGCAGCGATTCGCGCAGCCGCGCGCGGCCTTCATAGGCGGGCGCCCACAGCACGAGATAGACGAGCGCGAGCCCGACCGCGATGCCGCCCCACATGAGAATGGTCTTCTCGCGCGGCGTGCGCGCTTCCCAGAATTCCGACAGGGAACGTCCGATTTCCGCTTTCATTGGCCGCTCCTGATCGTCCATTTGCCTGTGTTCGTATCGATCGATCCGTTCAGGCCGTTCGCGGCGAGGCGCTTCGAAAGATCGGGATCGACCTTCGTCTCCGGCTTGAAGGTCACTTCCAGCCGACGCTCGCGATAATCGAGCCCCGCGACGCCGTTCACCGGCACCGGACCGAGCGAGCGCGCGAGGCCGTCGGCGAGCGACAGGAAATCCGACGGCGACAGCTCGCCCGATGCCACGCGCAGACGATCGAGATTGCGCGTCATCTGGTCGGGCGCATCGAGCACGGTCGTCGTCTTGGGGAAGGCGTTGAGCAGGAGCTCGGTTTCCTGCGCGCTGATCGCGTCGCGCTGACGCGCAAGCTGCAGCCATTGCACGTTGATGCCGATGATCGACACGACCACCGACGCCGCCACGAGCGCGATCGGCACGCGCAGACGCCGCATCGTCGCGCGGTCGAGCCGCCACGGTTGCGCGGCGAATTCGAACTGGCACAGGTCGAAGCGGCACGCGAGCGCGTTGCGCGCGAGCGCCTCGAACGTGATCGGATGCGCGCCGGCGATGGCCGCCGCAGCATTGCGCGAACCGGACAGGCGCGGTTCGTCGCCGGGCAGATCGGCGAGCGAATAAAGCGTCACGGGTTGATCGCCGGCGAGCGCGGCGAGCGTTGCCTCGATCGAATCGGCGGGCAGGGCGAGTCCTTCGCCGAGCGCCGCGCGTTCGCCGCGCGCAATCGCCACCTCGATGCGCGGTGCGCCCAGCGCGGCGGGCGAGGGCGCGGCCATTTCGCCGATCAGCGCGGGCGCGGTCGACACGACATGACCGAGCAGCCCCGCGATAAACGGCTGCGGCGGCGCTTCGATCTCTTCGGCTTCGCCGGTTTCATCGAATGGCACGGCGGCCGGAACCGGCAGGCAGCGCATCGCGGGCACGGCCTTCAGATTGCGATGTCCCGCGCCCGAAAACGCGCCGACCACGAAGCGGAACCAGCCGCGATCGATCACGCCGACGACGCGCTTGCCATCGGCGAGGGCGACCGGATCGACGGCGATGTGGCACGTCTGCGGATCCTGGATCAGCTGATCCTCGACGACGTTCGGCAGCGCCTGCCGCAAGCGCGGCCCCTTGAGTGGCGGCACGGCAGCGGCGAGCAGAAGCGTGTCGCGCGCAGCGACGATCAGCACGGTCGCACTCGCGCGCGGCAACAGCCCGATCGCCGCGCGGCCGATGCGTTGCGGCTCGCCGCGCTTGTCGAGCAGCAGAAACGGCAGATCCGGCAGATGCCACTCTTCCGAGCGCACCGCGGGATCGCGCGGCGGTAACAAAACGATCAGTGTGCTCAAAGGCCACTTCCTCTCATCAATAACAGCGCATCGGTTCTACAGCGAATCACGCGTGTAGACGATGCGCGTCGTATGCGTCGTCGGATCGCGATACACGAGCGTCGTGCGCTCCAGTTGCGCGCGCTCGTGTTCGACGCGCCCGTGGATCACGAAATACTTCGTCGTGACGTCCATCTCGTTCGAATCGATCGAGACCGTCTTGACGCCCGCGCCGGTCAGCGCGAGCTGCACGTTGCCGATGTCGTGAAAGAACACCGTCTCGCGGCGCGCGACGAACGCTTGTCCCTGCGACAGATTCATGCCCGGGATCAGCGCGGCGATCACTTCGGCGGGCGCGGTGTTCATGTTCACGGCGGTCGTCGTCGGCAGCACGGTGACGAACGGCCTCAGCTTCGCGACCGCTTCCGCGGAAAAACCCGGCACGTCGAGCAGCGAATCGACGGTGATCATCTGCAAGGGCGCGACCGGCGCGTTGCTGTCCGCGTCCTTCAGGCCGGGATCGTCGGTGAAATTGCCGCCGCCGGCCGCGCCGCCGCCCTGCGCGATCGCCGCGAGCGTCGTCGATTCGTTGTTCTGGCCGCTCGCCGTGGTCGCGCTGTTGCCCGTTTGCGTCTGGAAGCGCGTTGCGGAGCGCGCGAGGCCGGCGCGCATCTGCAGCGCGACCGTCTTCGCGAGCGAACCGTTGATGCCGAGCATCGTCAGCAGCCGCTGAAACGCCTGAATCTGCGCGACGTTGATCGTCAGCACGCCGGGCGTCGGCGTCGACACCAGATTGCGCAGGTTGAATTTCGCCTGCGCGTCCTCGATCGAGCCGGACAGATACGTCGACGCGCCTTGCTGCGCGCGCACTTCACCGATCTGCCCGAGAAAATCCGACAGCTTCGTCCGCGCGATCGGCACGCCCCACACGCCGCCGAGATACGTGACCGTCGGCGAAGTATCGGCTTCCGAGCGCAGGATGAGACGCGTCCAGTCGAGCGCGCTGCGCGAAATCCATTGCGCCTGCGCGAGCAGCCGCTGATTCTCGATGCGCCGAATCTGCACCTGCTGACGCCACAGCATGCCCGAGACGAGAATCGCCGTGAGCGATACGACGAGCAGCGCGCTGATGATCGCGACGCCGCGCTGCTTCTTCCGGTTCGGAGCGCGCATGTTCATTCTCCGACCAGAAAGACGCGCGTGATCGGCGTCGCCAGCGTGCGCGCGCCGACCGCGACCTGAACGCCCGACACGGCGCGCGCCAGCGGCGCGTTGCCCAGTTGCGGCACTTTCAGGTTGTTGTCGTTCTGGTTGATCTGCGCGAACACGTCGCCCATGCGCGTCGTCCAGCCTTTTTCCGGAATGTAGACGCGCGTCGCGAGCGACGCCACGCCGCCCATCAGCGGAATCGATGTCCAGCCGTCGCCCGAATCGCCCGACTGCAACGCGCGCCGCACTTCGCCGACATTCGACAGCGGCGGCGATGCATAGCGCACGATCCGCCCGTTCGACAGCCTGTAGCGCACCACTTGCAGACGCGGCGCCGTACCGGGCGCGAAGACGCCGCGCACGATCTGCAGCGAGCCATTGCCGATCTGCACGGCGGGCTGGCCGGCTTCGTCGTCGGTTGCGGCCTGGCGCGCGTCGATACGCATCTGGTCGAACAATTGCGCGACGATGCGCTCGTCCTGCATCGCGTTCTCGATGGTCGCACGGCCGCGAATCACCGAATCGAGCCCGCGCCACGACAGCACCGCGAGCACCGCGAGAATCGCGATGGCGATCAGCATTTCCAGCAGCGTGAAACCGCGCTGACTGGCGCGGCGGTCAGAGCGAGCGGTTCGTTTCATTCGCCACCACCGTGACCATTTGCGCCAGATAGCCGGAGCGGCCCGGCGTCGTGACCAGCATCTCGACGCGCCGGAAAATCGGATTGGGCGTCTGGCTCACGCGCTGCGTGCACGAGAGTTTCAGATTGCCCTGCGAGCAGTCGAACGTGCGCGAGCCGATCGCCGGAAACTGATGCGAGAGCCTGAGCTGCGCGAGTTCGTTGTCCGCGCTCCAGCCCGCGAGCAGCCGCCGATGAAGCTCCGCTTCGCCCGTCGCGAGCGAGCCGACCGCGCGCACCGAGGCGGCGAGCGCCACCGCGATGATCGCCAGCGCGACGAGCACTTCGATCATCGTGAAGCCGCGTTGATGACGACGCTGGCGCATCACTGCACCTGATAGCGGCCGTTGCCGCTGCCGACGATCGTCACGCGGCCTACCGCCGAGAACAAGGTGATTTCCATGGGCGAGTCGATGGCCTCCGTGCCGAACACGAGCCGGCCCGCCGTTTTGTCCGAATCGAGGAACTGGATGGATACGCCGGTCACGCCGCCTTCCCAGCGCCGCTGACGCAGGAGTTCGTCGCGCAACGGACGCCAGCCGTCCTCGGTGCGGATGTCGAAGCGATACCCGCCGTCGATGGGCTGCCACGCGATCGGCCGCGCGCGCACCTGCGCTTCGTCGCCCGCCGATTCGAACAGCAGCGCGAGACGCTGCGCTTCTTCCTTCAGATCGGTGCGCGGGTTGCGGGTGAGTTGCAGCGACGCGAGCGACACGAGCAGGCCCGCGATCACCAGCACGACGAGCATTTCGAGCAGCGTGAAGCCTGCCTGACGCCGCGCCGCCGAATGCCCGTTCACGATTCAAGCCGCCGATTTACTGCCAGGAGCCGACGTCGGCATCGTTGCCTTCGCCGCCGGCCTTGTTGTCCGCGCCGTAGCTGAACACGTCGACTTCGCCGTGCACGCCCGGATTCAGATATTGATACTGGCCGCCCCACGGATCGGCCGGCAGGCGCTCGAGATAGCCGCCGTCTTTCCAGTTGTTCGGCACCGGCTCGGTCGTCGGCTTTTCGATCAGCGCGCGCAGGCCTTGCTCTTGCGTCGGATAACGGCCGTTATCGAGGCGATACAGCTTCATCGCCTGCATGATGGTGCCGATGTCCTGCTTCGCGGCGACGCGGCGCGCCTCGTCCGGGCGGCTCATGATCTTCGGCACGATCAGCGCGGCGAGAATGCCGAGAATCGCGATCACGACCATGATTTCGATCAGCGTGAAGCCGCGCTGGCGGCGTCCTTGCGCCTGAGCTTGTTGAATTCGCATGCGGCGTTGGGTCCACAATTGCATGACTGCTACCTCTTGAATTGAAAATATTGTTTCCGGGTCTTGCCCGGTGATTACAAAAATCGCGCGGCTTTCCGCCTTGCCGAAGCCGCCGGTCATTCTATCGATCCGCTTTCGTCGCGTGATTCGGCCGCAAGCGAGGCATCGCGTCGCGTTCAGCGCACCCAGATCGTCGGGCCGGGCGGATTCTGCGGCAGGAAAATCTCCGACTTGACGCCGTTGCGCTCGATGATGATCGAGCGCGCGCGCACTTCCGAAAGCTTCACGCCTTGCGTGAGCGGACCGCCCAGCGACACGGCTTTCGCCGCCTCGCCGCCGTAACTCACGATGGCCGCCGCGCCGCCCTGCAGCGCGAGAATGCCGAACAGATGCACGTCCGAATTGGCCTGACGCTCCAGCCGTCCGCCGAAAATGGTCGCAGCCTGCTCGACCGACGGCTGGCGCGTCGCCGCCGCGGCGGGCAGCGGCGCGGTTTGCCGCGAAGTCAGCGTGACGACCCAATACGTCACCGTCACGCAAAAGAGCGCGAGCGCGGCGAGCGTCAGTAAGCGAGTTTGAAGGGCGTTCATCACTGCACCAGATTATTCAGTTCGATGATCGGCAGCATCACCGCGAGCACGATCACGAGCACGACGCCGCCCATCGCAAGGATAAGCAGCGGTTCGAGCAGGCTCGTGAGGAACATCGTGCGGCGTTCGAGTTCGCGCGCTTCGCCTTCGGAAGCGCGGTCGAGCATCGTGGTGACGTCGCCGGTCGCTTCGCCCGAGCGGATCAGGTGAACCAGCACCGGCGGAAACGTCTTCGTGTTGCCGAGCGCGCGCGACAGCGACGAGCCTTCGCGCACGCGCACGATGGCGTCGTCGACGTTCTCGCGCATCGCCGTGTTGCTGAGCGTTTCGCCCGCGGCCTGCAGCGCGCGCAGGATCGGCACGCCGGCGGCGGTGAGGATCGCGAGCGTGCTGGCGAAGCGCACGGTGTTGTAGCCGCGCACCAGCTTGCCGATGAGCGGCGCGCCCAGCAGCCAGCGGTCGAACGACATGCGCGGCCCGGGCCGCGCGAGAATCGTCTTCACGAGCCACGCGAAAATCACGACGCCGATCAGCACGGCCCACCAGTAACTTCGGACGAAGGCGGAGAGCGCCATCATCATGACGGTCAGGAAGGGCAGCGCCTGCTTCGTGCTCGCGAACACGTTCACGACCTGCGGCACGACGTAACTCAGCAGGAACGTGACGATGCCGAACGCAATGATCGTCACGATGCCCGGATACGTGAACGCCAGAATGATCTTCTGCTTCAGCGCATTACGCTGTTCGATGTAGTCCGCGAGACGCGACAGCACGAGGCCGAGCTTGCCGGTATGCTCGCCCGCCGCGACGAGCGCGCGGTAAATCTCCGGAAAGTCCTTCGGATGCTGCGCGAGCGCGTTGGCGAACGAATGGCCGCCGAGCACTTCGGCGCGGATCGCGGCCATCAGTTCGCGGATGTAATCGCGCTCGGATTGCTCGGTCAGCACCGCGAGCGTCTCGCCGAGCGGCAAGCCCGCGATCAGAAGACTCGCGAGCTGACGCGTGAGAATCGCCTGTTCGCGCTGCGACAGCCGCCGCCCGAGCGACAGGCGCTGCTGGCGCTCGCCGCGCGTGCGCGAGCCCGCCGCCTCGACGACGAGCGGTGTCAGCCCTTGCGTGCGCAACTGGCTGCGCGCGGCGCGGGCGCTGTCGGCGTCGAGCACGCCTTTTTGCGTCTTGCCCGCGTGATCGATCGCCTCGAAACGGAATGCCGGCATCTGCTTATTCTCCGCCCGTCACGCGCAACACTTCTTCCAGCGACGTCACGCCGGCCGCGAGCCAGCGATCGCCGTCCTCGCGCAGCGTGCGCATGCCTTGCTTGCGGCCCGCCTCGAGAATCTCGGCATCGGCCGCATTGCGATGGATGAGCGGGCGGATCGCGTCGTCGATCAGCAGCAGCTCATAGACACCGCGACGGCCGACATAACCCGACTGGCCGCATCGGTCGCAGCCGACCGGATGGTAATGCTTCGTGCCGTCTTCCTCGACGCGCTCTTCCTTGCACACCGGACAGAGCTGGCGCACGAGCCGCTGCGCCAGAACGCCGAGCAGCGACGACGCGAGCAGATACGGCTCCACGCCCATGTCGGTGAGACGCGTGACGGCGGAAGCGGCATCGTTCGTGTGCAAAGTGGCGAGCACGAGGTGGCCGGTGAGCGAAGCCTGCACCGCGATCTGCGCGGTCTCGAGATCGCGGATTTCACCGATCATGATGATGTCCGGATCCTGACGCAAAATCGACCGCAACGCGCGCGCGAACGTCATGCCGATGCGTTCGTTCACCTGCGTCTGGCCGATGCCCGACAGGTCGTATTCGATCGGATCTTCCACCGTCATGATGTTGGTGGTCGTCGTCTCGAGGCGCGACATCGACGCGTACAGCGTGGTCGTCTTGCCGGAGCCGGTCGGGCCGGTCACGAGCACGATGCCGTGCGGGCGGCCGATCAGCTTGTCGAACTGGACGAGCGTGTCGCGCGCCATGCCGAGCGTTTCGAGATTCAGGCGTTGCGCGTCCTTTTCCAGGAGACGCAGCACCGCGCGCTCGCCGTGGCCGGTCGGCAGCGTGGACACGCGCACATCGACCGGACGGCCGCCGACACGCAACGTGATGCGCCCGTCCTGCGGCAAACGTTTTTCGGCGATATCGAGCTGCGCCATGATCTTGATACGCGAGATCAGCGCGCCGTGCAGCGCCTTCTTCGGCCGCACGACGTCGCGCAGCGTGCCGTCGACGCGAAAGCGCACGACCGACGCGTTCTCGAACGGCTCGATGTGAATATCCGATGCCTGTTCGCGCGCCGCCTGCGTGAGCAGCGCGTTGATCATGCGGATGATCGGCGCGTCGTCTTCCGATTCCAGCAAGTCTTCGACTTCCGGAATGTCCTGCATCAGGCGCGACAGATCGACTTCGCCTTCCACTTCGCCGACGACCTGCGCGGCGCTGCCGTCGTTGCGCGCGTAGGCCGAGTTGATTGCCGCGGCGAGCTCGTCGGCGGGCTTGCGGATGATCGACAGCGCGCCGAAATTACGCGCGACTTCCGCGAGCGCCGCGTCGGTCGTGCGCTCGCTTATCCAGACTTCGATGCTGTCCGCGTGCTGATGCGCGAGCAGAATCTGCCCGCTGCGCGCGAAGCCGTAAGGCACGAGCCGGGCGGCCAGCGGCGACGCCGCGGTGCTCGCGCTCTCGACTGCATCGTTGACCGTGCTCACGGATGGACTCCCGTTGCGGCATTGCCCGGCATGGCGTTGGTCGCGCCATTGGCCGGAATCGCGTTCGTCGCGCCGTTCGACGGCGCCGGATACGTGCTTTGCGGCGGCAGCGTCGATTGCGGCGCGGTCTGCGTCGGTTGCGGCGCGGGGCCGGCATCCGGATTCTGTGGCAGCGTCGTGCTCGGGCCGGGACCGCGCGTCGTATCGCTCCAGTCCAGCAGATTTTGGGCCGGCGGTCCACCGCCTTCGGAAGGACCGAGCGGTTTCGGCGGCATGACCGGCACGTTCTGATCCTTGATGATGCGGTTATCCGTCGTCGAGCCGTATTGCTGCTGACGCAGATAGTCGTAACGCGTGTTGGCGATCTGCGTGGCCGTCGCCTGGTCGCGCACGATCACCGGACGCAGGAACACCATCAGGTTGGTCTTCGTGCGCGTCTTGCCTTCGCTGCGGAACAGGCTGCCGATGAACGGAATGTCGCCGAGCAGCGGAATCTTGCTGTTGTTGTTGTTGTACTGATCCTGCATCAAACCGCCGAGCACGACGATTTCGCCGTCGTCCGCGAGAATCGTCGACTGCACCGAGCGCGTGTTGATCGTCACGCCGCCCGGATCGTTCTTCGTCGTGGAATCGACGCTCGAATCTTCCTGATAGATCTGCATCTTGAGCACGCCGCCGTCGGTGATCTGCGGCTTGACGTGCAGGGTCACGCCGACGTCGCGGCGGTCGAACGTGTTGAACGCCGTGACCGACGTGGCGGCGTTGGCGGTCGGCGTCGCGTACGAACCCGTCACGACCGGCACGTTCTGGCCGACGACGATCTTCGCTTCCTCGTTGTCGAGCGTGATGAGGTTAGGCGTCGAGAGGATGTTCGCATCCGCCGATGTCGACAGCGCCTGCAAGAGTCCGCCGAGACCGAAGAGATTGCCGAAGCGGTGCAAAAGGCCGATGTTCAAGCCTTGCGCGAGCAGGCCGGACGTCGACGTGAGGGACGACGGATTCTGCGCGATCGCGTTGCCCTGCAAGGTCAGATCGACGATGTTCGTATTACCGGCGCCGAAGCTCGAGCTGCCGTAGAGCGCGTTGTTGCCGCTGTTGGAAAGCAGCGCGCCCTGCCACTGAATGCCGAGATTCGAACCGCTCGTCGCGGAAAGTTCGACAATCAGCGCTTCGATGTACACCTGCGCGCGGCGCGCGTCGAGCTGGTCGATCACGGTGCGCAGGTTCCGATAAACCGGATCCGCCGCGGTGATGATCAGCGAATTCGTCGCGGCATCGGCCTGGATCATGCCGCCGCCCTGGTCGTTGCCGGAATCGTTGTCCTTATTCGACGAGAAACTCGAGTCCTTGTTGCCGGTGCCGCCCGACATCGGATTGCTGCCGCTGCCCGAACTGCCGCTGAGTCCGCCCGGCAGCGGCGGCGTGCCGGACGTTCCGGTGGACATCGACGAATTGCCGAGACCGCCGCCGCTCTGACCGAACGTGTTCGAGCTGGTGTTCGACGTGTTGTCCGAGCTGTTGTTGCCCTTGCCGAGCATGCCTCGCAGCGTCTTGGCGAGACGCGTCGCGTCGGCGTTGCGCAGCGCCACGACGTGCATGTTGCCGGGCTGGGTCGTGGGCGCGTCGAGCTTCTGCGCCAGTTGCTTCGCCGCGGCGAGGCGCGAGCTGCTCGATGCGCGGAACATCAGCGAGTTGGTGCGGGCATCGGGCGTGACGGTGACTTTCAGCGTCGCGTCCGTGCTGCCGATCGCGCCGGGATCGAGCAGCTTGTTCATCTGCTCGGCGACGTCGATCGCATTCGCGTTCTTCAGCGTGACGATGTCGACGGAGCGGCCCGCCGCCGTATCGACGCCCGCGATGATGCCCGCGATGCGGCGCACGTTGTCCGCGTAATCGGTGACGACGAGCGTGTTGTTCGCCGGATACGCCGCGATCGTGTTGTTCGGCGAGATCAGCGGACGCAGCACCGGCAGAAGGTTGTTCGCCGATTCGTTGTGCAACTGAAAGACCTGCGTGATCACCTGATCGCCGCGCGCCGCCGGCGCATTGCCGACATACGTGGGCACGCCCTGCAGCTTGGCGTCGGCTTCGGGCACGACCTTCAGGACGCCGTGATCCTGCACGAGCGCGAAGCCCTGCATGCGCAGCGACGACTGGAGCGTCTTCAGCGCTTGGTCCTCGGGAACCGAATTCTCCGAAACCAGATTGAGTTGCCCCTTGACGCGGGGATCGACGATGATCGTTTTGCCGGTAGCGGCGCCGATCGCTTTCGCGACCTGGTCGATATCCGCGTTGACGAAATTCAACGTCACCTGCGCGTGCGCGGCTTGGGCGACGATAAGTCCCGCCGCCAGCATTGCCGTCGCCAGACGACGCAGTGCCATAGGTTGTCTTCTCATGGGTTTGATGTCAGAGCCGGGTCTTCGGAGCCGGCTGAGGCAGCCCCGCTCGTCAGCCGAGAGCGCCGCCAACCGCGGTGTGGAACGGGCGGGCCCGACCCCTCGCGGTTATTTTAAAAAATATGACGATAGCAGCTTTGTGTAACGGAATTGTGCCAATTCGTTCCGGATCACGTTGCCCTAGGCTGCCACGTGCGATACAAAATCCAGCGCTCTCAAGCTTTCGAATAACTTGCCGATAGACCGTATCTGAACGATTCCGAGACTCGGCCGATGTACGCGGGAGCCGAATTGTACAACGTCCAGAAGTCTTATTATTCAGACATTTAGAACAAGTCCGATCAATAGGCCGGTGCGCCTCGCGCGCATGCGGGTTTCGGAGCGCGAAACGGGCGTATGTCTGATAGCCAACTTTTGGGCGGATTCGTCAGCCGGTATGATACGGTCGGTTCCGCATTCCGGGCGGTTACAGAAAGGGTGGGTTTTCCCCATGCACGCCCGGCCGCGGACGTTGATTTGTTGGCGTTGGCGCCAAGGCGCCGCAACGGCGGCATGACGTTCCGCGTGTGCGGATGGAGCAGAAGGAAAATGAAGAGAATATTGCGATCACTGGCGATATGCGGGCCGCTCATGGCGGCCGCGGCCGCGCACGCAGACTGCTTCGACGAAGCGGCGAAGTATCAGAAGGTCAATCCGCTCATCCTGCGCGCGATCGCGTGGCAGGAATCGCACAACAAGCCCGACGCCATCAACAAGAACGCCAATGGTTCGACCGATTACGGGCTGATGCAGATCAACTCGATCCATCTCAACACGCTCGCCCAGTACGGCATCTCGAGCGGCACGCTGATGGAGCCGTGCAAGAGCGTCTATGTGGCCGCGTGGCATCTGCGTCAGAAGATGAACAAGTATGGCAATTCGTGGCAGGCGGTCGGTGCTTACCATTCCGAAACACCTGCGCTGCGCGACAAGT
This sequence comes from Caballeronia sp. AZ1_KS37, assembly GCF_023631165.1. Classification (NCBI taxonomy): domain Bacteria; kingdom Pseudomonadati; phylum Pseudomonadota; class Betaproteobacteria; order Burkholderiales; family Burkholderiaceae; genus Caballeronia; species Caballeronia sp. AZ1_KS37. The sequence continues at coordinate 9,911 of NZ_JALQDP010000001.1, read as the reverse complement.
ACTCGGCGCAGATCATCGAGATCCTGCGTCGCTGGAAGCTGCTTCAGGCTACGCGCTGACCTTCGCCCGCGCTTTTCCGCATGTGCGCCGCGCACGGCGTGCATTTGATGCAAAATCCCCTATTCGATCGCCCGCGCCGCCCGACCGGCAGCGCGGGTTCGCGCTCGTGCGCTCCGTTCCCTGTCACGCTCCATTGCGATGAATCAGATGCCATTGCCCATTACCGTGCTATCGGGACTCACCGGCGCGGGTAAGACCACGCTCGTCGATGCCTTGCTCGCGAACGCCGCAGGCGTGCGCATCGGCGCCGTGACGTGCAGCAAAGCCGCTTCCGGCGCCGATCGCGAAACCACCGAACTGCCCAACGGCTGCCTGCTTCTGACACTCGGCAGCCGGTCGATGCAAGCGCTCGAAAGCGCGATCAGCTGGATCGCGGAGCAGCAGCGCTTCGATGCGATCGTCGTCGAAACGTCGGGCATCGCCGAGCCGATGACCATCGCCGAGCATCTCGCGTTCGGCGACGACGACGACGCGACGCTCGCGGGCCACGCGCATCTCGACACATTCGTCACCGTGATCGATGCCGCGAGTTTCCTGCGCGATTACGCGTCCGCGGATTCGCTCACCGAGCGCGGTCTGTCGCCGGAAGGCCATGACGACGAAGACGATCGGACGGTCGTCGAGACGCTCATCGAACAGATCGAATTCTGCGATGTCATCGTCATCAACAAGATCGATCTCGCCAGCGCGGATGAAATCGAAAAGGTCGCGCGCATCCTGCATGGTCTCAATCCGCGCGCGCTCCAGGTCCGGGCACAATCGGGCGACGTTCCCATCGGCGACGTGCTGAACACCGGCCGTTTCGATTTCGATGCGACCGCGAGCGCGCCCGGCTGGCTCGCGATCCTGAACGGCGAACATCCGTCGGCCGACGAACCCGATGCGTTCGGCGTGGGCCATTTCGTGTATCGCGCGCGCCGGCCGTTTCATCCCGAGCGTCTGTGGAATCTGTTGCATCAGGAATGGCCCGACGTGCTGCGCGCGAAGGGCTTCTTCTGGCTCGCGACGCGAAGCGATGTAGGCGGCTCGCTGTCGCAAGCGGGCGGAACGGTCCGGCATGGACCGGCGGGACTATGGTGGGCCGCGCAGGATCGCAGCGAATGGCCGACTGACGATCCCGAGCTCGAAGCCGAAATCGTCGCGGAATGGTATGGCGATCCGGATGACAACAGCATCGGCGATCGCCGGCAGGAGCTGGTGCTGATCGGATTGAATCTCGATCCTGCCGTCTGGCAAGACCGCTTCGACGCATGTCTGCTCACCGACGACGAATGGGCGCGCGGTCCCGACGCCTGGCGAAGCTTCGCCGATCCGTTCCCCGCGTGGGAAGTCGAGGACCACGATCATGAGCACGACCACGGTCCCGACTGCGATTGCGACGATCATCGGCATTGATGCCGGACGAAAAAAAACCCGCCGAAGGGCGGGTCATGTACATCTGGCTACTTCGAGTAGCCGCACAATCGGCAAGATGCTTACCGCTTGTTCACTGCGTCCTTGAATGCCTTGCCAGCCGTAAACTTGACCGTCTTCGCGGCCGGAATCTTGATGGACTCGCCGGTCTTCGGATTGCGGCCGGTGCGCGCTGCGCGCTTTCCCGAGCCGAAGCTGCCGAAGCCGATCAACTGCACTGCGTCACCTTTCGAGACAGCCTTCTTGATCACTTCGAGCAACGTGTCCAGCGTTTCGCCGGTTTGAGCCTTGCTGGCGCCGGTCTGCGCGGCTACGGCGTCGATCAGTTCCTGTTTGTTCATTAAGGTTCCTTTATCAGTTTAGGTTGACACGAACAGCGCGAACGCGCCGATTATACGTGCGCAAACCGTGCAGTCGAGTAGGGACGGCCTTCTGGCGTGCCTCCCCGACGATTCGGCGTTCTTGCGCGGCATCTCACCGGCATTGCTTCACTTCGTCGCCTTCGCGCCGCCTCTATACGCGGCGCTTGGTATGATAGCGCAGCGCAAACCCAATCAGGATAAGGGTTTCAAAGATTTACCCTTATATTTTTGAGGCTCCCGGCCGCTTTTTTGGGCGTAGAACACCAGGGCGCGAACCATGCTACGCGAGCTGATCATCGAATACGGCCTGCCGTTGGTTTTTGCCAACGTTCTGCTCGAGTGCCTCGGCTTGCCGCTCCCAGCCTTGCCCACATTGGTTTTGACGGGAGCGATCGCGGTCTCCGCGAGCTTCGCTTCGGCGTCGGGTTCGGGGCTTGCAACGAGCTTTCCATCGGCGGTGTGGGAGGCGCTCGCGGCCATCGTGGCCACGGCCAGCATCGCGGCGCTCATCGGCGATGCGCTCTGGTTTTGGCTCGGGCGCCGCTACGGCAGCCGCGTGCTCGCCTTCATGTGCAAGCTTTCGATCTCGCGCGATACCTGCGTGAACCGCAGCCTCGACTTCTTCGGCCGCTTCGGCGTACGCATTCTCGCGGTCTCGAAGTTCATTCCCGGCTTGTCGACGTTGGCTATTCCCGTCGCGGGCGCGACCGGTATCGGCATCGGCAGCTTCCTTCTCTATGACGCGCTCGGCGCGCTCTTGTGGTCCGGCATCGGCGTCGCGTTCGGCGCGATGTTCGCCGATCTCGTCGATAGCGTGCTCGCCTGGCTCGACCTGTTCGGAGGCGGCGTGATCGCGATCGCGGTCATCGCGCTCGCGCTTTATCTCGCCGTGCGCTGGTGGCAGCGCGTGTCGCTGTTGCGCAGGCTGCGCATGGCGCGCATCGATATAGCAATGCTCCGCACGCTGCTAGAAAGCGAGCCGCCGCCGCTCGTCATCGACGTGCGCCGACGCGAACGTCGCGCGATGGATCCGTTCGCGATTCCCGGCGCGCTGCTCTTGCACGACGACGCCGCATCGCAACTCGCCGGCATATCGCGCGATCGCAAGCTCGTGACCTACTGCGATTGCCCGAGCGAAGTATCGGCCGCGCTCGCCGCCAAAGAGCTGACGGCGCACGGCTTCACCGATGTCGCGCCGCTGCTCGGCGGCCTCGAAGCATGGCGCGCGGCGGGCTACGCGCTCGAACCGCTGATGATCGAAGACGCCGCGAACGGCATGGCGCCGGCCATCGCCAAGTCATCTTCGGCTTGATGTTTCCCAATCTTTCGCATGACCGAATCCCTGCTTTTCGCGCCGCACGATCTGCCCGTGCGCTGGCGGCATGAACGCATCTTCACTTTCGTCGATACGACGTTCAGCGCCTTCCTTCCGCTCTGGCAACGCTGGCGCGACGACGAAGCGCGTTGCGAGCGGCTGCATGTCGTCGCTATCGCGCAGCCGAATGCGCTGAACGAACCGCCTTCGGCCGACGATCCATCGCCGCTCGCCGCCGAACTCGCGCGCGCCTGGCCGGTGCGCGTGCCGGGCGTGCATCGCCTCGAGTTCGATGATGGGCGCGTCGTGCTGACGCTCGCCATCGGCGATGACGTCCACGAGATGCTCGCGAAACTCTGGCTGCGCGCCGACGCGTTTCATCTCGATGCGCCGGACGATCCTCGCAAGCTGTGCAAGACGCTCGCGCGCTTTGCCGGCGACGGCGCGACGGTTTGCGCGAACGCCTCTCCGGCGCATCGTCCGACGTTGCGGCGCGCGCTGGCATCGTCGGGTTTCGACTGCTCGCCCGACGCAACGGATGCGCCGCTCGTTGCGTGTTTCGCACCGCGCTGGCGTGTGCGTCGTCATGAACCGCCGCTGCGTTGCGACGCGAGCTCGCGCGAAGCCATCGTCATCGGCGCGGGGCTCGCGGGCTGCGCGGTGAGTTCGCGGCTCGCCGCGCGCGGCTGGCACATCACGCTGATCGATCGTCATGCGGTCTCCGCGCGCGATGCATCGGGCAATCCGGCGGGCGTGTTTCATCCGATCGTCTGGCGCGACGACAGCGTCGCCGCACGCCTCACGCGCGCGGCATTTCTCTACGCGTTACGCCGATGGCGCGCGCTGGAAGACGCGAATCACGAGTTGCATCGCAGCGGCGCGGGTCTGCTTCAGATCGCCGATACGGCCGACGACGCCGATGCGCTCGCCGCCGCCATCGCGCGATTCGCGTATCCATCCGACTACGTGCAGGCTATGACGCGCGCGGATGCATCGCGCATCGCGGGCGTCGATGTCGCGCGCGGCGGCTGGTTCTTTCCACGCGGCGGTGCGATCTCGCCCGCGGCCGTGTGCGCGGCGCAAATCGATGACGCTTCGGCGCGGATCACGGCGCGCATGAATACCGAAGTGACGCGCATCGAACACGATGGCCGCATCTGGCGCGCGCTCGACGCGAGCGGCGGTGAGATCGCGAGCGCGCCGGTCATCGTGCTTGCGAACGCGCACGATGCGGCGCGGCTCGCTGGCCTGTACGGCGAACCGACGCGCAGCGTGCGCGGCCAACTCACCGTGCTCGATAGCTGCGCGCTCGATCCTCTGCGCATGCCGGTGATTGGCGAAGGCTACGCGGTGCCGCTCGGCGCGGGTGGCACGCTCGTCGGCGCGACGTATGACATCGACGATCCCGATCGCGCGATCCGCGAGGCCGGACATCGGGAGAACATCGGGCGCGTGGCGGGCATGTTGCCGGACCTCGCGCTGATGCCGGGCACAGTACGCGCGGGTCGCGTCGCGTTTCGCTGCGTGACGAGCGACCGCATGCCGATGATCGGCCAGCTCGCCGACGAACACGCCGCGCGCCGCGATGCGCGTGAACTGTCGGGCGCGTGGCCGCTCGATCTGCCGCGCATCCCGGGTCTCTATGGCGCGTTTGCGTTCGGCTCGCGCGGACTCGTCTGGGCGACGCTCGCGGCCGAGCTGATCGCTTCGCTCGTCGAAGGTGAACCCTGGCCCATCGAGCGCGAACTGGCCGAAGCCATCGATCCAGCCCGCTTTTTGCTGAAGGCGTTGAGGCACGGCGAGATATCCCCGGCAAGTTGTGGATAAGCCGTCGAATTGCGTGTGAAAGTCGTGTGAACGCGTTGTGCACGTAAACGGGACAACTGAGGCGTCCGGTTTACGCGGCCAAAAGTTGTTCCGCGTTCACCGCGCGGCGCCAACATGTTTACGGCCCGCTTCTGCTTTCTCCAAATGATTGAATGAAAAGACAAAACCCATGTTATCCACAGAAAAGGCGTTGCTTTGTTAACCACTACTACGTTTATATACAGTAAACCTGTAAACACCTGACGGCGAGTTCATCGGCCGGCCGTAAACGTGGAAGTCCGGTCGCCGGGCAAGCCGGTAGCCGGTCAGGTTTGCCATTCGCGTCGAGCCTGGCAGTCGCTTTTACTTCATAAGAATCATGAGCTTGGACTTTCTGCCGGGCGACGCGAGGTATGGCACAATCGCGCTTCTTCCTGCGTTGCGCCCTCTCCAAGATGGCGTCCGCTTCAATGGAACGATGGTTGCGAGCCAAGAATCTGATCAACGAAGCCGCAACCGTCGTTTGCTGCGTTCGGCCCGGCATCCGAGCGGGCGCCGCATGCGCCACTCATGTCACACGGATCGGAGATGTCCGGTGCGACATTGAGGGCATGCAAGGCGTCTCGTGGTCAGCCGGACGCGTCGTCTAATTCGTGCACGGTTCCGCCGTGACGCCGTGTTCGTTCGCATTTCGATTCGCCTGAATGAACCAACGCTCGCGTAGCCGGGCGGATGCGCCTCGTCCGCGAGCGCGCGCCGCCGATGCGAGTCACGCAACGGAACGTGCACGCTCTGCTGCAGCACCGAAGGAGAATCCCATACGATGAATTCGGCATTTTCATTTTTGCCCGCCTGGCCGCTCGAACCCGACGCGATTCTCTGGGCCGGCCTCGCGCTCGTCACGGCGGGCCTCGCCGGCGAGTTGCTGTGGCGCGCGTGGCGCTTGCCGCGCATCACGGGTTTCGCTGTGATCGGGCTGATTGCTGGCAACGCGGGCCTCGGCGTCATCGACGCGAGCGCGGGCGGACTGTCGCGGCCGCTGCTCGATGTCGCGCTCGGGCTCTTGCTCTTCGAACTGGGCGGACGGCTCGACTTGCGCTGGATTCGCCGCAATCCGTATCTGATTCTGTCGAGCATCGCCGAATCGACGCTCACGTTCGGCCTCGTGCTGATCGCGCTGACGCTCCTCAACGTGCCGACGATGCCTTCGGTCGTGATCGCATCCATCGCGATGGCCACGTCGCCCGCGATGGTCATCCAGTTGAAGACCGAATTGCGCGCGGAAGGCCAGGTCACGCAGCGCCTCCTGACGCTGACGGCGCTGAACAGCATGTACGCGGTGGTCGTCGAGAAGCTCGCGGCCGGCGTGCTGCATCAGGAAATCTACGGCAATGCGTTTGCGACGATCCTGCAGCCGCTTTATCTGCTGATCGGTTCGCTCGTGCTCGCGTTCCTGCTCGCGCGCGCGTGCAACATGCTCGTGCGGCGCCTGCCCGCGAACGACGAGCATTCGTTCGTCGCGCTCTTCGGGCTCGTGCTGCTGGCGATCGCGATCGCGCACATCTTCAAGCTGTCGACGATTCTCGCGCTGCTCGCCGCGGGCATCATCGTGAAGAACGCCGATGAACGCCCGCAACTGTGGCCGTCGCATTTCGGTTCCGCCGGATGGCTGCTCACCGTGATCCTGTTCGCGCTGACGCTGACATCGTTTCACTGGCGCGACATCGCGCTCGGCGGCGTTGCGGCGGTCGGGCTGATCGTTGCGCGTTTCGTCGGCAAGCTGGTCGGCGTGCTGATTTTCGCGAAACCGAGCGGCCTCAACTGGAAGCAGGGCGCGGCGCTCGGCGTCGCGCTCACGCCGATGTCCGCGCTCGCGTATCTGCTCGTCGACGACATGTACGTGCTCTATCCGGACTACGACCCGACGTTGCGCGCGATCGTCATGTGCTCGATCGTCGTGTTGCAGATCGTCTCGCCTTTCGTCGTGTACCGTAGCCTGTCGGCGGTGGGCGAGCGGCGCGAGTAAGCGCCCGTACTCTTCAAGCATTGTTCATTCAAGAGGCGCCATGGCACTCGAACCTTTCATCAACTCCGAACCGTTCACGTTCGGCGTCGAGCTGGAGATCCAGGTCGTCAACACGCATGACTACGATCTGACGCGCGCCGCGTCGGACCTCATGCGTCTCATCAAGGACGAAAAGATTCCGGGCAACATCACGCCCGAAATCACCGAAAGCATGATCGAGCTGTCGACCGGCATCTGCACGACGCACGAGCAGGCCGTGACCGATCTGCGCAAGATCCGCGACGTGCTCGTCGCCGCGGCGGACCAGCTGAACGTCGGGCTTGCGGGCGGCGGCACGCATGCGTTCCAGCAATGGAGCGATCGCCAGATCTATGACGCGCCGCGCTTTCAGTACATTTCCGAGCTGTACGGATACCTTGCCAAACAGTTCACGGTGTTCGGGCAGCACGTACATATCGGCTGTCCCGATCCGAACAGCGCGCTCTTCCTGCTGCATGCGATGTCGCGCTACATCCCGCATTTCATCGCGCTTTCGGCGTCGTCGCCTTACATTCAGGGCGTCGATACGGGCTTTCACTCGGCGCGTCTGAACTCGGTATTCGCTTTTCCGCTGTCGGGACGCGCGCCCTTCGTGCTGACCTGGGACGGCTTCGAGGAATATTTCTCGAAGATGGTCAACACGGGCGTCGTCAATAGCATGAAGGACTTCTATTGGGACATCCGGCCGAAGCCCGGCTTCGGCACGATCGAAGTGCGCGTGATGGACACGCCGTTGTCCGTCGACCGTGCCGCGGCGATCGCCTGCTACATCCAGACGCTCTCGCGCTATCTGCTGCTGGACAAGCCGCTGACGCCGCGGGAGGACGACTATCTGGTCTACACGTTCAACCGTTTCGAGGCGTGCCGCTTCGGGCTGGAAGGCACCTGCATCCATCCGCAGACGGGCGAGCGGCAGACCATCGGCGAGGACATTCTGGCAACGCTCGACGTGCTCGCGCCGCACGCCGAAGCGCTCGGCTCGCAGGCCGCGCTGGCGGAAGTCGCGGACATCGCGCGCGGCGTGAACGACGCGACGTGGCTGCGCGGCGTGGTCGACAAGGAGAAGTCGCTGCACGAGGCAGTCAGACAGCAATGTCTGCAATGGCGTCGATAACGCAGCGCTTACGCTTACGCTGATGCAATTCAGCGAATCATGACGAAAGGCCGCTTCGAACTATTCCGAAGCGGCCTTTGTTTTTGAGCCGAATGAAACATGTGCTTGACGAGCAACGGGAATAACGCGCTCACGGCAACGTTTGAAAAAGAACCGATTCGACGTCGCTAAGGTTTACTTCGAAGAATCCGTATACATCCGTAATAGTAGTTAACAAGCCCCGCGCGTCGCTGTGGAAAACGTCAAAAAGAGGTTCAGAGTCAACGTGCTAGCGCGATGATAACCATGTGGATCATGCGCTCGTCGCGATACGAAATTCTGGACAACCGAAGGGCGTGCGACGCGCCGGCAGTGTTATCAAGAATACGTCCACAAACAAAGAAGACGTTTTTCCACGGGTTATCCACAGTTCTGCGTGGATAATTAAGGTGTACGTTTGTTCTAGGTCGCTTAGAATGGCGACTTTGCTGGCGTAGCGTTATAGTCGGCAGGAAAACAGCGCCACGAGCAGGACCATAAGAAGGCGCAAAACGAAGAGGGTTGCAATGTCCCCAATCAGGCACCGCTAATTGGCTTGGCACGCCTGAATTTTGAGACGGCGGGGACCGAGAACGAAGTGCAGTTCGCAAGGGGTTCGGAGTACTCTTCTGCGGACGGCGTTTCGGACGAGGTGTTCGCGGCGGTCGGCGCGAACGTGCCGTCAAACACATAAGCGGAACAACAAGCGAAAGACTATGAGTGAAGGCGTTTACGGAGAGCAGGCGACGGGGCGGGTGACCCACGGCCTGCTGAGGCTGAGCACCGCGATGCGCAGCCAGGCATGGGAATGGGCGGAAGGCGCGGGGCTGACGCCGACCCAGGGTGAAATTCTCGTTCTGCTGATGCAGCGCAAGGGGCCGATGCGCCTCGGCGAGATCGCGCGTGAAACGGCGTTGACCGCCGCCACGACGAGCGATGCGGTGAGCACGCTCGAAGGCAAGGGTCTCGTCGAAAAGCGCCGCGCGCTCGACGATGGCCGCGCGCTCGCGGTTCGTCTGACCGCGCGTGGCCGCACGGCCGCGAAGAAGGCGCTGCAATGGCCGGACTTCCTCGCGAAGGCGGTCGGCACGCTGCGCGAGGACGAGCAGGTTGCGTTCTACCGCACGCTGCTCAAGACCATCCGTCAGCTCGAATCGCAACAGCAGATTCCGGCGCACCGCATGTGTCTGTCCTGCTCGCACTTCGAAGCGAGCAAGAATCCCAAGAAGACGCCGCATCACTGCTCGCTTCTTCAGATCGACATGGCGGACACCGATCTGCGTCTCGACTGTTCGGTATACGAAGAAGCCGACGTCGCCACGCAGAAGAAAAGCTGGAAGGTCTTCGCCCAGGTCGCCTGATCCGGGCGGACGGCGTACAAGCCATTCGGCGTCATCCGGCGCTGTGGGGCCGCGGCGAGTCGGTTAGACTGTGCCCGTCGCGCCTCACCGCGAGGCGCGGCTCGTCACAACTTCGTTCCGGGCCACACGCGCTCGACCTACGGAAAGCCGCCGATGAAACATGAAGTCCTGGCGATTCGCCACGTCTATTTCGAAGATCTGGGCAGCCTCGAACTCGTGCTCGGCGATCGCGGCCTGCCGGTGCGGTATCTGGACGTCGGGCGCGGGGGGGGGGGGGGGGCCCCCCCCCCCCCCCCCCCCCCCGGTTCCGGTCGACGCCCCGCCGTCCCCGGGTTGTTTTAAGACACCAATAAACAACAACAGCCGCCGCGCTAGGTAGTCGCTAAACCCACCGCCG